>DATGUA010000025.1:0-81870 GCA_035301545.1 Tissierellaceae bacterium | reverse complement strand
ATTGATTGTGTGTTTCTTAATTCAAAGTATCTCACACTATTTAATTATCTAAGTTCAATTGTCGTCTTATTCGATTGGCCTCGCCTTTCGAAGCGACTCTTATAGTATAACAAATCTTTTTCTACTTGTCAACTACTTTTTAAAAGTTATTTAAAACTTTTAAATTCAGCCTGCTCTTTCGAGCCGACTCTTAATACTCTACCAAATTTCTTTGGAATTGTCAACTACTTTTTTCAAATTCTTTTTAGAAGTTTTGAAATGTTTTGTCGACTCTTAATACTTTACCAAATTCATTTGGTTTTGTCAACTGCTTTTTAAATTAATCTAAAATTAATTATTTGTCTCTCTCGCAGCGACCTTTATAATAATACAACATTTTTTATTTAATGTCAATACTTTTCCTAAATTAAATTTACTTTCTTATCTATTAAGCTATCTACTCCTCTTTACTATGGCTTATTAATCAATTATTATACAGTAAACTTTCTAATATATCCTTTTGTGATCTTATATTATCATCACCTGGATTTAATTCATAAGCCTTATCTATATCCTTTAAAGCTTCATTATATTGTTCTAATTGTAAATAAGCTAATCCTCTATTAAAGTATAGTTTATAATCATCTTCATCATATTTAATACCCTTATTAAATATATCTACAGCCCTTTTAATATTACCTATATTAAAGTATGCTATTCCTAGTTCATTATAAATATCTATCTCTTCATTATATTCTAAAGCATTACTTAAAAACTCTATAGCAAAATCCCATTGTCCTAAACCACTATATGCTTGTCCTATAAAATAGTTTACGCTCCAACTTTTCTCATGATCTGGTATAAGTTTTAATAGATAATCTAAAGCCTTTTTGTAATCATTATAATTTAGATAGGTTAAACCTGCTTCTAAATTTGCATCATCTTCAATAATATTTATTTCTTCTCTAACTTCCTGCACTAATAATTCATCTTCACCAAGAGGCAGAAACTTTTGCCACACTAAATTTGCTTTTAAATATTGCTTCATATACTTGTAATGATATCCTAGCTTATAATATGCAGGTGCAAAATCCTTGTCAATATCTAATATATTTTCTAACTTTTTAGTAGAATATTTTAAGAATTTTTGCCCTTTCTCTTCATTTTCCATTAACATATATTTTTTCGCTATTCCTTCAATAGATACTGCATAATTAAATAATCCTTTTATATTATTATGGTCTAAGGTTAATAATGTACGCAATTTTATAGCACTGTTATCATAATTTTCTTTTTCTATATCTTTAGTCGATTCATATAATAGATATTCTACTATATCTTCATCGTAATTTAATAGTATATCTTTATATTCATCTATATAAGGAAACTCTTTATCTACTCCTATAATATATATTATTCCGTCTATTATATAGGTTAGATCTATTTCCTCATCTACTTCTCCCTCTTTAATACCTTCTATAAAATCATCTAAGATAATAGGTAAAGGTAAATCCTTCTTAATAGTCATATTTTTAGCTTCAATATTTAAAGCATCCTTAAATTCTAGAAAATTAACATTCTCAACCTTATCTCTAAAATACTTTTCAATTAGTTCCATTTTATATCACCTACCATTAAAATTTATTCATAAATTCCCTCTTCCTTCTAGTACTAGTACTTAATATCTTATACATATGTCCTCTATATATCATCATAAAAGAAAATATACTTTGACCAATAATGTACATAATTATTCCTTTAACAGATAATAAACTAAAAACATTTATTGATATATGTGTATTTAATATATCAGTCACTACATTCCCTGTAATCATATATAATAATCCTAAGAACACTATATTGGGTATTATCCAATTAAGCCAATTGTCTTTCATAAATTCAAAAGTACTTACTATACTATCCCAAGGTCTATATGATTTTAAATATAAAGTTTCAGGTAATGCATTAAGAATAACAAAAGCTAACAAATATAATAAAGAATTTATATTTCCTACTTCATTTCCTAATGGTTCTATTACTAATGATAATAATAAATTAGCAATATAAGATATAAAGAAGACTCCATATATTTTCCATATTAAAGCTGTAAATCCATCTTTAAAATCTTGAAAAGTTACCCTATCATAATTAACTATATTAAATAATAAATATAAGTAATTAGAAATAAAGCTACTACTTACTATGGCTAAAATAAATCCTAACAATATAGATAGTGGACCTCTAAATATACTGGATACTAAATTGAATATTAGTAAATTCAGTATTGTATATACAATTCCAGTAAATATTATATACCAACTTTTCTTAAAGCTTTGAAAACTATTCTTTACTGTTTTTTTATTTACATATATTATGTCTTTGATTATATCCATTAAATCAACTCCTTAACTATATCTGTAATATCATATGACTCAGCTCTAATTATTTCACCATTTGTATGATCAAATAGTATATATATTTCTATCTCTTCTTCTATAGACTTATAGTTTTCTTCTACAATATTTAATATATCTCTATTAAACTTTTCTACAGACACCATATTTATTAATCGTTTAGTTGGTATATCTCTATATTTTTGAAGTTTATTATTTAAAATCCTCTCGTCCTTTAATATATCATGTATAGTTTTTTGTTTATTTTGAAACTCTGCTATCTCTAGATTGTTTGGTAAGCTAGGTTTTTTATTATTAAACATATAATCATATTTTAATAAATTTTTAATAATTTCTATATTAGGATATTCCTTATATTTAGAAAAATCTTTTAATATACTATAAAGCTTATTTCTACTATGAGAAAACTCATAGTAACCTTCTTTGGCCCAATAATCTGCAAAATCTTCATAAAACTTAAATGGACTCGAATAGTTATTTTTAATTATAAATTCTAATGTATGTCCAAAATAACCTTCATTATAATAATTATCTACTAATTTTTCTATATCTTTTAATCTTATCATATCTGTATATCCTATGTACTTATTTTCTAAAACTTCATATGGAGGCTTATTTAAATATTTATATCCATATTCTTTTTCATTTAATCTTAATCCAGAGCCTTTTAATAATTTTAAAAATCCTAATTGAATCTTTTCAGGCTTTAAATTATATACATCATTAAAGGATTTTTCAAATATATTATAATCTTCATAAGGTAATCCAGCAATCAAATCTAAATGCTGATGAATATTTTTATAAGATTGAATCTGCTTGGTAACCTTAGATAATCTCTCAAAATCTGTAATTCTATTTATAGCATCTATAGTTTTTGGATTAGTCGACTGTACACCTATTTCAAATTGAAATAATCCTTCTTTTGCCTTATTTAAAAACTTTAACATCTCTTCATCTAATAGATGAGCTGTTACTTCGAAATGAAAATTTATATTTTTTGGATCCTTATCCATAATAAAATCCATAATTTCCATTGCATAACTTTTGTTTGCATTAAATGTCCTATCTACAAATTTAACCTGTCTAACTTTACCTTCTATTAGATTAGCTAAATCTTTTTTAACTCTTTCTATATTAAAATATCTTACCCCTCTTAAGGTAGAAGAAAGACAAAATTCACAATTAAAGGGACATCCTCTTGAGCTTTCATAGTATATAATCTTGTTTTCAAATTCTTTTCCTATATTCTCATAAGGAGATGGAATCTTATCTAAATCTTGAATTAAAGGTCTAGGATTGTTTCTAAAAACTTTTTCTCCTTCCCTAAATACTAATCCTTCAATATCTGATAAATCTTCATTACCTTCTTTTATATAAAAAATCAATTCCCTAAAAGTCTCTTCTCCTTCACCAAATATTATAAAATCTATAAATGGATAATCTTCCATTACCCTTTCTTCATCAAAAGATACTTCTGGCCCTCCTAGCATTATCTTTATATTTGGATTGACCATCTTTAGAATCTTACATATCTCTAAGATTTCTTCTAAATTCCAAATATAAACAGAAAATCCTATAAGGTCTGGATCTGCTTTGAATATTTCTGATGTAATAAAATCTATATTTTGATTAATGGTAAATTCCCTTACTTCTACATCATTTATCTCTTTAATATAATTAGCTAAATATCTAATAGCTAAATTTGAATGTATAAATTTTGAATTTAATGTCGTAAGCATTATGTCCATATTAAAAATCCTCCTTTTAAATATTATATCATTATATTTATAAGTAGAAACACTTGTTTAGTTTTCTAGTATTGATTGTTTATGTTAAAAGATGTAGAATAAGTATAGGATTAAATGAAAGGGGTCGTTTAATGGAAAACTTTGATAAAATTACAATACAAGAAATGTCTAAAGACGATATGCTATTAATAATACATGCTCTAGAATATACTGGTAAAAATACTAATATTGAGGATTTTATCACTCTTAAAAATAGTTTTATTAAAGAATTATCTTATTTAGCTGAGGTTCCTGAAGATGAATTTTTAAGCTTTTTACAAAAAGAAACCCAGTCTTATTAGACACGGGCTTCTCTAAACAAGTACATACCTGATCTAGACTTTACCAAAGAAGTTGAAATTCCATTTTTAACTTCTTTTTTTATTATCTTACTTTCATTTAATAAAGAATGGAAAAATACATCTCCTTCTTCATATTTAAAAATATCAGGTAGTATATATTCTTTTATTATTAAGCTCTTAGGATCTATCCTGCCTTTTCTTAGTTTTAAAATATATTCATTCATATTATTATAAAAATTATTAGATTCTATTTTTAAATCTTTTCCTAATAAAGAATAATATATTATACTACCAAATATCCTTTCTGGATCCTTATCATTAAAGACTCTGAAAATATCTTCTATATATTTATATTTTTTCATAGGAATTCCATTTAGTATACTGATAAGATTTACTCTTGTCCTTTCAAATTCAATCTTATAATCTTTTAATCTTTCATCTAATTTAAATCTATAAAAATCTTTATAACTATTTAAGAAGTCTACTTGAGATATATTTATAATATATTCTTTGAGTTCATCTATTATATTGTCTTCATTATTTAATATTAAATGAAGGAACTTTCCTACTAACATCCATTCTAATAAAGATTCTATATTCCCAGATATAAATAGTATATTTTTTATTATTTCATCTTCAATAATTTCATATCTTTGATTTGCTAAAATAATAGGTAAAATTCTACTGTATATAATATTATCTTTAGAATTAAAATATATTTCCTCATCTATATCATCTAATATATTTAAAATAGAAGTATTATCCCCTACTCTATAATACTTCCATAATTTTAATTCTTCATTAAATCTCTTATAATCAATTCTATTTCCTCTACCTTTATCTATTGGAACTAGAGACTTCATAGTTAATAGGCTTATTAATACTACATCTTCATTTTCTTTATTCCCTAAATTAAATAGATTTGGCAATATATCTTCTATATTAATTCTTATCATCTTAAAACCTCTACATTCTATTTGGAGCTTCTATACCTAATAAACCTAATCCTGTCTTTATTACTTCTTTTACTCCATAAGTTAACATTAGTCTAGACTTTCTTAATTCTTCATCCTCTATTAGTATAGGTGAGCTATTGTAAAATTTATTAAACATTTTTGCAATTTCTACAATTTGTCTAGTAATAAAATAAGGTTCATTTTTCTTCATAGCATCTACTATAACTTGTGGGAAATTATATAATAATCTAGATATATCTATTTCAATATCAGAATCTAATAGAGTATAATCAACATTATCCTCTATATTAAATTTACCTTTCTCTAAAAGTGAGTTTGCCCTTGCATGTGTATATTGAACATATGGACCAGTTTCACCTTCAAAACTTAATGTCCTATCCCATGAGAATACATAATCTTTAATTCTTTGATTAAATAACTCTTGAAAAACCACTGCTCCTACACCTACCTGCTTAGCTACTTCTTCTTTATTATCTAAATCTGGATTTCTTTCTTCAATAATTTTAAAGGTACTTTCTACTGCTTTATTTAATACATCTTCTAAAAATATTACTTTTCCTCTTCTCGTAGATAATGTTCCATCTTCAAGACTTACCATCCCAAATGGAACATGAATACAATCTTTAGCCCATTCATATCCCATTAATTCAACTACTTTTATCCATTGTTTAAAATGTAAATTTTGTTGTGAAGCTACAACATAAATATTTTTATAGAAATCATAATAATCTTTTCTATATATAGCAGCTGCTATATCTCTAGTAGTATATAATGAAGATCCATCTTTTTTCTTAATTAAAGCTGGTGGCATTCCATATTCTTCTAAATCTACAAGATGAGCTCCTTCAGATTCCTTTAATAAGTTTTTATCTTCTAATTCTTTTATTACCTTAGGCATTTTATCAGAATAAAAACTTTCTCCTGCATAAGTATCAAATTCTATATTTAACATATCATATACTTTATTAAATTCTTTTAAACTTATTTTTCTAATCCATTTCCACAATTCTAATGCTTCTTCATTCTTTTCTTCTAATTCTCTAAACCAATATCTAGCTTCATCTTTAAGAGCTTCGTTTTTTTCTGCTTCTTCATTAAATTTAATATATAACTTTAATAATTCATTAATAGGATCATTTTCAATTACTTCTCTATCTCCCCATTTTTTATATGCTGCTATTAACATACCAAATTGTGTACCATAATCTCCTAAATGGTTAATAGCTACAGTATCAAATCCTAAAAATTTATAAATTTTATGGAGTGCATTTCCTATAACAGTTGTCCTTATATGACCAATATGAAATGGTTTTGCTATATTTGGTGAAGAATATTCCATTATTACTTTCTTTCCTTCACCTATATCTGAAGAACCATATTTATTACCTTTTTCTTTAATTTCTTCCATTACAGTTTCTATTAATTTAGATTTATTTATAAAGAAATTAACATAAGGCCCTGCACTTTCTACCTTTTCAAAATATGGATTCTCATCAAATTTACTTACTAATTCCTCTGCTATAATATTAGGTGCCTTTTTAAATACTTTACTTAATTTAAAAGCTGGAAAGGCATAATCTCCCATATCATAAGAAGGGGGTGTTTCTATTGATTCTTCTATTTCCTCTCTACTTAAGGAATCTACTTCTCCTTTAATTAATTCAACTATCTTATTTCTAAAATTTAACATCATATACCTCCTTCATCTTCATTATTAACTATAATTCTACAACCGTAACACCTGCTCCACCTTCTCCGTGTTTTCCTAATCTATAAGATTTTACATTTTTATGTTTTTTAAAATAATCTTGTAATCCAGCTCTTAATACTCCTGTTCCTTTACCATGGATTATAGATACCTCTTTTAAACCAGACATATATGCATCATCTAAGTATTTATCTAGTTCTAGTATAGCTTCTTCTACATTTTGCCCTCGTAAATCTAATTTATTACCTATTGTTTTAGATTTTGAGCTTAATATAGTTCTTGTATTAAAATGAGCTTTATTTTCTACTTCTGCCGTAGTTCTTCTAAGAGTGCTTATATCTACATTCACTTTCATTATTCCAACTTGAACACTAACATTTCCATCTTCATCAGGTAAGGTTAAAACTTCCCCTTTTTGATTTAAAGATAATACTTCTACAGTTTCTCCTATCTTTAAATCTTTAGGTGGTTCATTCGATCTAATATTTAATACATCTTCAGTTAAAGAAGTGTCTATTTCATCTATCTTTGATTTTAACATACGTTCTGCTTCATGGATTCGTCTATTTCTATCTTTTCCTAGATCTTGGGAAACATCCTTTAATTCTGAAATAACTAAATCTGATTCTTCCTTTGCATTTCTTAATATAGATCTAGCTTCTTCTCTAGCCTTTTGTAAGACCTTATCCCTCATATTTTTAGTATTTTCTTTTTCTGTTTTTAATTCTTTTCGTAGATTTTCTATTTCTTCAGATTTCTGCTGTGCTTCATATCTTCTACTTTCCATTTCTCTACGATCTTTTTCTATAGCTTGAAGTACATCTTCAAATTCAATATTTTCTTGAGATATTAGCTCTCTAGCATAATCTATAATATAACCTTCTAATCCTAAGCGTTTAGATATTTCAAAAGCATTAGATTTCCCTGGTACCCCAATAGATAATCTATATGTAGGTTTTAAGGATTCTATATCAAATTCTACAGACGCATTACTAACATTATCAGTAGTTAATGCATATAGCTTTAATTGACTATAATGAGTAGTAGCTATAGTTCTAACATTTTTCTTTAACAAATGGTCTAATATAGACATAGCTAATGCTGCACCTTCTGTTGGATCAGTTCCTGCACCTAATTCATCAAATAAAAGAAGACTATTATGTTCTACATTTTTAAGTATATTAACTATATTAGTCATATGAGATGAAAATGTAGATAGACTCTGTTCTATACTTTGTTCATCACCTATATCAGCAAACACCTTATTAAACACTGCTATTTCCGAATTAAAATCTGCAGGTATATGAAGTCCTGATTGTGACATTGTAGTTAAAAGCCCTACGGTTTTTAAAGACACAGTTTTCCCACCGGTATTAGGACCTGTAATTATTAATGATGTAAATTCTTTACCTAAATACACATCTATTGGTACTACTTCCTTTTTATCTAATAAAGGATGTCTAGCTTTTTTAATATTTAAATAGCTCTTATCATTTAATACAGGTTTTGTAGCATCCATATCTATAGCTAGCTTACCTTTGGCAAAAATAAAATCTAAATCTTGTAATAAATCTTGATTTATTTTAATAATTTCAGATTTCTCTGCTACCATAGTAGATAATTCTTTTAAAATCCCTTCTATTTCTTCTTTTTCTTTTATCTCAAGTTCTCTTAATTCATTATTTAACTCAACTACTACCATAGGTTCTATGAAAGCAGTAGCTCCACTAGCACTAATATCGTGAACTAATCCTGGTACATTTCCTCTATTTTTTTGTTTTACAGGTATTACATATCTTCCTTCTCTTACAGTTACTATACTATCTTGTAAATACCTCTTATACGATTGAGAATTTATTAATGAATTTAATTTTTCCCTAATAGAATCATTTCTACTAATTATCTGTCTTCTAATATTTCTTAAATTTCTACTAGCATTATCTGATATCTCATCTTCACTTACAATAGCATTATTAATCTTATCTTCAATAGATTTAAAGGAAGATAAATTTTCTACTAAATCTTCTATTATAGGATAATTAGAAAATTTATCAGACTCATCATCACTTATATAGTTTTTTAAGGATCTTACTACTCTTAAAGAATCAGATATCTTTAATAAACTTCCTGGAGTTAAATGTCCGCCTATATCTAATCTTTTTAATTCACTTTCTAAATTATAAATTCCATATAGTGGTGGTGTTCCTCTCTTAATCAATAAAGACAAGGCTTCATCAGTTTCTTCTAACAAAGGTTTGATTTTGTTTATATCTGTTAAAATTTCTATACTTTTTATTTTTTCTCTACCAAGCTCTGACTCAGCTTTCTCTAAAAGTAAATCTATTATTTTATTATATTCTAAGGCTTTTAGAGTCTTACCATTCAAATATATTCACCTCACATACGTCTATAATATTCCTCCTAAATATACTGCATTTGACCCGTTTTAACTGCAGCATATGAAGCTTCTATATTTCCTACTAGTGTTAATAATTTTATATCATTCAAAATATTTTATTGTCCTTCCCTATTTTCTTTACTAGATCCACTATCTGATACTCTAATATACTCTGCTAATTCTTTCTTTACTTCTACTAATTCAACTTGATCTTTAAAGTTTTTATCCTGTAATCTATTTATTTCTTCTTTTAAATCTTGTATTTCCTCTTTAAAATTCCCTCTATTTGATTTTAGACCTTTAATTTCCTCTAATAATTTCTTTTCTTTAGTATCTCCTTTTTGTAGAGATTCTTCTAATTCTTTATTCTTTATCTTGAATTTTTCTAATTCCTCTTTAATTTCATCTAATTCATCACAAACTAAGTCGTACTTTTCAAGTGGGTCTTTAGCTTTATCTTCTAACACTTTTAATTGTTCTTTAGTTTTATGATATTCATCTGCTATATTTAAAGCAGCCAAAATCGCCGCCATAGGTTGACTTAAATGCGCGTTTTTAGAGGTTAATTTCCTAATGTTTTTATCTACATAATATGCTAAATCTCTAACATAATCTTCGTTTTCCCCACCAACTACTGTAAAGTTACGACCATCAATTATTACTTCAATTTTTTTATCTCTTGTCATAACCTGCTACCCCCTCATATATGGTACACTATAGTATATATCCTTTTATTCTACATAATTTTAATAAGGAGTAGATATCCACTCCTTATTTAACTTCTAAGTTCTCCATCTAAATCAGTTTTTAAATCTGATATAATTAAATCTTGAATTTTATTTATTTCTTTCTCCTTTAATGTCCTTTCATAAGATCTATATTTTATTGAAAATGCAAGACTCTTCTTCCCTTCAGGAATTTGATCTCCCTTATATATATCAAATAATTTTATTTCTTCTAATAAGTCTCTAGCATGTTTTTTTATAACTTTTTCTATATCTCCATATAAAATATCTTCATCTACAATAATAGCAATATCTCTTGACATAGAAGGATATTTTGGCAATTCTTTATATTGATTATTAAAATTAGCTAGATTAATAATTTTATCAAAATCTATTTGACCTGTATATACTCTAGTATTTATATCATAGTTTTCACAAACATCAGGATGAACTTCACCTATTATACCTAAAACTTCCCCTTCTACTATTAATTTTGCTGTTCTTCCAGGATGATATATAGGATTATTTTCTTCCCTTATATATTCTACATCTTCTATACCTAATCTATTTAATAATTTATCTACTGATTCTTTTAGATAATAGAAATCTTCATCTCCATAAAATCCTAAAGACAATACCTTTTTTTCCATAGGCAATTCCCTTACTGGAAGTTCTTTAGGTATAAAAGAATTTCCAATTTCAAAAGTAAATGTAGACTTTACATTTCTATTATAGTTTCTACTTAATAATTCTAGCATAGTAGGTATTAATGTAGTTCTCATTATACTATAATCTTCACCTAAAGGATTTATTAATTGAATATAATTTCTTAACTCACTATCTTCTTCTACATTCATTTTATCATAAGCTTTAGGACTTATAAATGAATAAGTCATTACTTCATTAAATCCTAATCCTTGCATTACGAATTTAGCCTTGTCTTCTATTATCATACTATAAGGTTTTTTTGCTTGACTTAATTTCCCTACTAAAGGCTTACTTTCAATATTATGAAATCCGTATAGTCTCCCTATTTCTTCTATTAAATCTGCCTCTATGTCTAAATCTAATCTATAAGTTGGTATAGTAGTTATTATAACTTCACCATCAAATTCTGATTTTAGATCTAGTGAATTTAAATATTTAATCATTTCTTCTACACTTAAATCTATGCCTAATAACATATTGACTCTTTCTGGTCTTAAATTAATTGTTTTCTCTTCTTTTTTATCTTTATATACATCTATAGAAGATTTGACTATAGTGCCTGCATCTATTTCTTCTATTAATTGACATACTCTTTCTACTGTTTTATCACATAGATTAGGATCTATACCTTTTTCAAATCTATTAGATGCTTCTGATCTTAAATTTAATTTTTTAGAAGTAAGCCTAACACTTTTTTTATTAAAATTAGCTCCTTCTAAAAGTACTGTCTTTGTATCTTCTGTAATTTCAGAATCAAGACCTCCCATTACTCCAGCAATTGCTATAGGATTATTTTCGTCTGCTATTATAAGATCTTCTGGATCTAATTTCCTATCTACATTATCTAATGTTTTTACTACTTCTCCTTCATTAGCTTGACGAACTACTATCTTTTTTCCATCTAACTTTTCTAAATCAAATGCATGAAGAGGTTCTCCATATTCAAGCATTACATAATTAGTAATATCTACTATATTATTTGTAGGTCTGATACCTGCTTCCATTAATCTTAATTGTAACCATAAAGGCGATTCTTTGATTTTCACATCTTTAACTACTCTAGTATAGTACCTATTACAATTGTCACTTAAAACCTCTATATCATCTAGGTACTCAGATATATCTTCTACCTCATTTTCTATTTTAATATTAGGCTCTTTTAAATCTATATTAAATGTAGCAACTGCTTCTCTAGCCATTCCTATAATACTTAAACAATCTGGTCTATTTGGTGTTATTTCTAATTCAAGTATATTATTATCTAAACCTAAAACATCTACTATATCGGATCCTAACTTATGTGCTTCATCTAGTATTAATATACCTTCTTTCATTTCTTTAGAAATTACATTATCAGGATATCCTAATTCCTCTAATGAACATAGCATCCCATATGACTCTTCCCCTCGAAAGTCTGTCTTTTCAATAACTATATCTCCAGGTAGGGTGCTACCAACTACTGCAACAGGAACATAATCCCCTTCGTTCACATTACTAGCTCCAGTTACTATTTGTACTTCTTCTCTTCCAATATCTACCTTACATATTACTAATTTATCTGCATTTGAATGTTTTTCTATTTTAAGGATTTTTCCTACTACTACACCCTTTACATCTTTATTTATTTTATTGATAGATTCTACATGAGAACCAGATGATGTTAATCTATCAGATAATTCTTTTATATCTTCTTTAAAATCAGCATATTCTTTTAACCATTCTACAGGTAATAGCATCTATACCCTCCTCTCCCTAAAATTGCTCTAAAAACCTATTATCATTTTCAAATAATAATCTTATATTATTTATTCCGTATTTTACCATAGTAATTCTATCTATACCCATACCAAAGGCAAATCCAGTGTATTTTTCCGAATCTATTCCACAGTTTTCTAGTACTTTTGGATGGACCATTCCACAACCTAATAGCTCTAAACTCCATCCTGTATGATTACATAAATTACAACCTTCGCCTTTACATTCAAGACAGGAAACATCTACTTCAGCACTTGGTTCTGTAAATGGAAAATGATGGGGTCTATATCGTGTTTTCATATCTTCACCAAATAATTCTTTAATAAATATATCTAATGTATGAATTAAATTTGCCATAGATATGTTTTCATCTACTACTAATCCTTCTAATTGATGAAACATAGGTGAGTGGGTATCATCTACATCATCAAACCTAAATGTTCTACCAGCAGATATCATTTTTAAAGGAGCTCCCATTTCTTTCATAGCCCTAATCTGTACTGTAGATGTATGAGTTCTAAGTAATGTGTCATCTGTAATATAAAAAGTATCTGAAAGATCTCTAGATGGGTGATCTTCTGGTGAATTTAGTGCATCAAAATTATTCTCGACTGTATCTATTTCTGGCCCTTCTACAATAGTAAAGCCCATATTCATAAATAAATTTTCTAATTCTTCCATAGTTTTAAGAAGTGGATGTCTATGTCCTAATCTTTCCTTATTAGAAGAAATAGTAATATCTATCTTTTCTTCCTTCATTCTTTCTTCCTTTTCTTGATTTTTAAATTCTTCTTTTACTTGAGAAATTTTCTCTTCAATCTCATTTCTTATTTCATTAGCTAATTGTCCTACTACAGGTCTCATTTCTGGATCTAATTTTCCCATACCCCTTAAAACCTTGGTTAATTCTCCCTTTTTTCCTAAATACTTTACTCTTAACTTGTCTAATTCTACTAGATCAGAAACATCTTCTATATATTGTAATGATAATTTACGAATCTCTTCTAGATTCTCTTTCATTAAATTGTCCCTCCTATCGATCAGCTCCCATAATTATATTAAAGTCTTTTCTTCATTACTTCATACATAATTATAGATGCTGCAACTCCTGCATTTAAAGATTCTGCTCCACCAGCCATAGGTATACTTATTTCTTCTTGAACCATATTTAATATATCTTTAGATACTCCTCTAGATTCATTACCTATTATACATACAAATCCATTATTAAGATTTTTATCATAAAGTGGTTTTCCTTCTAAGGATGTTGCTAGTATATCTAAGCCTATATCTTTAAAATCTTGTAAACAATCTAATATATCTTCACACATATATATAGGCAGTCTAAATATAGATCCCATAGTAGATCTTATTACCTTAGAATTATATGGATCTACACAACCTTTCCCCAAAATTATTCCATCTATATTAAATGCATCTCCACTTCTAATAATGGTTCCCATATTTCCTGGATCTTGAATCTCATCTAAAAATAATAATGATGGCTTATCTAGTTTTTCTATATCTTTAAAATCATTATTATTAAATCTTACTACTCCTAATATTCCCTGTGGATTCTCTGTATCTGATATCTCTTTAAAAACTTTATTCGTAACTTTTATAATATTATCCCTATTATAAATCCTATTTAAAAGTTCATTACCTTCCTGATTTTCTAATAAAGAATCAGAATAAACTAAATACTCTAATTCTATATTATTAATTAAAGCTTCATTTACTATTTTTATTCCTTCTATTATAAAAGTTTTTTTCTTCCATCTATTTCTTTTTCTATATAGTCCTTTTATTTCTTTAATTAAAGGATTATTTAAAGAACTTATCTCTATTATTTTACCCATTAGATTTAAAGTCCAATCCTTTTATCTTTTCTTCACTTCCGATTATTACTAATACATCATAATGTTTTAAAATAAAGTCTGGCTCTGGAGAAGGTATTACTTCATCTTGTCTTTTCACTGCAATAACATTTATGCCATATTTATTTCTAAGTTTTAATTCAGATATGGATTTTCCATCCCAATTTGATAATATTGAAAATTCCATAATAGAAAGATCAGGTGATAATTGTACATATTCTAATACATTATTTGCAGTTAAATTATGAGCTACTTTAACTCCCATGTCCATTTCTGGGAAAATAACTTTATCAGCACCATTTCTAATTAATATTCTTCCATGTAATTCTGATTGTGCTTGTGCTACTATGTTTTTTGCTCCTAATTCTTTAACTAATAATGTTGATAATATAGATGATTCCATATTAGAACCTATACTAATTATTACTACATCATATCTATTTAAATTTAATCTTGACAATTCTGCTTCATTTTTGACATTAGCTTCAACTGCTTCAGTTGCATATTTAGATATTTTTTCAACAGTATCAGGATCTTCATCAACTACTAATACTTTATTACCTAATTCAAATAGAGTTTTAGCAACAGATGATCCAAATCTTCCACAACCTATTACTGCAAATGACTTCATACTATATTCCTCCTCATATCACTATATAAAAGTTAATACTAATCTAACTAATACCTATATAGGTATTAATATACTAACTTTTATTATATCAAACATTCAGATACAAATAAAAAATAAAAAGTTCCATCAGGAACTTTTCAATTAACTATTTTTTGCAATTTCAACTAATTTAGTAAATCCAGCTTCATCGTGAATTGCCATTTCTGATAGCATTTTTCTATTGATTTCTATATCAGCTTTTTTTAGCCCATTAATAAATCTACTATAGCTCATGCCATTTGCTCTAGCTGCAGCATTTATTCTAGTAATCCACATTTTTCTAAAATCTCTTTTTCTTTGTTTTCTACCTATATATGAATAATTTAATGATTTCATAACAGCTTGCTTAGCAGGTCTATATAATTTACTCTTTGCACCATAATAACCTTTAGCTTGTTTTAATACTTTTTTATGTCTTCTTCTTGTATTTGTTCCTCTCTTAACTCTTGCCATTTAATATGTCCTCCTAATATATAATCTTATCTTGGTATCATAGAATCAATTCTTTTTTGATCCCCTTTGCTTACTAAAGCACTTTTTCTTAGATTTCTAATTCTCTTTTGAGACTTTTTTCCTGTTAAGTGACTTCTATAAGCTTTATGTCTTTTTATTTTTCCTGTTCCAGTTCTTTTAAATCTCTTTGCTGAACCTTTATGTGTTTTCATCTTTGCCATAATGCAACCTCCCAAATTTATTCTGTCTTTGGAACTAGAAACATAACCATGTTTCTTCCTTCCATTTTTGCTGGTTTATCAATCATACCTTCATCTTTAGTCAATTCAATGAATTGGTCTAAGACTTCTTTACCTAAATTTTTACTACCCATTTCTCTGCCCCTAAATCTTACAGATACTTTAACTTTGTCTCCGCCTTTTAGGAATCTATTAGCATTTCTTGCCTTTACCTTCAAATCATGGATTTCGATGTTTGGGGTTAAGCGTACTTCTTTTAGATTCATAACATTTTGTTTCTTTCTCGCTTCTTGTTCCCTTTTTTCAGCTTCATACTTATACTTACCATAATCCATAATTCTACATACTGGTGGTTTTGCATTTGGTGCTACCTTTACTAAATCTAGTTTCCTATCAAAAGCAGTATCTAACGCCTCTCTTATAGATACAACACCTAATTGCTCACCATTAACATCGATTAATCTCACTTTTTTCTCTCTTATTTCTTCATTGATCTGAAGTTCCTTAATAACAAAGCACCTCCTATAATTTTACATAAATAAAAGCGGGTATAGATATACCCGCTAAACGCCCAAAAATAATAAATCTAATATAATAAGATTTATTTAAGCCTAATTAAAAGTTTTCGACCTTATGAGCCTTCGCTATAAGGTGAGAAGCGGACACTTCTACTTGTAACTATATTTACTTTACTTTCTTAAGTATATATGAAGATTTTATTTTTGTCAAATTTTTATTTTACGATTAATACTATCTACTTATATTATTATTCTACTATATTAATTTATAAAAACAAATACTAAATAATTTTTAATTCCTTCTTATATAAAACCTAATTATGGATACACTAAAATTAGAAAAACTTAGGAGGGATATATTGAAAAAGAAAAGATTTATTCTCTTTTTTCTTCTACTAGGAATAGTAGCATCTATATCATTAATATATGATATCTTTTGGCCTATAGAAGATTTTAAAGATATTACTACTTTTGGAAAAATGTCAGTATGGGCTATTACAGTAGCTTTATTAACATATTATATAAAGACTGATCTCCATCCTCAATTAGTTCCATCTATCTCATCTGTTGAAAAACAAAACAATAATCAAAATGATAAACCTGATATATCATTTAAGGATGTAGCAGGTCTTGAAGAAATTAAAGAAGAATTACAAGAAACTATTGATTTTGTTAACAACTATTTCAAATATCAAAAAATGGGTGCAAAAATACCTAAAGGTATACTTTTTTATGGTCCACCTGGAACTGGTAAAACATTATTAGCCAAAGCAGTAGCTGGAGAAACAGATTCTAACTTTTTATATGCAAGTGGTTCTGAATTCGTAGAAAAATATGTAGGTGTAGGTGCAAAAAGAGTTCGTTCCCTATTTGAAAAAGCTAAAAAAGATTCTCCTAGTATTATCTTTATAGATGAAATAGATGCTATAGGAGCTAGTAGAAATGCAGAATCAAATAATGAGAAGGACCAAACCCTAAACCAATTATTAGTTGAATTAGATGGTTTTGCTACTGATGATACAGTTATAGTTATAGCAGCAACAAATAGATTAGATCTACTAGATGAAGCTTTACTAAGGCCTGGACGTTTTGATAGACATGTGTTTGTTGGTAATCCTAATAAATTAGCTAGAGAAAGAATCTTAGAAGTTCACACTGAGGATAAACCGTTAGATAAAGATGTTTGCACTCAATCTATAGCTAAAAAGACTACAGGCCTATCTGGTGCCCAATTAGCTAATATTGCTAATGAAGCTGCAATAATTGCAGTTAGAAACCAAAAGAAATTAATTTCTGCCCTTGAATTTGATGCAGCTATTGAAAGGGTTGTGGCTGGATTAGAAGTTAAAAATCCTAATGTATTACTCGAAGAAAAACATACAGTAGCTATTCATGAGGCAGGTCATGCTTTAGTTTCAAGATTGTTGAATATAGACACAGTACAGAAAATCTCTATTATACCGAGAGGCCAGGCTTTAGGATATGTATTACAATTTCCTGATGAGGAAAGATACCTATTAAGTAAAAAAGAATTAGAGTATAAAATTAGTGCTTTAATGGCTGGTAGAGCAGCTGAACAAATTATCTTTGATGAAATCACTACTGGGTCTAAAGATGATTTAAGTAAAGCAACTAATCTAGCTAGAGAAATGGTTTGTAGCTATGGTATGAGTCCCCTAGGAGCATTAGCCTTAGATGAAACCTATATCAGATATAATTATGATACTATACGTGTTGAGATAAAAAATATCACAGATAGAGCCTATCAAAATAGTATAAAAATAATTAATGATAATAAAAAGATTCTTAGAATTATAGCAGATCATCTTATTGAGAATGAGACTATAGATAGTGATGAATTAGATGATATATTTGATAGAAATAAAAAATCTTCAGATCTTGCCACATAAAAAAATGGAAGAGTGTAAACTCTCCCATTTTTTATTGTCTTTTATTTTTTATTTCTTCTAATACCATATCTACAAATTCTTCAGTCTTCATTTGACCTTGATCCCCATGGTCTCTTTTGTTTACTGATACTAGATTATTTTCTATTTCCTTTTCACCTATTACTAATATATAAGGTACTCTTTGAAGTCTTGCTTCTCTTATCTTATACCCAACTTTTTCAGATCTACTATCTACTTCTACTCTAATACCTTTATCTTTCAATTTTTTCTGTAATTCATATGCATAATCATTAAATTTATCTGAAATTGGTAGTATAGTTGCCTGAACTGGAGCTAACCATACTGGGAATTTACCTGCATAATGTTCTATTAATATTCCCATAAATCTTTCCATACTACCAAATATAGTTCTGTGAATCATTACTGGTCTTTTTCTTTCATTGTCTTTATCTACATATGATATATCAAATCTTTCTGGCATTTGGAAATCTAATTGTATAGTTCCACATTGCCAAGTTCTACCTATAGCGTCTTCCAATTGGAAATCTATTTTCGGACCATAAAATGCTCCATCACCTTCATTAACTATATAGTCAATTTCTTTTTCTTCTAATGCTTCTATCAATCCATTAGTAGCCATTTCCCATTGTTCTTCACTTCCCATAGAATTTTCTGGTCTTGTAGATAATTCTATATGATATTTAAATCCAAATACTTTATACATATCATCTGCTAACTCTATAGTCTTAACTAATTCATCTTTGATTTGAGATGGTAATGTATATAGATGGGCATCATCTTGAGTAAAACTTCTAACTCTCATTAAACCATGTAGTGCTCCTGATAATTCATGTCTATGAACTAATCCTAATTCTCCCCATCTTAATGGTAAATCTCTATAGCTATGAAGTTTAGATTTGTATACTAAAATAGACCCTGGACAGTTCATAGGCTTAATTGCATAATCTTCATCATCAATCTTAGTTAAATACATATTTTCCTTATAATGATCCCAGTGACCTGATTCATGCCATAGTTTTTCATTTAAGATTAATGGAGTCTTTATTTCATCATATCCTCTTTTTCTATGTTCTTCTTTCCAATAATCTTCTAATTCATTTCTAACTATCATTCCTTTTGGATGGAAAAATGGGAATCCTGGTCCTTCTTCTTGCATAGAAAATAGATCTAATTCTCTACCTAATTTTCTATGGTCTCTTTTCTCTGCTTCTTCTAATCTATGAAGATATTCTTCTAGATCTTTTTTCTTTTCATATGTTGTACCATAAATCCTTTGTAGCATTTCATTATTTTCATCTCCACGCCAATATGCTCCAGCAATACTTAATAGTTTTATTGCCTTTACTTTCTTAGTATCATATAGATGTGGACCTGCACAAAGATCAGTAAATTCTCCTAATTTATAAAAAGAAATTTCCTCATCTTCAGGAAAATTTTCTATTAAATCTACCTTATACTTTTCATCTCTTTCTTTAAAATATTCTAAAGCTTCATCTCTCTCCATTGTAAATCTTTCTAATACATGAGCTTCTTTAGCAATTCTTTTCATTTCATCTTCAATTTTTTCTAAATCTTTTGGAGTAAATCTATGCTCTGTATCAAAATCATAATAAAATCCATTATCTATAGCAGGACCTATAGCAAATTTTACATCTGGAAAAAGATTTTGTACTGCTAATGCCATTATATGAGCTGAAGTATGCCAAAATATTTCCTTTCCTTCTTTGTCTTCAAATTTAACTACTCTAAATGTTGAATCTTCATTTACCTCTTCTTGCATTCCTCTTATATCTTCGTTTACTACTGCTCCTACAGCTTCCCTTGCTAATCCTTTAGATATATCTTTAGTTATATCATATACTGTTGATCCTTTTTCATGTTTTTTTACTGAACCATCAGGTAAAGTTATACTTATCATTTCCATTATAATCCTCCTATTCATTTATTATTGAAATATTTCTTGATTTAAATTATTCCCAGTCTCACAGCACGAATCTATTTGTTGGCTAGGCTGGCATAGCTTCACTAAATTAGCTTATAAAAATAACCTTCCATCCCTACAATAATACTATTGTAGGGACGAAAGGTTATATCCGTGGTTCCACCCTAATTACTTCTTCATTATAATGTTAACGCTGTTATAGCGATATCCTTTATCAGATATAGCTCAGGGGTAGTCTTCGATTATTTATCACATTAGGAAATTTCCAGCCTATGATTTCCTATCTCTCTTAAGGATATAATAATTTACTCTTCCCTTCCTTGCTTCTATTAAATTATATATATTGTATATATTATTTAAGTATTTGTCAATATATAGTTATTTATACCTTTATCCAATTATTTCAAACAATTAATTAATTTATCTAGAGAAATATTTTCTTGTTCGCCTGTTTTCATATCTCTTAAAGAATAAGTATTATTTTCTACTTCTTCTTCACCTATTATTATTACATATGGAATATTTAATTTATCTGCATATCCAAATTTCTTACCCATTCTTCCTGATTCTACATGTACTTGAGAATATATATCTTCTTCTCTTAATTTATTGACTAGTTCTACTCCTTTTTCCATTTGGCCTTTCATAGGAATAACTAATGCTTTAGTTAATGAATTATCTCTTGTTTCAATTATATTTGCTTCTCTTAGTTGATAAAACAATCTAGTTAGACCTATAGATATACCAACTCCTGGCAGCTTTTGTTTAGTATAATGAGAAGCTAAATCATCATATCTACCACCAGAACATACACTACCTATATCAGGATGATCATTTAGAAAGGTTTCATATACTGTACCAGTATAATAATCAAGTCCTCTAGCTATAGTCAAATCTATCTTATAATTATCTTCAGATACACCAAAAGCTTTTATATAGTTAGATACAGTTTCTAATTCTTCTAAACCTTCGTTAAATATTTCGTTTTCTATATTTAATTCTTTTAATTCTTCTATTATTTTATCATTATTACCTTTAATATTTATAAATTCAATAATTTTATTAATAACATCTTCATTTAATTCTTGACTTTTTAACTCTTCTTTAACTTTTTCTATACCTATTTTATCTAGCTTATCAATAGTTCTAAGTACATAAGTAGAATCTTCTATATCTAAAGATTGAAAAAAACCTTTTAATAGTCTTCTATTATTTATTAATATAGTAAAAGAATCAAATCCTAAATCTTTAAATGTTGAGTATATAATAGCTGGTATTTCAGCATCATTTATAATACCTAAATTAGTATTTCCAATAATATCTATATCACATTGGTAAAACTCTCTAAATCTACCTCTTTGACTTCTTTCCCCCCTATATACTTTCCCTATATGATATCTTCTAAAGGGAAAAGACAAATCAGGATAATGTTGGCTTACATATCTAGCTAGTGGAACTGTTAAATCAAATCTAAGAGACATATCTGTACTACCTCTTTTAAATCTATATACTTGCTTTTCTGTCTCTCCCCCACCTTTAGCTAATAAGACTTCTGACTTTTCTATAACAGGAGTATCAATTGGCAGGAAACCAAATTTTTCATAATTTTCTCTAATAGTATCTAACATCTTATTAAATAATATCTGGTCCTCAGGCAACAATTCCATAAATCCTGATAAAATTGACGGCCTAACTATATCATTACTCATCGGCTACACTTCCTTCTTCTCTTTTGTATCATAATATCATTTAATTCTTATTTGGTCAAAGAAAAAGAGCTGATAATATCAGCTCTTATCCATCTTATTTTTAATTATATCCATATAACATAAATTACAACCATTACATATAGTTAGTCTATCTTCAAATATTACTTTTAAAATATTTAATAATTTATTTTCCTTACCAGTTTCTATATGAATCTTAATCTCTGATGGCATTAATGCTAATAGTGTATTCAGTAAAATATCACCTTGATTTATATCTCCATCAAATAATTCTTCTAATGTAAATACTATAAAATCATTATTTATAGGAATATTATCAAAGTCTTTTATCTGAAAATCATCTCCATTCATTATTATATTCACACCATTAATTTGAGCTTCCTGATTATCTACATAATCTTTTAATGTGTATATAAATTCATGGAATTCCATTTCTAGTTCTATATCTTTTATTACTTTATCTAAAGCTCTTTCTATTATATGATTAAAATATTTAGATCTAAATACTAAATATCCATCAATTATTATACTATTATTTTCCATAATATAGTCTAATATTTCTTTCTTCATATAATCTTTTTCTATTATTAATTCTTTTTCATTTATAATTATCTTATATACTTTATCTATTATTCTTTCATTTTCCATCTTATTAAATTTACTTAATTTTAATACTTTTTTTCTAATAAATTCTTTAGAATAATATTTGAGAATTGTTTCCTGCACAAATTCAGATAAAGTATTGTATAAATCTATTTCATCTTCAGTTTTTCCTTTATTTAATATAAAAGAATATATATATCTATCATCAAAGTCCTTATAACTTATATTTACCTTTTTATTTAATGAAATTTTCTCCATTGCATCATGGAGTTTTTCTGCTGGAACTACACTACCAATATTAATAGGCTCCATAGTTTCACTCCTTCAAACTTAGTATATACTCTTGTAAAAAGCATATACTACGTAAATTTTAACATCAATTACCATTAAGAGTAATTATGGTTCCTAAATCTAGGATTTTTTCATCTGATAAATAGATGATTTTTTTATTCCTTTTAAATATATAATTTTCAATTTTTTCTTTTTCTGGATGATGGCTTAGACTACCTGATACAAGGATTGTATTTTTTGATAAATTTCCTGTAGCCCCACCAATAAATCCATATTTTTGCCCTTTTAAATTAATATAACTTGAATCTATTAGCAATGGATCATATTCTAATTCTTTTAATTTATTATATATAGGTTTATCTTCGGTTATAATACTGTATTCATCTATTACGGCCATGGAACATTTAGTATAGCCTTGTTTTACATTTATTAATTCTACACCTTCTTTTTTCAAATGAAACTTTAACACTTCGTCTGAGTATTTAAAATTATGAAATGCTTTCCCATATACTCTTCCTACATTGTATGCAATATCATCTGGATATTTTACATCTAAAAATCTTTCTCCCCTTATTAATTTTAAATTTGTTTCTTTTAGTACCTCTTTATAATAGTCATACACATTAGGTGCAATAACTAAAGTATTATAATTTATAGGATGGATTACTATATCTGGATGATAGGATATAGACTCATCTATATCTTTACATTTAATTGTGGTTATAGTTTTAACTCCTATTTCATTTAATTTATTAATAATATTTTTATCAGTATCTCCTGGAATTATAGCTAGATCTGCTGATTTTAAAGGAATAAAAGGATTCTTTTTCATTTTTTCTCTCCTAATCTTTTTATTTGTAATTATTAATTATTCTATAATCAGGTTTTTCTTTTCCAAAAAACCAATATTTTAAAAACCCATCTATAATTATAATTGGTAATGAAAGAAAAATCCAAAAAACACTATATAATAAAGATATTTGTCCTAAAAAGTTAAATCTTAAATCACTATAATCCCATATATCTAATTTAAATACTATATTTAATATTAATCCAAAAATTAACTCTAAAGCAGTAATTGTTATACAAGCTACAATTAATTGTGTTAATATACCTATATTATTCTCTACAAAATATTCTCTCATTAATCCTATTGTTACAAAGCATATTCCTCCTAATACAAACATAGAAAAATGAGAATAACCTCTCCACAAAATTTCAATAAAATGATAGGATATCCCACCAATTAAAAACAAAAATAAACTTTGAATTATTTTTTTCATTACATCACTCTTTACACTTTTATTAGATATTAATTATGTATCATATAGTGTAAAAAGTTTAAGATTAAATATTCCCTTTTTATCCTTCCATCTTCTTCTTTAAAAATTAAAAAAATCCATAAAAAAACTACTGTTGATTTATTAATCAAACAGTAGTACATTTGGAGGCGGCACCCGGATTTGAACCGGGGGTAAAGGATTTGCAGTCCTCTGCCTTACCACTTGGCTATGCCGCCAAGTACTGGAGCGGAAAACGAGATTCGAACTCGCGACCCTCGCCTTGGCAAGGCGATGCTCTACCACTGAGCCATTTCCGCTTACAACTTTTCATGGTGCCCAAAGCCGGAATCGAACCAGCGACACATAGATTTTCAGTCTATTGCTCTACCGACTGAGCTATTTGGGCATATTTTTAAACATAACTTAATATAAGGTCTAGTATTGTTGTGAGTCACCATAATCAAATTTAATCATAGGGACTAAACAATATACACAAAATCAAAATCCAGAATTTTGATCCCCTACTCATGCCAACTGATCTATTTGGCATATTGATCAGACTTCCTGAGTAACTCACAATGACTAGTATATAATATAATTTTCTAATTGTCAATAAGAAGTTTAGATAAATTTTCTTCATCAAATTGATACTTAGTATTACAAAAATGACAAACTATTTCTGCTCCTCCATCTTCTTCTATAATTGTTTTAATTTCTTCCTTTCCTAAACTTTTAATAACTTTTTCAGTTACTTCTCTAGAACAATCACATTTATATTCTAACTCTATTCTGTCTAAGATCTTTATTTCAAAATTCTTTAAAAGCTTCTTTATTATATCTTCTGGAGAAAATCCTTTGTCAATCATAACTGAAGCAGGTTCTATAGTTTTAAGACTTTCTTCAATTTTATCAATATCTCCCTCACTTACTCCAGGTAGTAATTGAATAATATATCCTCCTGCAGCTTTTGTTGAGATATCTTTGTCTACTAATACTCCAAGGCTTACTACTGATGGTTGTTGTTCTGATACTGCATATAGATTAGCTAAATCTTCTGCTATTTCTCCACTTACTAAATTAGCTTGACCTACATATGGATCTTTTAATCCTAAGTCCATAGTAGTTGTTATAGTCCCATTTCTCCCTACTATACCACCTACATCTAATTTCCCATTAGCTCGACTAGGTAGATCTGCCTTTGGATTATCCATATATCCTTTTACTTTTCCATCATTTTTTGAAACTACTAATATTTTTCCTGCAGGTCCATCTCCTGCTATTTTTAATGTTAAAGAATCATTATCATTTTTCATCATAGACCCCATCATTACACCAGCAGTTAATGATCGACCTAATGCTGCCGTAGCTGTTGGAGATGTGTCATGAGCTCTTCTAGCTGCCTCTACTGTATTTGTAGTATTAGCTGCAAATATTCTAATCATTCCTTTTTTATCTATAGCCCTTATTAAATAATCTTTCATTAAAATTCCTCCTACCAACAACAAAAGCCCCTTACGGGGCCCTTATTTTTAATTATACAAAAGAAATTTATTCTTCGAAATTTCCCAAATCCATTGTGTTCTCTAATTCTTCTGTTTCTCCTGTTTCTTCTGAACCTTCTATTTTAGTTACATTTGCAGCTTGTGGACCTTTTTCTGCTTCAACTATTTCAAATTCTACTTCGTCACCTTCATCTAAAGTTTTGAATCCTTCAGCTTGTATTGCTGAAAAGTGTACGAATACATCTTCGCCTTCTTCAGTTGAAATAAATCCATATCCTTTTGTTGCGTTAAACCATTTTACTGTACCTTTTTGCATTTTAAACATTCCTCCAATATTGCTTATAAATTAACTATCTATTATAAAATGCTATCACATTAAGTTACACTTTGTCAACAGTTTTCACTTAAAACCTTAATTAATTTATTTTTTTACTACAAAATTTATTCTTTCACTATTAAAACTAGGTCTATTAAAGCTAAACCCTTTATAATAATCAATTCTTTTAAACCCTACTTCTTTTAATAATTTTACAATTTCATCTATTTTATAAGCTTTTTGTTTATGACTTTCATCAAAACGAATATATTCTTCTTCATTTTGCCTTACAAAAAAAGTAAGATAAAAATTACAGATCTTATCTTTTTCATTAAAATAATTTTCCCAAGAATAAAATATATTATCTCTATCTTCTACAAATGTATTATTTCCTATAACTTTCTTTAATTTATAATATGAACTAATATCAAATATAAATATTCCATCTTCCTCTAAATGGTTCCACACATTTTTAAATACACTAAATAGATCTTTTTCATTATACACATAATTTATACTATCACAAATAGATAGTATGGCATCAAACTTTTTGTTAAAATTAAAATCTATCATATTTTGATGAAATATTTCTACATTATGAAAATCTATTAATTTGTTATAAGCTATGGAAAGCATTTCTTCCGATATATCAAAACAAGTAAGCTTGTACTCTTTTTGTCCTAAATAATAGGATAAGCTACCTGTACCACAAGCCATTTCTAAGATACTATTTGGACTTTTATCATATTTTATAAATATATTCTCAATATATTTAAACCAATATTCATAATCAAAATCATCCATCAGCTCATCATATAGGTAGGCAAATCTATTATATATATTCATTATTCATCATCTTTCTTTTTCTCTTTCTCCTGTTCTTTTCTTTTTCTCGAAGTCATAATTCCACCTATTTTACCTGATTCTTTAGCTGTAAGACCACCCCAGCCATCTTGATCTATTTTATCCATTAATCCTAACTCTTCAGCAATTTCCATTTTTAATATGTCATCTTTTGTTAATTCTTTTTTCTTTTTTCTCTTATTTTTCCTTCTTTTCATTTTACACCCCTCCAGTTTATATTATGGGAATAAAATGAAAATTTTATACCTAGATTAAAATAAAATAAGTGCTAAATTAATTATAATAAATAATACAGTAACTATTAATATAGGAATATATTGTAGTTTATCTAAGACTGGTCTCTTTTTAATATATGATTCTCTCCTCATATATAATTCTTCCCTTTCATCCTCATAAAAATCATCTTCAGATAATTTCTTTAAAAGAGTAATAACTATTAATAAAGATAATACTAAGATTCCTAATATAAATAAAGACGACATCATACTATTAGATCCATTAGATGATACCATTTGTTGATCTATCATATCATCTATTAGATACTGATACTTATTTATATAATATCCTATAGTCAGGGCAAGACTATTATTAACTATATGTCCTATTATAGAAGAATATATAGAATTAGTTTGATATACCATGATTCCAAATACTATTCCTAAAATAAAAGGCCCTAGTAAATTTAAAAAAGTAAAATGAAAGATAGCAAATAATATAGCCGAAATCATTATAGATTTTTTACGTCCAATACTTTCATAGGCATCTAACATTAAACCTCTAAACATTACCTCTTCACATATACCTGGACTTATAGCTATGATAAATATACTTACCAGATATTGTGGTCCATTATCTGGTATTGGTACTTCTGTAGGTACTACATCCTTAAAAGAAGTTATTATATTTATAAATATAGTCTGTACAAAAACAGCTATAGGATAAGTAAATACAGTTATAATTATTACTATTATTATTTGTCTAAAACTAATTTTATTAAGTCGTAATACTTTTTTTAAGGAATATCTTCTAAGTTTTAGATATAAAAGTATAGGAAGTAAAATTAATATATATTCTGTAATTAACAGTCCAGAATATATCTCTCTTGATTGTACATAACTTCCTATAAATAATAAGCCTATTGCTAATATAAGATATATTATATTAGCTTCAAGTATCGAAGGTTTAATTCTTTTTTCCATAAATCCTCCTATGTTTTATTTATAAAACACTCTATAGATTATCTATAAACCTATCTTATTCAAATGTAAAAATATAAGGTATATTTCTATAATAGTCACCATAATTTAGTCCATATCCTACTATAAATACATCTGATATAGAAAATCCTGTAAAATCTGGTGATAATTCTACTTTTCTTCTACTAGGTTTATCTAACATTGTACATATGCTAATAGAATTTGGTGACTCCTTATTCAAATGGTTTATTACTTTTTTTAAAGTATATCCTGAATCTATAATATCATCTACTATAAGTATATCTCGGTCTTTAATTGATGTTCTAACGTCATTAACTATTTCTACACACCCACTTGAAGTTTCAGAATCACCATAACTAGATGTAGTCATAAAATCTACTTCCACAGGAATAGATAATTCCCTAACTAAATCTGATGTAAACATAAAGCTACCTCTTAACAAAGATATAACTAATAAGTCTTTATCTTTATAGGCCTCACTTACTTCCTGACCTAATTCTTTAACTCTTTTACTAATTTCTTCTCTAGTAAATAGAGTTTTTTCTCTTTTGTTTTTATCCAAATTTTCTTCTCCCCTTTAATATTAATTATAAATCTTTATATCTTCCGATTAATATATCTTTTATTTCTATAAGCTCTCTTAAAATAAGATTTAATGTATATTGTAGGCTTATTAATATAATTAATATTATAACACTTTTAATTATTTTTGCATCCATTGTTTATCTTATCCTTCCTCATTTACCTCCCCAGTATCAATTCTATTATTATCATCTTCTATAAATTCTAATTTTGAAATTGATACTTCGTAGGCCGTTTTTGTTTCTGTATCTCCTGACGGAAGTCTTTTCTGATATTCTCTACTTTGAATCCTACCCCATATTTTCATATGATCTCCTAAGATTAAAGATTTGCAAAATCTTGCATTTCTTCCCCAAGCTATACAAGGTATATAATCTGATTTATTATAAGCTCTATTTACTGCTAATAATAGATCGGTAATCTCTCGCCCAAAAGGTGTTACTCTGTATATTGTTTTTTTACATATATACCCATCTAAAAATATTTCATTAGGATTTTTTAGACCTTCTTCTAATTCTTCTTCATTTGGTATATATATTTCCCTTGCAAAAACTGTTAAGATTAATCGATTAGAGGAATCAATATATCTATTATAAGAACGTAATTGTCCTTCCACTACAATATATTCTCCTACATCTAATTCAATATTTACTAATAATCTGTCAGAAACAGTCACCGGTAATATATCTATTGTATCACTTAATCTCGGCACTTCCAACTCTAGAATATAGAACCTTTCCCCATACATTTCATGACTAAATTCCTTTTCTCCTTTTACCTTTCCTACAATTATTACTTCATTTGTCTCCACTGTTTTTTCTAACATTTGTTTGCCCTCCCTATTCATGTTTATTAAAAAGATCTCTTCTTATCAATATTCATGACATAGGTAGATTATTCTAAGAAAAAAAGAATAGTAAGAAATTTACTATTCTTTTTTATATTTTTATAGTTTTATAATATTTAATAGGTACTTTTTCATTAAATAATATTAAATTCAATGCTGTAGCTGCCAAAACTGGATAAATATCCCACTTATCTTGAGAATTAATCTCTATAGTAAATTCAAAGGGATCTATTTTATCTTGTCTAAATGTTTCTAATTCTCTCTGTAGATATAGATTGGCTTTAATTATATTTTCAATATTATGGCTAGATATTGTTAATGTAGATTTATTATTATATCCATAATTTATTACTGCACCCTCTACTGAATTAATTGGTAGTAGATTCCAATTAGGATCATCTGAATTTATTATATAATATTTACATTCTCTAAATGGTGGAATAAATATCTCCTTATTATATTCCTTTCTATTCATAAAATTATGGATTAATATATCAAATCTTATCCCTAACCCTTTATAATAGTCCATATATTTCAGATTAATATTTATAATAACTATAATTTTATTTTCATATTTTAAATATAATATATTTTTAAATTCATTAGTATATATAATATTATAATCAAATTTTATTAATACAGATTCTATAGTATTTATAGTTTTTTTATTTTTATTAGATTCAATTACTCCAATAAAAATCATATCTTTCTTATCCACTTGATCCCCTCGATATTATTATTTTATAGGTATTTGAGTTCCATTATTATTCATTTCATAATTATCTTTATGAATTAATTCGGAAATTGGTACAATTTCAAAACCTTCCTCAATTAAACCTTCAAGTACTAGTGGTAAATAATCTTTTACATACTTTGCATTATTATGAAATAATACGATAGACCCGCTACTAACATCACGAACTACTTTATCTACTACTGGTTCTACTCCTAGTTCTTTCCAGTCTAATGAATCTATATCCCACTGTATAGTATAATAATCATTTTCCTCAGCTACCTCTATTACAGCATTATTATAATCTCCATAAGGTGGTCTGAATAGAATCGGCTTTTCTCCTATTATCTCTTCTATCTTATCTCCTGTATCATTTAGTTCCTTAGCCATCTGTTCTCTAGATAGTTCACTCATATTTGGATGAGTTGCTGAATGATTTCCTATCTCATGTCCTCTTTCATAAATTTCTTTTACTTGGTGAGGAAATTTATCAGCCCAAAACTCAACCAGAAAAAATGTAGTTTTAATATCATATTTATCTAGTGTTTCCAATATATCTAATGTATATTCATCACCATAGGCTGCATCAAAGGATATAGCTATCTTTTTATCATCTCTTTCTACATTATATATTGGTAATCTCTTAGTCTCTGAAAAAACATTGACTACTCCTTCTTCTTCATTTTTCCCAACGATAAATACTAAAGTTACTATAACCAATAAAGTAAATATTATTTTCCAGTTTAAATAATTTTTGAAAAGTTTTTTCACAAAACCCCCTCCTATTCCTTACAATATATAATTATTCTTTAAAATTATTATTATTACATCCTTAAAATTTCGATTTCAAATATTTTTAAAAATGAAAATATAAATATTTGGATTATTATTGAAAAACTACAAAGAAATACCAGTGTATTATTTTACTTCTCGGTTATATTAATATTACAACAACACAAGTTGTTGAAAAAAGGAGGTAGACGAATAATGCCAAACAACAATAATTCAAATAAACTTGTAGTACCAGAAGCTAAAGCAGCTTTAGATCAAATGAAAGTTGAAATAGCAAATGAACTTGGAATTCAAAATTATGAAAATATAGATAAAGGTCAACTTACTTCTAGAGAAAATGGTTATGTTGGTGGTAACATGACTAGAAAATTAGTAGAAGCTGCTCAAAACCAATTATCAGGTAAATAAGTGAATAGTAAACAAAAGGGAGAAGTGATTTCACTTCTCCTTTTTATATGGTATAATTAGTATAATCGATTTAAATAGGAGGATATATCATTGGAGTACAATACTGAGGAAATGGCTCAAAATAAATTAATCTTATTATATATAATTAAAAAATCTCCTCATGCTTTTTCAAAACATGAATTAAATGAATTTATATTAGATAAAGAATATATGAATTATTTTTTCTTACAGCAATATTTAGGTGAATTAGTAGAATCTAATCTTATAGAATTGAAAACTATAGATGGAAAATCTAAATATACTATATCAAAACAAGGTAATTTAACTTTAAATTATTTCGATGAAAAAGTTCCTAAGAAAATGAAAGAAGAACTAGCAAAAGAGTTTAAAGCTCACAAAATATTACAGGAGCGTGAAAAACAAGTCTCAGCTGAATATTTTCCTAAAGAAAATGGCCAATATATTGTTAATTTGAAATTAGTTGAAAATGATAATGTTCTATTTAGTCTATATTTAGATGTTTCATCTGTTGACCAAGCTAAAATAGTTTGTAAATTATGGAAAGAAGATCCTAATTCTATATATGCTAATATAATGAACATGTTTATTGAATAGGCTTTAGAGTAGAAAGATACCTTGAGGTTCTTTTCCTACTCTTATTTTATTTATTATATTATAATCTTCCACATCTAATATAATAATTTCATTATTTATTAAATCACTTATATATATATACTTATTATCTGATACAAGTTTATTTGGAAATCCCCCTATATATCTTTGCTTAATAATCTTTTGAATCTTGTAATCTAATTCAAATATATTAGAACTTTTTATGTCTATTAAAGCAAACTTATCTTTATTATAGATCTTAATAAAATCGAAAAAATTCCCCTTTACTTCTATCATTCTTACTATTTCATTATTTTCTAAATTTAATTTAAGTAGTCTAGAGTGATTTATAGATTGACTATTAAAAGAGGACAAGATGAATAAATATTCTCTTACAATAATTATTCTTAATGGGTTACAAGACAAAGAAATATTTCTTAGTTTACCTGAATCTATATTAATTTCTGATATACTCTTTTTCTCCCAATTTGATATATATATCTTTCCATTCATCTCATCTATCACCATATCTGTTAGTTTTCCACCTATAGAAATACTTTCTAATAATATAAAATCTTTTTTATCTATAATAAATATTGAGCTAGAATCATAATTTAATACATAAACCCTATCTTTAAATATACTTATATTTAAAGGATATCTTCCTACCTTTATATAATCTAGAAGATTCTTATTTTCAATATTAATTTTAAATAATGAATCATCTAAAGAATTTATTATTAGCAAATCTTTATTATCATCTAATACTAAGTCTGAAGGTCCAATCCTACCTTCTTTATTGTACAATGTTTTTAAATCTATATTTGTTAATTTAATAATATCTCCATAATTAATAATACTTAGTGTATCATCACCTATATTAGCAGTAATAATTCTTTTACTTTCCAAATCTCCACCCCCAGTCTATATATTTAATTTATGCATATAGTTTCTAAGAGTGAAAAAAACCTTCTATAAATTTATAGAAGGTTTACTAATGTTCTAACTTCACCTATTAAATATAATGATCCTCCAAATACTATAAGATCATTATCATTGGCAAGTTCAAAAGATTTATCAATAGCTTTTTGTATATCTTTTTTAATATATACATCTTTATTATATTTTTTTACTTTTTCAGCTAAACTTCTTCCATCTAATTTTCTAGGCATATCTACCTCTGTCGTAATTACTTTATCAGCCATCGGAACCAGCACTTCTAGTATATGATCTACATCTTTATCTTCTAATATCCCTATACCTAAAATTAAATTGTCATAATCAAATAATTCTAAAGCTTTTTTTAAATGTCTTGCACCTTGTGTATTATGAGCACCATCTATTAAAAAATCAGGACTTCTTCTTAATATTTCTAATCGTCCTTTCCACTTAGTTTTAGATATACCTTTAGATATTTCTTCATTACTTATTTTTATTAATCCCTTATCCCTTAAAACCATTAATACTGTAATAGCTAGAGAGGCATTATATATCTGATATTCTCCGATCATAGATGTCTTTATATCTTTTATTTCTTTATCTTTATAATTGTAATTAAAAATATTTCCATTATCTGTCTCTTTAATTATACTTACATTGTTTTCATTATAAAAATATAATTTCCCATCTTTTTCTTTAACTATCTCTTCTATTACCTTCTTTGCCTCTTCTTTTTGAGGATAAGAAATTACTAATCCTTTATCTTTTATTATTCCAGCTTTTTGATAAGCGATTTTACCTAAACTATCTCCTAGTTGTTCTACATGATCTATACCTATTGTAGTAATAACAGAAGCTAGAGATTTCTTAATTACATTTGTAGAATCATATCTTCCACCTAATCCTACTTCTAAAACTACATAATCTAGACTATTTTCTTCAAAATATATAAATGCAATCGCAGTAATTATTTCAAAAGTAGTAGGATGATCCATCCCTTCCTCCACCATCTTATCTGCTGCTGTCTTAACTAGAGATGTTATTCTTCCTAAATCTTCATCTGGTATATCATTTTTATTAATTTGAATTCTCTCATTAAATCTTTCAAGATAAGGAGAGGTGAAAAGTCCTACATCATATCCAGCTTCTCCAATACAATAAGTCAGATACGATGCTGTAGAACCTTTCCCATTAGTTCCAGCAAGATGAATTATATTCAATTTATCCTGAGGATTTCCTAGTAAATCTAATAAACTAGATATAGAATCTAAGCCTAATCTTGATCCAAATTTATTTTTATCATTAATATAGTTTATGGCATCTGTATATTTCATAGCTATCCCTACCTCTTACCTTCTAGATTTTTTATTCTTTCTAATACTTTATCCATCATGTTTTGATATTTTTCTAATTTTTCTCTTTCAGCATTTACTATTTTTTCTGGAGCTTTAGAAACAAAGCTTTCATTAGATAATTTACCTTCTACTCTTTTCAGCTCTCCTTCTAAATTTTCTTTCTCTTTTTCTAATCTTTCTATTTCTTTATCAAAATCGATTAAATCTTTTAAAGGTAAAAAGACTTCAGCTTTATCTAATACTACTGATATATTATCTTCATCAATACTATCTTTCTTATCTATTACTTCAATATTATTTCCACTAGCTAAATTTTTAAAATATCTCTTTCCCTCAACAATTATTTTTGAGATCTTTTCATCTCTACTTACAAATACCATATCTGCTTTTCTTGTAGGTGCTACATCCATTTCTGCCCTTGCATTTCTAATAGCCTTTATAGCATTTTTAATATACTCTATAGATCTTTCTGATTTTTCAAATCTTAATTCTTCCTTATATTCAGGCCATTGAGAAACAATTAATAGGCTTGTATTACCTGGTAGATGACTCCATATTTCCTCAGTAATAAATGGCATAAATGGATGTAATAATCTATTAATATCTTTCAATACATATAATAATACTTGTTCTGCTAATTCTTTACTCTCTTTATTATCTCCATATAATCTAGACTTTACCATTTCAATATACCAATCACAATAATCTTCCCAAATAAAATCATATATTCTTTGAGCTGCTAATCCTATTTCATATTTATCTAAATTATCTGTAACTTCTTTTACTACATTATTTAATCTAGAAAGTATCCATTTGTCTTCTTCTTCTAATTCTTCTGTATTAAATCCTTTTGTCGCTACATCTTCTTCTAAATTCATTAAAACAAATCTTGTAGCATTCCATAATTTATTAGCAAAATTTCTATTAGCTTCCACTCTTTCCATATAAAATCTCATATCATTTCCTGGAGTATTTCCAGTAACTAAAGTAAATCTTAAAGCATCAGCACCATATAAATCTATTACTTCTAGTGGATCTATACCATTTCCTAAAGACTTACTCATTTTTCGCCCTTCTTCATCTAGTATAAGACCTGTTAAAAATACATCTTTAAATGGAACTTCTCCCATTTGTTCTATACTTGAAAATACCATTCTAATTACCCAGAAAAATATAATATCATATCCAGTTACTAGTACATCTGTCGGGAAAAAATATTCTAGTTCTCTTGTATTTTCAGGCCAGCCTAAGGTAGAAAAAGGCCATAATGCTGATGAAAACCAAGTATCTAAAGTATCTTCATCTTGAGATATATTTATACTATTACATTTACTACATTTTTCTGGTTTTTCTCTAGATACTATTACTTCCTCACAATCATTACAATAATATACTGGTAATCTATGTCCCCACCAAAGTTGTCTAGATATACACCAATCTCTAATATTTTCTAACCAATTTACATATATTTTTCCAAATCTTTTTGGTATAAAATTAAGTTTTCCATTATAATATTCTTCTAAAGCTGGCTTGGCTAATTCTTTCATCTTAACAAACCATTGTTTAGAAATTAATGGTTCAATTACAGTATTACATCTTTCACAATGTCCTACTGAATTTTCATATTCTTTAATCTCTACTAGATAATCTTCTTCTTTTAAATCATCTACTATTGATTTTCTAGCTTCAAATCTTTCAAGTCCTTCATATTTACCACCATTAGAATTAATAAATCCTTTACCATCTATTACTACACATTGACTAAGATCGGCTCTTTCCCCTATTTCAAAGTCATTTGGATCATGAGATGGTGTTATTTTTAATGCACCTGTACCGAAATCCATTTCAACATAATCATCAGCAATTATAGGTATCTCTCTATTTACTAATGGTAGGATAGCAGTTTTTCCAACTAAATGAGTATATCTTTCATCTTCTGGATTTACAGCTATAGCTAAATCTCCTAGTATAGTTTCTGGTCTAGTAGTTGCTATAGTTATAAATTCATTGCTATCTTTGATCGGATATTTAATATGCCAAATATATCCCTTTTTATCTATATGCTCTACTTCTGCATCAGATATTGCTGTTTCACAACTAGGACACCAATTTATTATTCTATCTCCTCTATAGATTAAATCTTTATCATATAGCTTTATAAATACTTCTTTTACAGCTTTATTTAAATCTTCATCTAATGTAAATCTTTCTTTACTCCAATCAGCAGAAATACCTAATTGTTTTAATTGATTTTTAATTCTACCACCATATAGATGGGTCCATTCCCATGCTTCTTCTATAAATTTATCCCTACCTAAACTTTCTTTGCTTTTGCCCTCTTTACTAATTTTATCTACTACTCTAGCTTCTGTAGATATACTTGCATGATCCATTCCTGGTTGCCATAACGCTTCATAGCCTTCTAGTCTTTTCCATCTAATTAATATATCTTGGATAGTATTATTTAGTGCATGGCCCATATGAAGACTTCCAGTAACATTTGGTGGTGGCATCATTATAGTATAAGGTTTTTTGTTTTCATTAACATTTGCAGTAAAATATTTATTCTCATCCCAATATTTATATAGTCTTTCCTCAAAACTTTTTGGATCATAAGTTTTTGGTAAATTTTCTAACATATATGCTCCTCCTCTTTTTCTAATCAAATTATCCATAAAAAAATCCTCCAGCCTTAAAATATAAGGACGAAGGATATCGCGGTACCACCCTAATTCCATGATAAACATGGCACTTCAGTATTATAACGTAATAATCGTTTAGACCTAATTAATTTCAGTCTAAAAGTTCAAAAGCTACCTTCTATAAACATTGCTTTAAAGTCTTTCACCAAATGACCTTTTCTCTGTAAAAGTTGTCTATATACTCCTCTTCTTCATAACCTTTATAAAATTATTGTCTTAATTATATAAACAAAATACTCTATTGTCAACTGATTTTCTCAGTATTATGTCCCATAGATAGATAAATTATTAGATAATTTATAAACGCTAAGAGATTTAATGATACTGTAAGTACAAATAAGGTTTTAGATAAGATTTCTGGAAATTTAAATACAACAGAAAGAGCTGCAATATAAAAAGATACAGTAGCAATTTTACCATACCTATTTGAAGGTAATACTTGATTCCCTTTAAACAAATATAATATAGAACCACCTATTATTAATGTTAATTCTTTCATTCCTATAGCTATTAAAATCCAAATTGGAATTAATTCACTCCATGTTAAACTTATTAAAACAGCAAAAGACATTAATTTATCTGCAATAGGATCTAGTACACTCCCTACTTTTGTTATTAAATTATATTTTCTAGCAATATATCCATCTAATATATCTGATATCCCAGCCACAATAAATATAAGTCCAGCCCAAAATATACCATTACTTATATTAGAAAAAAACACTTTCAAATATATTGGAACTAATATTATTCTGAAAATAGTTATAAGATTAGCTATATTCATATATCATCTTCCTTTATTAAGTTTTAATCACCATTAATTTTTCTAAGAATACTATAACATAAGCAAATATTATAATACTATATTATACAAGGAGTGATATGATGTCAAAGAGTTTTAAATATACATCTATCTCTTTAATCATAGTAGTAGTTTTAGCTATGGTTATAAGTGGATGTAATAAAGAAGAACTTCAAAAGATAAAGCTTATGGAAGTCACCCATTCCTTATTCTATACTCCACAATATGTAGCAATGACAAAAGGTTTCTTTGAAGAAGAAGGATTAGAAATAGAACTTATCGATGGTGGTGGAGCTGATAAGGTTATGGCTGGTCTTTTAAGTAATGAAGTAGATATTGGTTTTATGGGTCTTGAAGCATCAGTATATGTTTATAATCAAGATAGGGAAAACTTAGCAGTTAATTTTGCCCAGCTTACACAAAGAGATGGATCATTTTTAGTCGGCAGGGAAAAAGATGATAACTTTAGCTTTGATAAATTAAAAGGAAAAACAGTTATTGGCGGAAGAAAAGGTGGAATGCCTGAAATGACTTTAGAATATGTATTAAAATCTAATGATTTAAATTTAGATAAAGATGTTAATGTTAGAACAGATATACAATTTGAAGCAATGGCTGGGGCTTTCTTATCTGGTGAAGGAGATTATGTTACACTATTTGAACCTGTAGCTTCCTCTCTAGAAAAAGAAGGAGCAGGTTATGTAGTAGCTTCAATTGGAGAGGAAGGTGGATATATACCATTTACCGCCTATTCTGCAACTCAAGAGTATATAGATGAAAATCCTGAAACTATTCAAGCTTTTACTAATGCATTATATAAAGCTATGTTATGGGTAGAAGAAAGTAGCTCTGAAGAAATAGCTGAAGCAGTGAAACCTCAGTTCCCTGATACAGACGACGACATTTTAATTGCACTAATAGATAGATATCGTAATCAAGAAAGCTGGGCACCAGATCTAATAATAACTGAAGATGGATTAGACCATATGATGGATATTATGGATCTAGCAGGTGAATTAGATGAAAGGGCAGACTTTGATAAGATAGTTATTACTGAATTTGCTGAAAAGGCTATGGAAAATAAGTAGTTTATTATATAGGTAAAGGCTAGAAGAAATTAATATAGTGACCTCTTCCACTAAAAAACGAGAACCATGTTTTATTGGAAGTCCTCCTCATACTATATTAATTTCTCTTTATTTTCCTTATACCAAGACATCAAAAAATTATATCTGTATATAAAACTAAAAGAATAGTATAGAATTATTATTATATAGATAAAGGAGGACTTATAATAAATTTGCCCTTCAATTTTATCGGAGAAACGTTCTATATGATAATAATTCCTTTTGCCTAATATACTACTCATACAAAATTATGATTCGACTTATTTATCTAGGTATAAATCCAACTTTCCTATATACTTTTCTTAACATCTTCATAGCTTCATATGATGCCCTCTCAGCACCTTTCCTATATATTTCTTCTAAATGATCTTTATTATCCATTAAATAGTCATATTCTTTTTGAATAGGTGCTAGGCCTTCTACTACTACCTCTGCTAATTCATTTTTAAATTTACCGTATCCTTGTCCTTCATATTTTGAGACAATACTTTCTATATTTTCTCCAGTAAATGCAGAATAAATATCTAATAAGTTTTTCATTCCTAATTGTTCATCATTATAGGCTACCACTCCTACTGAATCTGTTACTGCTCTTTTTATCTTTCTTCTGATTGTATCTGGATCGTCTAATAATAGTATATGAGAATTTATGTCTTTATCTGATTTACTCATAATAGATGTAGGATCTTGTAGACTCATTATTCTAGCTCCTGATTGTTGAATTAATGGTTGTGGAACTTTAAATGTATCACTATACCTATTATTAAATCTCTCTGCTAAATCTCTAGTTAATTCTAAGTGTTGTTTTTGGTCTTCTCCTACTGGAACCGCATCTGCATTATATAAAAGTATATCTGATGCCATTAATACTGGATAAGTAAATAGCCCTGCATTTAAATTTTCTTCTGATTTTCTAGATTTCTCTTTAAATTGAGTCATACGATTTAATTGTCCCATATATGTCATTGTACTTAATACCCAAGATAATTGTGTATGTTCTGCTACATGAGATTGTATAAATATAGTAGATCTTTCAGGATCAATACCAGATGCTAAAAATAATGCTAAAACTTCTAAAGTGTTTTTTCTTAAATCTTTCGCAATTTGTGGTACTGTTATAGCATGTTGATCTACTACACAATAGTAACAATTATAATCATCTTGTAAATCTACCCAATTTCTTATCGCTCCTATATAGTTACCGATAGTTAATTCTCCAGATGGTTGTACACCACTAAAGATATTTTTCTTTGTCATATTATCCTCCCCAATCAAAGCTTATTCTATTAAATTCATATTCCTTTCATTGTTAAAATATATTTCCATAATCCTTTATCTTTATGATATATTATACACCATTCTTTGTTAAAGTAAATAAAATGTCGAAATAATATAGATTTATAGATGACAAAGCAAACCATTTCCTTTATAATATAACTTATATCAAAATACAAAATAAATTTAGGAGGTAGTATATGGTTTTAGAATTAGATATGGTACAAACTATTGCATTAGGAGTAATTTTATTATTACTCGGTGAATTTTTAGTAGAAAGAGTTAAATTTTTGTCTACATATTGTATTCCTGCCCCAGTAGTAGGAGGACTATTATTTGCTATATTAGCTTTAGTACTTAGACAAACAGGTGTGATGAGTTTTGAAATGGACAGTACTCTAGAAACATTAACTATGACTATGTTCTTTACATCTATAGGATTTAATGCAAGTTTTAGATTACTAAAAAAAGGTGGTTTTAAAGTAATTATATTTTTATTTGCAGCAACAGGTCTTGTAGTATTACAAAATTTTCTAGGTGTTGGACTAACAAAACTATTTGATGGATTAAATCCATTATTTGGACTAGCTACTGGCTCTGTCTCAATGACAGGGGGACATGGTACTGCAGCATCCTTTGGTCCTGTTCTTGAAAATGCTGGAGCTGCTAGTGCAGACAGTGTGGCTGTTGCAGCTGCAACATTCGGTTTAATTGCAGGTAGTATGATGGGTGGGCCAGTAGGAAAACGATTAATTGAAAAGAATAATTTAAAAGCCTCTAAGGATTTTGTAAAAGTAGAAGAAGATGAAGATATGGAAAAACTAGATGAGGACAGTACAAGATTAATTCCTAGTAACTTTTATTCAGCTACTTTCCAAATTCTAATAGCTATGGGATTTGGTACTATTGTATCTTCTTTATTAGAAAGTACAGGATTAACCTTCCCTATATATATAGGTGCAATGCTTGTAGGAGTAATTATGAGAAATATTTCTGATGTAACTGGAGCATTCGAAGTTCCTATGATAGAAATCGATCTTATCGGTGGAATCTCTTTATCATTATTTTTATCAATGGCTTTAATGACATTGAGATTATGGGAATTAGCTGATTTAGCTATACCTATAATAGTAATGCTTTTAGGACAAGTTACATTAATGTTCTTATATACTAATTTTGTTACATTTAATATTATGGGAAGAGATTATGATGCAGCTATGTTAGCAGCTGGACACTGTGGATTTAGTCTTGGAGCAAGTGCTAATGGGATTGCAGTTATGGATTCAGTATCAGGAGCATATGGACCATCACCAACTGCATTCTTTATATTGCCTTTAGTAGGAAGTTTATTTATTGACTTTTTCAATACAGCAGTTATCACAACATTCTTAAACTTTCTATAAAACCTAGGTTTCTTGTTTTTGCAATATATAAATATAAAATACCAATAAAATCTGTAGAGAATATTCTCTACAGATTTTATTGGTAAAAGTATTATTTAACTATTAATACTGAAACTCCAATATGATTTACTACTTTATTAGATCTACTTCCTAACATCGCCCTTGAAAATGCATTTAATCCCCTACTTCCCATAACTACTAAATCATAATCTTCATTTTCCGCCTTCTCTATAATAGTTTTTGCTGGCTCACCATATTTTAATTCTGTATTTACTATCCCACTATAAGGTTCAAATTTTTCTAATGCCTCTTTTAAAACTGTTTCTCCCTCGTCTACAAATGCTTTTTCAATTACTTCTTGTTGATCCTTTGCTACAATATATGGATTATTTGCTATTACATCATCTACTACATTTAATAAGGTGACCTCACAATTATTTAGTTCTCCTAATTCTTTTGCTTTTAACATAGCTTTTTCAGCATGTTCAGATCCATCTACTGCTACTAATATCTTTTTCATCCTATCTACCTTCCTTTCTTATATAAATTTATACCCATATAATATTATATCTAATAATATAATATTTGTTATAATAGAATACTTTCGTTGAATTGTTCTATGATTAAATATAGTATAATTAATAAGTATAAATATTAATTATAGAAAAGGAGATATATATGGAATATAAAATTGTAAAAAAAGATAATATTAGATATATAGTTATACCAGAGCTTGAATCCCTTGGTTTGAAACATTGTTTTACTACTGCAGATATAAATATGAGTTTCTTCTATAATAGCCTTCCTGAAGAAATAATTAGTAATCATAAAAAAGTCCTTGATTTTATGAATATACAGCCTAAAGAAATCTTTTCTAGTATTCAAAAACATACTAATAATGTTGCAGTAATAGATAATATTAATTTAGGAAAAGAATATGAAATTGGAAAAGTAGTTGAAAACAATGATGGATTTGTCACAGATTTAGATGATATTGCTCTTATTAGTAAATATGCTGATTGTACCCCTATTATTCTTTATGATCCTGTAAAAAAGGTTCATTCAAATATCCATTCAGGTTGGAAAGGTACTTTACAAAAAATAGGTGCTGTAGGAGTGAAATCAATGATTGAAAATTATGGATCTAATCCTAAAGATATAATAGCTGTATTAGGACCTAATATTGATAAAAATGACTTTGAAGTAGACAAAGATGTAAAAAATCTATTTAAAAATGAATTTGAATTTCATGAAGAAATAATATCTAAAAAAAATAATATAAAATTTTTAATTGATTTGCATAAAACTAATAAAAGGATTCTTATGAAAGAAGGAATTAAAGAAGAAAAAATAAGCATCATAGATATTTCTACTATGTCAAATCCTATGCTCCATTCTTTTAGAAGAGATAAAAACGAGTTTGGACTAATGGCAGTAGTCACGTCTTTATAGACCACTTCTAAATTTTATAGAAATGCTAAAAAAATAGTTAAACCAAAATTTAGATTTGAAAAATTAGGATATATATAGTATGGTAATGGAAGTAATAATTATATGGAGGGATTATAGATGAAAAGATTTATAGGTACAAAAGCACCAGACTTTACTATGAATAGTTATAATGGTAAAGGTTTGGATTTCGATAAGATATCACTAAGTGATTATAGTGGTAAATGGTTAGTTATGGTATTCTACCCACTAGACTTTACCCCTATTTGACAAACTGAAATCACTGAGTTCAGTACAAGGATTGATGAGTTTAATGAAATTAATTCAGATGTATTATCTGTAAGTACAGATAGTGAACATTCTCATAAAGCATGGTGTGGGGTAGAATTAGGAGATATTAATTTCCAAATGGCAGCAGACATGACTAAGGATGTTTCTAGAGATTTTGGAATCCTAGTTGAAGAAGAAGGAATATCCCAAAGAGGACTATTTATCATAGATCCAGAAGGTGTATTAAGATATTCAGTAATTCATGATATAGATGTAGGTAGAAATGTAGATGAAACACTTAGAGTATTAAAAGCATTACAAAAAGAAGCACCTACTCCAGTAAACTGGGAAGAAGGAGAAGACGTATTATAATTAATACTTTATAAAATAAAAGGCCTAGATTAAATTTAATCTAGGCCTTTCCTTTATTATTTTAATTCTTTATTTATTTCCTTACATAGATCTTATTCTATACTAATTTCAAAGCTTCCTCTACAACTTTTTCTACAGTAAATCCAAAATGTTCAAATAGCTCATTCCCAGGTCCAGAAGCGCCAAAACTTTCCATAGAGATTATTCTACCTTCTCTTCCTACATATTTATGCCAACCTAAAGGACTTCCTGCTTCTACTGCTAATCTTCTACTTACATTTTTTGGTAGTACTTCTTCCTTGTATTCCTCAGATTGTAATTCAAATATTTCCCAGGAAGGCATACTTACTACTCTAACACCATATCCTTTTTCTTCTAATTTATCAGCCGCCTCATATACTAGCTGTAATTCAGAACCAGTACCTATTAGAATCACATCTAGTCTAGATCTTTCTTCTTTAACTACATACCCACCTTTTAGTGCACCTTTCCCTGTTCCTTCTAATAATGGTAAGTCTTGTCTAGTTAAAGCTAGACCTGTAGGTCCATCTTCTTTAGTTAAGGCTGTATACCATCCTGCTGCAGTTTCCCTAGCATCTGCTGGTCTAAAAATTGTAAAATTAGGAATTGCTCTAAACATAGCCAATTGTTCTATAGGTTGATGAGTTGGTCCATCTTCCCCTACTCCAATACTGTCATGAGTCAATACATAAGTTACTGGTAATTTCATTAAGGCTGATAATCTCATAGACGGTTTCATATAATCACTAAATATGAAGAATGTACCAGCATATGGTCTAACTCCACCATGTAGAGCCATACCGTTTAAAGCTCCAGCCATAGCATGTTCTCTAACTCCAAACCTAATATTAGACCCTTTATAATCTGCTGCAGAAAAATCTTCTCTATTCTTCATTAATGTATTATTAGAAGGAGCTAAATCTGCAGATCCTCCAAATAAATTAGGTAATTTATCTTCTAATCTATTAATTAATATTCCAGAAGCTTTTCTTGTAGATATACCTTCTTCAAAATTCCAAAACTCATCAGATTGAATATAATTTTTTGGATATTCTAGATCTACCCAACTATCAAATTCTTTAGCTAATTCTGGATATTTAGATTTATAATCATCATATAAATTATTCCATTCTTCCTGTTTTTTGTTTCCATCTTCGATTAATTCTTCCATATGATTTTCAACATCTTTAGGAACTACAAAATCTTCTTCTATCCATCCATAATATTCTTTTGTAGCTTTTAAATCATCTACACCTAAAGGAGCTCCATGAGCTGAGCTTTTACCTTGATGACTTGGACTACCATAACCTATCTCAGTAGTAATTTTTATAAGACTTGGCTGATCTAAGTTTGTCTTAGCTTTTTCTATCTTTTTATATATGTCTTCTATATTATTTCCATCTTCTACATGGAAGGTCTCCCAACCTTGTGCTTCAAATCTTTTACTTACATCTTCTGTAAATGCTAGATCTGTTCCACCTTCAATAGTTATAGAATTAGAATCATATAATACTATTAATTTCCCTAATCCTAATGTACCTGCTAATGATGTAGCTTCACATCCTATACCTTCCATCATATCTCCATCTCCTGCTATGACATAAGTATAGTGATCTACTAATTTATGATCTTCTTTATTGAAATGGGCAGCCATATGTTCTTCTGCCATAGCCATTCCTACAGCATTAGCAATTCCCTGTCCTAATGGGCCAGTAGTCACTTCTACTCCTACTGTATCACCATACTCTGGATGTCCTGGAGTATTACTACCTAATTGTCTAAAGTTTTTTAAGTCTTCTATACCTACTCCATAATCAAATAAATGAAGTAATGAATATAGTAATGCAGAACCATGACCAGCAGATAAAATAAATCTATCTCTATTTATCCATTTGGGATCCCTTGGATTATGATTCATTGTCTTAGCCCATAATGTATATGCCATAGGTGCTGCTCCTAAGGGTAATCCAGGATGGCCTGAATTAGCCTTCTGTATTGCATCAGCAGATAATACCCTTAAAGTATTAATTGATAATTGGTCTATGCTCATTCTTTCCTCTCCTTTTAATCCTATAATTATTTTAATTTTGATACTATATACAATCTCTGTATTCAACACTATTATATACTAAGATTCAAATGTAAATCAAATTGATTTATGATATTATAATGCTAGAGGTGATACATATAGATAATTATTTTATATTAGTTGTAGAAGACGAAAAAAACATTTCTAATGTAATTAAGGCATATTTAGAAAAGGAAAATTATAATGTTGTAACAGCCTTTGACGGTCAAGAAGCTATGGATATCTTTGAAAGGGAAAAAATTGATTTAATAATATTAGATTTAATGCTCCCAAAGATATCTGGAGAAGAAGTATGTAATAGAATTAGAAGCACTTCTGATATACCTATAATTATGCTAACAGCAAAATCAGATGAGGACAGTAGAGTTGAAGGATTAACTATGGGAGCTGATGATTATGTAGTAAAACCTTTTAGCCCTAGGGAATTAGTATCTAGAGTTAAAGCTCTTATTAGAAGAACTTATAAAACCTCATCACTATCAAATAATAAATTAATATTTAGCGGAGATTTAAAAATTAATTTAGATAAATTCCTAGTTACTAAAAATAATACAAAAATAGATCTAACTACTAATGAATTTAAGGTACTTTCAATCCTTGCATCTAATCCTTCTGTAGTTTTTTCTAGAGAACAATTAATAGATCAGGCTTTTGGAATAGATTATAAAGGTTTTGATAGAACTATAGACACCCATATAAAAAATATTAGACAAAAAATTGAAGATGATCCTAGAAAACCTAAATATATTCTAACAGTATATGGTATGGGATATAAATTTCAAGAACAAAATATATTATAAATATAATATATAAAAAGGTCTAAAGTTTATATATTATTGCATTAGGATTATTAATAATTTCCATATTTTTAACCTTTATATTTAAATCAAAATTATCTTCCTCAATCACCAAATTACCTTCCTAGAATATTATAAAATAAGGATAATTAGAAAGATCTTCTGTCATATATCTAGATTAGAAGAAAAAGGAGGGATGATTAAATATGGCGTCACATTCTGGTTTTATCAATATTAGTACTATTCAATGTTTTGATAATAAAGAAGTTAATATAGATCATGAGGACAAAGATGAAGATATAAATATTAATGAAACATCTAATAATGTAAAAAATGAAAATCTAGATATTTATGAAACTTGTAATGATACTCAAGATACAGATATAGATTTTGTCCATAGCTGTGATGATCATCAGGATGATATAGACCCTGTAGTTACTACTGATAATCAAGATACCTTCATCGATACTTTAACTGATGTTAAAGTTAAGAGTAAAACTTTAGATATTCTACCTAATACTTGTGAAATTCCTATTGGTAATTCAGATGGAGTTATAATAAAGACATCTGTAGTTTTAGCCCAATTAGTTATTCCAATTAATCTTTCTACATCTATTAAATTACCTGAAAAAGCATTTGAAATCACAGATATAAAACAAAATTTACAATTAGAAGAATCTACTCTTATACAAAGTACAGACATTTTGTTTATAAAAGGATTTGTCCATAAAAATATTGAATATTCTACAAAGAATCCTTTAAATGATAGTAAAATATATAGACAAATTCAACATCACACAATAGATATTCCTTTTGAATACAGTACTTCTATTAATTTCTTTACTCAACCCTTAGATCATATTATGGATATTAATGAAATTTTTCAATATGATGTAACAGATTCGTCCCAATTTAATCTAATTAATAAAAGCTTTTTCAATGAATCTCCTATTTGTAAATTACTCTCTAGCAGAATTATTGAACATAACGAATATAAGGATTGTCAAAATAAATTTACTAAAATAGAAAATGATATGAATATAGAACTTAAAATAGAAATTTTGCAAAATCAACCAATTGTTATACCTTCATCTGCTAATAACAATACTAAGCTTTAATATATTATTTTAATTTTAAAAAGCCTGTCACACATTTAGGACTAGTTGCATAGCATGTACTAAGACAAGATGCTAAAGACATCAAGTCTCAAGTCTTAAATAAAATTGTTATTAGGAGGATTAAATATGAGTAAAGATTTTATTGATACAAGAATTAGTGATATAGAAGTAACTGAAAAAGGTTGTCACCACAACTCTAATGAATCAGAAGATTGTGCTACTGTCGATTCTCAAAATTTAGTTGATCGTAAAAGTAAACCTATAAAAACTAAGACAAGAAAAGATGGAGCAATTGCAAAACTTCCAGTAACCTTAGCTGAAATAAAAGTACAATTCCTTCTTCATGCAAATATTGATTTACCTGAATCAGCTATTAAAATTAAAGATATGAAGAAATATTTACAAGTAACACAATGTAGATTATTACAACCTACAAATGTTTTATTTGTTAAAGGATTTATCCGTAAGCATATTGACTATGCTACAAAAGGCTGTTCAAACGATAGGTCAGTATGTGGGGATATCAGACATTGTACTATGGATGTTCCCTTTGAATTTACCACACCTATTAAATACCTTGATAAACCAGATAAGCCGATCTTAAGCAAGAGAAGAGAACTAGAATACCTTGATGATAGATGTCCTAACCAGGAATCCTGTCCTGAAACAGATGGATCATTATCAAAAGATTTCTGTGAATATAATCAAGAGTCTTTAGAATTCTTTAATAAGAAACCATTCTGTGATCTGATTTTTAGCAGGATTGTAGAATTTGATAAATATGTAGATCCTACAAACTCTAACGATAATAACTCTTCATTCCCAGAAAGAACATTTACTCAAATCGAAGAAAGAATGGTCATAGAACTTGGTCTTAGAATATTACAAAAACAACAAGTATCTATTCCAGCAACTCATGGTTCGAAACCTAGTAAAGAATAACCTAACACATCTAATCAAAATAATAGTAAAACAGGAGCAGATCTAAATATCTGCTCCTGTTAGTTTATTTTAATTTATTTATTACCAGTTCCATCTTCTATGATGTCTACCTCTCATACCTCTATGACATCCACCAAAGCCATTTTCTTCATGAAATTCTTTCATATATTCATGATGTTCTTCCCATTCTTTTGCTTCTTCTTCAGAAATATTTCCTTTTTCAACTTCTTCTTTTATTCTTTCTTTATGCCATTCTTCCCTATCTTCATAATTATCATAAATATATTCACTATCATCTTTAGGTCCTATTGGACTATCTGCATATACGAATGCAGATCCTATTCCGATAGCAAGTATTAAGCCTAATATACCAAATGTCTTTTTCATTTATCATCCCCCCTTATCTTCTAAATATATTGTATTAAATGATTGTGAAGGAATTATGAAGATATGTAAAAATTAATATATTTGATATAATATTGTTTAAATAGGGTTATGGAGGCTAAATATGAGATTATCTAAAAAACTTATCTTGATTTTTACATTATTAGTTATTATATCGATTATTATCATTTCTATAATATCTAATACTATGATAAATAAAATATTTGAAACATATTTAATTGGCGAAAGAGAGGATAAATTTACAGAAATATATCAAATTATTAATGAAGAATATATAGATGATGATTTTGAAATAGATGGAATGGAATTACAACATTATGCATTATCAGAAGATGTAGATATTATAATAGAAGATATTGATGGCGATATAATATATGATTCTACCACCTATATGAATACAGAATATAAAAGTCGAAGAGGTCATCGACACAGAGATCAAGATAATAAAAGACATAACCACCATCAAAACCAAAATAGGAATGTAAAAGATATTCCAAAAGGTAAATATGTAGAAAAAGTTTATCAACTATCTTATGATGATTATGCTATAGGAACTCTTATTATAGGATATATAGACAATGCATATTTAACTGAAGGTGCTATGCTATTTAAACATACTTTAACCCGTTCATTTATAATTTCTGGTATAGCAACTATATTTATAGGAATATTAGTAAGTGTTCTTATATCAAAACGATTAACTACACCTTTAGTAGATATTAGAAATACTGCTAATGAGATTCAAGCTGGAAATTTAAATACACAATCTATTGTAAAAACAGATGTTAAAGAAATCCAAGAATTGTCTCATTCTATCAATTACTTAGGTGGTAGTCTAGCCCAACAAGAAGATATAAGGAAAAAATATGCATCAGATCTATCTCATGAACTTAGAACTCCACTTACAACTTTAAAAACCTATATAGAAGCAATAATGGATGGTGTATGGGATGCTAGTAAAGACAATTTAAATATCCTGATGTCTGAAATTAATAGACTAAATAAACTAGTTGAGGATTTACAGGATTCCTTCAATGCCGAAGAATACAATATCATATTAAATAAATCTGAATTTAATATTTCAAAAGAATTAAAAGATATAATTACTACATTTATACCTGTATATGCTAAGGAAAAATATAGTATAAATGAGTCAATTGAAGATAATATAAAAGTATCTATGGATAAGGATAAGTTTAAACAAATAATAAATAATCTACTATCAAATTCTTTTAATTATCTTGAAGAAGATGGCAATGTATTTATCAAACTATGGACATCTAAGTATAATTTAAATTTAAGTATTGAAGATAATGGTGTTGGAATTAAAGAAAAGGATCTTCGACATATATTTGATAGATTTTATAGGGTAGATAGATCTAGAAATAAAGCTACAGGAGGTAGTGGATTAGGTTTATCTATAGTAAAATCTATAGTAGAAGCTCATGATGGAGATATAAATATTGAAAGTAAATATGGTAAAGGCACTAAAATAATTATGAAATTTCCAAATGAGCAGTTATATTAATCTAGCTGCTCATTTCTTATAATTTTTTTATAGCCATTTCTATTTCTTCATATCCTGTACATCTACATATATTAGACTGTAGCCATTCTTTTATCTTAATATCATCTGCATCAGGATAAATCTTCGATAATCCATGGCATACCATTAGAAATCCTGATGTACAATAACCACATTGGAAAGCAAATTCCTCTACAAAAGCTTTTTGTATAGGTGCATTACTAAGGCCCTCTATAGTTGTAATCTTTTTTCCCATAGCTTCTACTGTGAGAACTAAACAAGATTTTACAGGCCAATCATCTATTAATACTGTACATGCACCACAGTCTCCATTTTCACAACCTGGCTTTGGACCTGTTAGTCCTAATTCTTTTCTTAATGTAAATAATAGTGTATCAGAAGGCTTAGCAACTACAGATCTATCCTCTCCATTTACATCTAATTGTATATTGGTAGGACCTGAAATTTTAAGCATTTATTTTCCCTCCAATTTTTCTATTATTTCTTCTATTATTTTTCCTATCATAAACTTCCTATATTCTGGGGTTCCTATATGATCGTCAAGTATATCATAAGGAATCTGATTTATTATTCTATCTATCTTAGTGTTTACTAATATAGAAGAATCATTTAATGTTTCTTCTATTTCTTTAGTTCTAAAAGAAGTATCACATATTCCACTAAAAGCAATATTTATACTTTCTCCATCTTTTAATGCTACTGCAGATATTAATGGATAATCTATCTTTTCATTTTTAGTTCTTTTTACATGAGCATAAGGTAAACTTAAATATTTTTTATCTACTATTAATTGAATTATTAAATCTTCTTCTTTATCTTCAGTATTTCTGACCCAATATTCATTAAATGGTATTCTATCTATTCCATCAGTGTTTCCTATTAATATATCACTATTAGCTACTAATAGAGGTAGTGAAGATTCTCTATATATAATACTTCCTGCTAGATTCCCACCTATAGTTAGTTTATCTTGGACTGTATGATCTGCTATTCTTTTTACTGCTAGACTTAGTAGAGGAAAGGTATTTAATTCAGCTATTTTAGTTAAACTTACACCTGATCCAATTTTTAGTTCCTCTCCATCTACTCCAAGTATTGAACATTCAGGTATATTCTTTATGTCTACTATAGCATCAGTATATATATTATTTACTCTTGACATAGATATAAATTCTGTACCTCCGCCATAATACATAGTCTTTTTTCCCTGACTTGTTAGTTTATTAGATATATTTATAGCCTCTTCTATAGTATCCGGTCTATAATATTCAAAATCATATGGTATCATACTTCTCCTCCTGTCTTTCTTTCCCAAATCATTTCCGGGGAAATAGGTGTTTTATTAAAACTTTCCCCTGTGGCTATAGATATTGCATTAGAAAAAGCATAAGGCATTCCTATTACTCCATGCTCACCTATTCCTCTGGCTCCGAAAGGTGCATCTAGTTGAGGAGTCTCAATAAAATCCACTATATACTCAGGTTGTTCTCCATAATGCATTACTTTATAAGTCCTAAGAGATGTATTTTGTAATACACCATTTTTATCATGTAATAATTCTTCTCTAGTTGCCAACCCTAATCCCATACTCATCCCACCAGTTACTACACCTCTGGCAGTTTTAGAATTTATTACTTGGCCAATATCTGCTACAGTTACAGCTTTCAGTAATCTATAGGTATGAAGTCTTGGATCATATTCAATTTCTACTGCTTGTGCACCTACAGTCCATGATGTTCCAGATCTTCCTTCCCCTGTTTCACTATCTAATGGAATTATATCTTTCATTATATAAGTTCCTCTTCCTAAAATCTGTCCGTACAATCCTGGACCAGCTTTATAAGCATATCCATGGACTATATCTTTAAAATCTAAAAATATATGTGGACTCTCAGTTATAAATACTCTTTTATTTCTTATATCTAGATCCTCAATATTACATTTTAATATTTTTGCTCCTAATTCTTTTATTTGTTTTATTAAATCATCTGCTGCAGCTACAGTTGCATTTCCTATCATAAATGTTGACATACTAGCTACTGTCTTCCAATGTAATGGTGTAGTCTGTGTATTTACATCCATATATACATTTATATCTGATACATTCATTTTCATCTTTTTAGCTAATATTTGAGCCATTATAGTTTTAGTTCCTGGACCTATTTCTGTAGCACCAAAATTCATATTTAAACTTCCATCTGCATTAAAGGTAATTAACATTCCCGATGATGCATCTGCTGGAGAACTGGAAGTTTTCCAAAAGCAAGCTATTCCTTTCGCTCTTATCATTCCATCTTCTGTAGTTACTTTATTTCCTTTATCTAATTCTATTATATCTTTTAATCTTAAGATACATTCCTCTATATCTCCTGCATTACTAGTAGTTACCTCTTGACCAGTAGGAGCTGTATCTCCTGATTTTATAGCATTGATTCTTCTGAATTCCAATGGATCTATATTAATTTCTTTTGCTAATTTATCTATAGCACCTTCTACAGCAAAGGTACTTGCTCCATGACCAAATCCTCTAAAAGATGTAGCATAGGAATGATTAGTATAAATAGAAAAAGCATCACAATATAAGTTTTCAATATTATATGGACCTGAACAATCTGTAGCTGTTGCCCTAGTCATTCTTGGACCAGTGTCAGCATATGCACCACAATCTACATGATAGGTAGATTCCATAGCTGTTATCTTCCCATCCTTTCTTGCAGCTAATTTTATTTTTCCTTCAAAACCTAATTTAGCCGGAGAACTAGCTATATCTTGTTCTCTCGGATTAACTATTCGTACCATTCGACCTCCTACTGCATTAGATGCTAAATATGCTAGAAATTCTAATTGAACCGAAGCTTTACCTCCATATGCTCCCCCAACTAAAGGTGTATGTACTATTACTTTACCTTCAGGAATACTAAAAACTTTACTTACTTCTTCCTTAACTCCAAAAGGTGCTTGAGTAGATGTATATATATTTACAGTACCATCTTCTGATATTTCAGCTCTAACATTCCTAGTTTCCATAGCTATATGATCTGATTGAGGCATAGAAAAATAATGTTCTATTATAGCATCTGCTTTTTTCCATGCAGAATCTATATCACCTTTTCTTATTTTTACATGATGGGCAATATTAGAATCTGCTACAGGTAGCATTTCTGCATCTGAATAAACATAATGTTTTAAATCTTCATGGACTAGAGTAGGATTTTCCTTTATGGCATCATTAATAGAATTAACTACAGGTAACTTTTCATATTCTACTTCTATTAGATCAACTGCTGCCATAGCCTCTTGTTCACTATCTGCTATTACTAATGCTATAGGCTCTCCAAAATATCTTACCTTATCCCTAGCTAAAATCGGCCTATCCTCTATACTAGATCCTGTTAATACTGATGAATCTTTACCAGTAATTATAGCTCTGACTCCTTTGTTCATCTCTGCCTTTGATATATCTATATTTTTTATTAATGCATGAGCATAAGGAGAGATAAACATTCTTCCATGTAACATATTAGAAGTTATAGTATCATTATTATACTTAGCCTTTCCAGTTACCTTATCCCATGCGTCCTTTCTAATAGTTTTTATACCAATTTGTTTCGATTGATTCATTTACTTCTCTCCTTTATCTCTCTATACCTTTTAAAAAGATTATTTCCTATAAATTATAACCATAATAATAAATAATATAACAAGAATGGCAAACTATATAATCTGCCATTCTTATTCTACTATTCCATATTGTTTTGATCTGTAGATTCAGGAGTGGTTCCTTGTAGATAATCAAATCTACTTTCTATTGATTGTGCCATGTTTTCTGCATCTGTAGACAATGTTTCAAACATTTGTTTTGCACTTTGATCCTCTGTATCTAAAGAGAAAGTTTTTAGATCTGCTGCTAATCCTTTAACACTAGCTAAAGCAGTTTCTAAATCATTTTTTACTGTCATAGTATACCTCCTTAAATTGTGGTCCGAAAATAGTATTTCCAGATTTGATTTAAATATCCACACAGGACGTAAATATTTTTTTCTTATTCCTTTTGCACCTTTCTCTTTAGTTTAGTGATTTTCTTCTAAAAAAATATACTATAGTAATAAATAACGGTATTATTGTTACGAAAATTGCTGACAATAGTGCACGTGCATCAGCAAATGGTGAATGTGACATAAACTTTACACTTGTGTTACTTAAATATAAAGATGCTAATCCAACCAAAACACATACAGTATATATAATAATCTTTTCATTTTTTATATTAAATATACTTTGAAAAATCATATATGAGAAATATATATATATTATAATTCTTCCTATACTAGCATACAACCATACTATAACATATAATGGATCTATTCTCTGGAGCATATAATTATACTCAATCAATCTAGTATAAATTAAAAATGGAAAATTTACATGTCTAGTTTGCTCTATACCTAGTGCTGCCTGGGTTACAATTATTATAATAATTATTAAAAACTTACTGTATATAATTATCTTTCCATAAATCTTATTTATATTATCTTTTTCTTCTAAAAATGGTATACTCATTATAAAAATGAATATATCTACAAAAACAAAAGCCAATTTAAAAGAACCAGTGTTAATTTCTTTAAAAGTTGAATCAGATAAGATAGGTAATAATTCAGTAAATTCAGCATTTTGCAATCCTAATATAATTAAGATAATAATAGCCGTTAAAACTATAGGAGAAATTAAATCTCCTATTCTAAATATGTCTTCTAATCTTTTAGAACAAACATATATGCTAAGTACTATTATTGGAACTATCATAACCCAATAGGATGTTTGAGGTAGCAAATCTATTCCTACAATTCTATTCTGCAATATTATTCCATATACTGCATTAAAACCAAAATATAATCCGTATAAGAATATAATAAACTTCCCTAACATCTTTCCTAAAATCTTTTCAAAATACTCCATCATAGTCATGTCTCTAAATTTATTAGCTAAAAATAATATAGGAGCTCCTGTAATTGCTACATAAAATATAGATATAACTACTATTATCCATACATCTTGATTAGCAGGCGGTAGTTCTATCGGTGGCATATATGAAATCACTAAGGATAATCTAAATATAATAATAGTAAGTATCATTTGTCTAGATGTTATTTTCTCTGTATTCATACTTATTTTTCCTTCCTTATACTAGGTGGCGCATTAGTAAGTCCTGTGTCTGGAATTTTAACCTCTACATCAACTGTATAATTTAAATTTTCAAATATATTATCCCAATTATCTTTATACTCCTTCCAAAGCTTTGGATATTTTCTATGGAATAAAGATCCTAGATCAAAGATATCCTTATTTATTTCTTTTTGTGCCTTATCAATTGTTCTAGATATCATAGATTCTATCTCTTTAGCACATACTTCTTCTATTTCATTAGAGACTTCTAATTGACTAATATCTAAACTTTGATTAACTTCAGTTAAATCCCCTCTAGTAACTACATCTATGTGTAAATAGAGTTTCCCATCTATTATTTTTAATTCTTTTGTAGTTTTAGTTTTCAGAACACGAAAGGATGATTCTTTACTATCAATATTTGTATGTTGATTATCCTCTACAAACTTTTCAGGTAATTTAAAAGAAACTATACCTGAACTTACATCTCCTTGTATAAAATTAAAACCTAGCATTTCATCTCCTGTTAAATGTCCTATTAATTGGTCGCCATTAACTACAGACCCACCCTCTATACAAATTACTTCAAAATCTGAACCTGTTTTAGATTTATCAACTTCAGGTTTCCTAACTATACTGGCTGTATCTAGAATAATTCCTTGATTTTCTTTATAATGTTCTTTAAAAAATTTATCAATAGTCATTGATACACCCCTACCATTCTTTATTTCTTTTTCAATTATATGTTCTATATTTTGTCCTGAAGATGCTCCTATTCCACGTCTCCCTCCCATTATCTCATAGGCATTTAATTCTTTAGCTATAACTAAATATGCTTTTTCTCTTTGTTCATCACTTCTAGTTAATACATCCATATAGGATCCAAAACCTTCTTTTGCTACTTCCTCTCCTATTATCACTACATAATTATGGGCATAGTACAATTCTCTATCGAAAGTTGTTCTAATATCTACTACTGCTTCCTCTATTGTATTTCCCATTCCTTGAACAAATACGGTAGAATCATCAGTATTAGCACTTTTAGAATTTTCCTGTGTAGAAGGATCTATTACTTCATTAGTTATTATTACCTTTCCATCTTCCCTATCTACTCCTATTGCTACAACAATCCCTAATTCTTCTAATTCATTGCCACTAATACAAGAGGTTAATAAGAATAATATAAATATTAAATTTAAAATTAAAATTAGTTTTTTATACATTTTATTCAATCTTATCTCCTCTTCCTTGCATCTTTATTTGACATAATTTCAGGTCTAAATTCTAATTTCTGTAAAGGAGTTTTTAGTATAGTATCTTTTATACCTTGTCTATCATAAGGTGCTAATGGCCACATATATGGCACTCCAAAAGAATCTAAACTTATTAAATCAATTATTAAAAATATAAGTCCAAAGCTTACACCATACAGACCTAAAATAGAACCTAAAAAAAGAAATATAATTCTTAAAATAGGAACCTCTTCTCTAAATTTTGATACTACAAACTCTGAAACTCCTGTAACAGCTACAACAATAATCATTGTAGCACTAACTACACCAGCATTTACTGCTGCATCACCTATTACTAAACCTCCAACTAGTATTACTGCCTCTCCTAATGCCTGAGGTATTCTAAGAGTTGCTTCCCTTAGAAGATCAAAAAACAATATTAAGAGTAAGGCCTCTAAAGAGGTTCCAAGAGGTACTCCCTCCCTTTGTCCAGCTATAGACATTAATAATTCCGTAGGTATCATTTCTTGATGATATAATATTAGAGATACATATATACTAGGTAGTGTAAAACTCATAAACAAAGCAAAAGTTCTCATTAGACGTAAAAATGTAGCAAATATAGGATTTATATAATAGTCTTCTGTAGTATGTAAGGTTTCTATAAATAATTTAGGTACAGTTAATGCTGACGGTGATCCATCACATAAAATAGCTATACGACCTTCTAAAATCTTTCCTGCTACTGTATCAGCTCTTTCAGTAAGTCCAACTGTAGATACAATCTTGCTAGTATTTTCACTTATATATGATTCTATATTGCCAGTATCTAGTACTAGATCAACCTTAATTTCCTTTATTCTATTTCTTAAATCTTCTAAAATTTCCTCTTTTACTATTCCATCCATATATACTAAAGATACTGCTGTATTAGTTTGTTCACCTAATATATAGTTTTCAAATACTAAGTTTTCGTTCATAATTTCTCGTCTTATTAAAGTTCTATTTACTACAATATCTTCTACAAAAGATTCTTTAGACCCTCGTATAACTCTTTCTGTAGCAGGTTGCTCTATCTTTCTTTTTGTCCATTGACTTAGATTAAATACATAAGCTATATCTAATCCTTCTATAAATAGAACTACACCTCCTTGAAAGATAGGCATTGTAGTATCCTTTATATCTCTTATTTCCTTAACTTTAGATATATGAACTGTTGACCTTATATCATGGATAGATACCAAATCTCTAGTTAAAGGCTTTAATACATCTTCATCTAATTTAGTTTCATCTATAATTCCATCTATATAGACTATTAAAGCTTTTTCATTAGATAAGGTTTCAAACTCATATAGTACTAAATCTGATGTATTGTTAAAAATTTCTTTTACATTTTCCTTATTTACATTTATATTATCTGAGATCATAATAATCACCTTCCACTTTCAATAAATTGTTCCCAAAGATTGGAAAAATTATAATAGATATTCTTAGAAATTTGAATAATTTTTACTTTAGATAGGGCAAATAAAAAAGATGCCTAAAACCAATTGATTTTAAGCATCCTTTTATGATGTTATTATTAATAACCTCGTCCTTCAATTTTATCGGAGGAAGGTTCTATATAATAGTCATTTATATTATCTAATCAAATAAATACAAAAAATAATTCTATCTACTAATCAAATCCTTAGCATGCTTTTCTGCCATAAACTTAATCTTCTCTACATCTAAAGTCTTAACTTCTCTATTTTCCATAATAATATTACCATCTATTATAACAGTATCTACATCTGATCCTTGTACTGAATAACTTAGAGCTGAGACTGTATTATGTTTTGGGTATAGATGAGGTTTATCCATATCTATTAGGATTAAATCAGCTTTTTTATCTACTTCAATAGACCCTATTTCATTAGACCAATCTAAAGCTTTAGCTCCATTTATACTTGCCATTTCTAAAGCCTCATATGCAGATACTGATATAGCATCTAAATTTACTGCTTTATTGACCAACACTGCTAAATTTATCTCTTCAAACATATTTAAATTATTATTACTAGATGATCCATCAGTTGCCAAAGATACAGGTATTCTTTTCTTTAACATCTTATCTACTGGTGCAAATCCTGATGCTAGTTTTAGATTACTTCTTGGATTATTTGCTGGATGTACATTTTTCTCTAATAATAGTTCTATATCTTCATCATCTACATGAACACAATGGGCTGCTATAGTATGAAGATCAAATAGACCTAAATCATATACATGTTTTATAGGTGATTTACCATAAAGTTTAAAGCTATCTTCTACCTCTTTTTTAGTTTCTGATAAATGAATGTGGATCCCAGTATCCAATTCTTTTGCTAAATCTATAGACTTTGTTAAAAATTCCGGACTACAAGTATATGGGGCATGTGGTGCTACCATTACTTTAATTCTACCATCTGCCTTTCCATTCCAATTGTTATATAATTCCTTAGTATCTTTTAGCTTTTCATCTGAATCATCATCTTCAACCATACCTCTAGTTAGTATAGATCTCATTCCAGATTTTTCTACTCCTTCTCCTACTTCATCCATAAAAAAGTACATATCACAAAAAGCAGTAGTCCCTGATTGGATCATTTCTACCATACTTAGGAGGGATCCCCAGTATACATCCTCTCCGGTTAACTTAGCTTCAACTGGCCATATAGCATCATTTAACCATTCATGTAAAGGCAAATCATCAGCATAATTTCTTAAAAGTGACATTCCTACGTGGGTATGAGAATTTATTAATCCTGGCATGGCTAGTTTGTTTTTCCCATCTATAATCCTACTTACTTCTATATCTTCCCTTATTTCTCCAATATGACAGATCTTATCCTCTTTTATATATATATTAGTTCCATATATTACCTCCTTCAAATCATTTATTGGAAGTAAATCAATATCTTTAATTAATAATGTCATATATATCCTCCTTGTTAGAATTAATCATACTACTCTTTCTAGTAATTATATAAGTATACAATTTTTACATCCTATCTTTACTAAAAGAATCTAAACCTAGTATATCAATATTTTTTAGAAAAATCATTATTTATAATATATCATAATAAAATAGAAGTTATTGATAGTGTTTTTGTTTACTTTTCGATAAGTTTATGTTATATTATTAGAAGACTAGATTAGGCTTAAATTATCGCGGCAAATAATTTAGATAATTTAGGAGATGAAAAATATGGCAAATATGAAAGGACCTAGATTTAAACAATCTAGAAGATTAGGTTTAAACGTTTGTGGTCATCCAAAAGCAATGGATAGAGCAGCTAGAGGAACTTCAAGAGCAGACAAAAAGTTAACAGAATACGGTATGCAGTTATTAGAAAAACAAAGACTAAGAGCATACTATGGAGTTATGGAAAAACAATTTAGAAGATATGTTAAAGATGCTGTTAAATCTGAAGAACTAACTGGTGATGCGCTAGTTAAATCTTTAGAAACTAGATTAGACAATTTAACATATAGAATGGGTTTTGCGTCCTCTATTAGACAGGCTAGACAAATGGTAGTTCATGGACATATATTAGTAAATGGTAAAAGAATTAATATTCCATCTTATGCAGTAAAAGTAGGAGATGAACTAACATTAAAAGAGAAATCTAGAAATGTAGAATTATTTAGTGATAATTTCAAAGATAGCTTCTTAAACAGCTATCCATACCTAGACAAAAATGAAGATAATTTCTCAGGAAAATTAACTAGAATGCCTGAAAGAGAAGAAGTTCCAATTGAAATTGAGGACCATCTAATCGTTGAGTTCTACTCAAAATTAATATAGTAAATAAAATATCCAAACCTTGATATCAAGGTTTGGATATTTTATTTTATATTATAAAGACACCAATCACTATATTCTTCAATTGTATCTATATCTTTTAATAATTTCTGATTCTCTATATTTACTGATACTATAGAATCTGGATTATCTTGAATTATTTCTCTACCACCTTTATCTCCTTTTACATTTAGTAAATCTTCCTTAAACAATTTTGGAAATATAATTGGCATATTTATATTTCCATTTGAAAATGGAATAACTATCTTTCCTTCATTTTCTATATGTTTTCTAATTAATTTATTAATTAATTTATAATCTGTAAAAGGTTGATCCCCTACTAGGAACATATATGAATTATTACTAGAGGAATTTTCTACACCTAATATAACACTTTGTGACTGACCTAAATGAGCTTTAGGATTATATACAGTTTTTATATTATATTTTTCCCCAATATCTCTAATTTCCCTAGTCCTATATACTAATATAATCTCATTTAGATTTGATTTCTTTGCAGCTTCTATTACATATTCTACGATTTTCTTCCCTTCTATCTCTAGCAACAATTTATCTTTTCCCATTCTCCGTGAAAAACCTGATGCCATTATTATTCCAGAAGTCATAATCTATCCCTCTTTTAATCAGATTCCTATTATAAATTATCTCTTAAATATCTTATGCCTTATAATTATAAATAGGTTTTATAATCTCTAAAATCTCTGCTGTATCTTCCATATTATCTAAAATACTATCTATAGATTTATATGCAAATGGACTCTCATCTAGGGTTCCCTTATGAACCGATGTTGAATATATACCTTCCATACTTTCTTTAAATGCCTCTAATGTTAAATCACTTTTTGCTTGAGTCCTACTCATAAGTCTTCCAGCTCCATGAGGTGCTGAATAATTCCAATCTGGATTTTCCTTACCCTTTGCTAGTATAGATCCATCTCTCATATTTATTGGAATTAAAATCTTTTCATCTTTATATGCAGATATAGCCCCTTTTCTAATTATATTATCTTTAAAATTTATATAATTATGGACTGTTTCAAAATATGAGAATTCTTCTAAGTCTTTCTCTAATAGATTTTTCAATATTATATCTGCCATAGTCTCTCTATTTAAATTTGCATATTCCTGACATATCCTCATATCCTTTAGATACATATCCCTATACTTACCATGTAGATAGCATAGGTCTTTTGGATACTTAGGTTCATGTCCCTTATATTCTCTTCTTAATTTTTTAAGGGCTTTATTAATCTTATTTCTTTTACCTTTTGCTTTATATTCTTCAATTAATTTTTCCTTACGTTCAAAATATTCTTCTTTCCCACTACATAAATCTATTGCTAATTTTTGATAATGATCTGCAACTTGTTTACCTAGATTTCTACTTCCAGAATGAATTACCAAATATCTATTATCTTTACTATCGATACCTAATTCAATAAAATGATTTCCGCCGCCAAGTGTACCGATACTTCTTTCTATTCTTTTAGTATTTTTTAAATCTCTGTAACAATATAAATCTTCAAGTCTGTCATATTTTATTCTCCTACCATTATGAACATGTCTACCTGATGGAACTTTATTATTAATCACTTTATCTAATTCTGGTAGATCAATATCTATATCACCTAATTCTACAGTTAGCATGCCACAACCGATATCTACACCTACAATGTTGGGAATTACTTTATCTCCCATATCTGCTGTAAATCCTATAACTGCACCCATCCCCTGGTGAACATCAGGCATTATTCTTACCTTAGAATCTTCAATAAATTCCTGGTCTAAAAGTCTAATAATCTGATCTCTAGATCCTTCTTCTAGTTCATCTGTAAATACCTTAGCTGTATTATATTTTCCTTCTAACTCCACTCCATCACTCCTTATTAATCAATTACATTCATTAATCTTCTATTGATAGAATACCCTAAACATTAGGATATAACTCATCCTCTTAGTATAAGCCTATCATATATATATAATATTTTCATTTGTTCTATATTTAGTTACTCTCATTTATAAAGTTGAAATCTTTTTTCAAATCCTCTATAACCTCATCTAACAATTTATAATCAATTGTATATTTATATCTTTCATTAGGACTATTAACTTTAATTATCTTAGATTTGGCCAAATTATTTATATGATAGGATATAGTAGCACTTGATACTTCTAAAGTATTTGCTATTACCTTAGTGGAAGTTTCATTTTCAGCAATTAACTTTAATACCTCATATCTTGTTCTATCTCCTAAATTCTTAAATATCTGAACTCTTTCTTCTATTTCTTCTTCATCAATTTCCTTTATCTTTTTAAATGCCATTTCCATTTCTAATCCCCAGACAATAAAAGGTATCTTAGATTGATCTATTAATTTTAATGTATAAGGATCAAAGGCTGATATTAGTATATTAATTTTGTTACCCTCTATCATGTCTATATCAATCTTTGAATTAGATAATACCTCTATATATTCTGGATCTTCTTTTTCTAAAGTCCTTACTATATTATCTCCAGATATTCTTATTTTTTCATTATACTCCATATATAATTCTTCAAATATAGGTAGAAGCTTTTTCATCAATCCTACATACTGTTTCATATACTTTTCAGGTTCTTCCATCAATACAAATAAGTTCCACTTTTCTCCTGAATCAATAGGAAGATCTTTAATAAATTTTAAGACTTTAGCTTCATTTTTAATTATATTTTTAGCCTTTTCTTCTACTTCCTCATAATTTTTATCCTTTTCTAATTTACTAATTATAGAACAAATCATATTAGTAATAATTTTATTTTCATCTAGTTCAACAATTATATTTAAATATTCTTTTATGTCTTTAGCTTTAAATATATATCCCCATCTACTAGCTAATTCTATAAAACTTAAATCTTCCATATAAAACATTTCTACTTCTTCTTTATATAGTGATAATAGTCCTTCAGCTTTTTTTGCCATATTTACATATGAGTTATCAATTATCTCTGCATAATTATCCTTATATTTTTCTAAATTTTTCCTTGTATAAATTAATTTTGGAAATTTTATAAAGTCATATATCTTACTTTTTCCAACGAAAAAATTATAATCCATAAATAATATCTCACCTTCCATTATTTGTTGTTTATATTATATTAATTATATTTTAAGGTGTCAATATAATAATTAGAGATATGTCTAATTATTAGAAAAACGCCTCTTTACATCTTTCGCTATAATAATACAAAGACTTTTAATTTTCATTAAAATATTCCTATTAAATCTAATTTATCTGTGGAAAAGGTCGAAAACACCAAAGCTTAAATCAGACTTGTCAAAACTCCAAATACTTTGAAATTAATCTATATAAAAAAAGTTGCCAAGAATTTTAAAAATTCTTGACAACCTTTTTATTTTTTATTTACTTTTTATTCCCTCTTGTTAATTATTCTCCTGATACTGTTAGAGAACTAACTACTACAGATGGAGATCCTATATATCCAGATGATAGCATTCCAAATTCTAAATCATTTCCTATTACTTCTATATTTTTAAATACTTCAAATAGATTCCCCGCTATAGTAATTTGATTTACAGGATTAGTTACTTCTCCATACTCTACTTTATATCCTGATGCAGATAGAGAGAAATCACCTGAAACTGGATTTAATCCAGAATGAAGTCCTTCAAGATTATTAATATATAATCCACTTTCTGCATAACCCATTAATTCTTCTAGACTCATATCTCCTTTTACTATATAAAGATTTGTAGGTGATGTAGATATTGTACCTTTATATGATCTACTAGCATTACCTGTAGATTCTACTCCATCTTTATCAGCTGCTTTCCAATTATAAAGATAGTTTTTTAGTTCTCCATTATCTACTATATTTTTAAATCTAGTACTAGTTCCTTCGTCATCAAAATTTCTTGATCCAAATCCCTCTTCTAAAAACGGATCATCTACAATAGTTAAAATAGGACTTCCAATTGTCTCTCCTAATCTTCCTTTTAAAAGTGATAATCCTTTCTGTACATTATCTGCCATAAATATAGAAGAAAATGCAGCTAATAAATTAGCAAAAGTTTTATTCTCAAATATTATAGGATAATTATTAGATTTTACCGATCTTGCACCTAACATAGAAGTCCCATTTTCTACTGCTTCTTTTGCCATTTCTTCATAGTTTATATCAGAAAAATCATTAAATACTTTATAACTCATTCCTGTCTTAGTATCTTCTCCATCTTTAACTATTACAGCTATATATACTACTCCAACATTAGCTCTATCCTGTAAGTCTACCTCTTTAGTATTTAATATATATCTTTCATTTTCAAATTCTTGATATGCACATATATTAACTTTAGATACTCTATCATCTAATTCTAATGCTTCTTTTTCTAAATCTAATAAAAATTGAATCTTATCTTCTAATTCTATATCTTTTAATTCTTCATTAAAATTATCTTGATTTTCATATTCATCTGAACCAGAAAATATTCTTTCTGGATCTTCATCTATATACTTAGCATTTTCAACTACATTATCTATTAATTCATGGAAGGAGCTTTCATCTAGTTTTTCCGTATAAGAATATCCCATCTTTCCATCAGACAATCCTCTTAAGGATAATCCACCACTTTCTGCTATAGAATACTTAGAAATTTCCCCTTCATAGATATTTATATCTATTTCTTTATTTTTAACTAAAAAAGCTTCTAATTCTTCTACCCTATCCTTACCCTGATTTAATAATTTCTTTAAAAGATCTTTATATTTCATATTACTGCTCCTCCTCCCTTCCGCCGACTGTTAATGATTCTACTCTTATACTAGGTTGACCTACATTTGTAGGAATTGTACCGCTAGATGCTCCGCACATCCCTTGGCCTAATTTTAAATTATTCCCTACCATATCTATTTCTTTTAATACCTCTCCACCATTACCTATAAGAGTTGCCCCTCTGACTGGTTTTTGTATTTTTCCATTTTTTATAATATATCCTTCCATAACTGCAAAATTAAAGTCCCCTGTTGCAGGATTCACACTACCTCCACCTAGCTTTTTAGCATATAGGCCATAATCTGTACTATTTATCATATCTTCTAAACTAGATTCACCATTCCCTATAAATGTATTATTCATTCTAGAGGTTGGTGCAAATTTATAAGATTGTCTTCTACCAGATCCTGTAGACTTCATTCCCATTCTTCTACCATTTAATTTATCTATTAAATAAGATTTTAAAATTCCATTTTCAATTAATATATTTCTTTGAGTTGGTGTACCTTCATCATCTATATTAGTAGTTCCCCATTCGTTTTTTAGTCTACCATCATCTATTGCAGTTACTAATGGAGATGCTATTTGCTCTCCTAATTTATTAGCAAAGATTGAAGTACCTTTAGATACAAATTCAGCTTCTAATCCGTGTCCACAGGCCTCGTGAAATAATACCCCTCCAAATTCATTATCTATTATTACAGGCATAGTACCGCTAGGACAATAGTCAGAATTTATAGCAGTAACTGCTATCCTTGAAGCTTCTCTTCCTACTTTTTCTACATCAATAGTATCATAGAACTCAAATCCCATAGATGCCCCAGGTCCATCTACTCCTACTTGCATTTCTCCATCTTTAGAAGCTACTGATTGTACTATATATCTAGTTCTTACTCTAGAATCTCTAGCTAATAATCCTTCAGTATTTGCTATGAGTACTTTTTGTTCTTCCTCCATATAATTAGAAGTTACCTGAGTAATTACATCATTATAAGATTTAGCTGCTTCATATCCTTTTTTAAGAAGAGTAATCTTATCTTTTTTCTTTACATCATGTAAATAAATATCAATAGGATTATTATCCCCTACCTTTTTATTTATTAGATTAAGATTTAACTCTACCTGCTTATTATCTAAAGCTGTAGCTGCTTGTTTAGCTATTTTAATTAGATTTTTCTCAGATGAATCATTAGTATATGCATATACACTATTAAATTTATCTAATATTCTTATACCTATACCATAATCTCTACCTGAAATATTAGTTTCTACTAATCCACCTATCATTGTAATCTGACCATTTTTCTTATCTTCTACAAAGACTTCTGCAAAATCTCCACCTTTAGATAGAGCAGCTGTTAATACATTTTCTATGACTCTTTTGTCTAGCATTCATCCTACCTCCTAATAGATATTATTATTTCATTTCAATTTAATCTATAACAGTTCTAATTCATTTCTAAGTTCTACTATAGATTTAGTAGATATATTTTCCTGAGGAATTTCTAATAATGTTATTATTTCATTTAAATGTTTTCTATCCTTTACTTCTATCTCCAAATATGGAAAAGGGTATGTTCTTTCATCCCATTTATCAAAGTCTATTCTAGCTTCTTTTAATCTATAAGACTTTCTCTCTTTATGACCAATTTCAATATTATTAAATCCTAGTTCGTCTAAAATTTTAATCATCATTTCTTTATCTTCAACTTTAGCATTAAGTTCTATGTTATCTCTAAGTCCATCTAAGTTAATGTTCTTCTTTAAGGTTAAGTTTACATTAACCTTATTATCTAATAAATCTTTAGTCTCTCTCACTCTTAAATAGCCATCTAGATAGGATTTAATTGGTTTATCTTTAGAATCTATTAAAGTATTTTCTTGAAGTTCTTTAGCTATCAGTTTACCTCCTAAATCTTTAACCTTATCTTCTAGTTCATCTAAATCCATACCTAATACCTTAACTTCTAATTCTCTTTCCATACTAATTTTCCTCCTAAGTAAACATCTTTAATATTGATTTCTTCATCAAATAAAATTAAATCTGCTTTCTTCCCTCTTTCAATACTTCCTATATCTTTATCCATATTAATAGATCTAGAAGGATTTAAACTTGCCATTTTAACAGCTTCATGAATAGGTACTTGAAGATAATTCACCATATTATAAACAGCTTTTTGTAAGTTTAATGTAGAACCAGCTATACCTCCTGTTTCTAATCTAGGTTTTCCATCCTTTACAAATACCTTTTGCCCACCTAACAGGTATTCTCCTTCTTCTAACCCTGCAGCCATCATAGCATCTGAAATTAAAACTATCTTATCATAGCCTTTCATATCTAATGCTATTTTTACTGCTATATCATGGAGATGAAATCTATCATATATTATCTCACAATATACTCTATCATCAGTAAGAGCAGCTCCTACAGCTCCAGGTTCCCTATGGCTAAATCCTTTCATTCCATTATATAAATGGGTAGCTACAGTTATCCCATTTTCTATCCCTTTTTTAGCTTCATTATAATTTGCATCAGAATGAGCTATAGAAACTACAATATTATTGTCCTTTAAAAGTCTTATTATATCTATAGCTCCTTCTAATTCAGGTGCTAGTGATACCATTTTAAGATTATTACTAGTTAATTTTAATAATCTTTTAATATATTCTTTATCTGGTAATTTTATATATTTATCAGGTTGAGCTCCCTTTTTATTAGTATTAAAGAAAGGCCCTTCTAAATGAATACCTATTATTTCTGCTATATCTTCTTTATTTTTATATTTCACTATATTTTCTGCTGCTTTTTCCATATCTTCATATGAAGAAGTAATTATAGTTCCTAAATAAGAAGTAATCCCCTTAGAAATATGATATCTTCCCATCTCGTCTAAAGCTTCTTCTGTAGAATCCATTATATCAAATCCTGAATTTCCATGATTATGTATATCAACAAATCCAGGTGCTAAATATTGTCCATCTCCATCTATTATATTTTTTATATTATATATATCTATATCATCTTCACATACTATATCTTCGATCTTACCTTCTTCTATTACTATTCCAAAATTATCTAAGACTTCATTTGGAGTTATAATTCTTACATTTTTAATTAAAGTTTTCATATTTATTTTTCTCCTTCATAAGCTTCCTCATCTACAATAATAGTTACATTAGGATGTAATCGTAAAAGTGATACTGGTAAATGAGTAGAAATAATAGGCTTTTCTAATAGGTCTTTTATTACATTACGTTTTTTCTCTCCATTAGCTAAAAGTATAATTTTTTTAGCTTTTAGTATACTTCCTACTCCCATAGTAATAGCTTCTCTAGGAACCATGACATCTGAAGCAAAAAATCTTGAATTAGCTTTTATAGTAGATTCTGATAAATTTACTACACATGTTTCTGCTTCTAGTTCATTAGCTGGTTCATTAAATCCTATATGTCCATCAGTTCCTATACCTAAAATTTGAACATCAATTCCTCCTGCTCTTTTTATACTATCTTCGTATTCTTTACAATAGCTTTCTAAATTCATAGCTTTGCCATTTGGAATATGAGTATTTTCTGGAATTATATTAATATGGTTAAATAAATTCTCTTGCATATAATAATTATAACTTTTTGGATTATCTTCACTTAATCCTATATATTCATCTAGATTAAATGTTTGGACTTCTGAGAAATCTATACTACCTTTTTTATATTCCTCAATTAACAGCTCATACATTCTTTTAGGTGTGCTTCCTGTTGCTAATCCTAATACTATTTCAGGATTATCTTGAATTTCTTTTACTAATATTTCTGAAGCTCTTCTACTTAATTCTTCATAATCTTTTTCAACTATTAATTTCATATCTATCATTCTCCTATAATCAATTTTGGTATAAACTTAATATAGTCACTAGAAATACAATAAAAATCTATGTCTGATATATTTCCTTCTACTATATGTTTATGACCTTCGGCATGAAGATGCCCATAAACACATATATCAACATCCTGTTCTTTCATTAATTCTACAAATTCATTAGGTTCTCTATTATTATTAAAAGGTGGATAATGTAACATAACTATTTTGGTATCAACCTCTTCCTTAATATTATTTAAAGACATCTCAAGCCTTAATAATTCTCTTCTAAACACTTTTTCATCTGATTCATCAAAATCATTACTATCTCTAGAGGACCAACCTCTAGTTCCTGATATAGATATATTATCATATATATATGATGTATTCTGAATAAAGTATAAAGATTTAAGTCCTAAATCATTGATTTTTTTTAGACTTTGCCACCAATAATCATGATTACCTTTACTCAATATTTTCTTACCAGGTAGTTTATCGACTCGTTTAAGATCATCATAAGCTTCATTTAGTTTTAATGCCCAGGAAATATCCCCAGGTATTAATACTAAATCTTCATCTTTTACAATATCTTTCCAATTATTTATAATTTGTTCTTCATGTTCCACCCAATTATCTCCAAATATGTCCATAGGCTTACTCTTGGAATAATCAAAGTGTAAATCTCCAATTCCGTATATCATCTAAGCACCTCTGTTAATGTTAATGTAGTACATGAGCCTTACAAACCTCTTAATTTACAGTTCTCTTAGCCTAAAGTTAAACTTTAACATTAGGGTTGAAAACCTAACTTAATGTTAAAGTTTAACTTCAATTAATCTTAAAGTAAACTTAAAGTATTACTTTAAGTTTACTTTAAGATAGGGAAATCATATTAAAATCTATATCCTCATTGTTTAATATCTCTTTCTCCCGATTATGACATGTAAATAATATAATTTGTCTATTTTCACTTTCATTTATTAGAAACTTTAATATATTTTTTAATCTATAATCATCATATTGTATAAAACAATCATCTAATATTAATGGTAGTTTTTTATCATTTATTGAATCTATAATTCCAAATCTTAAAGCAAAATATAATTGATCTATTGTACCACCACTTAAATTATCTATACTAATAATTTCCCGGGTAATAGGATTAATAACTCCCATATCTAAATTTTCATCAATTCTAATACCTTCATATTTATTATCTGTTATTCCTTTAATTATTCTTCCTACTTTTTTATTAATAAATGGAGCAAATTCCCTATGAATATCTTTGGAAATTGACTTTATACTTTCTATAGCCATTTCTAGTGAAGCTCTTTTACTATCTAATTTATTTATTAAATCTTCTTTTCTTTGAATTTCTTCATTTATTTCAACTAATTGAGAAATATCTTTATTTAAATTCCTTTGCCTCTCTTCTATGGCTACTTTTTTCATTTTAATATTAGATATATTAGACCTTTTATTATCTATTTCTATTTTTATTTCTTCAATATCTATATCATTATTTATTATTTCTAAATCTTGAGTATAATTATCTAAATCTTTCTTTAAATTATCTAAAGTAAAATCTCCTAAAATTTTTTCTAATAAATCTTGTTTATTTTTCATATCTAGGATCATATTGTTATAAGCAATCTGTTTCTCTAAACCAGCTTTTAACTCTTTTAAATCTGATGAAAGATTTCTTTCTAAAATTTTATTTAATATTGTTCTCTTTTCCTTTATCTCCAACCTTATATCTTCTATTTTATTTGAATATTTCTCTTTTCTACTTTTATTTTCTTTATTACTTTCTTCTCGATTCTTATTTTTCAATGATATCAAATGATTTTCATCATATAATTTTTTTAATTCTAATTTAGAATCTATATTATATCTTCTAAGAATACCCTTTTGTTCATCTTCTAATTTCTTTATCTTTTTTAATCGTTTTTCTTCATCTATTCTAATTTTGTCTTTTTCTTCTTTTATATCTTTTAACTTAATATCTAATTTTCTAATACCTAAAATCATAAATATTAATAGGGGTATAGATATAATATTTATTCTTAGTATAATAGATGGATATCCTAAAGTTACCATAATCATAGAACTTAGAAAAATAATTATACTTAATATAGATACTCCTATACATAATTTTTTTGACTTTAAAGTATCCTTATAATCTCTTTTTATAAATTCTATCTGATTACTATTATCTTTATATATTTTATCATTTTTTTCTTCTTCATAAGATTCAAATCTCATATAATCTACTGAAATATTTTCATTAATCTTTATATTTTTATTTCTTTCACTTTCTAATTCCTCTAATCTATTCTTCACCTCTATAATAGAAGTATTTAATTCCTTTTCCTCTTTATTTAAAAAATTAATTTCATTATATAAATCTCTAGCTATTTCATAATCTTCCTTCGATAAATCTTTATATTTTTCATATTCTTTAGATTTTTCTTGTAAATCTATTATTTCATTTTGTAATAATTTACCTTCTTTATATGTTTTATACTTTTCTAAAATAATAGCCTTTTTTAACTTTTCTTTTAATAATAATAATTCTTTTTCCTTATCTTCTAATTTCTTCTCAAACTCTATATCTCGATTTAATAATTCACTATATTCTTCTCTTAATTTTAATATAGACTTTCTCTTAGAATTAAATTCTTCTAATTTTATTTTAGTCCTACCATATAAGCTAGTAGTAGCTCTTGTAGTTCCTATCTTTTTTAATTCTTTATCTAAATAATCTAAAGACTTTTCTACAGAAAGATCATCATCTAAAGTAGTAGATATATTTACTAATTTATCCCTTATTTCATTAGCTAAGTCTTTCTCCGTCTTGCTTCTTAACTGACCTACAGAAATCGTATTAGAATATACTGTATCATTAAAGCCAAAAAACTGAAAGCCTGGTTGTAGTACTCGACCTCTATTACCATTATCTATATCTCTAGTTATATCTTCTCCAGTATCTTCTAATAAAACAATAGTACCTTCATTTCCTTTAGTAAATGTTCTTTCAATTCTATAATCTTTATTATCATCTACAAATCTTATAATCCCTGAATAGTTTTGCCCTTCCCAGGGATTATATTTAGTATGATCTTCTAGATATAGAGTCCTTTTAACATAAGGTCTTAAAAAACCATAAAACATTCCATTTATAAAATTATGTATTGTACTTTTACCAGCCTCATTTTCTCCATAGATTATATTAATCCCTTCTTCTAATTCTATAATTTTATTATTAAATTTTCCAAAACCAATAAGATTTAATTCCTTAATATTCATCTAATTACTCCTTTAATAGAGCTTCTAATCCAATGTATAAAGCATCTTTAACTATAGGATCATCTAGTCCTTTTCGTCTCATATCTTTTATAAAATCTCCAATAATATTATTTTGATATGTAGCTTCTAATGCTTCTAAATCATAGTCAAATATAGTATTATCTTTTATTTCCAAATGATAAAACTCATCTTTTATAGTTTCAAATAAACTATTTACATCTATTTCTTTTTGTATGAATCCTTCTAGTTTTATCCTATAAAAATCTATATCTTTTCTTCCTTGATTAATATTTCTAAAGAATTCAATTATATCTTGATATCCCATATCCTCATTTATAATAATTTCCTCATACCAAAACTTCCTTTTACTAAAAGGAACAAATTTTATTTTAATATCCTTATCAGAAATATGGCCTTCAACAAATCCTCTCTCTCCAGTTTCTCCAAAATCTAATGGTTCTGGCGATCCACAGTATGCTATGTTTTTTTCTATTATTTCTGGTTTATGAATATGTCCTAATCCTATATAATCCATATTAAGTCCTTTTAGCTCTTTCAAATCTAAAGGTAAATAATTAGAACTATTACTAATATCTCCATGTAGTAATAATATCCTATTCATATCACCTTCTATATGTAACTCATCTAATAAAGTATTTCCCTTTATTTCTACTCTGTCCCAGCTATAACCATAAATTATTGTATTTAGTTCTGGAAATTCAAGGCTTTCTATTTGATTATCTTTAAATATAAATATATTTTCATTCCATTCTATTCTATTATATAAAGATCTACTATTTAGGTAATCATGGTTTCCAGCTATTATTATTACCTTAATATTATGTATCTTTCCTAATATATCATTTACACGATTAATATCAGCTAATGTAAAATATTCTTCTTCAAATAGATCACCAGCAATAAATAAAAAATCAGCATTATTCTCTTTAGTATAATCTACTATTCTTTCAAATGTAGACCATAGTTCTCTTCTCCGAACTATTGCTTTTTCCTTATCAAAAGATACATTATTAAATTGTAAACCTAAATGTATGTCTCCAGTATGTATAAATTTAATCATCTAATTCACCTAACCTTCCCTAAATTATATCATATATTGTGAATTATTAAATAAAAAATAAGACCAACCTTAAAGTTAGTCTTATTAAATATACTTATTTAATTAATTTAGACATTTTTTTAAATTCTGGAGTACCTGCAATCTTTAGTAAATCAAATACTATAGTCTCTGTATTATTTATTACTGCTCCCATTTCTTTCATCTGTTCTAAAGCATTTATATAGTTTTCTTTAGTCCTAGACGCTACTCCATCATTTACTACATGAACATCATATCCTGCCTCTATTAAATCTCTAGTAGTCTGATATACACATACATGAGTTTCCATACCTGTTATTATAATTTTCTTTTTATTTAATTCTTCTAATTTTTCTTTTACATCATCTATATAGGCAGTAAAACTATTTTTAGAAAATATATCTTCTTCATTTAAAAACTCTTTTATCTCGTCTACTGTACTACCTAACCCTTTTGGATATTGCTCTGTAGCTATTATAGGTATGTTCATTTCTTTAGCTCCTTCTAGCAAAATCCTGTTGTTATCAATAACCTTCTCTTTACCTTTCATAGCTGGTACTAGCTTTTCCTGTATATCGATTACAAATAAAACTGAATCTTCCCTATTTAAATTAAACTTTTCCATAAAATCCTCCTTAATAAACTATTTCTGATACATCTATTTTAGACATTATTCTTTTTACATCTCTCATATTTACTATATTAAAATTTCTTTCAAGTCCATAGGCTATTCTCATAGCTTGACCTAATTTCATAGTAGTCTCTATATCATATTGCTTTTCAATACCTATAGCATATCCAGCAACTGTATAACCTTTATCTGCATTTATAATACCTATACTTTTATCTATAAGTTTTAATCTATAACATGTTTCTTTATTAAATACTATCGAACCTTCTTCTTTTAAATCTATAATTACTATTTCTATTCCTTTTTCTATTATACTATTAGCTACAGTTACAATTTCACTTTCACTATTTAATTTTATTCGAGCAAATTCTTCTAAATCTTCTTGATCCATTATTACTATAAAAGGTTGAGCCTCTATTCCATATAACAATTCTTCATTTTTAGCATCTAGTATAAATCTTTTTCCATTATTTTTAGCTATCTGAATTAAATCAAAATATATTTCATAAGGTACACCTATAGGAACTTCTCCTAATCCACATATAAATTTAGATCTTTGTGAAATCTTATCATACAATTGATAAAACTCTTTTAATTCCTGCCTAGTGATTTTAGGACTTTCCTCTTCTATAATAGATACTATTTTCTTATTTTGTTCAAGTAGTATTCTACCTTTAGTTTCATCATTAATAAAAATAAAGTCATTATATATATTTAATTCTTTTAATTTCTCAAATATATATTCTCCTTTCAGACCTCCTAAAAAACCTGTTGAAAATATATTTAAGTTTTGTTTTTTAATTATTTGAGAAGTATTTAAACCACTTCCCCCTATACTATATACTGTGCTTTTAGATTTTATTTTCATCTTATCTTGAAAGTTTCCAATATCATAATTACTTTTAAATACCGGATCTAAATCAATCGTTAGAATCATCTGCTCCACCTCATTTTATACTATATCTAATATATACCAGCATTTCAATAGATTCAACCATAGGATTTTAGACTTTTTAGACTTATGACTAGATATTCTATCTATTTCATACTATAATTAGATAGAATTTATATAAAGGAGGTTATAATATGAAAAATTATGGTACATTTGATATTTTAGGTCCTATAATGGTTGGACCATCTAGTTCTCACACTGCCGGAGCGGCTAGATTAGCAAAAATAGCAAAACAAATTTCTTCAGAAGGGTTTTGCGAAGTTGAATTTTTGCTTCATGGTTCTTTTGCTAGTACTTACCAAGGTCATGGTACTGATAAAGCTTTAGTAGCTGGTATTCTAGGAATGAATCCTGATGATGAAAGACTTGTAAATTCATTTGAATTAGCAGAAAAAGAAGGAATCAAAGTAAAGTTTACAGAAACTGATTTAGGATATGAACATCCTAATACAGTTAAAATAATATTTAAATATAAGAATAAACCGGATTTTTATATAACCGGCTCATCTGTTGGTGGAGGAAATATAATAATTACAGATATAGATGGTAATGATGTAGAGTTTACTGGAAGTCACCCTACAATTTTACTTAGATACAAAGATAAAAAAGGATTTATATCTAAAATTAGTTCTATATTAGCTAATAATAAATTAAATATAGCTACTTTAAATGTTAGTCGAAATGAAGATATTGCAACATTAGTTTGTGAATTAGATTCTGAAATTAAAGATACTACTATAGATGAAATTAAAGATTTAGAAGATATTTTATTTATTAATTTTATTAATCCAATGGTGAGGTGAAATAATGTTTAATAAAGCAGAAGAATTATTAGAATTATGTAAAGAAAGCAATTTAAAAATCTCTGATATAGTTATAAAAAAAGAAATAAAATCATTAAAAATATCAAAGGAAGAGTTAATCGAGCAAATGACAGAAGTTCTTAATATTATGAGAGATTCTGCAACAACTGCTCTTGATAAGGAAGTACCTTCCCTATCTGGACTTACAGGTGGAAATGCTAAAAAGTTAGTTGATTATAAGAAAAACAATCAAACTCTAAGTGGAGAATTTGTTAATACAGCTATGGCTCGGGCATTTTCTACATCAGAAGTAAATGCTTCTATGGGTAGAATAGTAGCTGCTCCAACAGCAGGTGCCGCCGGAATACTTCCTAGTGCTATATTATCAGCTCAAGAAAAGTTAGATTTAACTGATAATGATTTAGTTAGAGGATTATTTACTGCAGCAGCTATAGGAGAGATTATAGCTAAAAATGCTACTATATCTGGTGCAGAAGGAGGATGTCAAGCCGAATGTGGAGTTGGTGCAGCTATGGCAGCTGGTGCTATTGTTGAAATGGCAGGAGGAACTCCTGAAGCTTCTTTTAATGCAGCTAGCTTTGCTCTTACAAATATAATGGGTCTAGTATGTGATCCTATCGGCGGACTAGTAGAATATCCTTGTGCATTAAGAAATGCATCTGGTGTAGTAAATGCCTTTATATCTGTAGATATGGCTCTTGCAGAAGTTCAATCTTTAGTTCCTTTTGATGAAGTAGTAGATGCTATGTATGAAGTTGGAAAAGCAATGCCTGAATCTTTAAGAGAAACAGCGTTAGGTGGATTAGCTACTACTCCAGCAGGACAAATGTGTGAGAGAAAATTTGTAAAATAAAAAATCAGCCTTAATAAACTGACCCTTTTCAAGTAGACAACTAATTTAATTAAAATTTATACACTTTTAGGTGTATGGTTTCTATATTCTAAAGGAGCCATACACCTTAATTTTTTTGAAATCTTCCTTCATTGTAAAATCTAATATATTTGATTATTGATTCTTTTAAACCTATAACTTCATTTCCTTACTATACCTTGACTTTCTTCCCATAAAAATACCTCCAAGTAGATTATCTAATTTTAATTAATTAGACTGTCTACTTTAGAGGTATAATATCATAAGTTTGATTTTTATTTATTAATTTTAAGCTAATTCCTTTGAATTCTCTTTTATAAATCTATCTATTTCTTTTGCTGCTTCTTTACCTGCACCCATAGCTAATATTACAGTTGCAGATCCTGTTACATTATCTCCACCTGCATATATACCTGATTTAGAAGTTTCACCATTATCATTTAAGGTAATTATTCTATTCCAATCATCACTTTCTAATCCCTCAGTAGTATTTGGAATTAAAGGATTTGGAGAGGTTCCTAAAGCCATAATTACTGTATCTACATCAAAATCAAATTCACTATCTTCTACAGCTAGAGGTCTTCTTCTACCTGATTCATCTTCTTCACCTAATTCCATTCTAATACATTTAATTCCTTTTACCCAACCATCATCATTTAAAAGTACTTCTGTTGGACTAGTTAAAAATTCAAATTCGATTCCCTCTTCTATTGCATTTTCAACTTCTTCTTCTCTTGCTGGTAATTCATCTTTAGTTCTTCTATATATTACATGAACATCTGCACCTAATCTTTTAGCTGTTCGAGCAGCATCCATGGCTACATTTCCCCCGCCTACTACTGCTACCTTTTCTCCAACTCTAATAGGTGTCTCTGAATCATCTCTAAAGGCTTTCATTAGATTATTTCTAGTTAAAAATTCATTTGCTGACAAAACTCCATTAGCATTTTCCCCAGGAATATCCATAAATATAGGTAGCCCAGCTCCTGAACCAATAAATATCGACTCATAGCCTTCATTAAATATGTCTTCTATAGTCATAGTCCTACCAATTATAACATTTGTTTCTATTTCTACTCCTAATTCTTTTAGATTGTCTATTTCTACTTGTACTACATCATCTGATGGAAGCCTAAATTCTGGAATTCCATATACTAATACTCCACCTGGTTCATGTAAGGCTTCAAATATTTTTACTTGATAACCTTCTTTTGCTAATTCCCCAGCACAAGTTATTCCTGCAGGACCTGCACCAATTACAGCAACTTTATGGCCATTAGATTCCTTAGCCTTACCTAATTTCAATCCTTCATTTAAAGCCCAGTCTGCTGCAAATCTTTCTAGCTTTCCTATAGCTATAGGATCTCCTCTCTTAGCTAATATACAGGTTAATTCACATTGATCTTCTTGTGGACATACTCTTCCACATACTGCTGGCAATGCTGAATAATCTGCTAATATCTGAGCCGCTGATTGAAAATCCTCTTCTGCTATTTTCTTTATAAATCCAGGAATATCTATACTAACAGGACAACCTGGTACACAGGTAGGATTTTTACATTGTATACATCTTTTTGCTTCTTTTACAGCTTCTTCTTTACTATATCCTAAACATACTTCATCAAAGTTTTTTATTCTTTTTTCTGGTTCTTGATAAGAAATAGGTGTTACAGTAAATCTTCCCATTATCCCCTCATCTCCTTTGTTAACTCACAATATTCATGATCCATCTCTTTTTCCTCTTCTTGATATTGGGTCTGACGTCTTAAGGCCTCATCAAAATCTACTTTATGACCATCAAATTCTGGGCCATCTACACAAGCAAATTTAGTTTCTCCACCTACACTTACTCTACATGCCCCACACATTCCTGTACCATCTACCATTATAGGGTTTAAAGATACTACAGTAGGAATATTATATTTTTTAGTAGTCATAGCAGTAAACTTCATCATAATCATAGGTCCAATTATTACACATAAATCATATTCTTTTCCTTGATTTTCTACTAATTCTTCTATAGCATGAGTTACCATACCATGAAAACCATAGCTACCATCATCTGTAGCTATAAAAAGATTATCTGTAAGCTCTGAAAACTTATCTTCTAATATTACTAAATCCTTATTCTTAGATCCAGTAGTTATATCTACTTCTACTCCTCTTTCCTTTAGCCATTTTGCTTGAGGATAAATAGGTGCTACACCTACTCCACCACCTGCAAACAAAATTTTCTTTTTCTTTAATTCTTCTATATCTTCATGAACAAAGGCTGATGGTGTTCCTAAAGGTCCAACAAAATCTTTTATGTAATCTCCTACTTCTTTTGCTACTAATTTTTTAGTGGAAGAACCCATAGCTTGAGTTACTATATTAACTGTTCCTTTCTCAGTATCTGAGTCACAGATAGTTAATGGAACTCTCTCACCATTTTCTTCAACTATTATAATGACAAACTGTCCTGGTAAAGCTGCCTTAGCAACTCTAGGTGCTAGTATATCCATTGAATATATATCAGGAGCTAATAATTCTTTACTTACTATCTCATACATTGAAATTCCTCCTTTATATTTAAGTTTTATAGAGATAATCTATTTTTACGATTTAAGTCTAACACATAATAATCTTTTATTCAACACTTCCAAACATTTTCATATTTCCTTAATATCCATTTAATATCTAACTTTGTGCTGCCTCTGATTTAATTGATGATTGAAAAATCAATATACCTACAAGCAACCCTAAGAAGGCAGCTAATATCCAGGCAAATCCAACTTCCCATAAAGGTAATTTAGAAAATAATTTTACTAGTATAAAATTTTTAAATCCTAATTCTTCTATACCAGATATTAAACTTATTACTAACGTAAAATATATAGTGCTTTTATAGATTAAATCATTCTTTATATATTTATCAAATACATTCAAAAATGATAGAACTATTACAACTGGATATATAGTAATTAAAATCGGCTCTGAAAAATTCATAATACCTTCTACTCCTATAACAGACAATACACCGCTTATTATTACAGATGCTATTACTATATGTTCATATTTTAATTTATTATTAGTAGTTTTACTGAAAAAATTACCTGTTGCTGTCACTAAACCTATAGAAGTAGTCAAGCATGCTAAAACTACTACTAGTCCTAATGCCATATTTCCATAACTTCCTAATAAATAATAAACTATAGTATTTAATAATTCAGTTCTTCCTAAGCCCTCTGGAACTACAGTAGATGTTTTAGCACCTAAATATGTTAGTCCACCATAAATTACTATAAGTCCTATAGCCGCTATTAATGATGAATATATAGTATAAGTAGTTAAAGTCTCTTTAGATTTTATTCCTTTGGTTCTAAAATCAGAAATTATTATCCCGGCTAAAATCATAGGTGTCAATGGATCCATAGTATGATAGCCTTCTAAAAAACCTACACTAAATTGATTATTTCCTATTATTCTGGTAGGTGTAACAGATGTAAATATCCCTTTTAATATAATCACTAAAAGTATAATAATCAAAACTGGTGTCAGATAATTACCTATTATGTCAATAATCTTTGATTTGTTTATAGCGAAATACAATGTTATTCCGAAAAAGATTATAGCAAACAATATTGGACTAAAATTCGGAAAAAATGGTAATACAGAAACTTCAAAAGTAGTAGCTCCAGTTCTAGGTACAGCTACTAAAGGTCCTATACACAATGTCAATAAGCTTCCTAGAATTACACTAAATTCTCGACTTACCTTCCCACCAAATCCTTCTGGATCACCTTGATTTTTAGCCATAGCTATCATACCAATACAAGTTAAACCTGGACCCGATAAAGCAAATCCTATCCATGCTAATATCCAATTCTTACCTGCATTTATTCCAATATATGGAGGTAAAATTAAATTTCCAGCACCAAAAAATATGGCAAATAAGGCTAATCCTGAGATTATAACATCTTTAATTATAATATGATTTTCTTTCAACTAAAACCCTCCTTATCAGGTTTTATATACAAGAAATACTAGCTAATTATCCAACACTTATCACTAATTAAGAAGTCTATCTTTTTACTATATTGAATTTTTCTTAATTAGATCTTACCTATTGTGCAATTTATTTTTATCTAATTTATTATGCTAATACTTTTTCTCCTTTAACAGCTTCTGCTCCTTTTTCTAGAGCTTCTTGATTTATTGGTAGTAAGTGTGCCCTATGTTCTCCAAATACTTTTGGGAAGGCTTCATATATAGACTCTACATTTACTATATTTGTTGCTTCTATATAGGCTCCTAACATTGCCATATTTGCTACCCTACCATTTCCTAATTCATTAGCTATATCATTTGCTGGTATATAGTACACATCTATATCTTCTCTAGAAGACCTTTCTTCTATTAAGGATGAATTTATAAATAATTTTCCTCCTGGTTTTACTATAGATTCAAATTTATCTAAGGATGGTTTATTAAGTACTAGGACTGAAGTAGCTTCTGTTACTACTGGAGATCCTACTGGAACATCTGATATTACTACATCACAA
>DATGUA010000024.1:0-9683 GCA_035301545.1 Tissierellaceae bacterium | reverse complement strand
CAATGGAGTTTGCTAAAAGGGTTTTAGATTTAAATTATAATCCTATATTATTAAATTTTTTATTTATGAATATATGGAATGAAGAAGAAGCAGAAAATTTATATAATAAACTAATATCGTATAGGAGATAAAATTGAAAGTGCAAGATTAGAAGAAAAGGTTCTTCTATTTCATAGTTATAAAATTAAAATGAAGATATATAGCAATGTAAAAGATAGAATCCGTTTATAATAAACGGATTCTATTTATATATAGAGGTCGGAAAGTATAGTATAACTGTATATTTAAAATAATGTTAAAAATATTCGGATACTGCAGAATTTTCTGTAAATTGGCTTTTAAGTATTAATTGCGAATATTCTAAAAGTATGTTAAACTTAAAACGAGTAAACAAATAAATGACTATATTTAAAAAGGAGAGATTTAAGTGGAAAAAGAAACATTAAAAACCAAAGATATTATAGTATCAGGATTAGCCTTGTTTGCTGTATTTTTTGGTGCTGGAAACTTGGTTTTACCTCCGTATATAGGAATAAATGCAGGGAAGGCTTGGGTATGGGCATGGATAGGTTTTACTTTATCTGGATCTGGTTTGACCTTTTTAACGATGGTAGCTATGGCTAAGAATCAAGGTAATTCAGGAAAATTTGGGGAAAGGGTAGGTAGAAGGTTTAGTATTATTTTAGGAATGATACTGACTTTATGTATAGGTCCTTTGGTTGCTGTGCCTAGAACTGCAGCGACTACTTTTGAAGTTTCAATATCACCTTTTTTCTCTAATTTTAATCCAATATTGTTTTCTGTAATCTTTTTTGGAATAACATTATATTTCGCTATAAATAAGTCAAAGATTGTTGACATAATAGGTAATTATCTAACACCAGTTTTGCTTATAATACTCATATTTATTATATTAAAGGGAATATTTACGCCTATTGAACCTACTACTGTAGTAGGTGAGGGACAATTCAGTTTAGGCTTTGTACAGGGGTATCATACGACAGATCCATTAATACCTGTGATTATGGCTAGTGTAATAATTGCAAACTTTAAAAGAAAGGGAATAAAGTCTAAACAACGTCTAACTACTTATACTATATATTCTGCATTAATAGCTACTATAGGACTTGCATTAATTTATGGTGGGTTAACATATGTAGGCTCTAAAATGTTTCCCGTAGTTGAAAAAGGATTAGGAAGATCTGAATTATTAAATACTATAGCTTATTATCTATTAGGAGGTTATGGAAATTTAGCTCTCGGTATAGTAGTTGCTTTAGCATGTTTAACTACATCTATAGGTTTGACTACAGCTACAGGTGATTTTTTTAGTAAAATTACTAACAATAAATTAAAGTATGAATACGTGGTAATAATGTCTGTGCTAATAAGCTGTGTCTTATCTATTATAGGAGTAGATGGTATTATGAAATTTTCAGAGCCAGTTTTACTCATTATATATCCAGTAGTAATAGTATTAGGGATTTTAAATATATTTGATAAGTATATAAAAAGTGACTTAGTCTATAAAAGCACTATATATTTTACACTAGGAGTAAGTTTATTATCCGGTATAGAAGCGTTAGGATTTGAAAATTCCCTATTAGTAAGATTAATGTCTAATCTACCTTTATGGCGACTAGGATTTGGTTGGATATCAGCAGCTCTTATAGGATTAGTTGTAGCAAAGATAATATGTTATTTTTTAATAGAACAAACTTCAACAGAGGAAGAAATAATATAAGCTTAATTTTAATATAAATATAAAGAAAACGATTTCTCTAGTGATTGAATTTGTCTTTATAAAATTCAAATATAAAAGAAGCAGGAAAAGAAATAGATAGATTTATAAAAGAAAATTCAAAGGAATTAGCTTAAAACCAGTAAATAAAAATTATCTTTAGGATATTACCCCCCTAAGTCCAGACAGGGATTTAGGGGGGTTACTATATCAAAATATTCATTTGAGTATAATTTATGATTTTATCCTACCATATGTTATAATAATGTATACTATATGATATTTTTTTAGGAAGAAGTGGCAATTATGGTTAATACAATTAAATATGAAGATCTAGATAATAGCACTAAGAATTCTAATTTTATATTAATAGATGTGAGATCGCCATCAGAATATCAAACACAAACAATACCTGATGCTATTAATGTTCCTATATTTACTGATAAAGAAAGAAGTATAATAGGTACTATGTATAAGCAAGAGTCTATGGAAAAGGCTAAGATAACTGGTGTAAGGTTTGTTTCACGAAAATTACCAGATATATATGAGAAGATATTTAAATTCAATAAAATATATAACAAATTAATATTTTTTTGTGATCGAGGCGGATTTAGAAGTACATCATTAGTTTCCTTGTTTTATTCCTTAGGAATAGGTGCTTTTAAATTAGATAATGGGTATAAAGGCTATAGAAAATATATAAATAATAGACTTCCTGAAACAGTAAAAGACATAAAGTTTATTGTTCTTTATGGAAATACAGGAGTAGGAAAAACTCATATATTAGAATCTGTTGAAGATCAGGGATTAAATATTTTAGACTTAGAAGGATGTGCAAATCACAGAGGTTCGATGTTAGGAAGTGTAGGATTAGGCGAGCCAAATACTCAAAAGATGTTCGAGTCTTTAATTTATGAATCTTTGAAAAAAAGGAATTCTAATATAGTGTTTGTTGAAGGCGAAAGTAGAAAAATTGGTAAAGTTACAATCCCAACATGTATTTATGAAAGTATGAGAAATGGAATAAATATAAATATTAAGGCTAGTATGGAAAAAAGAATTAATAATATATTAAAAGATTATGTTCATGATACAGATGATGAGTTAATAAAATCCTTAAACTATCTAAGATATCATTTATCAAATGATACAGTTGATAGATTTATTGAATTAATAAATCAAGATAAATATAAAATAGTTATAGAAGAACTAATGACCAAATACTATGATCTGTTATATGAAAGGAAGAATATAAAATTTGAAACAGTATTTTATAATGAGCATACTAAAAATACTGCTAAAGATATAATTAAATGGACTAAAAATAATTATTGCAAATAAATTCGTTATAAGGAATTAAAACATAACTAATCTAAGGAGAGGGTTAAATGAAATACAATTTCGATGAAATAGTTGATAGAAGAGGTTCTGATTCGAAAAAGTGGAATGATATGGAAGAACATTTTGGAACTAATGATATATTACCAATGTGGGTAGCAGATATGGACTTTAAATCTGCTGATGAAATTATAGCTGCTCTAAAGAAAAGAGTGGAACATGGTGTATTTGGTTATACATCGGAACAAGATTCATTTTATGATTCTATAATAAATTGGGTTAAAAAAAGACATAATTGGGATATAAAAAAAGAATGGATCATGGCTACACCAGGTGTAGTAGTAGGATTTAATATAGGTGTATGTGAATTAGTAGAAGAAGGAGAAAAGGTATTGATACAACCTCCTGTATACCCTCCATTCTATAGAGTAATGGAAAATAATAATAGGGTAGTAAATGAAAACACACTAATAAATGATGGAGAAAAATTCGTAATGGATTACCAAGACTTAGAAAGGAAGATTGATGAGGATACTAAATTAGCAATGCTATGTAATCCCCATAATCCTGTAGGTAGGGTGTGGACAAAAGAAGAATTAAGAAAATTTGGAGATATTTGTATAGAAAAGGATTTAACTGTAATATCTGATGAAATTCATAGTGATTTTGTATTAGAAGGTCAGAAACATACGCCTTTAGCTTCTATTTCTAAAGAATTAGAAGAAAGAACTATTACCTTAATGGCACCAAGTAAGACCTTTAATATAGCAGGATTAGCAACTTCCGTAGCAATTATTCCTAATAAGGAATTAAGAGAAACTTATCAAAAAGCCATTAAGGCTATGGAAATAGGTGGAGTTACTGTTTTTGGAGCTTTAGGATTTGAAACAGCTTATAATTATGGTGAAAGGTGGTTAGATGAGGCATTAGTTTATATAGAAGATAATATAGATTATGCTTTAGAATATATAAATAAAGAAATACCAGAAATAAAAGTAAATAGACCGGATGGAACATATTTACTTTGGTTAGATTTTACAGGTTTAGATAAATCAGCAGATGAAATAAACCAGGCTTTAATAAATATAGGGAAAGTAGGACTAAATGATGGTAGGACTTATGGAAAGGGTGGAGAGGGATTTTTTAGACTTAATATAGGCTGTCCAAGATCTATATTAGAAGATGGTTTAGGAAGAATAAAAAAAGCAGTTAAAAGCTTATAATGTATAAAAATCTCCTACATTGTCTCATGATTTATGATAATATAGATTATGAGATAAATGGAAAGGAGATTTTTATTTTGAAAAGAATAATAATTGGTTTTCTAATTGTAGGAATTTTAAGTACAGTGATAATAGGATGTGCACCTACCAATGATAGTAAAGAATCAGGAGAAGAGGAGTTTCCAAATAAAGGTATAAATCTTATTGTTCCTTGGTCAGCAGGTGGAATAACAGATCGAGTTGCCAGAGTCTTTGCACCTATATTTGAGAAACATTTAGGTGAGTCTGTAACTATTGTAAATAAAGAAGGAGCATCTGGAGCTATAGGAACAGAGTATGTTTATGATCAGCCAAATGATGGTTATACGGTTTTGTTTTCAGCAGAAACACCAGCATTATTTCAGATTATGGATGTGAGTAATAGAGGATTTGAAGATTTTGATTATTTAAAAATGTTAGTTCAAGATTTGAAAGTGATAGTAGTACCTAAAGATTCAAAGTATGAAAGTTTAGAGGAGTTAATCGATGATATCGAATCTAAACCAGGAAAAATAAAAATGTCATATTCTGGACCAGGAGCAAGTGGACATATACAAGGATTACTCTTAAAGGAATTAGGTTTAGATGTTGGAATGACTCCTTATGGTGGTGGAAATCCGGCTATGTTAGCTGCTATGAGTGGAGAGGTGGACTTTACCTTTGGAAATTATGGAACTGTAAAGGATTATTTAGAAGCCGGGGATCTGAAAGCTTTAGCTACATTTACAGATGAGAAGACAGATATAATAAAGGATGTACCATCTATTGTCGATGATTTACCAGAAATAAAGGAATATTTACCTTTATATTTTCCTAATCTCCTACTAGTAAAAGAAGACACACCAGAAGAGATTAAAGATATACTAATAGAAGCTATAGAAAAAACAGTAGAAGATCCAGAATGGGAGGAATTCATAGAATCACAATCTTATACTAGATTAGATGATTTAGATATTGATGAAATTAATGAATACTGGGACAAATATATATCTATTACATCTTGGTTATTATATGATGCAGATGCAGTAGAGAAAAGTCCAGAAGAATTTGGAATTGAAAGATATAAGGATGAATAAGGTGGCATAAATGAAAAGTAAAGAGTCTATAGAAGGTTTAGTACTTTCAGTACTAAGTATAATATTTATAAAAGAATCATTAAAATTGCACAATAATCAATTTTGGGCATTGTCGCCAGCTTTATTTCCATTGATTATTACTTTTATGATTTTATTATTTTCTTTATCTTTAATTATTAAGGGTTTTAAAAAACATACTATTTATGAGGACGGAAGTAATAAAAAGATAATGCTTTTCACTATAGCATTGTCTTTTTTCTATTTTTTAACTTTAGCTAGATTAAATTTTATATTATCTACAGGTATTTATCTGTTTAGTTTTATGTACATATTAGGTGAAAGAAGATTATGGGTAATTGGAGGATTTATATTAATTGTACCTTTAGCTATACAATATATATTTGGAAATTTATTAGGGGTGCTTTTACCCTAGTTATTTAAGAAAGAAGTTGATGTTTTGATTAATGATATTTTATCAGTAATAAATTTAAATTTTATATTATTAGTTTTTATAGGTTCATTAACTGGTCTTTTCGTAGGGGCTATGCCAGGTCTTTCAGTAACAATGGCAACGGCTCTTTTAGTTTCTGTTACATTTACTTGGCAAACTAATAATGCTATGGCATTAATTATGGGTGTTTATACTGTAGGGGTATATTCAGGAGCAGTAACAGCAATCTTATTAAATATTCCTGGAGCGCCATCTTCAGTAGCTACTACATTAGATGGGTATCCTATGGCTAGGAAAGGACAAGCATTATTAGCTCTTAGGACTGCTACATACTATTCCTTTCTAGGAACATTTATTGGGTTAATAGTATTATTAATAAGTGCAAAACAAGTTGCAAAATTAGCATTAGCATTTACACCTATAGATTATTTTTTCTTAGCTTTATTTGGATTAACTACTGTAGGTTCCTTAACATCTAAAAGTTTTATTAAGGGAATGCTAACTGCTTTAATTGGAGTATTTCTAAGTACTATTGGAACAGATCCAATTATGGGTATGGGAAGATTTACATATGGAAACGTACATTTACAGAGAGGGATATCTATTATTCCAGTATTAATAGGATTATTTGGATTTTCAGAAATACTTTATCAAATAAGTAGAGGAAAGGACAAGTCAAAGTCTTTAGATGTAGAAAAAAGTAAAATTAATAATAAGGAGATTTTTAGACATTGGTTCTTAGGTGTTAAATCATCTATAATAGGTGCCTTAATTGGTGCTTTACCAGGAGCAGGAGGGCCTGTTGCTTCTTTGATATCATATGAACAAGCTAAAAAAACTAGTAAAAATAATAAAATACCCTTTGGTCAAGGAGCAGTAGAAGGTATAGTGGCTAGTGAATCTTCTAATAATGCTTGTATAGGAGGAGCTTTAATTCCTATGCTGACTTTAGGTGTACCTGGAGATGCTGTTACATCAGTTATATTATCAGCTTTCTATGTTCATGGATTAAGACCAGGACCCTTACTTTTTTCGGAAACTCCAGAGATTTTTACTATTATATTGGCAGGAGGATTTATTGGTAGTATTATGATTTTAATATTAGGATTAACTGTTGGACCTTTAATGGCCAATATTATAAAAGTGAAAGAGAGACATTTATTTCCAATTATAGGAGTATTATGTATTATAGGAGCATATGCAGCAGATACTAGTACATTTGATGTTTTGTTAATGCTAATATTTGGAGTGTTAGGATTAATAATGAGAAAAGGTGGATATCCAGTAGCACCTATGGTACTAGGATTAGTATTAGGAGATATTATGGATTCGAATTTTAGAAGGGCTATGTCATTATTATCTGCTTCAAAAAATGGATTAAGTGATTTACTTTTAAAACCTATTACTATAGTTTTGATTATAATGATTATAATTTCTATATCCTCAAATTTTGTTTCCATTGAGAGAGAGTAGATTCTGGTATCTCATATATTAACAAGCTAGAAAAATAAGGTGAGGTTATAAATGGGAAATTACTTGGAAGTTTATTATATATAGAATATAATATTATATTATATATACTAATATATTGATTTAATAGGAGGGGTTAAGATGGAAGTAACAGCATTAGGAGCAATAATAGGTTTGTTATTAGCTATATTTCTTATAATAAAGAGAGTTAATCCTTTTTATGGATTAATACTAGGAGCAGTAGTAGGCGGGGTAATTGGAGGAGCAGGTATAACCGGAACTGTTCAACTAATGATAGAAGGTGCAGAAGGAATAATACCAGCAGTTTTAAGAATATTAACAGCTGGGGTTTTAGCCGGTATATTAATAGGATCTGGTGCTGCTTCAAAAATTGCAGAGACGATTGTTGATAAAATAGGAAGGTCTAATTCAATTGTTGCTTTAATGATAGCAACTTGTGTCCTAACAGCAGTAGGTGTATTTATTGATGTAGCAGTTATAACTGTTGCACCAATAGCATTAGCAATTGGGGCAAAAGCAGGTTTATCTAAACCGACAATTTTATTAGCTATGATTGGTGGAGGTAAAGCAGGAAATATAATTTCCCCTAATCCAAATACTATATCGGTTGCAGATGCCTTTGAATTACCTTTGACGACAGTAATGGCCGCAGGAATTGTTCCTGCAATATTTGGATTAATAGTTACATTTATATTAGCTAGGACATTGATTAATAAAGGGGATAAAGTGAAGAGTGAGGAAATCTCTGTATCTTCTGAAATAGAACCTAGTTTTTTTGCATCGATATTAGGACCACTAGTAACTATAATTATACTTGCTTTAAGACCTATAGCAGATATAAATATAGATCCTTTAATCGCGTTGCCTATAGGAGGCATTGTAGGAGCTTTAGCTATGGGTAAGATAAAAGAACTAAACAAATATACTATAGAAGGGTTAGCAAAAATGAGTAATGTTGCCATACTACTAATAGGAACTGGAACTATTTCAGGTATTATTGCTAATTCAAGTTTAAAAGATCTTATAATATCAGGACTTGAAGCTGGAGGTTTTCCAGCATTTATCTTAGCACCTATATCAGGAATATTGATGTCAGCTGCTACTGCATCAACTACATCAGGTGCGGCAGTTGCTAGTTCGGTATTTGGCAATACGATATTAGGACTTGGGATAACCCCTTTGGCAGGTGCTGCTATGGTTCATAGTGGAGCAACAGTATTAGATCATTTGCCCCATGGAAGCTTCTTTCATGCAACAGGAGGAAGTGTATTTTTAGATATAAAGGATCGGTTAAAAGTAATACCTTATGAGACCCTTGTAGGTTTAAGTATGACTATAGTATCAACAGTTATATATGGTATTATTTTATAATATAAATATTTAATATAGAAATGAGGATGTATTATGAGATTTGTTTTAGCACCAGATTCTTTTAAGGAAAGTATGACTGCTCAGGAAGTAGCCGATGCTATGGAACGAGGTATAAAGAAGGTAATACCTGAAGCCAGTTGTATAAAAGTTCCAATGGCAGATGGAGGAGAAGGAACGGCTCAATCTTTAATAGATGCGACTAGTGGTAAAATGTATAAGGTAGAAGTAAAGGGACCGATGGAAGACTTAGTTGAAGCAGAATTAGGAATATTAGGAGATAAAGAAACAGCTGTAATAGAAATGGCTAGCGCTAACGGATTACAATTAATTCCACCAAAAGATAGAAATCCGCTTATATCTACAACATATGGAACAGGAGAGTTAATAAAAAAGGCTTTAGATATGGGAGTTAAGAATCTAGTTATAGGAATAGGTGGCAGTGCTACTAATGATGGAGGAGCTGGAATGTTCCAAGCACTTGGAGGAAGATTATTAGATAAGAAGGGAAATGAATTATCTAAAGGTGGAGGAGAATTAAGTAAGCTTCATAAGATAGATACTAGTAACTTAGATCCTAGATTATCTAAGGTTACTGTAGAAGTAGCATGTGATGTGAACAATCCTTTAACAGGTGAAACAGGTGCTTCTTATGTTTTTGGCCCACAAAAAGGAGCTACTCCAGAAATGATAGAAGAATTAGATAAAAATTTAAAACATTATGGAAATATTATTAAGGATCAGTTAGGGATAGAGGTTGATAAGGTTCCAGGAGCAGGAGCTGCTGGTGGATTAGGTGCAGGATTAATGGCCTTTTTATCTGCTAAATTAGTAAAAGGAATTGATTTAGTTGTTGAACACATACAATTAGAAAGTCAAATTTTAGAGAGTGATTATGTATTTACTGGAGAAGGGCAGATAGATTTTCAAACTCAGTATGGTAAAACCCCCGTTGG
>DATGUA010000023.1:0-29407 GCA_035301545.1 Tissierellaceae bacterium | reverse complement strand
GCAGCTACTATGCCGCCTGCAAATCCATTATTATATAGATTCATTCCCCCATGGAGATAGCTTGTATTTGATACTATAGATACATGTAAAATTCCTGACAAAATCCCGGCTCCCCACCCGAAAGTTCCTGATATAGGTGCTAAAGTTGTTCCAAATAATGCTGCTAATAAAATAGCTGCTGAATTTACTTCCCATACTTTAAACAAGGAAGCTATATAAACTCCTAATATTACTGGTATAATATTTTTCATATGTTTACCAAAAGCCCCAAATCCTACTACTGTAAAAGCCCCGCCTATAGTTAATCCATTTAATTGTCCCTTTACTAATAGGACATAAGATATAGATAAGATTCCTAAAATCCCCATATTAATTAAACTTAATCCTATTCCATATTTATGGATAAAATTTGGACCACCTGCTCCTGTTTCTTGAAGCAGTTCCTTAAATCCATTAAAACTATTCTTATTTAAAATCCATCCTAGAACTATCATTGAAATAAAAAATAGATAAAAATAAATACCTAATATTAAATTTTTATTATGTAGGACAATTGAAACGGCGTCATTATTAAAACCAAATCCCCTTAATAATGACATAAACAATGTACCTATAATTCCTGCAGTAAACCCTACATTATACATATTAAATCCTCTATGAAAACTAACAAAATGATTTGCCAATGGTATTAAGATTATACCTGCTATTATTCCTGATAAATTACCTAATAATATTCCCTTAAATATCCCTAATCCTAAACCAAAGCTTATTTGACTTACTAAAGGTCCTAAAGCTGTTCCAAAAAAGGCTATAACTATGTATTTTTTAAATTCTACCCTTTTTATATAACAATATAAATATACACCTATAAAGATAGACCATATATTATAGATGTTCTTTCCAAATAAACCAAATCCACCTATAGTAAATATAGAAGCTATAACTGGTCCACTCATATCTACATTATTATATTTAGCTATGCAAAGTGCAATTAACATTAATATACTACTGTTCATAAAGGCTGATCCAATGTTTCCATACTCCATATAATCTGTTAAAAGTATACTAGTTGATAGTAGTATATCTTTCATCCCTAAAAAAATTTCTTTTGGTGTATTAAATATAAATGATGAGAATAATACTATACTAATATATCCTAGCATTATTAAGTAATTTATATTCTCATCACTAATCAGATTCCTGTCTTGTTCTTCCAATATAACCTCCTCCTAATAAATTTAAATTTAATATTATGATTATATCATGACAATATATACAAAGAAAGGCAATTTACCTCACCAATTTTAAAGTAAGATAAATTGCCTAAATTTTTTATAATTTTTACTTGTTTTCTTTGAACCATGATATTATATCATCTGATTCATAAAGTGGTTCTTCATCAATTAATAGCATAGGTACCTGAACCTTTCCACCTATTCTTTCAAGTTCCTCTTTATTTTTAGGATCAGCATTAATATCTACCATTTCTACATTTATATCATTTCTTCTCATATAGCTCATTACCTTTTTACAAAATGGACACTGTTCCATATAATAAAACTTTAAATTTTCCACTAACTCTTCACCCCTATTATTTATTTTCTAGTATATTTATACCCTAGTTTTTTTAAATTAAACTATAATTTCTAATAAATATAATAAAAGTATATATCTAGAATAATCAACAAGCCTTATAGAATATCAATAGAATCAGGATATTAATATTTAAAAAGGGTGATTTATATGAATGAAAAGATGAAACGTATTTGGAGATCTTATAGATTTCCTCTTATCCTTTTAACTGGAATTATTGTTGGTAGTATTATTGGATTAATAATGGGGAATAAAGCTCTTGTATTTAAGCCATTAGGAGATATATTTCTCAATCTTATGTTTACTGTAGTAGTACCTCTCGTGTTCTTAAGTATATCTAGTGCAGTAGCTAATATGACTAATATGAAAAGACTAGGAAGTATACTTAAAAACTTATTTGTAGTCTTTATAGTAACAGGACTTATTGCATCCATTATTATGATTCTAGTTGTAACAATATTTCCACCAGCACAAGGTGTAGATTTAAGTGTAGATATAGAAGAAGTTGAGGATATTAGTTTAGCCGAGCAAGCAGTAAAAGCTATTACTGTAGATGACTTTACGAAATTAATTTCAAGAGAAAATATGTTACCTCTTATTATATTTTCTGTATTTTTTGGATTTTGTACTACTGTAATGGGAGAGTCTGGTAAGAAAGTTGCTCAAGCTTTAGATACATTATCTAATATAATGATGAAAATGGTAAATTATATAATGTATTATGCACCAATAGGATTAGGAGCTTATTTTGCCACCTTAATTGGAGAATTTGGTCCTGAATTATTACAAGATTATGCTAGGGCTATGGTTATATATTATCCAATTACTATTTTATACTTCTTTATTGCATTCTTTGGATATGCATACTATGCTGGAAAAATGGATGGGGTAAAAAGATTCTTTAAAAGTATAATTTCTCCAGCTGTTACTAGTTTAGCTACACAGTCTAGTATTGCTACCTTACCTGTAAATCTTGAAGCTACACAAAAAATGGGAGTGCCAAAAGATATTAGAGAAATAGTACTTCCCATAGGAGCAACCATGCATATGGATGGTTCTTGTTTATCAGCTATACTTAAAATTTCTTTTCTATTTGGAATATATGGAAGAAGTTTTACAGGAATTGGAACCTTTGTAACTGCAATACTTATATCAGTGATGAGTGGTGTAGTAATGTCAGGAGTACCTGGTGGTGGATTAATAGGTGAAATGCTTATAGTTAATGTATATGGATTTCCACCTGAAGCTTTCCCAATAGTTGCAACTATTGGATTTTTAGTAGATCCTCCTGCTACTATGGTTAATGTATGTGGAGATGGTCTGGCAGCTATGATGGTTACAAGATTAATAGAAGGCAAAGATTGGTTACAAAAAGTAATTGTTAATGAGAAAAAGGGTGAATATAAATAATAGGGTTGGAAAGATCCTTTCTACTAATAACTTAATAGAAATAGAATAATAGGACCATTTAAATGGTCCTATTATTCTATTAATTATATAAATAACATGCTACCTTATGTCCATCTTCCACTTCAATTAATTCAGGACTTCGTTCTTCACATCTCTTCATCTTAAATTTGCACCTTGAAGCAAACTTGCATCCAATATTTATATCTAATGCATCAGGTAAATCTCCTTCTATAGTTGGTAAAGGACCCTTAACTCTTAGACTTGGATCTGGTAATAGTATTGATGATATTAGTCCTTGAGAGTAAGGATGGAGTGGCTCATTATATATATCATGTGATTCTCCTATCTCAACTAAATTTCCTAAGTACATAACACCAATTCTATCAGATAGATATCTAACCATAGATAGATCATGTGCTATAAATAAATATGTCAATCCATAATCTTTTTGTAAGTTTTCTAACATATTTATTATTTGCGCCTGTATAGATACATCTAAAGCAGATATAGGTTCATCACATAATATAAATTCTGGATCTGTAGAAACAGCTCTCGCAATACATACTCTCTGACGTTGTCCTCCACTAAATTCATGGGGATACTTACTTAAGCTTTCTTTATTCATCCCAACTTTGCTTATCATCTCTTCTATTATTTCATCTGCTTCCCTACTCGATAATTTTTGATCTTTCACCAACGGTTCCATTAGTATCTCTCTAATATTCAACATTGGGTTTAATGAAGAATAAGGGTCTTGAAATATTGCTTGTATATTATTCCTAAAATCTTTCAAATACTTGTTCTTTTTATTTGAAATTATTTCCCCATCATAAGAAATTTTACCCTTATCCACATCAATAATCTTTGTAATACATTTACCTAAGGTAGATTTTCCACATCCTGATTCCCCAACTATGCCTAAAGTTTCGCCCTTATAAATATTTAAATTAACATCATCTATAGCTTTTAGTACTAGTTTTTTAGAAAAAATTTTATTTGATCTTATTTTATAATATTTAGAAACATTGTTAACTTCAATCAGCTTTTTCTTATTCATTAGAATCTTCCTCCACATATAACCAACAATTCAAGAAATGATCCTCATTTAGATACAAGGTTTTTGGAAACCTTTTTTCACAAATATCCATTCTATCACTACATCTTCTGTAAAATGGACATCCTAAAATTTTCTTAGTATTATCTGGTGGATTCCCTGGTATAGGTCTTAGTTTTTCTAAACTATTCTTACTCTTAGGTAAAGCATTTAATAATCCTAAAGTATAAGGATGCTTTGGATTATCAAATAAATGATTCACATTAGATGACTCCATTATTTTCCCACCGTACATCACTATTACCCGATCACAAGTATTAGCTATAACCCCTAAATCATGAGTTATTAATAATATTGAACTATGGATTTTGCTTTTTAAATCATTTATGAGATTAAGTATTTGTGACTGTATGGTAACATCCAATGCAGTAGTTGGTTCATCCGCTATTACTATTTCTGGTTCTAAACATAATGCCATAGCTATAATAACCCTCTGTCTCATACCACCACTAAGCTCATGTGGATATGAATTTAATCTTTTACTAGGATTTGTAATCCCTACTAGAGCTAACCAATCTAAAGCAATCTTCCTAGCCTTTTTCCTACTAATATTTTTGTGACGCACAATAATATCTATCATTTGATTTCCTATTGTAAATACTGGATTTAAAGAAGTCTGAGGATCTTGGAAAATCATCGATATATTATTCCCTCTAATTTTTCTCATTTCTCTTTCACTTATTTTTAATAAATCTAATCCATTAAATAAAATAGAACCATTTTTAATTTCTGCATTATCTGTAATCCTTAATATTGATTTAGCTGTTACTGTTTTTCCACTCCCAGATTCTCCTACTATGCCTAGTATTTCCCCTTGCCTTATATCAAAGGATATATTATTTACAGCATAAGTAGTGTTTTCCTTTCCATGAAATCTAATTACTAAATTGTTTAAATCTAATATTTTCTTCATATACATACCTCTAATTCTCACTTTTCGCTTCTACTACATATCTTAAGGAATCTCCTAAAACATTAAAACATAATACTGTTATTAATATTAACAATCCTGGGAATAGGGCTAAATAAGAATATTCACCTAAATATTTTTGGGCATCTCTTAACATACTTCCCCAGGATGAATTAGGCTGCTGAACCCCTAAGCCTAAAAAGCTTAAAGATGATTCTGTTAATATGGCAGAAGCTATATTTATAGTTGATGTTACTACAACTGTCGAAAAAATATTTTTAATTATATGTCTAATCATTATCAATCTATCTTTAATTCCTATCATTTTAGCATATAAAACATATTCCCTTTCCTTTAAAGATAAGGTCTCTGCTCTTACTATTCTAGCAATTCCCATCCATCCAAATAATCCAATTATAATAATTATATTTTTAATACCTGGCTTTAAATAAGAATTTAGTATTAATATCAGGAAAAAACTAGGTATACTCATGAGTATATCTATAATTCTCATAATAATATCATCAACTATACCACCATAATATCCACTTATAACTCCTACGATAGTGCCTATCACCGTTGATATAATCATAGCCAAAAAACCAACTGCAAGGGAAGCTCTCCCACCATAAAACACTCTAGTAAAGTAATCTCTACCTAAATCATCTGTTCCAAAAAAATTCTCCTTTGAAGGTCTAACTAGTCCATTAGAGATATCAATAGCATTTGGATCCTTTGGATAAAATTGAATAAGTATGGAAGCTATTATTAGTAGTGAAATAATTATTAATGATATAAAAGCAACTTTATCTTTTTTTATCTTATAAAAATATCTATTAAATAATGAATCTCCCATTACTCTACCACCTTTATTCTAGGGTCTACTACTCCATATAATATATCACTTATAAGATTTCCTAAAATTAATATTATTGATGAAAACATAGTAGTAGCCATAATCATAGGATAATCAAATTTAAAAATTGAATTAATTCCTAATTGTCCTAGTCCTGGCCAACCAAATATTGTTTCGGTAATAAATGCTCCTGAAACTAAATTAGGTAAACTCATCCCTATAATTGTTATCAAAGGAAGTAAGGAATTCTTTAATACATATTTAAATAAGACTTCTCTCTTACTTGCCCCTTGAGCCATAGCAACTGTTACATAATCCTCATTAAGCTGAGTTATAGTTCTAGACCTTACATACCTACTAATCACTGAAGTATTTGAAATACTTAGTGTCAACATTGGCATTACTATATGTTTAAGTAAATCTATATTAGTATGTACTCCTACTGATCTCATTCCAATACTCGGTAACCATCCTAATTTTAAAGTAAACAAATGTAACATACCCATGGCAAACCAAAAACTTGGAATAGAGATACCAATATAATTTAAAAAAGTAAGTATTTTATCTATAAGTTTATTATTATAAAAGGCAGAGACCAGTCCGATAATAGTGCCTAATAGAATGGAAAATATCATAGATACTCCCATAAGACCTATTGTTGCTGGTAATCTCTCTACAACCTTATCAAGAACTGGGCGATGATCTGCAAAAGAATATCCTAAATTCCCTTTTAATACATTTTTTCCCCATCTAATGTACTGAACTAAGATATTGTCATTTAAACCCATACTTTCTCTTATAATCTCAATATCTTGTACTGTAGATTCTGGGGTAATATATGCCTTTACCGGATCTCCTGGCGCAAAATTTACTAATACAAATGAAATAATGGAAATAGTTATTATCATAGGAATAGCATTTAATACTCTTTTGTATATAAGATATGACAACTCTTTCTCCTCCTAAAAACATAGAGAAAAGTAAATTTATAAATTTACTTTTCTCTAAATTCAATTATTCTTCTATATATATCTTATTCATATTTCTAAACATAAAGATAGGTGCAGTTTCTGCTTCCTCTATACCTTTATATTTAGCATTTGTTGTTACTAGTGATTTTGGATACGTAATCGGATAAATCACCATATCATCTATCAATATTTGTTGAATATCTTCATAAATTTCTTGCCTTTTTGATTCATCTGTTTCTACTACACCATCAGAAAACAAATTATCTATTTCCTCATTTTCATATAACATATAGTTATTTGCATCACCTGATGTAAATAGCGGTCCATACGCATTTGGTTCTGAACCCATAACAAATCCATTATAAGCTAAGTCAAAATCTTCATTTTCTGGATCTAGAAACTTGTCCAAAAAAGCCCCTCTTTCCGTCGGTAATATATCTAACTCTATGCCTATTTCTTTTAATTGTTGTTCCATAATTAAAGCTTGTTTTTCCTGTTCATCACTACCACTTGTATACATTAATCTTAATTTAATGTCTTCTGCTCCTGCCTCTTCAAGAAGTTCCTTTGCTTTTTCCACATCATATTCATACTGTTCAACATCATCAGTATAATATAATGTCGATGGTACAAAAGGTGAATATGCTAAATCAGCAAATTCTTCACTACCATATGCAGCTTCAAGCATTTCTTCTTTATTTATCCCATAAGCTATTGCTTGTCTAACCTTTTTATTTTGTAAGTACTCATTATTAAATCTAAATATCATATTATTTAACATACCTTCTGAAAATTTATAAGTTTCAAACTGATCATTTCCATCATATTTATCATAATCCTTAGCATCTATATAACTTGCACCTATTTCTCCGTCTTCTAAAGCTATCATTGATGCATTCGGATCAGCTATAACTTGATATACTATACTATCTAAGTATGCTAAATCACCAAAATAATCTTCATTTCTTTCTAATTCTACAGATTCACCACTCTTCATATCTTTAAATTTAAATGGTCCCGTTCCTATTGGAGTATTATTCTTACTACTTTTTTCAATTTCTTCTTCTCCTTCAAATACATGCTTAGGAATAGGCTTTATTCCTGCAACAGTATTGAAAAATGGTACCGAAACTTCAGGCAACTCAAATTCCACTGTAAAATCATCAGTCTTAGTTACTTTTATCGGCTCATCATTGAAAATCAAACTACTTCTATACTTTGTTGTTTGGGATTCTTCTAATATAGTATCAAATGTAAAGATTACATCATCTGCATTAAATATTTCTCCATCATGCCACTTAACATCCTCTCTCAATTTCATTGTATAAGTTAAATAATCATCTGATGGTTCCATACTTTCTGCTAAAACAAATCTTGTTTCACCATCTACAACTGTATATAAATAGTCATATAATGAATTTGTAATAGTTAAGGTAACCCTATCATCTGCATATAGTGGATTCATAACTGCGGGATCACTACCTATACCAAAAGTCATTATTCCCCCTTCTTTAGATACCTCACCGTCATCTTCTACCACATCATCTGATTCTTTAGAAGTATCTGTAGATTGACCAGTGCATGCTCCTAAAATAATAGAAATTACTAATATAAAGCTAAAAAATAATATGTATCTCCTTTTCATCTTGTCACCTTTCCTTCTTTAAATTATTTGGAAACTCTATCCTTTCAAATCATAATTATATATTTCAATATGACAAAGTTCAACAAATATAGATATGTTTAATATAAGGCGATTATTCTATTAGTAATTGCTATATGGCTTTAACATTCAATATTAAAAAATATAAAAGAACTATAATACCCAACATAATACGATACCAACCAAAGATTTTAAAATCGTTGTTTTTAATATATCCTATAAGAAATCGTATGGCTATAATAGAAACAAGAAAAGCTACTATCATACCAGTCAGTAAAATAAATAATTCCATAGCAGAAAAACTAAATCCAAATTTCAATAACTTTAATGCACTAGCACCAAACATCACCGGAATAGATAAAAAGAAGGAATATTCTGTAGCCATATGACGGGAGGTTCCTAATATAATCCCACCTATAATAGTAGCACCGGAACGTGATGTACCTGGAATCAAGGATAACACCTGAAACATCCCAATTAAAAAAGCCGTCTTATATGTAAGATCATTAAAATTCCTAATACTACTCCTACTATATTTCCTATTATTTTCGATAATTATAAATAAAACTCCATAAAGAATTAACATAATTGCAACTGTTTGGTAATTATATAAATGATCATTTAACCAATCATCAAATAAAATCCCTAATACTCCTGCTGGTATAACTCCTACAACAACTTTACACCATATAGATATAGTTTCTTTCTTCTCTTTCCAAGATTTATTAGATGAAAAAGGGTTTAATTTATGAAAATATAATAGAACAACAGCTAATATTGCCCCTAATTGTATTACTACAAAGAACATTTCTTTAAATGCTTGAGAAGCATTTAATTCTATAAATTGTTCTACTAAAATCATATGCCCAGTGCTACTTATAGGTAACCATTCAGTAATTCCTTCTACTATACCTAATAAAACCACTTTTAATAATTCTATAATAAACATACTATGCCTCCTCTATATTCCTAGAATTATATAGCTATTATTAGTCTATTGTTTACTTAGTACCTTTAAAACTAATTTTATTATATATTCTCTAAATTATTTCTTTATTCAAACCTATTGGAAGATTTATCCTATGTAAGTTTTGGTATATTAGTGTTTACTGTTTACTTGAGGTAGGGGGTACTATATAATAGCAAATTATACTATCTGAAACGGTTCACTCTATATTTCTTATGGGGAACCTTATTTTTGAAAGGAGACTATGATAATGATACAAAAAAGAACATTATCAATTTTAATAGTATTGGTATTAATACTTGTACCAACAACTGTCACATTTGCAAGTGACAATTATATAAACTTAGGATACAATAGTAGGGGTGAAAAAGTAACCAAACTTCAACAAGAATTACAAGATCAAGGATATCTTAAAGATTCTGTTGATGGAATCTATGGACTATTAACCGAACAAGCTGTTGTTGATTTCCAAAAGGATAAAGGATTATCTATTGATGGAATTGCAGGAGTAGATACTAAAACAGCATTATATGGGAAGTCTAATTCCGATTTACAAGGGACAAGCTCTTCCGATGGATATACTAAAGATGATGAATTCTGGTTAGCTAGAATTATTGAAGCAGAAGCAGGTGGAGAACCATATAATGGAAAGGTAGCTGTTGGAAATGTAATTTTAAACAGAGTTAGTTCTAAAGAATTCCCTAACAGTATATATGATGTAATCTTTGAATACTATGGAAGTATACCTCAATTTAGTCCAGTTGCTGACGGATCAATCTATAATGATCCTTCTGATGATAGTATAAAAGCAGCTAAGGCTGCAATCAATGGAGAAAGACCTGTAGGTGATTCAACATATTTCTTCAATCAGTCTAAAGCAGCAGGTACTTGGATTGTTCAGAATAAAACCTATTTAACAAAAATAGGTGGCCATAGCTTTTATAATTAATATAAAAAGGTGTAGATTTTAAAATCTACACCTTTTAAATAAATAGATTCTCTATTGTTTTAATTTTTCCGAGTTAAAGTCTTGATCTAAGAAAAATGCCTGTCTTTTATCTTCATTTCTTATATCTTCAAAGCTTAATTTATATACCATTGGATTAGTATTAGACTTAACAGTTAGTAATCTATTATTTGTATCATAAGAACAAATATATCTGGTATAAGTATTATAATTATATTTCTTATTTCTAACAAACCCATTTGGCATAGTCATTGCTCCCATTATATTATAAGAATTAGAAAGTGCTTCTTTATAATTCTTAGATTTAACATTCATTTTAGTTAAATAAAAAGCTTTAATAAATCTAGAAACAGGATCATATCCACCTGGTAAATCTTTGGAAGCATTAAATTCTTCAAGATTATCTAAATCTATAAGATTATTTAATCTTTGTACATGAGTTTCAAGACCTGGTGAATTAGTCATTACATCATATGAATTTTCATAATATATTAATTCTTTTCTTTTAGCCTCAACAACTATACATCTTTTAGTAGAATCTGTAAACATAAAGTGAAAATGTGGTGATAATACTTTTTCATTTTTATGATCTTTAATAGATATATGAATATTTGGTAAATCTTCAATTAACTCATCTACAGATCTATAATTCCCAAGTGCATAAGTTAAATAATCTAAACTAGAAATATTTTTCTTTTCTGAATTTACCTTATTTGAATAAAGATTAAATCCTTTAAAATCATTTGTAATTCCTACTAATCCATGTTCATTTACCCCATCTTTTAGCGGATCTCGATTTTCAAAACACATTCCTAATATTTTATATTTTAAATACAAAGGATTTCCCATTAAATCATTAGAAAAATTATAATTTCTTGGTAAATAAAGACTATTATAATTTACAGAATTTTCAAGATCCATTGTTCTTCCTAAAACACAACCATCTTTATAGTTTATCTTTATACCTGTACACATATTACTCCTCCTTTAGACTTAGACTATCATTTATTAAGAATAAACACCACCTATTTTCTTTTACATCAGGGATTTTATCTTTGATTTAAGGAATTTCTTGTACTCATATCATTAGGTCTTACCTGGTTTAAATAAAATAATATTCAATTTTCAAAAGTAATACTTACTATATTTATTTTTGGTGGTATGATCCATATGTATATTTTTTAATTAACAGTATAAAATATCCTATAAGAATATGGAATAACTGGAGGAGATATATGGATATGGATGACTGGAATATATTTAAGCATATGCCTGAATCATATTGGTTAGCATCTACTAAGAAGACAAATTACCCTAAATTAAATGAAGATATAGATACAGATATTGCCATAATTGGAGGTGGAATAGTAGGAATATTATCTGCTTATCAATTAGAAAAAGAAGGATTTAATATTACAGTTCTAGAAGCTGAAAATATTATTGAATCTACTACTGCACATACAACTGCAAAATTAACATCTCAACATAGTTTAATTTATGACAAAATCAAAACCCAAATGGGAGAAGAACTAGCAAGACAGTATGCAAGTGCAAATGAAACTGCAATTCATGAGTTTAAAAAGATAGCAGATGAAAATAATATAGATTGTAATTATCTATCTCAATCTGCATATTTATATACTCAAAATGATAAGTATGTTAACCAAATTGAGAAAGAAGTTAACACTGCTACCTCTTTAGGAATCAAAACTAATTTAATCGATGAGATACCTTTTCCTATAGATATTAAATCTGGAATGATCTTTGAAAATCAAGCTCAATTTCATCCAAGAAAATTTCTAATTCCTTTAGCTGAAAAAATTTCTAAAAAAGGGGTTAATATTTATGAACAAACTCGGGCTATTGAATTAAACAAAAGAAATGATAAATATATTATAAATACTACCCAGGGGAAAAAGGTTTCTGCTGATAAAGTTATAATAGCTTCCCATTATCCTTTCTATAATAAAAAAGGAATGTATTATTCTAGAATTTATGTAGAAAAAAGTTATATTTTAGCTATTAAAGCTAAAGAAGAATTTCCTGGTGGCATATATGTAAATGTTGAAGACCCTTCTCGTTCTTTAAGATCCATCTCTACTAAAGATGGTGAACTTATATTAATAGTTGGAGAGAGGCATAAAACTGGTCAAGGAGAGGATACAAACCAACATACATTATAAAGCCTTACTAAATTTTGCTAAAGAAATATTTACTATTGAAGATATTCCATATAGATGGTCTACCCAAGATTGTATGACTGTTGATGGTCTACCATATGTAGGACAATTTATTTATGATACCCCTAATCTTTATTTAGCTACAGGTTTTCAAAAATGGGGTATGACAAATAGTATGGCTTCTTCTATGATTCTAAGAGATTTAATAGTAGATGGAGAAAGTCCTTGGGGAGACGTATATAATCCATCTCGAAAAACTGTTACTGCATCTACTAAAGAATTTGTAGTTCAAAATACAAATCTTGCAGGACAATTACTTGATGGTAAACTTTCCAAACTTCCTAAAGATATAGTAGTAAAATCTGGTGAAGGAAAAGTTCTGGAGATAGATGGAGAAAGAGTTGGAGCTTATCGTGATGAAGATGGTGAACTACATCTAGTAAATACCACCTGTACTCATATGGGATGTGAACTTAATTGGAATTCTGCTGAAATATCTTGGGACTGTCCTTGTCACGGCTCACGATTCACTTATACAGGTGAAATAATTCAAGGGCCTGCAGTTAAACCTTTAAGTTTTGACAGAGATGTAAATACAATTAAAAAACTTATAAATGAAGATTTTTAAAACCATATATTCACTACCCATAATCTTTCAACAAAATAAGGTTGTTTATAACTAAATATTTAGTTATAAACAACCTTATTAATTTTAAACTTTTTAATTAAATCCCAGCATTTTTAAATCCTGAACCTTCTACTTCTACTACTTCATTTATAGTTAAAAAGGCTTCTGGATCTACTTCATCTACTATTCCTTTTAACTTTACTATTTCATTTGAATTTACGATACAATATATGACCTGCCTATTCTCTTTCGTATAAGCACCCATACCTTCCAAAAAAGTAACTCCTCTATTAAGTTTCCTTATTATCTCACTAGCTATTTTTTCTGAATTATTTGAAACAATGACTACATTTTTTCTCACATTAAAACCTGTTTGAACTTTATCTAAGATTTGATATCCAATATACATAGATATGAGAGTATACATAGCTGATTGAACCCCAAACCTTATACCTGCTAGAGATATTATTACAGTATTTACCATCATAAGTCCTGTTCCTATATTAATATTATATTTTCTTTTTAATACTGCTGCTATAATATCTAATCCACCTTGACTAGTTCTATTTCTGAACATAAGTCCCATACCTACCCCATTCAGTACTCCTCCGAAAACCGATCCTAATAATATATCATTTAATGGGAAATAAGCATCTATACCATTAGTTATAGTCAAGAGAAATGATAAAATAAACATTGATATAAAACTATATATTGCAAAATCCTTATCTACCATTTTATATCCTATTAAAAATATTGGTATATTAATAGTGAAAACTACTATACCTGAGGGAATATCTGTTAAGTATTGAACTATTATTGCTAATCCTCCTACTCCTCCACTTAATAACTTATTAGGTATGAAAAAAATATTAAATGCTAATGCACATAATAAATTTCCAACTATAATAGCTAACAGTTTTCTATATATATTGGCACTCTTATCCTTATCTTCGACTTTTTTAGTCATTTATCTAACTCTCCTATTCTTACAAATCTTAAGTACTATACAATAATAGACTATAATATTAGATTTGTAAAGTTAGAAAATAAATTATTCTATTAATTGTTTTCTTTCTCTAATAATGCTAATTTTACTTTTTCAGGAGTTATAGGTAAATCCCTAATCCTTACCCCTACAGCATTAAATATTGCATCTTGTATAGCTGGAGCTGGTGTATTAGTTACTACTTCGCCTATAGATTTTGCACCGAAAGGACCAGTCTTATCATATCCTTTTGCAAACTCTACTCTTATATTTCTTATATCTTGTCTACATGGAACCTTATATTGCATTAAACTATTAGATAATAATTTACCTTGATTATTCTCTTTCACATCTTCAAATAAAGCTAAACCTATTCCTTGGACTATGCCCCCCTCTGTTTGTATTCTTGCTAAATTAGGATTAATTACTGTACCACAATCTACGACTGATACAAAATCCAATATTTCTACTTTTCCTGTCTCCTTATCCACTTCTACCTCTACAAAACTAGCTACAAATGGTGGTGCCACATCTACGGTAGAGTAAGAGCCTGTTGTTGTTAATTGACTATGAGGTCTTCCATATATTAATTTATTACTTAAATCTTTCAGACTAATCCTTTTATCCTTATTATAAATATATTCTCCATCAAATTGCACTTCTTTAATATCTAGATCTAATTGCCTTGCTCCTTCTTTTAATATTTTTTCTTTCATTTTTATAGCAGCCTCTTTAACTGCATTTCCTGAAAAATATGTAGTTCCAGATGCATAAGCTCCTACATCAAATGGAGTCAGCTCTGTATCCCCAGAATGTACAGAAATTATATTATCTGATATCCCTATCCCGTCTGCTGCTATTTGACGTAATATAGTATCACTTCCTGTGCCTATATCCGCTGCCCCTGTTAATAAAGTAAAAGTACCACCTTCATTTAATCTAATACTTGCAGAGGCTGTATCTATACCGGGAATTCCAGATCCCTGCATGCAAATTGCCATACCTGATCCTCTTGCTACCGTATTAGAAACTTTTTCCCTTGGGTATTTCTCATTCCAATTAAAGATTTCTTTACCCTTTTCTACACAATATTCTAATTCACAACTATCCATTGGAATTTCTTCTTCTCCTGCACCTATTGTAGTAATTCTCATTATTTCTGATGCTTCGCCTTTTCTTAACATATTCTTTTCTCTAAGTTTTAAAGGATCCATATTTAACTTATCTGCTAACTCATTTATAGCAGATTCTAAGGCATAGGTTCCTTGAGTTACACCATATCCTCTAAATGCTCCTCCTGTTACCCTATTTGTATATATAGATTTCCCTAAAAATCTAGAAGCTTTTGCTTTATTGTATAGGGGTAAAGCTTTATATCCCATAGCTCCTAGAACTGTATAAGCATGTTCTCCGTAGGCTCCAGTATCTGAAATTGTTTTCATATCTATTGCTTGAATGTTTCCTTCTTTATCTGATCCAATAGTCATATCTATATGTGAAGCATGTCTAGTATTAGATGAAGAATAGGTCTCTTTTCTAGTATATATAATTTTTGATGGTTTTTTAGTCATCCATGTTACAAGTGCTGGATAGAATTCTACCTGAGTAGTTTGTTTACCTCCAAACCCTCCACCTATTCTAGGCTTTATTACTCTTATCTTATTTATAGGTATATCTAAAGATTGAGCTACTTCCCTCCTTACATGAAAAGGAATCTGTGTTGAAGATACTATTACTAAAGTTCCATATTCATCAATATATGAAAAGGCTCTATAAGTTTCCATCATAGAATGAGCTTGTGCTTGTGTATTATAAGTAGCATTAAATACAACTTCAGATTTTTGGAGTTCTTTTTCTACATCTCCTTCTCCATAATCATATATACAAGCAATATTCTTCTCTGGATCAAAGCCTTTTTCCATATGCATAAAAGTTCTGTCTTTAAAATGTATTTTGCTAGGATGATCTTCAGCTTCTAAGATATCTAATACTGGGTCAAAGACCTCATATTCTACTTTAATACGTTTTAGGGCTTTCTTAGCTATATCTTCTGAGCTAGCTGCAACTAATGCGACTTCATCTCCTACATACCTAACATATTCATCTAAAATATATTTATCATATATCGATGCTTCAGGATAAGATTGACCTGCTCTTGTATAAAGATGTTTAGGTACATTTTCATGTGTAAAAACGCATTCTACTCCTTTCATTTTTTCTGCCCTTGTAGTATCAATACTTTTAATTTTTGCAAATGAATGAGGACTTCTTAAAAATTTTATTATTAAACAATCTTTAGAAGCTAGATCGTCTGTGTATGCAGGCTGACCTGTTACAAGTCTCATACCATCTATTTTTTCTATTTCCTTTCCTACTGAACCTTTTTTCATTACTATACCTCCATATACTTTAAAATCCCTCTTAACTGTCCCATATATCCTGTACATCTACATAAATTCCCATTTAAATATCTTGTTATTTTTTCTTCAGTTGGATCTTCCATTTCTTTTTCCATAGCAACAATAGTAAGTATCAAACTAGGACTACAGTATCCACACTGATCTGCACCTTCAGAAACTAAATACTTTCCTATATCTTTTGCTTTGTCTTGTATTCCTTCAATAGTTGTTATATGTTTCCCATCTGCTCTGACTGCCAAATATGAACATGATAATACTGGCATATCATCTAGCAATATGGTGCAGACACCACATGTCCCTGTATCACACCCTTTTTTAACACTTAAATAACCATTCCTTCTTAAAACTTCTAATAAGTATTCATCTGGATCAATCTTAAATGTTTTTTGAACTTCATTTATATGTAAACTTATTTCCATTTTGATACCTCCATTAAGGCTCTTTTAGTTAATACTTTAGATAATTCTTTTCTGTATTCTGCTGAGCCCCTAGTATTTGTTCCAAAATGTAACTCTTCTCCAACTATATTACTGGTTTTTATTATATTTTCCTCATTCAATTCATTATTATTTAAAAACTCCATAGCCTCTAAAGCTAATGTTGCTCTCCTAGGCCTAGCTCCTACTGCTATCCTATATTCTCCATCAACAATTCCAACTGCCACATTTAATATTGCATAATCAACAGCTGAGTTTCTTATACTTTGAAATGACCCTCTAGATACATTTTTCTTTAAAATAACCTTTTCTAATATATCCTTTCTTCTAGTTTTTTCTTTTAAAAAATCTTCTAAAGATATTCTACCATCACCATGTAAATAAATATCTGCATCTAAAGCTAATAGCGCAGTTAAAGGATCTGAAAATCCAAATTTAGGAAATACAGTACCTCCAATACTTGCAATATTTCTTAATTGTACTCCAATTATATTTTTAACACTATCTTCAATAATATCTCCAAAATTTTCTTTTAATAATTTAGAGGTTTCAAAAGTTCTTAAGCTAGTCATTCCACCTATTTCTATTTCATTCTCAAGTTCATTTATATAATCAAGACCTGATTTAGAAAGATCCACTGCTAGTACGATTTTTTTTTCTCCTAACTTTACAAAACATCCTCCACCAATAAGTCGCGAGGTTCTTCGAGACTGTAAAGCTTCATAAGCTTCTTCTACATTATCTGGTAACACGTAATTTATAAACCTTTCTCCCATTTTGTTCACCCTTCTTCCTAAATTTATTTCGCAAATTCACTTTATCTATATATTTTATTATTTCAAAAGATGATAATGAATTTTCCATTATCATCTTTATATTAGTCTATTAATATAATTCACTAACCTCTTCAATCTCTTCACTTTCTTCGCTCTCTTCTTCTTTAGGAAGAATTAAATTAAGAACTATAGCAGTTATTGTAGCAATAACTACTGATGAACTTCCAAATACGGTATCAACCCAATCTGGAAAACCAGATAAAGCATCTGGAACAGAAGTTATACCTACTCCTAATGCAACGGCTAGACCTACTACTGCAGTATTTCTAGGATTTAAGTCTTCTGAGCTTATCATCCTTATACCAGTCATAGTAATTACTGCAAATACAGATAATGTTCCTCCACCTATAACAGCTTGCGGTATAGTTGTTAATACTGCTGAGAATTTAGGTATAAATCCTGCTATTAAAAATACCCCAGCCGCAAATACGAAGACCATTTTATTTACTACTTTATTAACAGTTACTATACCTACATTCTGACTAAATGTTGCTATAGGTAATCCACCTATCAATGCTCCTAAACTACTTGATAATCCACTTGCCTTAATGCCTCCAGATAATTCATTATCTGTAGGCTCTCGATTTAATCCTCCCATGGTAGTAGAGGAAAAATCTCCAATTGCTTGAACTGAATTTACTATATACATCACTACTAATGAGATAATAGCACTTATTTCAAATTTAACTCCGAAATACAATGGTGGAACTATTTGAAACCAACCTGCTTCTCTAACCGGATCAAAACTAACCATACCCATAAAATATGACATTATGTAACCTACTATCATCCCAATAAGAATCGCTGCTAGATTTGTAATACCTTTTGTAAAATGTGTTAGAAATATTACTACTATTAAGGTAACTATTGCAACGAACCAATTTCTCGTTGAACCAAATGAATCACTGCCTGCTCCACCAGCCATATACTTTATTGCAACATCATATAGAGATAAACCTATAGTAAATATAACTGTTCCAGTTACTAGAGGAGGAAAAAACTTTCGAAGTTGTTTTATAAATATTCCTACAACAAATGCTGCTAATCCTCCTATAATCTGTGCTCCAAATATAGTAGGTAAATCAAATTTCCCTCCTATTGCTAAAAGTGATGGAATATAAGCGAAACTAATTCCCATTATTACAGGTAATCCTGATCCTATACCTCCAATAGGAAACAGTTGTATTAAAGTTGATAAGGCTGTAACTATTAGTGACATTTGAATTAACATTGCTGTATCTGTCGCATCAAGTCCTGTAACTCCTGCCACTAATATAGCAGGAGTAATAACTCCTACAAAAGCAGCCACCACATGCTGTAATCCAAGAGGGGTAACTTCTCGTAAACTAGGTCTACCTTCTACCTCAAAAAGAGATCCTTGCCTTTTGCCAATACCTTCATCCATTTTCACACATCCTTATATTTTATTAATTTTATCAAATCAAAATAATCTGATAATATACTATCAGTTTAGTATATGGAAAACGTTTTTATAATTATATATTCTTACACAAATTTTAAATTTTAATAAAAGATTGAGGTATAATAAACTACTTTTCCTTACCCCAGCAATTTTACACAAACTTACCTTGTAGTTATTTAACTATGAAACAGCATTTTTTGTTTATTTTTCTTTGTATCCTTATATATATTATACAATTGTTAAAATTGTACAAATTCTAATATTCTCTATCTAAATACTCTTTGCTTAAATAGGATTAATATCTATAGCAATTCCATAATTATGATTAAATACTTTACCTTTACTTCCTGAAATTTCTCTATAACAAAATGTAGAAGTATCATTATCTATTACTGACAATTCCTCATTATAATTATATTTATTAATTAAATTTATTTTGTCAATAGAAGATTTAACTTCTTAAATTAGGAAATATCTTTTTATTTGATAACTAATATTCATTTTTCTCCTTATAATTCAGCCTATCATTAATTAAAAATAAAAACTACCTATTTTATTATCTTCTACATTAATATTTTATCTTAACAATATTTCTTTACTCTAAATTATTTCTTACTATATCTGTTTTTTGATCGCTCGGTTCTTTCTTAAAATACTATGTTTAAATAAGAATAAAAGGACCATACTAATTTTGAAGCTCATTATTTTTAGAAATTATTTAAAAGGAAGATAATATGCTATTTATTATTGATATGCAAAACGATTTTGTTGATCAGATACATGGTAAAATGGCAGTAAAACATGCAGATCAACTAGTACCAAATATAATTAAAAAGATTAAAGAGTATGAGGAAAAGAAAGATTTAATTTTCTACACTAAAAACATTCACAAAAATATGCCAAATGATAATAGATCTTTAGATGTTAAACATTGGGGTGAAGAACCTTATGGCGAATTAAAAGATATACTCAGTCCTCATAATTATATTTCAAAACTTAATTACGGTATCCCTCCTTATAAATCTAAATCTATGTTTCAAAACTTTGATGATAAATATATGGAAAAGATTGAGATAATAGGCATAGAGACCCATTTATGTATTCTCTCTAATGCAATTATTTTACAAAATACCTTTATCAATTCTAAAATATTAATTGATGAAAATCTTTGTACTAGCAATGATTTAACTCTCCACAATAAAGCTTTAGATATAATGGAAGGGCTACATATGGAGGTGAAAAGAAAGTGAAATTAAATAAAAAGGAAATTACTAATATTAAAAACGATTTAATATTATGGATAAGACATATGATGGGAAAAACAAATGGAACTAAGGCTATATTAGGTATTTCAGGTGGAAAAGATAGCTCTATCGTAGCAGCCTTGTGTAAGAAAGCCTTAGGAAATAAAAATGTCATAGGTGTAATTATGCCTGATGGTATCCAAGAGGATATTTCCTTTGCCTTTGGAATATGTGAAGAACTAAATATTAAATATATTCATATACCTATTAATTCAATTACTTCAGAATTTTTACAAGTTATAGAGAATGAAAATGGAGAAATTATTAAAGATATATCTGAGAACACTAAGATTAATCTTCCTGCTAGAGTACGTATGACTCTTCTTTATGCAATTTCCCAATCTATTCCAAATAGTAGGGTTATTAATACAGGCAATTTATCAGAAAAATGGATAGGATATACTACAGTTTATGGAGATAATACTGGTGCTTTTTCTCCTTTAGGGAACCTAACCTCTGATGAAGTTATACAATTAGGAAGAATCCTAGGACTTCCTGAAAAATATATTATTAAACCGGCTGCAGATGGTCTAACAGGTCAAACTGATGAGGATGTTCTTGGTTTTAGCTATGAAAGCTTAAACAAATATATACGAGAAGGAATTATACCAGAAAAATCTATTAAAGAAAAACTTGATAATATGCATGAGAAAAGTAAATTTAAGTTTGAAACAATGCCTACTTTTCCTGTAGATTTACCATAATAAAACAAAGAAAATGATTCCAATAATACTAATACAAAAAAGACATCAAATTTGATGTCTTTTTGTATTAATCATTCATTAACTATTGTAAAATCCATCAATTATTAGATATCTAATTTTCTTTTATCTCTGTAACTTCTTTATTGAGTCCTTCCATTCTTTTATCTAAATCTGATACTATTCTTGCTGTTTCTTTTAATTCATCTTCTAAATTTTGTGGTACATCTTTGTCATATTTATAATAGATCTTATGTTCTAAACTTGCCCAAAAATCCATTCCAATTGTCCTAATCTGAACTTCAACATAAACTTTCTCCACTCCATCTGACATAAATACTGGCACTTGTAAAATTAAATGAAGGCTTTTATATCCATTAGGTTTTGGATTTTTTATATAATCCTTATATCTTATTATCTTTAAGTCTTTCTGATTTTGTAACATTTCACTTATAATATATATATCTGATATAAAAGAACATACAATACGAATCCCAGCTATATCTTTAATATTTTTTTCTATTGAATATAAGGAAATATCTAAGTTTTTTCTAGATAATTTTTTAAAAATACTTTCTGGACTTTTAATTCTAGATTTGACATGCTCTATAGGATTATAATCATGAATATACTTAAATTCTTCATTTAAAATATTGATTTTAGTTTTAATTTCCTCTAAACCAAATTTATATAACATTAAAAATCTTTTTAAATCTTTCTCTACCTCTTTTAGGCGATTTACATTTATAGCATTTCCTGTTTCCATTTCAAAACATCCCCTTCTATATTAGTAATTTAATTTTTTATTTCAAATTAATTAATTATATGGTGGATTAGGATTAGGAAAATAATAAGTCAAACTTTATTTCCAGGTAGAAATTCTAATTTAACACTAGAATTTCTACCTGGAGGTATTCTATCAGAGCTATTTCTATATAAAATAGTTTCTAAATATTTCTTAACCACCTAATCTTAATAAGATTGCGTTGATTGCCACAATTGTAGATTCCTTTCTTGAAAAGTTCATATTACTATTTTCAAACTTCATATTCCTCCCTACTAATTCATAGGTTTCTTTTTATAAACAGATGAAATCTTAAATATAAACTACCAAATAATGTTAATATTACTCATATTTCCTACTGGATTATCCTTACCTTGAAAAGCTATTTCCACTGCTTTTTTAAAAGAATCCCATTGTTCATCTTTAAATTCTTTAAATTCATCTACCTGTACTTCTAATAATACACTAGGTGTTGACACAAATTTAAAATTTACATTAGGTTCTAGATTTACTTTTCTTAAATTTTCTATGTCTTCACTAGGATAAATTATTCTAAAAGCCTCTTTTTTATCATATGAATATTCGTAGATTCTATAGTTTTTTACGTTTAAACCTATAGTTCCTCCTAATTCTAAATATCTAAAATAACTTTCTTTTCTTATTTCTTTAGGAATTAGATCCACTAGTTTTCTATGAATTTTATATGCCGAATCTATTTCTTTATCACTATTATTTAAAAATTTCTGTAGTTCTTTAAATACTTCCTCTTCTGTGTACATATTTACTCCCTCATTTTATATTTTTATAATATCTATATTTTAAGCTGGTGCTATATAATTTATCGCATAAAATAACATGATATTTACACTAACATTATTATAACCTAAGACTTTAATCTTCTAGCTATTCTTCTAGGGACCTTTAACAACCTATACCCATTACACTCATACCATATTTATTTCCATTAAAACAATAGGTCTACTTTTTGCCTAGTAATAGTGCAGTCTGCCTTAAGTGACCAACTTGGCAATTCATTGTTATGGTGGACCTTATCTTTTTAGATATAATTTTATTATTCTCTTATGTAGCTTTTAGTAATTTAAAAATATCTAATCTCTAAATAATATGGAATATGAAATCATTAAATGTAACCGTGTATCCCAATCATCCAAATTTAAGTCGGTAATCTCTTTAATTTTATCCATCCTTTTCAAAAGAGTGGTTCTATGTATATATAATTTATCTGCAGCATGTGTAGCATTATATTTTTCCTCTAAATATGCCTTTAATGTTTTTACATATTCGGTACCATTTTTATTATCAAAATCTATCAAATTAAGTAAACTTTGATTACAAACTAGTTTTTCGGGTAGCTCAAATGATCCTTTTTTAAGGAAATACTCTAATCTATAATCATTATAGTAATAATATGACTCTAATTTTTTAGTAGCCCCAATTTCTAGTGCAGCCTGAGCTTCTTTATAAGCATAATATAGATTTTGAAAAATATCAAATTCACCACTAAAACCAGCTTTCATCATATACCCATCCAAAAACATGTTTAGTTGTTCTGGCTCTGGATATGCATTTGAATCCGATAAAGATTTATTTACTAATAATATTATATTATCTCTATATCTTACTAAACAGGCATGCGACCACATCAGTTCAAGTATATTACTTATATGACTAATTTCCACATACTGTATTGTTTTTAACCTTGAACGGAAACAAATTAGTAAATATTCATCTGTTTCTTTCCATCCTACTTCCCTAAGTGTACTATTTATTAGAGGCTTCTCAACATTAGTACCTGCTAATAGATTACTAATAATATTTCTTAGGTTGTGATATACATTTAATGGCAGTGAATTTTTTGACTGCACAGCCAATATTTTATTAATCCTTAATCCTAAATACTCTAATAAAAACATTTCGTCTTCAAGATATATATTATCTGACTTTATCAGCATAAGCCGTGCATTATATTTGCTATTTTTAAATAGATTAAAACACAATGATTTATTTGGATAATCATATTTAGGATAGATAAATGGTTGTTTTACAGTTGCTAATTTATCATAACTAGAATCCTGAATTAAAATATTAATTATTTCTGTAGTTGCATATTCTGAATTAGTAGGATTATAAAAAGAATTATACTTTAGGAAATCTTTAGTATAATATAGATAATTCATGTGAATATCTACAAGTACTAATGCCCCACCAAGTAACTTTCTACTAATATCCATCATTTCTTTTATTCCCTCAAAATCATTACTGCAGTAATTTAAATTATTATCCCATTCATTAAAGAATTGAAAAATATTAATAATTTCATTAAAAAGAACATGAATTGAAATATCCTCATTAAATAAAAGGAGATCATATGAAAATTCTTTGGGAATTTTATTTGGCCTTCCAATTAGAAAAATAGAAACATTTTTTAAGTCTGGGTTAAAATCATATATATCTTCTGATTTAAGAATGTAAATATAATTTTCATATAATGGTTGTTCTTTAACAAAAAAACGAACACCTTTTACTTTATACTGATAATGTCTTTTAATAATCTGATATGGAATTATATTACCTAATTTTTTATATATAATATTTGATAATATTAGCATAAATACCTCCTAAAATTTATACGCTACAAATTGTAGTGTATCCCTGTAAATATGTCAATACTTTGTGACTATAATATTTATAGAATAGATGATATTATAATATTAGTCTGAATATTCTTATCAGTAATTGCTAAAAATATTCTTTTATTATCCGTTAGGATATTTATTGTGGAGCTTGGATATTCTATTATTATATCACTTATAATAATACTTATTAGCTCTAATTTTAAAAACTATAAATATTACTGAAGAAGATTCAATAACCTAAGTAGTTATTAAATAAATTTTAATAGGAGGATTTTATTATGAAGAAAATTACATCACTTCCGTTAAATCCAACTGTTCCTTTTTCTCCATCTGCAGTAGATTATAAAAATTTTGGTGGTCACGCAGTAGTAACATCTTATAATGGTTGGAGATTAGAAACAAATTCATGGAAAAAAAGTTGCTACATTAGTGCTAATCTACCAGGATTAATGTCAATGCATACAGTAAAAGGACCTGATGCAGTAAAATTGCTTAATGAAAACTTTGTAAACAATTTTACAAATGTACCTGTTGGTGCAGGTCGACACGGTATTATGGTAACTAAAAAAGGTAATATTATAGAACATGGTTTAGTCTTGCGTTTAGGCGAAGATGAGTTTGGCACCTACGCTTTTCAGCCTTATATAAACTTCCTTGCAAACTCTGGAAGGTATAGAGTAGAACCTATCGAAACATCTATTAGAGACTATGTTTATCAAATAGCTGGCCCAAGGAGTTTAGAAGTTATAGAAAATGCAGCACAACAAGATTTACATGATTTAAAATTCATGCGTTTTTGTAATGCGGAAATCGCAGGACATAGGGTTAGAGTGATTCGTATGGGTATGGGAGGAACATTAGCATATGAAGTCCATGGACCATTAGAAGATAGTCATGATGTATATAATAAGATTGTAGAAGCCGGATCTAATTATGGTATCGAAAAACTTGGATGGTTAGCTTACCAATGTAACCATACTGAAAATGGATTCCCACAAATAGGACAACACTTTCCTTATCCTTTTGACGAAGAGCCTGAGTTCCTAGAGTACCAAAAAAATCATGGGTTTATATTCGACCCATTATCCTTCCCAGTTTTAGGAAGCTTATCTGATAATATCCACGATTATTATAGAAATCCTTTTGAACTGGGTTGGGGTCATATGGTAAAATTCGATCATGATTTCAATGGAAAGGATGCATTAGAAAAAATTGCTAATTCAAACCATAGAGAAATTGTTACTTTAGTTTGGAATAAGGAGGATATTATCGATATATTCGCTTCTAATTTCAATAATGAAGAGAAGCCATATAAACAATTTGTATTCCCCTTTGACCAAAATGCTAATAGTTTTGGAAATTCTCAAGATAAAGTTTTAAATTCTCAAGGAGAAATAGTCGGTGCATCTATGCAACCAATATTCACTGATTATTATAAGGATGTTATTTCTCTCTGTGTAATTAATCCTGAATATTTAGACATAGGTACTGAATTAACTGTTGTTTGGGGTAATAAAGATGATAGAATGAAGAATATTCGTTCAACCGTTGCTAGATATCCATATCTTGATCTTACTAATAATGTAGATTACAACACTGATTCTATTCCAAGACTTAGTAAATAATTATTTTAGTAATACTATAGCTGAAAGATATGCGACTATAATTAAAATTTGATTAAGTAAAATAGAATACTCCTTTCTGGTAATATTCAAAATAAGATTTAACCAGAAAGGAGTATTTTATTTCATAAAGGCATAGACTTTTACCTTTTCATCTTGAAGTTTCTTATATCCTAAATCATCCAACTTTGAATAATTTAACACCTACTCAAATAGCTGGATTAAAGCTATACTAGGCTACTTACTCCCAATTAAATCTTTTGATATTTAATATTTAGTTTCTAGTTGTGTCTCTTTCCCATTATAAATTTGGTTACTTCTCCTAGCAATACTGGAATCAATGCAAAGAGTAATATAATTTTCCAATCATTTAACCCTAATGGAAATGTACTAAATATTGGATTCAAAAATGGTAGATAAATTATTATTAACATCAAAATAAAGGACAATAATACTCCCTGTACTAACTGTTTATTCGATAATATACCTATCTTAACCATTGTATATTTAGATGATCTAGCAGAAAAGGCTCTTAATAATTCTGCTGTAATTAATGTTACAAAGGTTATAGTTCTTACCTCCAACATATTATTCAATCCATATCTACTAATTGCCCACCAATAAGCTCCAAATGAAGATATTGCAATTGCAATACTCTGTAGTATTATTCCCTGTGTCATCTTTTTATTTAGTATTGGTTCATCTGGATCTCTAGGTTCCTGATTCATAATATCAGGATCCCCTTTCTCAACTCCAAGAGCTAATGCTGGGAAACTATCTGTAACTAAATTTAGCCAAAGCAACTGGATTGGAATTAATGGAACAGGTAAATTTAGAAGTATACTTGCAAATACCAATAATATTTCTCCTATATTACATGACAATAAAAAAGCTACAGATTTCTTAATATTATCGTATATAATTCTACCTTCCTTAACCGCAGAAACAATACTTGCAAAATTATCATCTGTTAGAATTAGATCAGCAGTATTTTTTGCAACATCTGTCCCTGTAATACCCATAGATACACCAATATCTGATCTTTTTAATGCTAAAGCATCATTTACGCCATCTCCTGTCATGGCAGCAATATTACCATTATCTTTTAATGCAGATATAATTCTTACCTTATGTTCAGGTGAAACTCTGGAAAATACCTTTGTATTCTTTACTACTTCTCTTAAATCTTCATCTGATATATTGTTTAATTCCGATCCCATCATTGATTGATCTTCAGTTTCTGCTATGCCTAAGTCTTTAGCAATTGCAAATGCAGTTTCTTTATAGTCACCAGTTATCATTATTGTATTTATACCTGCTCGTTTACAAAGTTTTATTGCCTCTTTTGCCTCAGATCTTGGTGGGTCAATCATTCCAACTAGTCCTACCAAAACCATATTAGATTCAATATTATCAGAAATTATTTCATCAGGTAAATTATCATATTCTTTATATGCAAAAGCTAATACTCTCAATGCATTTTTAGCAAATTTATTATTAACTTGTAATACCTTTTTCTTCAAATCTTCAGTAAACGGTACAACCTTATCTCCTTCTTTAATAAACTTACATTTACTTAAGACAATATCTGGCGCCCCTTTAGTAAAGGATACAACTTTGTCAGGTATAAAGTCTCTATGGAATGTTGTCATCATCTTTCTCTCAGAATCAAATGGAATTTCTTCCACCCTAGGAAATTCTCGATTTATATCTTCACTTGTTATATTAGCTTTTCCAGCTAAGGTTACTAAAGCACCTTCAGTTGGATCTCCTATAATCTTATATAAATCATCTTCCATTTCTAATCTTGCATCATTTGCTAATATCCCTATAGATAGCAAGGTGTTTAAATTATTAAAAGAATTTAAGGAAATTTCTTTTTCTCCTATTTTAAATTCACCACATGGCTGATATCCCGTACCTGTAATATCAAGTATCTTATCATCTACATATGCCTTTATAACTGTCATTTCATTTTGGGTTAAGGTCCCAGTTTTATCAGAACATATTACTGTAGTGCACCCTAAAGTCTCAACTGCAAGTAATTTCTTTACTATAGCATGATTTTTTACCATTTTATTCATACCCATTGCTAATACTATAGTAACAATAGCTGGAAGACCTTCTGGTATAGCGGCTACTGCTAAACTTATAGCTACCATAAGCATTTCTAATACTTCCCTACCTTGTAATAGACCTATTCCAAATATAACTATACAGATTACAATAGTTGCTATACCTAATACTTTCCCTAATTGATTTAACTTCCTTTGAAGTGGAGTAGTCTCATCCTCAAAACTTTGTATCATTGTAGCTATCTTTCCTATCTCACTTTCATGCCCTGTATTTACTACTACTCCTTTACCTCTTCCATAGGTAACAACTGTACTCATATAAGCCATATTATACCTATCACCTAATGAGGTTTCCTCCCTATAGACTTCATTTGCCATCTTTTCAACTGGTGCAGACTCACCTGTTAAAGAAGCTTCTTCGACCTTAAGATTTAAACTTTCAACCAGTCGTAAATCTGCCGGAATTATATCTCCAGTCTCTAATAAAACAATATCACCAGGAATTAGTCTACTTGCAGGTATCACTACGGCTTTCCCATCTCTTATTACTTTTGCATTAGGAGAAGCCATCTCCTTTAATGCATCTAATGCTTTTTCTGCTTTTCCCTCCTGATACATTCCTAAAAATGCATTTACAACTACTATTACTAATATAACAATAGCATCTTTTGATTCACCAACTACTATTGAAATAATAGCTGCTCCAATTAATATAAGTACTAAAAAGTCCGAAAATTGAGCAATTAGTTTAGATAAGAATGTAGTTCCTTTTTCTTCTCTAAGTTCATTTGCTCCATATTTATTCAGTCTTAGTTCAACTTCTGTTTCCTCTAAACCAATATCTGAATTTGTTTTTAATTCTGTAAGAACCTCTTTTATTTCTTTTTTATACCAATCCATA
>DATGUA010000022.1:0-15687 GCA_035301545.1 Tissierellaceae bacterium | reverse complement strand
TTTTATTTATCATTTATGATAAGATTTATTATGATGATTTATATATAAATTTAAACTATATGTTTGTATTAAAATAGAATTGCAAGAAGGAGAAGATAGAACATTATTTGACTTTATATTCCACTATGTTTCTATTAAAAGGAGCAGGATATTCTACACCTTATTGAATTTGATGAGGATTTACATTCCACTATGTTTCTATTAAAAGGAACCTACTACATTTGTAGTGAATGACTTTAAAATTTACATTCCACTATGTTTCTATTAAAAGGGCTTGATAACCTTGAAAGTACCATTAATGATATAAATTTACATTCCACTATGTTTCTATTAAAAGTTTTATATCTATAGGACTTAGTCCTACTTGATAGGATTTACATTCCACTATATTTCTATTAAAAGTTTTAATGTTTGCTCTCCTAAGACTTTATATCTATATTTACATTCCACTATGTTTCTATTAAAAGATTAATGTAATTAGGATTAAGCCATCAGCTGTTTGATTTACATTCCACTATGTTTCTATTAAAAGTAAGAAAATTATGACAAGTGTTGCAGATGGTATTAAATTTACATTCCACTATGTTTCTATTAAAAGATAATTTTTAAATCATCTTGATTGATACTTTCTACCATTTACATTCCACTATGTTTCTATTAAAAGAATAACACTATTTAGCAATTTGATGTGGCAACAATGATTTACATTCCACTATGTTTCTATTAAAAGAAAATCCACCTAAAATGGTAGATCTTCGTTTTCTGTATTTACATTCCACTATGTTTCTATTAAAAGAATATACCTTGTATTATATAGGAATATATGGTACAAATTTACATTCCACTATGTTTCTATTAAAAGGAAAGAAATCATTATAAAGATTTTTATGAAAAATACATTTACATTCCACTATGTTTCTATTAAAAGATAACTCGTTCATATAAATTTACTTGTTCTAGTAAGATTTACATTCCACTATGTTTCTATTAAAAGTTACAGATATATTTATTTAGGTGAAGCAGTAGGACTATTTACATTCCACTATGTTTCTATTAAAAGCGATCCAGGCACTCAATATGCAGAGAAAGTAGTAAAATTTACATTCCACTATGTTTCTATTAAAAGCTTAATGAATATTAAACCTAATAATCACTATTCAGGATTTACATTCCACTATGTTTCTATTAAAAGACAACTTAATGAGCAGATAGCAAGGTATGAGGAAACATTTACATTCCACTATGTTTCTATTAAAAGGTATAATTCTAGTATAAGACTTGTGTAGTCCTTTAAATTTACATTCCACTATGTTTCTATTAAAAGTGAAAGGTAATGATGTCTACCTTAACAGATATAAGGATTTACATTCCACTATGTTTCTATTAAAAGCTAAGTCATATAATTCCTGGACTGTTTCACAATCTTCATTTACATTCCACTATGTTTCTATTAAAAGATATTTTATATCTTTTGATGCTATATAGTAGGACCAATTTACATTCCACTATGTTTCTATTAAAAGATACGACGGTGATAAGTGGGAACTTGTCATATACACATTTACATTCCACTATGTTTCTATTAAAAGGTAGTAAAGAATGTTGGAGCAATAAACCAGTCAAAAATTTACATTCCACTATATTTCTATTAAAAGATATGGGAATCTATTAAAGAAATAGCTACAATAATTTATTTACATTCCACTATGTTTCTATTAAAAGGTTTAGTGATACACTTCAAACTGTAGAAAAAAATGTATTTACATTCCACTATGTTTCTATTAAAAGCTAATACATTAAAAGATAAATTAACAGGCATTGAAGCATTTACATTCCACTATGTTTCTATTAAAAGGAATTTTTCTTAGAAATTTGGGAGTCTACTAAAGAAATTTACATTCCACTATGTTTCTATTAAAAGATAGCTGGACTTTCTGCTAATTCTTCTACTGTGTTTATTTACATTCCACTATGTTTCTATTAAAAGTCAATACAGATAACATGATTACTCGATTAATGCCACATTTACATTCCACTATGTTTCTATTAAAAGTTAGCACTTACAGTAAATCATGACTTTTTAACTATATTTACATTCCACTATGTTTCTATTAAAAGCCTATTTTATCTAATCTTTGCAATGACTAGTCTAATTCTAATATAATTGTCATTCTTATATTTTACTTACCTTTATAAGTAAGTATTTTACTTTTCCTTTATAAAGTCTTATATAAGCATTGTAATTACAGCAATTGTCAAAGTCCAGGGTATATTACATCAATAAACATCGACAACTCAAAAGATATTCGAAGTTTTGTTGTCTTTTTTACCTAAAAACTTCTTGTCTATCCATCTTTCAGATCTACTTTTATATATAATAAAAGAATCTCTATCTTTTCTTATATAATTGTCTAGCTTATATTCTAAAGATAATAATTCTGACTTAGTTAATTCTCCCTCAAAAACAGATTTTTGAACATTTGTTAAATATTTTTTACAAATTTGAAATATATTTCTAGATACCTTCGGACCACCTTTATCAGCTATTATATCATAAATTAATAATACATACACTACCACCACATCCTAAACGCTTTATATTCTTTTTCCCCTATTATATGCTTTATCAATTTGTATGATTCTAATCTCATAAGATATTGATATGAAACATTTCTATTTAATTGTCTGTGCTTTATGGTACCTTTTAATCTATTATCGTACTTTTCAATTATCCTTTTTCTAGCTGATTCTTTTAAATATAAAAAATTAGATTCTTGATCAAAATCCTTTTCTGTTATCTCTTGTCTATTCAATATAGTAAATATCATTCTATCTACTATTATAGGTTTGAATACTTCCGATATGTCTAATGCCAAGGAAAATCTTTTTTCACCAGGTTCATGTAAAAAACTAATTGTTGGGTCTAGTTGTGTCTTGTATATTTCACTTAGTGTAGTAGTGTATATTAGTGAATTTAAAAAAGATATCAATGAGTTTATCATATTATCAGGGGGTCTCTTTACTCTTTTATTAAAATTAACTTCTTGTTTTATGATCTTATTCCAAGTTTTATAATAAATTCTCCTAATATTTCCTTTCATACCCATTAGTGATTCTACACTAGGCATATCCCTAATTTTTTTTATTAATATATTAATTTGATTCATTTCTTGTTCTAAATCTATATTTCTAGAATTATAATACCGTAAATTTCTATATATATTAAATGATCCTGCTGATACAAATTCTTTTGCTACTTGTAATCTATTGTTATAATTTAAATAGTTTTCAACCTGATTTACTAATAATTTCCCACTAATATTTGATTTTCTTGGATAGAAACTTCCAGCAAAAAAGCCATAATAATTAAATACGTGTATTGTAATATTTTGTTGACTCGCAAAATTTAATAATTTAGTATTTAATCTAACTTCTCCAAATAAGTATATATCTTCTATTATCTCTGATTTAAGATCCTTTTCATATCTTTTGTTATTATGGAAATATTGTTATCTTTCCTCTTAAGTTCACAATCACTAAAAATATAAAATTTTGTCACTCTGCCTCCCCCTATATAAAACAAAGTTCATAATAAGAACACTTATTACAATAAGCTATTTTAATATTTTTTGTTGGTACTTTTAATTCAATTATCCCTCTTATACCCTCTAATATCCTTTCCATCTCTATTTCATTTTCATTATCTAAATATACTTCTTTCCTTTTTCTTAATTGTGGATAATCTAATATACCTTTTTCTATTACAAGACCTTTTTTCTTCAGAACATAAATATAATATCTTATTTGCAATATACTAGCCTCTTCTAGCTTATCTGATTTTTTAATCTCATGTATTATATCCCATCCCTTTAAAAAGTCTATATTTATTTTTTCATCTATCATTATATGTTTCTTTTCTCTAGAATAACTATGTTCATCTATTAATTTTCCCATTGTTACTAATTCACTTTCTTGTTCCATATTAATTCCATTTGCAAAATACCATAATCTTTTTTTACATACAAAATAATAATATACCATAACACCAGTTATCTTCTTCATAGAATCACCTTAAATTATATTATCTGTATATTCTTTAAACTCTCCTTTTACTTCATCCTTTATATGCTTTATTCCAAACTTTTTATCATATTCACAAGTATAAACATTTACGTGTTCATAATCATTTATCCTCTTGGATTCCGTGTTATTATAATTTGAAAAATAAAAGGGAATACTTACTGTTAAATCCGATATTGCTATCCTAGCTTTAGTTTTTTCCACTCTTAATTGTTTTTTTTCTTCTTTATTTTTATCACTATTGGTTTCATTTAATACTTCTATGCAATTATTTATTAAATCTATATTATCTTCATATATTTCTATTGGTATAATATCTATATTATTTATTGCTCTGAATCTTTTTATAACCTCATTCCTATTTAATTCATATAAAAAAGTACTTTCTACATAATTTATTATATTATAAACTTCCTTTAAATATTTTGTTTCAGATATATTCTCTGTTGTATATACTGTGTTTATAATATTTATTTTATCTTTTTCTGATATTTTCTGATAATTTTTATCATTAAATTCTTGTCTTAAAACTTTTTTTGATAAATTAAATATATCTTCGTCATTTACAAATCCTATTCCAGAAGTATTATCTAACCCACCATCAAATACATATATATTTGTTTTTTCCTCTTCTAGCTCCCTATTTCTATAACATCTACCCATTCTTTGAAATAATCCATTCATATCAGATAATTCAGTTATTAATATATCAAAATCTATATCTAAAGATGCTTCAGCTACTTGGGTACAAATCCATATTCCAGTTTTCTCATTATCCTTATGTCCAAAGCTGATTATTTGTTCTTCAATAGCTTTTCTATCTCTTTTTATAAAACCTCCATGAAACACATTTATCTGTTCTCCTGGAATTTCTTCTATTAGCTCATCATAAATTTTTTGAGCCTTTTTAACTGTGTTTACTATTACTAAAACCTTATTATCTCTATATTTATCTCTTATAAACTCCGATTTTATTTCTTCTCTTTTTAATTCCATACAATGCCTTATTCTATTCCCATTATAATATGGATTTTTTGGCATTATAAATTCTAGCTTTCTTTCTTTTAATAAATCTAGTATAAATGGTGGCAAAGTAGCTGTAATTATAGAAAACCTTCCTCCTACCTTAGTTATCATATCAAGTCCAATTATTAAGTAAGCTAATAAATCTGGTGAATACATCTGAATTTCATCTATAACTACCTTTGAATATGATAATGTTGCTAACTCTTGTTCAAATCCTATATACTTATATACAAACTTAAATATTTGGTCTATGGTTGAAATAGTAAGAGGTAAAGACTTTTGTCTAGATCTATAATCGTATCTAAGTATTTCTAAATCTTCTAAATCTAGGTTTTCTTTCTCTTTATCAGTTTCTGCTCTTTCAAACAATTCATTTAATGAATCTGAATGTAGCAATGATAATCTCTCATCAAGCATTTCTTCTTTTAAAATATCTTTTCTTATTCTATCAAATATTGGATTTATTGCTGATCTCAATGGTAAAGTGAAAAAACCTTTATTATCTCCTATCCAAAGCAATCCTGCTTCAGTCTTCCCATATCCTGTTTCCGCTATTGCTATTACATTTCTATCTTGATTATCTAACATAAATTTCTGCAAATCATTATAATCTGCATTTTCTCCCCAAGATTTTTTATACAGCTCTAGAGCTTCTAATAAAAAATCATTTCTATATTCTATTTTGTAGTATCCACTTGCTGCATAATCTATACGATTTAATAATCCCTTTAAAATAATATAATCTATTTTTCCTTTTTCCTCTGATATATTTGCAAGTTCATCTGGATAAACTGAATTAATGACATAAGTATTTATATCATTACAGACATCTGGTAATTCTTTATATTTAAAGTTTTTAGCTTCTTCTTTTAACTTTTTTATTTCTTCTTTAATATAATCTTCATTCTCTATAAAATTGAAATCTCTGTGGTGATGCTTTGCTACAGCTGTAACAATACTTCTCACTAAATTAACCTCATATTTCTCTTTTAATTTTTTATATTTGATAAAACCAATACTTAAATAACCATGAGGGATTTCTTCTTTATCAGTAGTGTTTTTAATTCCTTTTAACTTATTCTGAAATAGTTGATTTACTTTTCCTAAATCATGATAAAGACAGGCATCTCTTAGAGCCTGTCTTATGGAATTTTCAAATTTGTTCCCATAGATATCCATTAATACCTCATAATTTTTTAATAAATTATCTGTATGAACCTGAATACTTTCTTTTGGATTTGATTTTGCTAAGTACATTTAATCACCTTCTTATAATAAAAATACAGGGTTATTCCTATTATCTACTGTAATCATTACATCAAATTTCTTGAAATCTTCAATATAAGCTACTTCAACTCTATTCCATTGTCTAAAATATTTTGGTCTATTCTTAGTCCCAAAATCTACTAGTTTATAATCCTTATTTAATATATATTTTGATCCTAATTCATATCCTTGATATTTATCTTTAGATATATTTTTAAATTCATCTACTGAGACATATTGATAATAACTATTATTTACTTCATCTAATTCTTCATCTTCAATTTCTCTTAATTTGACTATTTCAACCTCATCTATTAACGCTAAATCTTCCCTTCTACCTAAAGATGGATATTCTCTAGGACATTTTAATGCATTATATATTTTTTGTAATTGATTATCATCTTCTGGTATTATATGAATCAATAGTTCTACATCTACAAGTAGCTCTATAGTTGATACACCTCTTGTTATTCCTACCATCCTATCTCCATCTTTTATTTCTAATTGATGTCTATTCTTACTATATTTTTGATTACCAAATTCATATACAGTGTATAAATCATTTATTTTCGAATAGTATTTACCTTGAATACTAACATCCATTGGATTATATTCTTCATATCCACAAAGATTGTGTATCATACCTATGACTGTTGAAGGTGGAGGTAATGGATATGTTTCCTTTAATTGAAAACTTTCTGGCTTCCGATAATTTGGCATATTTTGATACAATTTAAACTTAATCGCCTTCATAATAATCCCTGACTTTTACTTTTAAATTTGAGAAAAACTCATTAATTTCTGTTGGATTTAATTCTCCTATTTCCTCTGAGTTATTGAACACACCTCTTACTATACCTATTTCAGTGTTTTCTTTTATCTTTCCATCTGACAATATGCTTTCTATTCTCTTTATAATTACTTCATTATTTCTTACATCTAAGGCATTATAAAATAATGGATTTTTAATATGATATATTCCACCAATAATAAATAGTGGACTTAGGTCCTCTCTTCTGCCTTTAATATCTCTATATAAATACCTAATAGTATCTAAAAGTCTTTCTATTCTTTCTGACTTTTCATTATTATCTATTTCAATATCGTCGTTAATATCTATTCCTACTTGGTCTAAATCAATAGTTAATGTATATGCATAATAGGACCTGTGAATTTCAGATTGTGCTATATTTCCACCATCCCTAGTTTCTGATTTTCTATATCTATCTAATAATCCTTTATTAGTTAAAAAATCTAAATCTCCCTTAAATGTTTCAAGAGATATCGCATTAGAAAGCCTTACTATTGCTGATCTAGTCTTTGTATCTTTACCAGTCTTCATATATCCAAAAAGGTCTATTTCTGGATATTCGTCTATTTTTGCATCTGGAGAAAACTGAAGGACTGACCCATCTAATCCTATAGGAGTATTATCAACCCCCATTTGATTGACTATATTATACCTCATAGCCTGTCTAGAAATATAAGTATATTGATCTCCAGCTCCTCTTGATATTTTCTTTAGAGACGTTACATTACCTATTCCTTCACCATAGTTAGCCGATTCTGCTTGAAATATCATTGAAATGGTTAATCCTTTATTCATCATCTTCATTTCCTCCTTCATCTTTTTTATAGGAATTAATACCTGTTACAAATGCATATCCAACTATCCTTAGTTCTTCATCACTTTTTAATGCATCTGCTAAATATCTTGGTATAGGTTTACCAACATATGCATAAGCACTAATTAAAATATCCATAAAAGCCCCGCTATTATTAGTCTTTAAAGAATTAGTCATTTTGTAGGTAATACTCTTCATCCTATTATCTACCCGTTTCAAATCTTTCATTTGCTCATTATAAGCTTGCCTTAAAAAGTAACCTGATGACCTTGAGTTATCAGTTAACTTTCCTATATCCCCTGCCATTACATTCCCCTCCTTAATTATTCTGCTATTTATATTTAATAATCTTGAGATATGGTAAATATTGTAATATCTCATTATTCCAACTCTATTAGAAATTAAATTAACTATTAAATCATGAATTAACGAAAATAAATTTTCATTATTAAAAATTCTATCCAAAGTTAAATCATAAATGCTGAAGTGCAATTGTCGCCCCTCTTTATAGCCAGCCTTTATTATTGCATCTAAATCAGATTTTGATTTACTTATTATACTTAATGAATCTTTTGATAATAAGTTAAATCTATATTCCTCATTTTTATATCTTACAATCTGCATATCTCTGATTTCAAGCTCTAAATGTCTTTGATATTCTTTATCTATAGCTCTTACTAAAGTTCTATAAGAAAATGCATTTTCAGGCCTATTTATCTCACTTATTGAATGATTTTTTAATTCTTCATTTACTCTTTTAAGCCCATTTAAATCATAATTATAATTTATAAAAATCCCTTCATTCATAGAATAATAAAATCCAGCTGATAGGCAACTATATAAAAATAGACATTGATTACATATTGCAAAGTCAGATTGATGATTCCAAATATAAGAAGATTTTCTAGTTCTATCAAAACCTGTATCTTTTAATAAATTCATATTTACATTTAAATTTCGAATTTTATTTTCACAGGAGAAACAATTATATTTAAATTTTTTCTTATCCTCTTCAATATATTCTATTAATTTATCAATAAAATATTTTTTATAATCAGAAAATATATCTTTTTCTCTAGTCTGTGGATTTAAAAATGAAACTCCTTCTATTCCTCTATTTATAAAACTATATATTGCACCTTTTGCTCCCATGTATTCTCTTGCTTTTTCAGTATTTGTATATTCTGTTATTTCTTTTAATAATTTTAGTTCTAATTCCACATCATCTATACGATCCTGTACTTCTTCATTTTTTCTTAAATTTACTTTTTTTAATGTCTTAACCATTTCTTCTATATCTAAATCTTTATCGATAAATTCATATACCTTAGTATAATTACCTCTTCTCATATAATCTTTTACTAAATCAATTTGTTTATTTATATCTTCTAAATCACTTTCCTTTATTTCAGATAAATTTCCTAAATATTTATCTATATCACCTTTATAATTAGCAATTCTGTACCAAGGTAAATTCCGTTCATAATTATCTATAAAATATTTAAAATAATCTATTTCAAAACCATCTAATACTTTTTCATTTATAGATAGAGTTTGTCCATCTTTAGATATTAAATATCCCTTATTACTATGGTCCAATATATTCATAAGACCTAATAAAGACACATTAGTCCTCCAATCACTTATTTTAAACTCAATCATATTTCACCTCCTATTCTACTAAATCCACATATCCGAAACCTTGAGATTTACGTCCTCCCACTCCATTTAAATATATTTCTTCTAAGATATATGTTTTAGCTTCAATTTCAAACTCACAAATATTACTAGGTATTATTATTTCATAATGTTTTACTTTTACATCTTTTGACCATATTATATTTATTTTTATTTGTTTTAAATCTTTCATGCTTATATCTGGAAACTTATCTTTTATTTGATACTTTAGGTTTTCTATAAAAACTTCCTGTCCACTTTCATCTAATAGGCTATTATAATATGTTTTTTCATTGTCTCCATTATGAGACCTGACCACTATAGGTGATTTTGTTATAAATCTTACCTTTTCACTTGTAATAGGCCTTGTTTTAACTATATTTACTTTGTTTATTAAAGCCATATTATCTTTAATAGGTATTTCTAAACCCTTATATTTAGTAAAGGCATTATAAATAGTAATTCCTAATGCCGAATCTGAAGTGGAAAAATTGACTATTACCTTCTGTGCTGGAACTTCTATTTCATTTCTTAAGAACTTTGCATCCCTACCTAAATACATAGAGAAGGTTAAGTCTTTTTGTTTGTTTATATTTAACCTATACATTTTATTAAACATTTCCTTATCTTCTTTTTCTATTAGAAGTTTTATAATATGCATTACTATTCTATTCTTGTCTTTATTAAGTTTATTATTATTCAACAATAACTCTACACTCATTCTCACTTTATCACCTCTATTCATTAAATTTTATATTATAATTAATATAAGTTTTATGTTTGACTTATAACATACAATCATTATTATTAATAAAATATTCTTATTTGAAGTTAGTATATATTAAATTAACTGAATTATCAAACTATTTAGCATGTTATTTCTTTTTATGTTACAATAGATTAATATTTCATATTGAAATGTAAATTTATTTTTAACTAAAAGTATATTTAATTTAATTTTAATAGAACCAAATTGGACAAATAAGTCTACTAAAGCACACAAAACAAAAAGCTTCTGGAATAATATTATTCCAAAAGCTTTTTGTTTTGGTCGGGATGATAGGATTTGAACCTACGACCCCAAGTCCCCCAGACTTGTACTCTACCATACTGAGCCACATCCCGACAAATTATATAACAAGTTTATTTTATACTATATTTAACATATTTTCAAATAAATCATAGAAAAAAGGTAGACTTTTATCTACCTTTTATATAATAATACACATAAGTCCGCCGCCGCCATCATTTAATATCTTTTCTAAAGCTTTTCTTAATTTTTGTCTTGCATCTTCTGGCATAGTAGTTAACTTCCCATCAAATTGTTCTGAGACTAAATCATAGAGAGATTTCCCAAATAGATTTAAATCCCAGACACTATCTGCATCCTCTTCGAATTCAGATAGAAAATATTCTATTAATTCTTCTGACTGCTTTTCAGATCCTATCAATGGAGATATCTCTGTAGTAATATCTGCTCTCATTACATGAAGTGATGGTGCTTTAGCTTGTAATTTTACTCCATATCTACTACCTTGGCGATATATTTCAGGTTCTTCTAATTCCAATTCTTCTAGAGTTGGACTTACTAATCCATATCCTATTTCTTTTGCTTCTACTAACGCCTTTTCTATTTTATCATATTCTTTTTTAACCTGTGCCAATTTATTCATTAAACCTAAAATTTGATGATCTCCAGTAATCTTATATCCTGTAATTTCATTTAATATATTAAAAAATAATTCTTCCTCCATATCTATCTTAGTATGGATAATCCCTTCTCCTAAATTAATTTCTTCTATTAATACATTTTCTACAGTTTCTAAGTCTTTCATTGGTTTTAAACATTCTGAAACTTGATTTAATTTGTGTAAATCTTTAATGGCTGGTTTTAATTCATCCATAATATTAGATCTAATCCAATGATTGTTCGGTAATCCCTCTATCCATCTTGGGAGATTTATAGTTATTTCCTTTACTGGAAATTCAAATAATAACTCTTCGAAAATTGTTTCAACATCATCTACTTCCATATTTAAGCAATCCATTATAACTACAGATACACCATATTTAGTTTCTAAACTTTCTTTTAAAGCTATAGTACTATCTAAATTAGGATGTTTAGTATTAAGTATAATTAAAAAAGGTTTATTTAATTCTTTAAGTTCATTAATAACTCTTTCTTCTGCTTCAATGTAATTAGCTCTATCAATTCCAGTTATAGAACCATCTGTAGTTACTACAAATCCTATAGTTGAGTGTTCTTCTATAACCTTCTTAGTTCCTATCTCAGCTGCTTCCTCAAATGGTATTTCTTTATCATACCATGGTGTAGTTACCATTCTTGGTGTATCATCCTCTTCATGACCTAAAGCACCTTTTACTAAATAACCTACACAATCTACCATTCTTACTTTAAATTTTACATTGTCTCTTAATACTAATTCAATAGATTCATTAGGAATAAATTTAGGTTCAGTAGTCATTATAGTTTTTCCGGCACCACTTAATGGCAATTCATCTTGAGCTCTTGCTTTACTATGTTCATTATCCATATTAGGTAACACTACTAATTCCATAAATCTTTTAATAAATGTAGATTTACCTGTTCGTACAGGTCCTACAACACCTGCATAGATATCTCCTTCTGTTCGCTCAGCAATATCTTGGTATATATCAAAATCTTTCATAATTTCCCTCCTTAATTTTTTACAATACTTAATTATATATACGCAATAGACATTAAATTATTACATGGTAACAAAAAAACCTGCTATTTTAATAGCAGGTTTTACAATATTATTTCTTAATAAAATATAATATCTTTCATTTCATGTTTTTTATCTCTTTCCATAAGATTAAAAACTGATTTTTTTACATCTTTATTATTATATAATACATTATATAGCTCTTCTGTGATTGGCATCTTCACATTATATCTCGTAGCCAATTCATAGGTTGATCTGGTAGTTTTTATCCCCTCAGCTACCATCCCAATTTTTTCAACTGCTTCATTCATACTTAGTCCTTCTCCTATAAGTAACCCAGCTTTTCTATTTCTACTATGTCCACTAGTACAAGTAACTATTAAATCTCCTATACCAGATAATCCTGAAAAGGTATTAGTAGAAGCCCCCATTTTTTCACCTAATTTAGTCATCTCAAATATCCCTCTAGTCATTAAAGCTGCTTTAGTATTATCTCCATATCCTAGCCCATCAGATATACCAGCACCTAAAGCAATAATATTTTTTAAAGATCCACCTAGCTCTACACCTATTAAATCTGGATTTGTATATACTCTAAATTTTGAAGTCATGAATACATCTTGAATTAATTTTGCAGCATTTTTATCTTTAGATGCTACAACTACGGTAGTTGGAAGATCTAGAGCTACCTCTTCTGCATGAGATGGACCTGATAAGACTACAAATTTATTCTCAGGTAAAAACTCCTCTACTATTTCAGATATTCTCATTAAGGACCCATTTTCTATTCCTTTAGACACATTAACTATTACTTGATCTTTACGAATTAATCTTCCATATTTCTCTAAGATTTCCCTTATTCCATGAGTAGGAACTGCTAATAAGATAATATCCTTATTTTGGATAGTTTCTTCTACATTATTTGTAATATATAAGTTTTTTGGTAATTTAACTTTTGGTAAATATTTTTTGTTTTCTCTATATTTATTTATATATTCAACCTGGTTTAGATCTCTAAACCAAATCTTTACACTTAGACTTTTCCTTGATAATAGGATAGCTAAAGCTGTACCCCAGCTTCCTCCACCTAATACTCCTATACTTTTCATTTAAATTATCACCAACTTAATTTATTTTCATTACCATTTATTAATCTTTCAATATTAGACTTATGTCTAATAATTGCCATTATTGCTAATAATAATGATAATATGATATATTCTTTACTAAAAGGATCACCTATTATAAAATATATAATAGGAAATAAACTTAAAAAACACATAGATCCTAAAGAAACGTATTTAGTACTTAGTCCAACTATCAATCCTATTATAACTGCTATTAAGGTACTAGGCCAATGTAGTACTAATAGAACTCCTAAAGATGCAGCTACACCTTTACCACCTTTCCATCCTATAAAAATAGGCCAATTATGACCTACTACTACACTGATCCCAGCTAATAACACTCCTACATCTCCTAACATCATTCTACCTATTAAAGCAGCTACAATTCCTTTTCCAAAATCAAAAATAAAAGTTAGTATACCCATTTGCTTTCCCATTACTCTTAAGGCATTAGTAGTGCCAGAGTTACCACTTCCATAATCTCTAATATCAATCCCCTTAGAAAATTTTCCTATAATATAAGCAGAAGAAAAGGTTCCTATTAAATATGTCAATATTATCAATAATAACATTTTCATTATTAATCCCCTCTTTCTCTTAATTCAAAACGTATAGGTGCTCCATCAAATCCAAAATGACTTCTTATTTGGTTTTCTAAATATCTCTGATATGAAAAATGCATTAATTCTTTGTTTTTTACAAATAAAATAAATTTAGGTGGCCGAACTGATACTTGTGTACCATAAAATATTTTAGTTCTTCGACCTTTATCAGAAGGTGGCTGACTCATTAAAATTGCTTGATTTAATATATCATTTAATATTCCTGTTGTTATCCTTAGATTATAATTATTATTAACTAAGTTAATTAATTCTAATAATTTAGGAATCCTTTGACCAGTTAGAGCTGATATAAACACTATAGGAGCATAATTAATAAATCCTAATGTTTCCCTAATATTTTTTTCAAATTCTCTTGCTGTATTGGTTTCTTTATCTACTAAATCCCATTTATTTACAGCTATAATTATAGCCTTACCATTGTCATGAGCATATCCAGCTATTTTAGTATCTTGTTCTGTTATTCCTTCAGTAGCGTCTATCACAAGTATACATATATTACTTCTATCTATAGCAGCTAAAGTTCTAACAACTGAATATCTTTCTATGTTTTCATATATACTTCTTTTTCTCCTCAATCCAGCAGTATCTATGAATAAATAGTCAGTCCCTTCAAAAGAATAATAACTATCTATAGAATCTCTAGTAGTTCCTGGAATATTTGTCACAATAGCCCTTTCCTCACCTAAAATATGATTAATTAATGATGATTTTCCTACATTAGGCTTTCCTATAAAAGTAACTCTTACTAAATCATCATCACTTTTTGTAACACTATCTTTTGGAAATTTATCTACTATTTCATCTAAAAGATCACCTATACCTAATCCTTGCTCTGACGAAATTGGTATCGGCTCTCCAATACCTAATTCATAAAATTCATATATTTCGTCTGGAGTTTCAGAACCATCTATTTTATTAGCTGCTACTACTACTTCCTTATTTGACCGTCTTAATATATCTCCAATTTCTCTATCAGTATTAGTAAGTCCATCCCTTCCATCAACTACAAATAATATTACATCAGCAGTATCTATAGCAACTTGAGCTTGCCTCTTAATATTAGACATAATAGGATCATCTTGATCTGGTTCTAATCCACCAGTGTCTATTAAAGTAAAATAATTATTTTGCCATTCTCCTTCTGCATAAATCCTATCTCTAGTCACACCAGGTGTGTCTTCAGTTATAGCTATTCTACTTCCTACTATCCTATTAAACAATGTAGATTTTCCAACATTTGGTCTACCTACTATACCTACTATCGCCTTTTCCATTAAATTCACCTCCATTTAATTATTATTCCCACAATATTAATTTTAACATATATGGTCTTTCAAAAGCTAAGCCTACAGAAGTTTCTGTAGGCTATTCTTATTTATATAATGGATATTTATCACATAATTTAGCTACTCTGTCTTTAACTGTTTGTCTATCTTCTTTTTCATCTAATGCTAGACTCATTATCTTAGCTATTTCTACCATATCTTCCTCTTTCATTCCTCTAGTCGTTACTGCTGGTGTTCCTATTCTAATTCCACTAGTTACGAATGGACTT
>DATGUA010000021.1:0-9958 GCA_035301545.1 Tissierellaceae bacterium | reverse complement strand
CAATTATCTGTTGATGAAAAGAAATATATTCTTTTACCTTTTATGCATTCTGAATCATTAGAACTTCATGATTGGGCTTTTAAATATTATGAAGAATTAGGAGATAAGGAATTAATTCATTATGAAAAAATGCATAGAGATATATTAGAAAAGTTTGGTCGCTATCCTTATCAAAATAAAGATCTTGGTAGAGAATCTACTCCTGAAGAATTACAAGCTTTGGAAGAGAATAAGGATGGATTTTATGGTTAGTATATAGATTTAATAATTTTTAAATGACAAACTTCATGAAATAAATATAACAGACGTCATCCCATAAAAAATTAAAATATAATAAGATAGTTCATGGTATCTCGATACCATGAACTATCTTATTATATTTTCTTCAAATTTATCGAAAAGCTCTTACATATTGTTTTGGATAAATATTTTTAACATCTAATTCATGTGCTGTATTAAGTACCCAATATGGATCTCTTAGTATTCCCCTACCTATAGCTACTAGATCTGCCCTATCATTTGCTAATATTTCCTCTACTAATTCAAAATTATCTATTAAACCTACTGTTATAGTAGGTATATCTAGCTCTTTTTTTATATATTCTGCTTGTGATACTTGATAACCAGGATAGGTATATATCTTTCCTGGCACTGGTGCTACTCCTCCTGTACTGACATGGACTATATCTATATAATCTTCAACTAATTCCAATATTTTAGCCATTTCATATTTATCTATTCCACCTTCTATATGGTCATCTGCCGATACTCTTAAAAATATTGGTTTTTCTTTTGGCCAAACTTTATTTACTTCTTCTAATATTTCTTTTAAAAATCTTGTTCTATTTTTTCTATTTCCTCCATATTCATCTTCTCTCTTATTTGATAATGGAGACAAAAATTCACTTACAAGATATCCATGAGCTCCGTGTATTTCTATAGTATCAAATCCTGCCCTATCTGCTCTAATTGCAGCATCTTTAAATTGATTTATTATTTCTTTGATCCCTTCTTTACTTAGTTCCCTTGGCTCTCTATAATCCTCGCTATATCTTATGGGAGAAGGAGCTACTATATAATTATCATCTGATTCACATTTTCTTCCTGCATGAGCTAATTGTATACCTATAGATGTATCATATTTTTTAACACTATTTACTAACTTTTTTAATCCTTCTATATGATCATCAGACCAAATTCCTAAATCATTACTGGAAATTCTACCATTTGGGGTTATTCCTGTAGCTTCTACTATTATCAGTCCTACTCCTCCTATAGCTCTAGATGTATAATGAGTTATATGAAAGTCATTTACATATCCTTCATTATTTGCTGAATACATACACATTGGAGGCATTACTATTCTATTGTTCAAATTTAAATTCTTTATATTATATTCTTCTAAAAACTTCACAATATCATACTCCTTATATTCTCTTAGTATTATATCTTCCTCTATCCATCTTATAAAATTCTTTATTTTCTTTCTTTAATATAACCTTTGAACCTACTATTCTATTACAATTAGGGCATTTTAGATCTTGGTCCAATTTGACAGCAGATTTAATAATCCTTGCTATATACATTCTAAGTAATCCACCTTTACCTAGTTTTTGATATTCAGCGATATCTGTCTTACAATATCCACAAGTTATTAATAATTTGTGGCTACCCCTTATTTTTTTATAATTAGGATTTTTATAAATAATATCATCCTTTCATAAATAATCCTTTAATCAAATTTTAATTTAATTACTTACTCTGTACGAAACAAATAATTCATTATATCCTTTCTTGAAACAATTCCTATCACACTTCTATCTTCATCTACTACAGGAAGTCTTTTCAATTTATTTCTTACTAATACAGTTGCTACATCTTCCACCTTATCATTTAGCTTTGCAGTTACTATATCTCTTGTCATAATATCTCTTACTATCTGTCCCATCGATCTTCTTAGCTTATCCATATATTCTTTAGGACTATCTAGATAAAATATACCTCCAAATATTTCTAAATATGCTGGTCCATCTAATTCTGAAGCTCTTCTTATAAGATCTCCTTCAGTAACCATTCCTACTAATTTACCATTATCATCTAATACAGGTAGCCCACTTAGATTGTTTTGACTTAATAATCTTGCACACTTTTCTGCTGTATCATCTTCTTTCACCGTAATTACTTCTTTAGTCATAATATCTTTTATCATAGAAACACTCCTTTAGTATATCTATCTAGATTACAGCCTAATATTACTAATCTTATATAGGACTTATACCCTAGTATTAATATATCATACCATTTTTATAATTAATAATTATATTTCTTATTATTAGTTTTTTAATATTATAAAATAATTATTCTATTATATATATTTTATTTTAGATTATAATAGAATATTTTCTATAAGAAAAGGTCCTGAAATTTAATGTAAATTTCAGGACCTCTAAAAAACTTTTAAATATTACTCCATAGATTCTATTATACTATTAGCAAGTGTTTCCATTTTATCTACATCTTCTTCTTTCATAGATGAAGTTATTAATACATCCTCTTCTAATACATTTGTATTTCGCATTTCACCTAAAAGTTCATGCATTAAATCTCCTGCTTTAGGCATCCAACTTCCATTATAGATTACACCTATTGTACGATTTTGTAAGTTTATTGCTTCCATATCTAATATAAAGTTTCGTACTGGCGGGTATACCTTTAAATCATAAGTTGGAGAGGCTAAAACTATATGACTAAGTCTAAAAGCATCAGAAATCATATAAGATGTATCAGTTTTAGATGCATCATACATTTTAATATTTGTCATACCTTTCTCTGCTAATCTTATAGCTAAATCTTCAGCAGCGGATTCTGTATTTCCATACATTGAACCAAATACTATTAATACACCTTTTTCTTCTGGTTCATAGCTACTCCATTTATCATATTTATCTATAATATAGTCTAAATCTGAACGCCATATTGGTCCGTGTAGAGGACAAATATATTTAATATCTAAGTCACTAGCCTTCTTTAATAAAGTCTGGACTGGCATTCCAAATTTACCTACTATATTAGTATAATATCTTCTAGCTGGTTCTAAAAATTCCCTTTCAAAATCTACCTCATCATTAAATAATCTTCCATCTAAGGTACCAAATGTTCCAAAAGCATCTCCAGAGAATAACACTCCATTAGTAGTATCAAAAGTAACCATAGTCTCTGGCCAATGCACCATTGGTGCCATTGTAAATACAAACTCATGCTTACCAAATGATATAGTATCTCCTTCTTTTACTTCAATAGCATTTTCATTTACTTCAAAACCAAAGTTTTTCATAAAATCAAAAGTTTTCTTATTACCTATAATTTTTACATCAGGATAATGATACATTATCTTTCCTAAACATCCTGCATGATCTGGTTCCATATGGTGTATCACTAGATAATCTAAGGATTTATCTTCTAAAACATGTTTTACGTTTTCTATAAAATTACTACATACAGATGAATCTACAGTATCCATAAGTACTGTCTTTTCATCTAACAGTAAATATGAGTTATAAGATACTCCTTCAGGTATTGGATGAATATTCTCAAATAATGAAGTATCTCTATCATTAGTCCCAATCCAATATAGATCTTCTGTTACTTTTCTAACATTATGCATTATCAGAAATCCCCCTATCTTTGATTAAGATTTAATCTGAAATTACTGGTCTTGTCTATCTACTCTTCCTTTTTCATTTAAAACCATTTCTGTTATTTTTACCACTTTTGGTTCATCATCAACTTTAACACATTCTATAGTTTGAATTTTTTTACCTATTCCAGTACCCTTTTTAAAGTTCTGTCTTAAAATTTTCATTATAGAAATTGGATGCTCTGGCTCTTTTACAGAAATAAATGCTGCATCCTCTTTAGCTATAGCTTCTGATACAATTCCTTCAAAATCTACACCATCTAATCCTGGAATCAGATAAAATTCAGCTTCTTTTTCAAGACTGTCAAAATCTTTAACCTGTACGCTCTCAAAATTAGACTTTGCTATCCCCATCACAGAAGCCATAAGTGGACGTATACCTGCTGATCTATGACCAGACACTACTATAGAATCCTTTCTTTTTATAGCTTCCTCAATAAACTCACCTTGCTCTTCTGTCATCATACCTTGATCTACAAATCTTTTAATCATTGGATTCATAAAATTTTCCTCCTTTAATATTTATGATACTATTATATCATCCTTAGCTCTCTTTACAAAGCTTAAATACATTTAATCTTATATCTTACTAAAACAATCCTCTTAATATTATCCATAACCCTAGAATTATCAATGGTATCCCTATAATAGCCCCTATTACTGTTAAACTTATAAAGATTCCTATTATAAGGAAAATCAACCCTAATATAGCAGTTATTAATCCACCTGTCAACCTCATAAACATTCCTAAAATATTCCAAATAATAATAAAAGGTAAAAATAACAATCTGAATAAAATCATTGTATCGACCTCTATCCTCGACTTGAAATTTCCCACAGGTATAAAGATGTTACAGTTCCATATGGAGAATATCTATCTTTATATATTTTAAATTCTTTCTTTGATAATTGATCTAATCCATATAGTACCATTATTCCCTTGCCAATCCCCAGATCTTTATAACTTAAAACATTAGGTCTTTGTAAAGCATGGATCAATAATATTATTAGCATTGTAAATGTTATATGAATTTTACAGCTGTACCATAAACTATTACCTCTGCTGCACCACTCATTACAGCTGAAGAAGCGTATTTAATATTAACTACTCCATCTGCTCCTAACGCTTCAGCTTCTTTAACCATTCGTTTAGTTGCTAATGCTCTAGCTTCATTCATCATTTCATTGTAAGAGGAAAGTTCTCCTCCTACTAAATGTTTTAAACTCTGACCTATGTCTTTTCCTAAATTTTTAGTTTGAATTGTACTACCTTTCACTAATTCTAATATTTCTAATTCTTTTCCTGTAATATAATCAGTATTTACTAAGATCATCTTTTTCATCACTCCTTAATTCTTTAATTCTTGATATTAATACAGATATACTAATTCCTATCAATATTAAATATATTAATATTATTATTATTCTTAATCCTAAAGGAGCTGAAATATTTATAAAACCTACAATCATTAACAAAAAGTATATTATTATAAAAGATATAATTATTAAAGGTGCTATTAATTTCCTGATATTCATATATATCACTCCTAATAGCTGTTTATACTTAGATCTTATTCTAACTATTCATTGTATATTATTTCAGATCCATTATAATAAACTGCTCCACCATTAAAATAACTTCTTTTATCTGTATGACCTTTTATTTCACCATTATCTTTAATTTCTAATCCAGTCATTTGACCCCATGCATCTGAACTATCATATTCAGTATAATCATCTTCAAAATTTACTACTCCATTTTCATTTATAGACTCTGGAGCATTACCCTCAAAATACATTTGTCTTTTAAAATAATACATTCTCTCCATATCATTAGCTAATTGAACATCCATATCATCTTTTTTAGTATTAACTATTGTTTTAAATAAATATGCTGGTATTTTCGCCCCACCACTAGTTCCTAATGTCTCTTTATGAGAGTTGTCATTAGTAATAATCACTGGTGTAATTCCTGTTTTAGGTCTTTTATTATATTCAAATTTATTTTTCCCAGTTGTAAAATTTTTCATAGCATTATTATATATAATACCATCACTTACAATATATGAGCCCCAATAATTAGATATTGTATTAGTAGCAGATACTATAGTCCCATCTTTATCTATTACAGAAAATGCTGTTGTTGTTACTGATTCTGGATCTTCATAATCCTCTTCATCCTCAGTACCCTCTTCAAACTTATCCATTAAATAATCTATATCTAGCTCTTCATCATAATTTATATCTGTAAATTCTGGATCTGCTATAGTTTCTCTTCCTTCTTTACCTGTCAATACTAATATATCTTGCATATCATTATTATAATCTATATCTCCAAAATCCTGTTTGGGAATGTCAACTTCTTCTTCAATTAATAAACTTTGTAACAAGGTCAAGCCTGAAAATGGTGCAGGTGGCGCCATTACTTTATAACCTCTATAATCTATTTCCAATGGGTCATATTTATGAACTTCATAATTATTTAATGATTCTTTACTTATTCCTGTTAATTCTAAAAAGTTTTTAGATATTTCATGTTCACCATTATAAAATATATCAACTCCATTATCTCTAACTTCTTTTAATGTTTCTATAAGTTCTGGTTGATATAAAAGATCTCCTTCTACTAAACCTCTACCATCTTTAGTAAAAGACGGGTGAATGGAAAAGATACGATCATATTCATTTAAAGTTTCCTCATATCCTTTTGTTACTTCTACTCCTTCTTCTCCTATATCTATAGCATATTGTATTAAATCAGATAATTTTTTATTTCCCATTTCTTCATTTATTAATTCCATTCCCTTTAAAAATCCTGGAATACCTATATCAACATCTGTTTCTACATCTCCAGATGATATATAGTAATCGTAAAACACTTTTTGATCTGTTATACCATCCTTTATTAACATACCTCCTCCGCCACCTATACCACTATTTTGTGGATCTATTACATTTAAAGCAAAAGACATAGCTACTGCTGCATCTACAGCATTTCCCCCATCTTCTAAAGTTTTCATACCTACCTCTGATACTAAAGTATTTACAGAAGTAACACCATATTGTGAATTTCCATCTCCTATATTATTATTGATATTTATTCTTGGTTCTGTTTTTCCTTTGTCAGCAGACTTTTTTGAAAAAATCTTATCAGAATTCTTTACAACGACAAATCCTAAAATCAGAACTACACTTAATCCTATTAAAACATTTCTTAATCTATCGTTATTCATGACTATCCCCTATCTAAACTATTCAAAATTTATAATTAGTTTATTGTCTTCTATTTTATAATCTTCTTTATCTAATTCTTTTGTTAAAGATTTAAATATACGATTTACAGTTCTTTTCTTATCTGTTACATGAGGAATCCCATTTTGAATATCTATAGGTACAAATTCAAAAAACTTCCCATTGTCATCTAAATATAAATTAGCTATTGCTGAATCTGTAGTTCGGCCTGTCTTTTGATCAAAAACTAAATTACCCATACTATAAATGATCATTCCATCATTATATTTTTCTACTGGTAGTAGTACATGAGGATGAGATCCAACTACTAAATCAACACCCATATCTATTAATTCTCTTCCTAATTCTTTAATTTCTTTAGTTGGTTTTAAAACATATTCTGTCCCCCAATGTATATATACAATATTAAAATCATTCTTTCTTATCATTTTTTCTAATTCATAATCTCTATGCATATAACTTGTCCCATTAATTCCAGGTATATTTGTTGTAGCACGTGTTCCTTTCATAATAATATCTGATATAGCCATGATCCCTACTTTTTCCTTATTTATTTCTTTAGTATAAGGTTCTATTGCTTCATAGATATCCTTTCCTGCCCCTATATATTCAATTTCCTCATCTTGAAAGATCTTCAAAGATTCTTCCATTCCTTGTACCCCATAACTCATACTATGATTATTTGCGTATCCAATTAAATTAATTCCAGAATCTTTTATAGCCTTTATATCTTCTTTATTCACATCAAAATAAATGCCTTCAGACTCATTAACATTTATATATTCTACTTCTTCTGGATCCTGAGTTAATGCTGATGCTTCTAAATTAATTAAAGATATATCTGAATCTTCCCAGATATTCTTTATATCTTTATAATAGATATCATGTCCATTTTTTTCACTAACCTCTTTTAAATATCTACTCGGCGAAACATCTCCTGTAAATGTTATCTTCCCACCACTATCCTTTAAGCTTTCATATCCATTATTACCTATTTCTGTAAAACCTAAATTTCTCCCAGTTACTAAAAACACACCAAAAAATATAATTATTACTATTAATAAATTAATAGTACTTATCTTCCTATTACTTTTCATAAGTATAATAGCTCTATCTTTTAATTTGGTTTTTTGAGTATTATCTTTTTCTCTAAAATTCATATTATTTTAAACTCCTTTAAATTAAATAAATTAAACTCATTATAATATATACTACAAACATTGATATTAAAGCTGCAGGAATTGTAAACTCTAATCCTTGTTTAGTGTAAGTATTAGCTAATAATGCTGGAGATATTGCCCCTACTCCTCTAAACCCTACAGCAGCAAAAGGTAATAAGGGATACAATTGATCCCCTGCCAATTTAAGTAACATAGCTACTACAATCATAAAAGTAAATTTCCTTTTTCCATAAAGTATTATATGTTTTGAAAGTACTTTTTCTACAATGAAATATGTTATAAAACTTAATAAAAATATATATATTAATATATCTAAATTTCCCATATTAGATGCTAATACCCCAGGGACTATCATACCTCCTGTAGATACACCTACAAACTCTTCTACTAATAAACTTATTACAACTCCTAATGTTAAAAACACGTAAAAATCTGATAGATTCATATCTTCTCTCCTAACTATTTATATATTTGAATTTTGTCTATATATATTTGAATCCCATTCACTTATAGCCTCTAAAAACACTTCACCTTCAGCATGAATGTTTCCTATACAAAAAACTAGTCTATCATCCATCAATTCATATACCTTATCCTTCACATCATATCCAGATTTATTTTCATAATCTATTAATGTTGATACATTCCTAAATCTTCCCTTATTATACTCTTCTAGTATTGGATCTACTATCGTTCCCATTACCAGTAAGTCTATATCTTCTCCTAAATAAGGAATACAATCTTTTGCAAATTGTTGTGTTCTATCAACTCTGTCTCCCCTACTATTAAATATTACTAGAGGCTTATTTTTTACATTTTCTAGATAATCATTTTCATGTAATGTTTTCCAGATTTCTAAAGTAGAATTAGGATCGTTAGCAGCAAAAGAGTTTACAAATATACTACTTTTCCCATCTACATCTATATCGTCTATTATTAAAGCTCCAGGATCCGGATTAGCATTTAACATTCCCCTTAATGCAGTTCTCTTATTTATTCCCAATGCTCTAGCAAATGCTAATGGTATTGCTATATTATTTGGAAATACTACATATTCAAACTTGTCCAAAAATCCTCTAGGTATTTGATTTTCATCTGCCACATATACTTCTGTATTTCTTTCTTTTGCAATCTTTTTAAAATAATTTGTATATTCACCTTCAGAGATTATTAATTTACCATTATAAGGAATTGTAGTGGTAAAAGCTTGTGCAATTTGATCCGTAGTAGGTCCCATTTCTTCTAAATGGTCCTCTAAAACATTTACAATAACCCCAATATTTGCTTTAATCATTTTTTCTTGATAAACTTTTTGATATTCAGGATGAACAGCCATACATTCACAAACTAGAGAATCTACATTTCTTTTTGCTGCTTCGTCTATTACTGATAATTGCTCACTTATAGTTACTCCTCTTGGCTTTCTTAAAATTTCTCTTTCTGTTTTATTTTTACCATAAATCATTCTTGGAGCAGTTCCAGTTGTCTTACCAATATTTTCATAACCTGCTTCAGCTAAAACAGCACTTATCATTCTAGTAATAGTAGATTTTCCTCTTATACCATTTACATTTACTCTCAATGGTATCTTTTTTATATTCTTCTCATTTTTCTTTTGTTCTCTAACCCCTATTATAATTAGTAATAATAGAAGTAATGTAACTATTGTAATTTCCATCATTTCTCTCCTTTGCCCCTATTGGATCCTTAGATAATCAATTAAGGTATATTAAAATATATGTTTTTGAACCCACAAAACATATTTAAATTATATCAAATTGTGTATAAAACACAAGGATTAGACAAGTTATGATACTGTTATTATATA
>DATGUA010000020.1:0-8421 GCA_035301545.1 Tissierellaceae bacterium | reverse complement strand
AAATGTAAGTCATATATGCCCTGCCATACATCCTAATTTCAGTATATCAGAAGGACAGGAATTGACAGCCCATACTAAAGAATTTGCTCAAGCAACTCTTACAGAGACAGCATATAAAAATGCAGCAAAAACTATAGGAAGTTTAGTGTTGACAGGAGTAGATATAATTAAAGATGAAGATTTACTAAAATCTATAAAAGATGAATTTGATAAGGTAGTTAAAATATAGATTAGTTATTATATGACATTTATTATATGACATAATGGAGAAATAGATAATGAAATTGAAAGTGTAAGAAATAATATTATTCAATATAAAAGGGTGATAGAATGTCTAAACTAATAGAAAAGTGTACTAATTTAAAGGAAGCTTCACACACATTAGAAACAGTCTCTACTAATGCTAAAAACACAGCATTAAAACTAGTTATAGATAGCTTAAGAAAGAATTTATCCTATATACTTTCTGAAAATAAAAAGGACCTAGAGATTGCAAAGGAAAGAGGAATGAAAGATAGTTTTATAGATAGACTTATACTAGATGAAAATAGGGTAGAGGATATTATCGATGGCATTAATACTGTTATTAATTTTGATGATCCTATATGGGCAAGTAATCATGTATGGACACTAGAAAATGGATTAACAGTTAGTAAAATGAATGTACCACTTGGAGTGATTGGAATTATATATGAGTCAAGACCTAATGTTACAGTAGATGCTTTTGCTCTATCACTTAAAAGTGGTAATTGTATATTACTTAGGGGAAGTTCATCTGCTATTAATTCAAATAAGGCTTTAGTTAAAGTTATTAAAGAAGGTCTAGTAGAAAGTGAAATAAGTGAAAATGTTATAGAACTTATTGAGGATACAGATAGAAGTATAATAAATCAAATGATAAAATTAAATAAGTATATAGATGTTATTATCCCTAGAGGTGGATCAGATCTAATTCGAACTGTAGTAGACAATGCAACAGTTCCTACTATTGAAACAGGAATTGGGAACTGTCATATATTTGTAGATGAATCAGGGAAGTTAGAAGATGCTATAGATATAATTAAAAATGCAAAGGTCCAAAGACCAGGTGTATGTAATGCTTGCGAGACTATTTTAGTTCATGAAGCTATAGCAGAAAAGTTTTTACCAATATTAAAGGAACATTTAAGCGATAAAGTAGAACTTAGAGGTTGTCTAGAAACAAAAAAGTTAATTCATGTAGAAGAAACAGTAAAAGACTGGAGTGAGGAATACTTAGACTATATTTTAGCAATTAAAATTGTAACAGATATAGATGAGGCAATAGAACATATAAGAAAGTATGGTAGTAAACATTCTGAATCAATTATTACAGAAGATTTTACTAATGGAAATTACTTCTTAAGAAGAGTAGACGCAGCAACAGTCTATATAAATGCATCTACTAGATTTACAGATGGTGGGGTATTTGGATTTGGTGGAGAAATGGGGATTAGTACCCAAAAGATTCATGCTAGGGGGCCAATAGGGCTTAATGAATTAGTTACAGATAAATACACAATAGTAGGAAATGGACAAATTAGAGAATAGGAGTTGTAGTAAATGTTATCTGGAATAATGGAAAAAAGTAAAAAAATCGTAATAAAGATTGGTAGCAATACACTTTCTAATGATGATGGTACTATAAATCATAAATTTATAAAAGAATTATCTAAACAGGTGTCATCTTTAATTAAAGAAGGGAAGCAAATAGCTATAGTTACTTCAGGAGCTGGAATTGCTGGTATTAGTAGGACTAATAAATGGTCTCGAAAAGAAGATATGAATTACAAACAAGCCTTATGTTCTATAGGACAAGTAGAGCTAATGGGGGCTTATAGTGAGCATTTTGCAGAACATGATATATTTATTGGACAATTACTCTTAACAAAAGAAGATATTGAAGATAGGACTAGAAATCTAAATATAAGAAATACTTTGTTTACATTAATAGATGAGGATATTGTGCCAATTATCAATGAAAATGATACAGTGAGTGTTGATCAAATAAGAATAGGAGATAATGATACTTTAGCTGCACATACAGCAAGTTTATGGAATGCAGATTTATTAATACTTTTAAGTGATATAGATGGCATTTATGATAAAAATCCTAAGGAATATAAAAATGCTAATTTATTAGAAGAAGTAAAAGACATTGATAATATGATAGAAAATATTGAAATAGGAGCGTCTAATTCCTTTGGAACAGGAGGAATTGCAACAAAAATAGAAGCTGCACGAATTGTAAATAAATATGGTATTACTATGATACTTGCTAATGGAAAGAGAGAAAATATTCTAAAGCAGCTTTGTGATAATAAAACTAAAGCCACTATATTTTCAGGTGATTTTAATAATTAGTTTAGAATATAGGTTTAAGGAAAGAAATAGTTATATAAAGAAGGCTTCTCTGATAAAAATTGGGCAAAAGATAAATATAAAAATTTTATAATTAAAGTTAGGAGATCAGACAGATGAAAGAGAAGATAGGATTTATTGGAGCAGGAAATATGTCATCAACTATAATTCGTGGGTTTGTCAAGGAGTTTAAAGGTATAAATAATTTCATCTATGTTTCTAACAGAAGAAAAGAAAAGGCTGAAAAATTATCTAATGAAACTAATATAAATTTTTGCCATAGTAATGCTGAAATTGCTAAAAATTGTAATTTAATCTTTTTAGGAATTAAACCATATATATATGAAAAAGTTTTAAAAGAAATAGCCCCCTATCTCAAAAAGGAAAGCTTAATAATTTCATTAGCAGCTGGGATAAATATGAGAGAAGTAGAGGGGTATTTTCAACATCCAAGTAAAGTAATAAGAATAATGCCTAATATACCAGTGACTGTAGGTGAAGGAATGATTCCTTTAAGTACAAATGATAACATATCGATAAAAGAAAAAGATTTAGTGGTGAGATTGCTAAGAAGTATAGGGAAAGTAGATGAAGTAGAAGAATCTATGATAGACTCAGCTACAACTATAAGTGGTTGCAGTCCAGCTTTTATCGCAATGTTTGTTGAAGCTTTAGCAGATGGAAGTGTCTTATCTGGTATACCAAGGGATAAGGCTTATATTTATGCTGCACAAACTTTAATTGGAACAGGTAAAATGTTATTAGAAAATGAAATACACCCGGCAGAACTTAAGGATATGGTTTCTTCTCCTAAAGGAGTTACTATAGAAGGAGTTAGGGAATTAGAAAAAGGAGGTTTTAGAAATCTCCTTATAGAAACAGTTAAAGCTTGTGAAAAAAGAATGAAAGAAATAAATAATGAATAAAAATTATAGATACTGATGAAACAATGTTTAAAATCCAGAATTTGGGTATAATACTATTTAAGTGAGATGTAAATTATGGAGGGATAGAGATGCAAGACTTGTTGAAAAACGTTTTTCTTGCTGGTGTAGGTAGTATGGCTTTAAGTTATGAAAAATCAAAAGATTTAGTTAATGATTTAATAAATAAAGGTAGGATAACAGTAAAACAAGGTGAACAATTAAACGAAGAATTAAAAAGGGTAACTAAAGAAAACTTTTCGGAGTCTAAAGATAAAGTTGAAAAAGATATTAAAAACTACTTAGAAGGCCTTGATCTAGCTACAAAAGAAGATATAGAAAATCTTAATAAAAGAATTGATGAAATAAAAAAACAGAATTAGGAGGTAAAACACCCTGTACAGGGTGTTTTCTTTAATATGGATAAAAATTATACAAAAAGTAGACTAAGAGAAATAGTATCTGTTTCTTTAAAACATGGAATTAAAAATGAAATAAGAAATCCTAAGGAATTAAGATTAGTATTAGAAGAATTAGGTCCAACCTTTGTAAAGATTGGTCAAATTTTATCTATGAGACCAAATATATTGCCAAGGGAATATATTCATGAACTACAAAAACTTCAAGATAATGTAAAATCAGAAAGCTTTGAAACTATGAAAGGATTTATTGAGGAAGAAATTAATGATTCTATTAGTAATGTATTTATAGAGTTTAACGAAACACCTATAGCGTCAGCATCTATGGCAGAAGTATATTTTGCTAAGCTATATAATGGTGAAAAGGTAGTAGTTAAGATTCAAAGACCTAATATAGATAAAAAATTTTCTGCTGATATAAGAATACTTAAAAAACTATCCCCCTTTATTAATTTCGTTACTCAAGGAGAAGTAGTAGATATTAAACAAGTGGTAAATGAATTAGAAAGAGCTGCTAAAAGCGAACTAAATTTTATAGAAGAGATGGATAATATTATTAGATTTTCAGAGAATAATAAAGATGTAAAATTTATAAAATGTCCCAAAGTTTATGAAAAGTATTGTAGCAAAAAAGTTCTAGTTATGGAATATATAGATGGAATTAAGATTAATAATACTAAAAAATTAATAGATAATGATTATGATATTAGTGATATGGCTACAAAACTTACTTATAATTATATGAAACAAATACTTGAAGATGGATTTTTTCATGCAGATCCTCATCCAGGAAATCTTTTTATTTATGGAAATAAAATTACTTATATTGATTTTGGACTAATGGGTAGCCTAAACTCTAATCTACAAAAAAGACTTAATGAGACTTTAGAAGCTATGGTCACAGGAAATATAGATCTTATGGTTAAAGCTATAATTAAAATGGGTGATGTAAAAGGACCTATAGACATGGAAAAATTACATGAAGATATTGACTCTATGTATACAAGATATATAGATGAAGCTATTTATGATTTAGATATTTCTGTAATACTAGAGGAAATCTTTTCTATTGCTAAAAAAAATAATATTTATATACCTGAGAATGTAGTGCTATTAGGGAAAGGTCTTATGATAATTCAGGGAGTTCTTGCTGAAATGGATAAAGACTTAAATATAATGGATGTTGCCTTACCTTATTTTGAGAATCAGATATTACAAAAAGGTTTAAAAAATATAGACTGGAATCAAATGATTGTTAAATTATACTCTTCTGTTAGATCTAGTGTTGAACTTTCCACTAAATCTCTAAAATTAGTAGAGAATATGATAGAAGGCAAAATAAATCTAAATTTACAACTGAAAAATCTAGGAAGAAGTTTTGATGAAATCAATAAAATGGTTAATAGGATTATATTTGCAGTAATTATAGCAGGTTTATTAATCAGTTCTTCTTTAGTAGTAAATGCTAATGTAGGATTAAAGATTTATGGTATTTCATCAATAGGAATTATAGGATATTTAGGAGCAGGAATTGCTGGTATATTACTTCTTATATCTATATATAGGTCTAGTAAATAATAAAATGTTTTATTAGAATATCTTATTATTTCATATCATAATCTAGATATATGATATAATCTAATTATAAGGAAAATGAAGGTAATGAAAGTGGGGGTAGATATGGAAAACAAAACTTTTGAACTATTAAAAAAGATCTATTCGGAAATGCAAGACATGAAGACAGATATGCAGGGTATGAAAATGGACATAGAGGATATACAATCGGAGATACAAGATTTACAAGGTATGAAAGCAGACATGAAGGACATGAAAACTGAAATGCAAGGCATGAAAACAGACATTACAGGAATAAAAGAAACTATGGCAACAAAAGAAGACTTAAATCTATTAGGTAATCAGCTTCATACTGAGATTCAAGGAATACATGATGAAATTAAAGACCTACGTCATGACCTAAGTACAATGGAAATATTAACAACTAAAAATGCTTTTGATATAGCAAAAATAAAAGCAGCCAAGTAACATGACATTAATGTCATGTTATTTTATTTAAATCTAATTAACTTTCAAGGGAATTAGAAGCACCTATCTCTAAATGAAATGAAGGTAGGTGTAGTTCACGTATTAAAATTGTGTATAAGATATATATTAAATATAAAAAATACTCCCTTTGCAATTAGTTAGTCTAAGCAAAGGGGTATTTTGTATTTATGAAATGATTATCTTTGTACTCTACCTGAAGCATCTCCACCTAATAGGTTTTCTACTTCATCTACTGTTACCATATTAAAATCGCCATGGATAGTATGTTTTAATGCAGATGCTGCGACACCAAATTCTAATGCATCCTTAAAGTTTTTACCCTCTAATAATCCGTAAATTGTACCTGATGCAAAGGAATCTCCTCCACCAACCCTATCAACGATTCTTATATCATATTTTCTTGAATGGTAGAATTCATTTCCATCGTAAGCACATGCAGACCAACCATTATCAGATGCAGAATAAGATTCTCTTAATGAACTAATTACATATTTAAAATCAAATTTATCTACCATTTGTTTAAAGATATCTTTATATCCAGATAATTCTAATTCTCCAGAAGTTACATCTGTTTCACCAGGTTTAAAACCAAGTGTTAAATGAGCATCTTCTTCATTTCCAATACAAACATCAACCCATTGCATTAAATGAGTCATTACTTTTTGTGCTTCTTCTGGTGTCCATAGATTATGTCTATAGTTTAAATCTACTGATGTAGTTACACCATGTTTTTTAGCAGCTTTTAATGCTTCTTCAGTTAGTTTTGCCGCTTTTTCACCTAGAGCAGGTGTAATTCCAGAGAAGTGAAACCATTTTGCATCTTCGAATATTTCATCAAAGTCAAAATCAGATAGATCAGCTTCTGATATTGAAGAATTAGCTCTGTCATATATAACTTTAGAAGGTCTCATAGATGCACCAGGTTCTAAGTAATAAATACCTACTCTATCTCCACCTCTTGCTATGTAATCTGTATTAACTCCGAATCTTCTCAAATGATTAATAGCAGATTGACCGATCTCATGCTCAGGTAACTTTGATACAAAATGTCCTTCATATCCATAATGAGTTAAAGATACTGCAACATTCGCCTCTCCACCACCATATACTACATCAAATGATTCAGCTTGGACAAATCTTTCAAATTTAGGTGTAGTAAGTCTTAACATTATTTCACCTAAAGTAACAACTTTTCCTTTTGACATTTTTTCATACCTCCAATTATTTTATATTATTGTCTGGCTTCTTTTACCTTGTTTACGAATTTTTTAGCAGCATTAGTCATATCTTCACTAGATCCTTTAGTAAGATTTCCACCTACACCTACAGCTACACAACCATTTTTAATCCATTGATCTACATTGTCTAGACTAACTCCACCAGTAGGCATTAAAACTGCTTGTGGTAATGGGCCCTTAATAGCTTTAATAATATCTGGTCCAAAAGCACTACCAGGGAATACTTTGATAATATCTGCTCCTGCTTCCATCGCCTCTATTATTTCATTAATAGTCATACAGCCAGGCATATAAGGAACCTGATATCTATTACATAATTTAGCAGTATCCAAATCAAATCCTGGACTGACTATGTATTTAGCCCCTGCTAATATTGCAGTTCTAGCAGTTTCACTATCTAAGGCTGTACCTGCACCAACTAATAATCTATCACCAAATTCTTCTGTTAAATCTTCAATAACCTTGTCTGCTCCTGGTACTGTAAAAGTTATTTCAATAGAGTCTACGCCACCCTCCATACAAGCTAAAGCTATTTTTTTAGCTTCTTCACTGTTTTTAGCTCTAACTACAGCTACAACACCAACCTCTTCAATTCTTTGAAGAATTTCATATTTTCTCATATATAATCCTCCTCGATATATTTTGTATAATGAAACTGTAATTCATATTATGGAATATCCTATATTTATTATAGTCAACCATGAAAACAATTGCAAGGAATTTTTAAATATATCTTTCAAACTTAAATATATTTATTAAATTTAACAGAATATGTTATAATCAAATACAGTATAAAATAGTTAAAATAAAAATAGTTAAAATATTTTTAGAGGGGGTGAAATAAATGAAAGATATAGTACAATCGGTAGACAGAGCATTATCTATACTTGAGTTAATATCTAATCATAATGATGGATTAAGGATTATAGATATAAGTGAAGAAACAGGTCTTCATAAAAGTACAGTACATAGATTACTAGGAACTTTGATACATAAAGGATTTGTAGAGCAAGATTTAAATACAAATAAATATAAAATCTCTCTAAAACTATATGAATTAGGATCAAAGAAAATAGAAAGTCTAGATATATTAGAGGTTTCAAAGCCATATACTAAAATGTTAATGACAGAGTTAAATGAAGTAGTACATCTAGTTATTAGGGATGGAAATTACATAGCTTATGTAGATAAGGTAGAAGCCGATAATACAATACGTATGGCATCGACTGTAGGTAGAAGATCACCTTTATACTGTACGTCAGTAGGAAAGGTAATCTTAGCATTTATGGATGAAGAAGAAGTGAAAAAAATATGGCAGAATAGTAGTATTCAAAAGTTAACTAAAAATACAATTACTGATTTCGAAGAGTTAAAAAAAGAATTAGATATAGTAAGGAA
>DATGUA010000019.1:0-26285 GCA_035301545.1 Tissierellaceae bacterium | reverse complement strand
AAAGCCACCCTTTTCAATATCATTTATTATCTGTGGAATATTTCTCATCTTAACTCTTATCTGATAATCCTCTATAATTTTGTTTGCTATACAAGCTGCTAGGTAGGTCTTTCCTGTTCCAACATTTCCATGAAATATAAGACCATTATTGTCCTTTGATAGTTCTTTAAAATTTTTAACAAAATTCTTGGCTATAATAACTTCCTGTCTATCAGGGGCTATGACCTTGTCAAAAGTGCAACTAATAAGATTTTTACTTGTTATAAAGCACTCTTCCCTAAGTCTTCTAATATGGTCTGCTTCTTCCTTTGCCTTTCTTAGGCTTTCTTCTTCCCTATCACATTTACATTTCCTACGAAATAATATTTTTTTATTCCCCAAGCAATTAAGTGGATCTGAATCTATCTTTTCTTTGCATCTCCTACAATAAACATGGCCATCTTTTTCATATGCCATTTCTAGATTAAAAGAAAAATCTACTCCATCAATTACAATAGTTTTTATTTTATCTTCCATTTTCTCTACCTCTCTTAATTATTTAAGTTCCACTCACTTTCATAATCTGAAGGATCTCCTGTATAGGCTTTTTCACTCCTAAGCTTTCCTTCTCTTTTATCCTTTAAGTACCAGCTCATAATAGTTGAGGCATGGTCTTTATACTCCTTGCCTGTACTTTGCATATAGGCTGATAATCTTTCTATATAATCATTTAAGTTAGGTATCTTTTCTTCTAAAATACTTTCTTCCTCATCTGATAAAATTACATTTTGGAAGATTCCTTTTTTGTCTTCTAGATTAAAATCAATATAGCTTTTATCAATCTTATTATTCTCTATATAGTTAGGTTGTCTTTTTGATAAGTCTAGACTTTCCTTTTTAGCCATTCTTGAATTATCAAAATCGCCATTCTTGACTTGTCCTTTTGACAAGTCTTGATTTTCTCTTTTGACAGGTCTAAAGTTTTCATTTCTAAAAATACTCATAAAATCTTTAACATAAATTTTAGTAGGATTTCCCTGTCCTGTTCTTTTCTTTTTAATAAGACCTATTACTTCAAGATCCTTTATAAGTTTAACTGCCTTCTTAATACCACAACCTAGTTGTTGGGCAGTTTCTTCAACAGTAAAATAGATATAAACTCTTCCATTTTCATCTATCCAATTGTTTTTATAGGACAAAGTGCTTCTTGATAAATACATGGAATAAAGCACCTTTGCGTCTATTGATAATCCCTTAAATTTCTCATCTTCTATAAGAACTATAGGTAAACGGATAAATCTAAAACTTTCAGAATCTCTTCCGTAAAAGTAATCAAAATCCATTCACATCACCTCATCTCAATAAAAAAGACACCTAAGATTTCTCTTAAATGCCTGGTCCATCTATCTCTCATGTTCATGATGTTTTTCCTTAACTTTGTCTTTAACTGCCACATTTTTCACCCTTTCCTTAAATTTATTCAGGATTTCTTTTGTAGAATCCCTTTTATTTTCTTTCCTTTCTGACCTCTCTATAGCTTTTTTAAAAGCTAAGTCCATGACCTTAGTATCCTTGGCTTGAAAGAATACAGAGTATAGTCCTGATTCCTTGTTCTTCATAACGGAAAAATTGACACCATACCTATTAAGCTGCTTCTTTAGTTCTTTGATCTCCCCTTTCTGTAAATTAATATTTTCTAGTTGACCCTTCTTTACCATATCCTTAAGCTTTCTTGAATTAGTTTTTCTTTTTTCATTAAGATAGTCTGCAAGTGGCTGGCTTTTTTCAGCAGCATCTTCCATAATTTTTTTCATTGCTTTTAAGATAGCTTTTGCGGAATACTGTGCAACCTTAATTTCAATATTTATTGCCTTATTATTAACTTCATCATTTACCATTTAGGCAACCTCCTTTCTGAGGGGAAATAAAAAAAGCGGCCCAGATTTTTAGGTCTGAACCGCTAAGATTTGTTAAGTTATGCTTTTACTCTTTAATATTGTATTTATCTCTTATATAATTTTTCTAACTCCTTCAACTTTAAAGTATACTCCTTATCATATTCTGCTTTTTTATCTTCGTTCTGTTCAATAGAAATCTTACCTAATAAAGAAGATATTTGGTTTTCTAGTATCATTATTTCTCCCTTAATGTTTTTTTCTTTTGTATTAATTTCTTTTTTGCTTTTGTTCTTCATATATTCTTTGTAATTACCACTAAAAGATTCTATTTTTTTGCCTTCAATTATTAATAATTCATCACATATATTTTCAATAAATCTTATATCATGAGATACTAATAAAATTGAACCATCATAATTCTTTAGAAGTTCCTCTATTACCCCTAAACTATTTATGTCTAGATAGTTAGTTGGCTCATCTAAGATCAAAAAATTAATATCCTCTAAAATTATTTTAGCAAAGGAAACTTTTACTCTCTCTCCTCCACTCAGAACTTTTAATTTTTCAAAAACCTTATCACCTTTTATTAATAATCTTGCTAAAATTAATCTTGCCATTCTTTCATCATGTATGCTTTTGTCTATAACATTTTCTAATATAGTTTTTTCTTCATCTAAAATATTCAAAGATTGGCTAAAATAACCTACCCTGACATTTTTACTTATATTAATTTTTTCTTTATCTAATATCATGTTAATTAAAGTAGTCTTCCCACTACCATTAGGTCCTAAAAGAGCGGTTTTTTTGCCATTATTAATATTGAAGTCTGCATTATGAAATATTATATTTTCTCCATAACTCTTATTTAGATTCTTTCCAGATATCAATATTTTGCTATAAGGTTTACTTGATTCCAATATCTTAATTTTAATTATGTCTTGTTCTACAGGCTTTTCTTTATTTTCTAGGTGTTCTATTCTTTTTTCTACAGATTTTGCAAACCTATCTAAGTTCGCTTTATTTGCTTGCCCCCCCATTTTATGAAGTCGTGCTTCTGAATTTCCCATTCTTTTAGGTGTGGTTTTTACCTTAGCAGATTTATTTTCTACATCTCTTTTAAGATTAGTAAGTCTATTTTTCTCCTTAATGAATTCCTTGTATTCAAAATCCTTCCTCGTATCTTCCATTTCTTTTAATTCAAGATATTTACTATAATTACCATTATAAATTTTACATCTAGCATTATCTATTTCCAATATTTTATTGCATACTGAATCCAAGAAATTCCTATCATGGGATACTACTAAAAAAGGACCTTTGTATGCTTTAAAATTTTTTATAACTAACCCTATTCCATCAATATCTAAATTATTTGTTGGTTCATCTACTAATAGTAGACTATTACTATTCTCAAACCCTTCTGCCAATTTAAACCTGGTTTTCTCTCCTCCACTCATATTATTATTCCAGTTATTTTCAACTTGAAATATAGATGCATATTTCCCACTTATTGTTTTTCTTCTTGGTTCGCCTAATTGTGGAATATATTTAATAACGGTATTTTTATCATAAAACAACTCACCACTATCATAATCAATATTTTTATTAATAATCTCTAATAAAGTTGTTTTACCTACACCATTTACACCCACAATTCCAATTTTATCATTTTCATATACTTTTAAGTCCTCAATATCTAATAGTAATCTAGTTCCGTAATATTTTTTTATCTTTTTCATACTAATTTTTAACATAAAAAAATCCTCCTTTGAAAATAGAGAGGATAGCATGACAATAGATACATAGATAAACTATAAAAATTTATAATAAAGCATTATCTAAACAAACTATCCACTCAGAATAAAAATAGACATAAATATATTAGGTACAGTCTAACAACTTCTAATATATTTCGTTTTCTTTATTTGCTAATGGATTATTTGTTCATTATTTCTATAATTTCTCCTTCCATATATAATACTTTAATGACTTCTTATTAATGCAAGTATAGCATTTTATTTTTAATATTGCAACGCTAAGACATCTTTACTTCTCATGCACTGCTTACAATAATTATACTTAATTACTCTAAGCAATGCATGAATCATATTAACTAAAGTTCCTGAAACCCTTGATCTTAAAGCATTTATGCACCCTGTCACTATTATGACACGCTCCCCTGTTGTATGCCATATATAGCCATTATTCTTAGTTTCTGTAGCCCTTTTTACTATTTCTTCTACTGCATATACTTGATATGGTCTTAATACTAATAATTGTTTTTCTCTTTCTTTTAATACTGTATATCTAGCTATCATCTTAGATATATGACATTTTTCTAAAAAACCTTGGCTAAAGTCTTTTAAATTAGTTATCCTATTATTTTCTTTATCTGTCCAGAAAAATGTATAAACATAGTTTAATTCTCCATCTGAATTAGAAAAGTATTTTGTATCTACTCCATTAGATATTACAAATATTTGTATGTATCTAAATAATCCTTTATAAGAACCATGTGTTTTATATCTAGATATTTGATTAAATGCTTCTTTCATATCTAGACCTCTTCTTTTAAGCTCTATTTGAACTAAGGGTAGTCCATTTATTAATAAGGTTACATCATATCTATTTTCATATTTTCCTCTCATTGTAATCTGATTAGTTATTTGAAATAGGTTTTTACACCATTTTTGTGTATCCATAATAGTTAGAAATAGTCTTTCTCCGTCTTCTCTTTCTATTTCTAATTTATCTCTCAATATTTTAGATGATTCAAATATACTTTTACCTTCAATTCTATTCATTACTATCTGAAATTCTTTATCTGTAAGAGGATTTCCTTTTAGTTTGTCTTTATTAAATTCACTTAATTGCTGTCTAAAATTATCTTTCAAATCAGCTTGGTCTTTTATATTTATTTTTTCATATCCATTTTTACTTAAAGACTCTATTAAATTTCTCTCTAAAGCAGCTTCAGATTGATATTTCATTATGTCTAACTCCTCTCTAATTTAGGATAAATTTAATCATTATATACTTCTTCTAAAATCTCTTTTAGTTCTTCCATATCAATTGGTTTACCTAGATGAACATCAAAACCAGCCCTTTCTGATTCTTTCCTATCTTCCTCACTAGAATATCCAGAGATTGCAATTAAATATATATCTTTTAAATCATCATCTTTTCTTATATATCTGGCTACATCATATCCATTCATACCATCCATACCTATGTCACATAGTATTACCTTAGGATCTAATTCTTTTGCTTTTTTTACACCTTCTTCTCCATTATCGATTACTGTAGTTTCATAACCTGATACTTTTAAAAGTTCACCAGTTATATATGCTAAATCTTTATTATCATCTATTATAATTATCATTTTCACCATCTACCTTTCATTTTGTAAGATAGGAAGTTTTATAATAAATTCTGTTCCCCATCCCCTACCATCACTAAATACTTCTATATTTCCATTATGTCTATCTATTATATCTTTTACAATAGACAATCCTATTCCTAGACCATCTGAATTTTTGCCTAAATCATTTTTCACCTGGACAAAAGGTTCAAATATTTCCTTTAATATTTTCCGTGAAATTCCCTCTCCATTGTCTTTTATAGAAAGTACAGCTTCATTCCTTATACAATCTTTATCTAATTTAATTCTTATTTCTCCATCTTTTGGTGTAAACTTTTCTGCATTGTTAAGTAAATTTTCTATAGCTTGAGTTAATCTAATTGGATCTCCTTTGATATAAAGCTTTTCTTTTATTATATCCCTTTTATTTTTAATTCTCTTTTTCTCAAAATGAGGAGAATTATCTTCGATTATATTATTTAATAATCTATTAAGTTCAATAGTTTCTAATTTTAATTCAAATTTATTTTGTGTTATTCTAGTCATATCTAGTAGATCATCTACTAGTTGAGACAACTGCTCTCCTTGTCTATGCATCATTTCTATTGTCTTTTCTTGTATTTCTTTACTTTGTTCTGTTTGATGTAATAAATTAAGTCCCATCATAATAGTGGCTAACGGATTCCTTAGTTCATGAGAAAGTGACGAAAGAAACAAGGTACGTAATTTCTCAGCTCTTTTCAATTCTCTAATTAAATTTAAACCTTTTTTCCTACTTTCTATTAAAGATTGTTCTAGATTTTTTCTACCAGTTATATCTTGGGTTAATCCGACTACTCCAATTACTTCACCATATTCATCTTTTATAGGTGAAGATCTATGTTCCCTATATCTTTCTTCTCCAGTTTCTGGAAGTAGGGTCCTTTCCTCCCATCTTACCTTTTCCCCTTCTATAGCTTGGAATAAAGGGAATACATCTTTTGACATTAATGATCCATCCATTTGGAAAATTGGTAATTCATCTATTAAATCATATATTGATTTTCTATGAATTTTCCGTGCTAATCCTTCAATATGATTAAAATTAAGGGAAGTAATATTACCTGAAGTATCAGAAAACCACACATTTGCATCAATATTTTCTATAATTGCCTCTAACTTTTTACGTTCTTCTGTTGCTCGTGAAAGAAGTAATTCCCTTTCTTTTTCATCTTTTGCTCTCTCTACTGCCATCCATGTACGTTCTGCTATATCTATTCCTAATCGTATATCTGATTTTGTCCATTTGTAAGGTTCACATTTTCCTATAGTCAGAATACCAATAGTATTTGTCTTTTTAACAATAGGGACAATTAGAAAAGATCTTATCCTTATTTCTACAAAGAACTGCTTTACTGTATGATCCAATGAATTCAGATGATCTAAATTATTTACAATAATAGGCTTACCATACTTCACTACTCTTTTTAGATATCGATGTTCATCTAATTTAAATTTCCTGATAGCAGAATAAAGTTCATCAGCTAAAACATCCTGTTTCACTATTATTTTATCATTACAAGTTTCCCAATAATAACATATATCTGAATTAAAATAATTCATCGTTTCCATAATAATAGTCTTTTGTACTTCATTAGGATCAGATAAGAATCGAAGTTTATCAGTTAAACCTAAAATAAATCTTAATTGTTTTTCATTATGGTCCATAGAATTAATCAGATCATTATCAAGATCATTTTTTACTCTCATAAAAAAACCCCTTTCATAATTTTAAGGATTAGTATTTTTATGTTATTATTATAAATAACATAATTTATGTTCAAAAAAAAGAAAGGTTTTTAACCTTTAGTTATTTTAAATAATAACACCTCCCTTTTGTTTTGTCAATAACTATTTATTTCGATATCCTTTAAAATATCTTTTTATATAATTATCTTTCAATTTACAACATTCTATTATTAATACTTCTTAGTAGATAAGAGTATATAAGTACTATCTTAAAAATAATATTCCTATTCCTGCTACTGAAATCACTGCTCCTAGTATCTCTCTAAATGTAACCTTCTCTTTAAAGATTATTATAGAGAAAGGAATTATTATTACTGGCATGATTGCAATTATCGTTGCTGATATACCTGCTGTAGTATATTGTAGAGATATTAATTGTAAGGATACCCCTATAAATGGTCCAAATACTGATCCTAATGCTATATATAAGATAGATTTTTTATCTTTAAATGCTTTCTTTAAATCTTCCCATTTGTTTAAATATAGAAATAATAAAAAGAATGAAATAAAAGAAATAATTATTCTTATTTGTGTAGCAGCAAATGGATTATAATCACCCATACCTACTTTACTAAGAATAGAACCTGTTGCTTGTCCTATTGCACCTAGAAGTGCATAGACTATTCCTTTTATAGAATGAGAAATCTTTAATTTAGATTCTTCTCCATCTCTACTTAGTATAACTAATGCTATACCTAATATAGTAATGGTCATTCCAAGTATTCCTATTGGTAATATCTTTTCACCTAAAAATATAAACCCTAATAGAGTTGTTATAGGAGGACTAGCTGCTAATATTAACATAGATATTCTAGTTCCTATTTCTAAGTAAGCTTGGAATAAAAATATGTCCCCAAGAAAAAATCCAGCTATTCCTGATAATCCAAGCCATAACCAGTTATATCCAGTAGCATCTGTTGGCAGTAAGTATCCTCTTGTAAAATATGTAAATATACTTAAAAATATAAATCCAAATATTAATCTAATAAAGTTAACTGTTAATGAACCTACCTTTTTTCCTGCAAGTTCAAAAAACAACCCCATTATAGTCCAGCAAAAAGCTGTCATTAGAGCAGCTATTTCCCCCCAATGTGATGCTATCATTTAAATTCCTCACTCTCAATATAAAGTTGTAATTTTATTCATTAGTTTCTTTTTCTAATAATCTATCCATAACACGTTTTTCATTTACTTCCATTATCTTTTTATTTATGTATTCATATCCTCTAGGTCTATGTGGGATTAAGCAATTTGAACAGTCTTTGATACCATTATTATCTTCATAATTCCCACCACAATCTTCTAAAAAATATAATGGACAATAGCAAAACAAACAATTAAAATCCTCTGTACTATCTACATAATGACAAGGTAAATATTTACAATCTTTATTTGTAAAAAATCTGTATGAATGTTCCATGACTTTTCCCCCTTTATTCAAATTATAGTCTATTATATAATATCACTTATTAGACAAATAAAAAAGGAGCTAACTCCTTTTTTTATAATTTAATATATACAGTGTCAGAATCATCTACATTTGTACTGTTTTCTGATTTCCACACTCTATATTCTTCTAATTCTTCTTTTACCTTTTTCAGTATATAGGCAGTAACTAATACTTCTCCTAAAGGCACTTTCTTTAAAAATTTTGGCACTACTCCTAATGGATTTACAATATAGATTAAGCCTGCGATTATTGTTAATATTGTATTTTGGGATATATCGTTATACTTTTTGTTCTTCCAAACTTTAATCATTTCTATAGATTCTTTCATATCATCAGCTACTTCAGAAAAAGCTTCATTTGATTCAATCTTTTTCTTTGCATCCTCTATTAACTTTGAAATCTTTTCATTATCCATAGAAATATCATTTGCTTTTTCATTTAGTTCTCTTAGAATTTCTTCAAAATTCATTGTCATATAATCACCCCTTAAATTAAACCTTTACATTATATTTACCATATTTTTAGATTCTTAATCTAATCTTTTATCTAAATCTATTTTTCCTGCTATAGATTTATACTTTCTCCATCTTATGCTTTAGTTCAATATCCGTGCATTCTTCTACTGTAAGAACCTTTTATATTAAGCCTTCTTAGATATTATTTTACTTCAATATAATGATAAAATCAAGAATTTTATACTATTGGAAAACAATAAAAAAGAAATTCCAAATTTATTAAAGATGTAACTGTGGCTAAACAAATAGATAAAAATACATTAGCATCACCCCTTTAATTATTTCTATCACAATTCTTTTATGAAAAATTTAATCTATTATGCCAGTAAAGCGATATTTATACAAGACAATATCTCAATAAAAAATCCCTTGTTATCTAACAAGGGATTTAAGTCCTATTTATTAAATATAGAACTAAAAAAGTCTTTAATTGCATCTAAAATTCTTTGTAATAATGATTTAACTTCTTCATTATTTTTTACCGTATCATCTAGTTTCTTTCCTATATCTTTTAACTGTCCTTTAATATCATCTGTATTTAGATTTAGCTTACTTATCTTTTCCATAAGTTTGTTTATTTGGTCTATTTGTTCATCACTTAAACTAATATCTAATTTAGCTGATACATCTATTATTATTTCTTTAATTTCTTCTGGAGTTTTAGCACCTTTTTCTACTACTTCTTCTTTTACTTCTTTTATTAATTCACTTGCTTCATCCTTTCCTATTTCATCTCCTAATTCTCCAGTTTTAACGATCTCTTCATTTGCTACTTTTTTCTGCTCCTCATCTATTTTTTCACCTGTAACTTCTTCAAAGGCCTTCGTTATTCCTGTTAGAGCTCCTGTTCCAGATACTGGAATCGGTGCAGCTGCTACAACTTTAGCATCCTTTACACCAGCAGTTACTAATGCACTTTCATACATTTCTTTTGTAACCCAGGTTATATTATGTGTTTCCACATCTATACCAGAACCATCCTGTAATATTTCTACATAAGCTGATGACATAGTAATATTTCCTATCTGTTCTTCTGGTGCAACCCCTTCCAAATACTTTCTCTCTTCTTGATTATTTACTTCTATTATATTTGTATTATCTTCATCTACACCAAATAGATTTAATATCTCTTTCTTCTGTTCACTATTTATATCTTTGGCTAATGTTACTACTATATTACTATCTGCATATGCAAATGTATTAAAGCTAAAGATAAATAATAAAGCAATTGCTAAGTATTTCTTCATTTTAATCATTTTGATATACACATCCTTTATTCTTATTGTTGTTATTTTATCATATAATAAACCTTTTGGAAATAATAAAAAAATCCTACAACCTTTTGATTATAGGATTTTTTATTATCAATTTAATATCTTAATACTGCAGCTATAGACTTTTCATCTGGAATTTCTTGTGAATCCATTGCAAATACTTTTCCACCTCTTGATAAAGTTAGAATTGAAACATATTCCATAAGATCCTCATTATTTACATTTTCTTTTTCATGAATTTCTATCTTATTTTTCTTATGATCAAATTTACCCCATTTATCTATTTCATTATCTAAAAATAGGAATTCTACTTGTCCACTATAGGCTGCCGGTATAATATCATCTAATGTATTTAAATATAAATTATTTCTTTGTCCTGAATATTGATTATACATTTCTTTTGCTTTTTCTTGATCTTTTGTAAATATTGGTTCTACTATTTTCCATGCTTTTTCGTGGATTTGCTCTGGTGATAGATTTTCAGGATTTCCTTTTATAAACTCTTTTACTATATATGGATGATTACTTTTCTCTCTATATATAGGAATTAAATAATCTACACCAGCTAATATTAGAGGAACATTGTTACTTTCTGTATCTAATAAAGCTTTATCTATTGCTCTAAAGTATTTAGTTAATTTATTTTTTTCATAATCATTTTCATTTGCTTGACCTTGACTTACCATATTATCTATTAAACCATTTGATTGTGTTGGACTAGATATACGAAGTAATAATCTAGTTTTTGGGTCGTCATCTACTTTCATATCATAAATATTTTCAGGTCCATCTTTTAGTTCTATTTCTACAATATTTTGCCTTGTACATCTAAATAATCTATTTTCATTTTTACTTAAAGCTAAAATATTAAATTGTCCATTTCCACTAAATAAAGGTAATAAAGGTTTAATATAAATTTTATTTGATATGGTCATAGATTCTTTAAAGCTTATTGGAAGTCTAAAATATTCTATACCATCAGAATGAATGAATAAAGCTAATCCTTCACTTTGATTTTGCCAGAATCTTGTTTCACTTACAAGTGTAGTTCCAGGTTTTAAAAGTATTTCAATTTCTTCTTTTCTCATCTCTAAATTATAAAGTTCAGCTTCTGCCTTTCTTAATAATTGTTTCAATCTTACTGGATTTTGTCTTATATCTACTCCACTACTGTATGTTGGCATATAAATAGATATAAATTGTTCATCTTCTAAATCTACTAATTTTTGTAAGTCTTGTATAGTCAAAGTATCCATAAACATTCTCCTTTCATACTTAGATTTTCATAAATAATCTTTAATCTAAAAATCATTAATTAAATGTAGAAAATATTTATAATTCTATTTTGTCCATTAACCTATCATATATGAAGGTAGATAAATCAAGTTTTGTCAATGATTTTTCGATTTTAAGTTTATGGATATTTATGGAATTTTAAATCTATTTAAACCATAATTTTAACTCACGATCTGCACTTTCAGAAGAATCAGATCCATGAATTATATTTTTAGTTATAGAATTAGCAAAATCTCCTCTTATAGATCCAGGGGTAGCTATTTTTGGATCTTTGTCTCCTATCATATTACGCATGACTTTTATTGAATCTTCACCCTCTACTTGTAAAGCCATAACAGGTCCTTCTAATATATAATCTACTAATTCATTAAAAAATGGTTTCTCACCATGTTCTTTATAATGTTCTTCTACTAATGCTCTATCTGGTTGAAATAGTTTAGCTTTTAAAATTTTAAATCCTTTTTTCTCTATTCTATTTATAATTTCTCCTATTAATCCTCTTTCTACTCCATCACTTTTTATCATTATAAATGTTTTTTCCATCATCTTCCTCCCTGTATATTCTACATAATATAATTATTATACCATAAGCACAATTTTATACTTGTCTTATCACATATAAAGTATATTCATAATATCTTTAATCACATAGTCTTTAATAAAACAAATTGAAGAATTGTATAAATTTGGACATTATGATCACAATAATACAGAAATAGTTTAATTATACTTATGAAAGGATGGCATAATATGAATAAAGAAGAAAACACTCCTCCAGTTAATGATAATGAAAAGCAAGAACAACTGGAACATCATCGGGAAAATAGCACTGGTGCAGACAAGAAAATGACAAGTGACACTGGCTTCAAAATTTCTAATGATAGATGGAGTTTAAGAGCTGGAAAACGTGGACCTTTACTACTTCAGGATAGTCACTTTTATAGAAAACAATCTCGTCTTAGTCGAGAGAGAATTCCTGAAAAGCTTGTTCATGCTAGAGGCTTTGGATTATATGGTGATTTTGAACTTACTAAATCTATGAAAGAATATACTGTAGCAGACTTTCTACAGAAACCTGGTACTATAACTCCAGTCTTTACTAGATTTTCTAATTTTATCGGTAGTAAGGGTTCTAAAGATACTGCCGTAGATATACGTGGATTTGCAGTTAAATTTTATACTCAAGAAGGAAATTATGATATGTTATCTTTACAATTTCCTTGTTTCATACTTGCAGATGCTATAAAATTTATGGATGTAGTTCATGCAGCAAAACCAAATCCAATTACAGATATACCACAAGCTACTGTAGCTCATAATGAATTTTGGGATTATGTAGTAAGTAATCAAGAATCAGCCCATATGGTAATGTGGCTTATGTCTCTTAGAGGACGTCCTAGAAGTTGGAGAATGATGGAAGGATGGCCTATTAATACTTTTAGATTTGTAAATAAGGAAGGTAAATCAACATTTGCAAGATTTACATGGAAACCTAAACTTGGAGTTCATTCTCTATTATTAGATGAATCTGGTATTATTGGTGGAGTTGATCCAGATTTTCATCGTAGAGATATTGTAGAAGCAGTAGAAAATGGTGCTTATCCTGAATATGAATTAGGAGTACAATTAATTCCTGAGAAAGATGAATTTAAATATGATTTTGACGTTTTAGATTCTACCAAATTGTGGCCAGAGGAAATAATCCCTGTTGAAATCATAGGTAATTTAACATTAAATAGATTAGTAAATAATTTCTTTGCAGAAGAAGAACAATCATCTTTTGATCCTGCTACTCTTGTTCCAGGAATTCATCCTTCTAATGACCCTGTTTTGCAAGGGAGACTATTTGCTTATAGAGATACAGATTACCATAGACTTGGAACTGGAAATCTTAATGAAATACCAATAAATAGACCTATTTCTCAAATAAATACTAATAATCGAGACGGTCATTCTAAGTATAGAATCGATATTGATTATGTAAATTACCATAAGAATTCATTAGCTGCCAATACTCCAGAAGAATCTTCTGCAGAGGAAGGTGGTTATGTACATTATCCTGAAAAAGTAGAAGGATATATCAGTAGTGAAGCTCCTAGTGAATCATTTAAAGACCATTTTTCACAAGCAAGATTATTTTGGAATAGCTTAGCTGATTTTGAGAAAAAAGATTTAGTAGATACATTTATTTATCATCTTCAATATGTAAAACGTAAAGATATTAAAGAAGAAAATGTTGAAATGTGGGCTAATGTAGATAAGGAAATGGCAACTACTATTGCTGAAAATATTGGTGTAGAAGCTCCTAAAAATTCTCATGTCAATGTAACTAACACTTCTCCAGCCCTTAGTATGGCTAATACAAATAGTTATGCTGATACACAGAAGCTTGCTGTATTAATCGGAGATGGGTTTAACAGTAAAGAAGTAAAAAGGGTTTTAGAGGTAGTAAAAGATCATAGAGTATTTGTAGATATTGTTAGTCAAAAATTAGGTATAGTTACAGGAGATGATGGCACTCAATTAGAAGTAGATGAAACTTTTACATCAAAATTCCCAGTTTTATATGACTCATTCTACATTGTTGGAGGTAAATCAGATAAACAAAAAGAATTTGAACAATCTATTATGGAATTTTACTATGATGGATATAAACATTATAAACCAATAGGTATAGCATCGACTGGAAAATCTTTAATAGATAAAATGGAAAATGATAATCCAGAAGGTGTTGTACATGCTGACAATAATGATAACTTTGAAGATGAATTTGTAGCTGCAATTGCACAAAAAAGATTCTGGAATAGAAAATAAATATTAAAAAGACTCTAGTGATGATCACTAGAGTCTTTTTCTCTATGTATGGTGGAGACGGTGGGAGTCGAACCCACGTGTGAAGATATTTCCACAAGAATTTCTCCGAGTGCAGTCAGTAGTTTAAGATTCCCTCTACTGAACTCCTACTGACAGGATTTCAGTTTTGGTAGCTTCATAAGTTCCGTTCTAGGCTCAAAGCTTTGCCTAGCTCGGTTCCCCACTAAGTTGGCGTCTTATCCCAAGCCGTGGGCTACTCGAGTAAGACGAACAGCTTTAATTAAGCTGCAAATGCAAAATTATCTTCGTTTGCGTTTAAATCTTTTTGCCACTTTTTACGTTGCTTGGCGACAACGACTCGCTATTCTCGATTCCACATCCCCATCGAAACCAGATTCGTCCCCATAGATTAAAATCATAAGTCATTTATTGTATACATAATTATAGCAAGGTTATGCCACTATGTCAAATATGGAGGATATGTAATATCTACCATAATATAAGTCATTTTTATTATTATCAAATAATATTTCTAAATTTTAAACTAATTAATATTAATTTAAATATAATATAAATATATAAATACTTCTGAAAAATATTAATTTAAGATATAATTAGTTATTATAATTTAAAATATTGAGCAATTATATGTCTTATTTATTATTAGATTATTTATAGTTTTTTATTATATATGCTTTTTTAGGATGGTGTATATTAGAAGAAAATAAATCTTAAAATTATAATATTGACTACCACTTGATAATTTGATATGAAATAGTACTTTTCTCATATAAAAATATAAAAAAGGAAAGACCTTTGATATAATATTGTTTATGATAATAAGCAATAATCAGAGGAATCTTTCCCTATAATAGCAATTAAACAAGAAATTAAATTTCTTTAAAGAGTAGTAAAATAAGTTTAGAATCTAGACTAAATTTAAATTATTTCATTTCCTATTATTAATCTGTAGCTATTTGATTTTTCAGCCTCTCAGCTTCATCTTCTGGCTCTGTTAATACTACACTATATATCCAAAGAGCTCCACCTACTACTATATAAGCTAAAGTATATTTATAATCATATAAAAAGGCTAATTGTGGAGCATGGATAAATCCTATTGATGCTAATATGGCTCCTATAAATGAGGTATTTCCTGCTTTCCGTAGATCTCCATCAATTGAATAGGCTAATATGGCCCCCCATATAATAGCTACGAACATAAATCCTTGACTTAATGGTAGTACAGAAGCTGATACTTCTGTTGCTAGAGCATCTCCTACATCAGCAAAGTTACTGGCTAAATAATTAGCTAAAGCTGGAAACATTGCTAATACAACAGCTGGGTAGTGACTTTCTTTTACTGCTGTGAAAGCTTGAGCCACCATTGACATACCTACAAATACTAATATAGGTGATATTACTGATAATGGTATAATCTTTGACATAGCAGCAATAACCCCAAATGTAGCAGTAATTAAAAATACAAATCCATTTACTATAGAATATCCTCTTCCTGCACCCATCCATTTTGCACTAATAGATGCAAGATATACAGTAGTTGGGAAAGTACTTCCAAATAAACTTCCTATAATTGTACCTACTCCATCTACAACTAATGTCTCTGTAACATTATAGTCGTCACCAGCAGAGGCCATTGCTTCGACATTATTCATAGTCTCGATGAAGTTATAAGCTGAAATAGGAATTAATACTGCTAATAAGCCTATCATAGTTCCAAATAAATGTCTAAAGCCATCTATAACAGCAAGAGTAGGTAGAGGTGGATAAAAACCTATAGTTGATGCACCTTCAGCTATTGCATTTGGATTGGCTTCCCCTACTACATATGCTAGTACTGTACCTATTACTATTGCAAATAGAGATGTAGGTATTTTGAAAGGCATCTGTTTCTTAGCTAAAAATCCTATTAATATTGTTATAAGTACAAAAGCCCCAATTATTGGTGCTTCAAAAGTATTAAAAAACATTTGCCCTCCTATTACAGCAAAAGCAACTCCTGCTAAAGCACCTAACATAGCAGCTCGTGGAAGGTTTTTTCTCATCCAATTTCCAATTAAGCTACCTAAAACCTCAACTACTCCACCTAGGAAAGTAGCAGCTAATCCAATTTTCCATGCTATCTCTGGATCACCTGTTAAATCTAATGCTGGTTTTAGTATTCCAAATAGGTAGATAAACATCGGTGGTGTACTAACTCCATAAGATAGAGCTGTTACATCAGTCCTACCCTCTTTTTCAGCTAATTTTCTAGCCATATTAGCATAATAAAGATTTCCAAATAATACACTAATAGCAGCACCTGGGATAACTCTTCCATATACAATATCAGCCGGATATCCCATAGCTATCATCGAAATTGCAATCACTACAAAATTAGCTAAATTATTCTGGAATAATGAAAAAAATCCATCTACATCCTCTTTAATAAACCAAGGATATTCTTGCTTAGACATAAAATCACTCCTCCTATTATATTTTAGTTACTAAATTAAGTGTCCTACTATACTATCTATCATCTCTTTTGTGCAAATGGTACAAACTTTCAGTATATTTATAGGTCTACTATTTAAATTTTGTTAATCTTTTTAGTATTAGAATATAAATTAATCTTATATTAATATTCTATTAATTTATTTCTATATTATTCTCCTACATTTTAATTTTAGGTCTGAAATCTTTGAGTTATTTTATTGAACATGGCTTTTTAATAAGATCTTTTAAAAGCACAAAAAGGTTGTTTAATAACTGATCAATCAATTACTAAGCAACCTTTTTAGTCATATATTTTTTAGTATTAATTATGTCTATCTATTATTTTATTCATCTCTATTAAAGAGAAATGAAGATAAACTACTTCTTTTTTCTTCTTCTTCTATTTCTTGATTTTGACTTTCTTTATTTTCTATATGTTCAGAACTAAATCTATCTATTTGATAACTCCCATCTATATATTCATCTTCAGTATTAAAATCTCTATATTCTTCCTGAGAATTTTCCTCTATCTTTGATGTATCATTATCATTTGTATCATTGTCATTAGCATCATTATCATTAGTATCATTATCATTGTCATTGTAATCTATTGGTCTATAAATGTCCTTAATTATTTCTTCAAGTTTATTTATATCTTCTGAATTTGAATTAGAGATGTCTATAAATTTATTATGAACTTTTTCTTCATTACTTTGAATAGATTTTATTTCATCTTTTAAGAATATAATCTCATCCTTAATATCAGCTAAGTCTTTTCTAAAATTCTTCATATCTAGCAGTTCTTTATTATTTAATTTTGACTCTTCATCATTTTTATTAGCTAAAAACTTAATAAGACTTTCTATTAGATAAAAATATCTTTCATTTGCTTCCAGTATTAAATTAATTTCTTTTTTACATTCCATTACTTGCATTTCTAATATTCTTACTCGATTATCTTGAATTTGATCATTCATACTAATATCTACCCCTTCCAAATAATATAAGTACACATATCATTATATGAATTAATTTATCTTTTTGTGAATAATCACGAATATTAGTAGACAAGCATATACTAGTACTGTAGTTATAATATATGAAAGGAATGAAAATTATGAGTAAAACAAATAAACAAAATATTAGTGAAACCTTTAATATTAATGCTGAAAAAATATATGATTGGATTGTTGGTGATGCAACTGGATCTACAAACATTCTAGTTGGAGACTTACCAATAGCTTTACCTGCTAATGCTACAAATGTTGACGCTAATTGTATCTTAACTGATGAAGATGGAGATCCAATACCAGTCAATACAGTAGTTGATATAGAAGAAATCACACCTAGACAAGATAGACAAGTAGATAGGCAAGGAGAAATAATAACTCTTCAACGCGTTAGATTTAGAAAAACCCTTTATGCTGTTTTAGAAGTTAGTGGTGTTAACCCTGGTACAGGAAACCTGTTTCTTATAACATCAGATCCAATTCCATTTAATTTTGTAGAGACTGCCTTCTTATGTGCACCTGAAGGAACTACTATTTCTGTTAGAATTTCAGATTTTTCCTGCTTAGCAGTTATTAATAGAGATGATACTGGAGCCATTACAGATTTTGATATAGAGTTATTTACCTGTCAAAGTATTCAATCTATAACACCAATATCAATAAATGTCCCAGCTGATCTATCTACACCACGAGAAGAATTAGTTGAGCAATGTGGAGCTCCTATAAGTCCACCTCAATGTAATACAGTTTTTCCAGATTAATATATCTTTAGAAAATATTAATAAGAAGGGATAATATTATCCCTTCTTATTTTCCATATATTAATTTAAATCTAATTTATTCTTTGATATTTTTATAATTTAGGAAATATTCCTCATCTACATTCCATAGATTTTCTTTATCTTTTACATTAAATATTGATTTATCCAACCTCTTCTTTATTATATAAAAATTCTAACCTAGTTTCTGTAATTATTACAGATATAAGTATTATAAGACTTCCGATTACAAACCTTTTAGTTATTAACTCTCCCAATAATAGAATTCCAAATATACTGCCAAAAATAGATTCAAGACTTAAAATTATAGCTGCATGAGTAGAAGGAGTATGCCTTTGTGCAATATTTTGTATTGTAAATCCTAACATAGAGCTTACTAATCCTAAATATAATATGGGAACAATCATATCTGAAGTAACAGAGGTCATAGGTGGTTCAAATATAAACGCAATAATGAAAGATAATATAGATGCAAAATAAAATTGTATAGTAGATAATACAAAAGGATCTACATCTTTGGCGAATATACCTACTGATACTATTTGGAGACCAAATCCTATAGCACATAAAAAGGTTAAAAATTCCCCAATCCCAACTCCAATATTTTTGTTAAAACTAAGGATTCCTATACCTAAAAAACATAGTATAGCTCCCATAATATCAAATTTATTAGGTCTTACTTTAGTCAATACCCAATACATAAATGGTACCATCACTACATTAGATGCAGTAATAAAAGCTGAAACCCCTGTAGTAACATATCTAATACCTAGAGTTTGAAAGGTAAATCCTAGAAACATAAAAAATCCTACTATAATTCCCGATTTGATTTCTTTTTTACTAATCTTTCTGATCTTATTAAACGATATAATAGTTAAAGCTACAGCTGCGATTAAAAATCTAAGCCCATTTATATAAAAAGGGGTTATAATATTTAATGCATTTTTAGTAAAGACAAATCCTGCCCCCCAAATTATTGCTACAAATAATAATCCTAAATCTCCATATATAACTTTTTTATCTTCCATGTATTCTCCTTTTATATTTACTTTATTTTCTAACTTTTCCTCAGCCCATTCTTTTAAAACTACAGCCTGATTATTTTTTATCTTTAGCACCATATATTAGTATTACATTATGCTTTTTCAATTGTTTCCTTAATTTATCAAGGAATTTGGAATTTATTATATAAGTCCTCACTTACCTATATATAATTATCACATATTATACTTAGAGTATTCAAGTGATAGTAGACGAAAATAAATAATAAAGTATATTAATTAAATTATATGAACTTTTGAAAGTTCTCTCATACTTGTCTGTCATCTAATTTATAGGGGTAATATAAATTAATAAATATATCTATCAATTATAATATGAAATCGATATCATCTAGATGGAATACTTGACAAGCTTTAATATAGATTGTAGAGTGTAATAGTAACTAAATAATCTCGGTAGGTGAGGTTACTATATGGATATAGGTTGTTGCCGTAAAAGGATGGAAACATTCTGCACGGTTAGCAGGTTTTGTCGTAAGGCTTAACCTAATGCAATTTTAATGCTATATAGAGCCAAAACTTGAACGGAACCCTCTTCATTCCACTTCAAGTTTTGGTGGAATTTTTTTAATTTTTTGGAGGTGTTTGAAATGAAAAGTAAAATCTTAAAAGATAAAAAGGAGATAGTATCTGATATCCATAATGCAGGGGAAAGAGATATAGATACTGTTATTAAGGATTTAGATACTTCTATTAATGGATTATCTCCTATACAAGCTGCTGATAGATTAGATATTTATGGATCTAATAAAATAGTTTATGATGAAAGTAAGCCATGGTATCTATATTTATTAAGAGCTTTTTTAGATCCTTTTTCATTGATACTAATAGCTATAGTATTCTTCTCTTATTTTACAGATGTGGCATTTGTTGCTGCAGCAGAACAGAGTTGGGCTACTATAATTATTATATCAATAATGATTATTATTAGTGTTGTATTAAGATTTACTCAGGAGTATAAATCTCAGGTAACCGCCGATAATCTGAGAGATTTAATTCCTACCACCACTGCTATACAAAGAGGTGGAAATGAAGCTACTGAAATAGTTATGTCAAAGGTAGTTCCAGGTGACATAATACATTTAGCAGCTGGAGATTTAATTCCTGCTGATATGAGAATTATAGAATCTACAGACTTATTTATCAGTCAATCTTCTTTAACAGGTGAGTCTGAGCCAATTGAAAAATTCTCAACTATTAGTAAATCTGATAGGAATAAAAATCTATCAGATTTAGATAATATAGCTTTAATGGGTACTATAGTTGTCAGTGGTTCTGCTAAAGGTGTAGTATTACAAACTGGAAATAATACTTATTTTGGCAGTATTGCTGAATCCCTTACTGAGGATATTGGAGAGACTAGTTTCGAAGAAGGAGTAAAAAGTGTTAGTATTTTGTTAATTCGTTTTATGTTGGTTATGGTTCCTATAGTATTTTTAGTTAATGGAATTACTAAAGGTGATTGGTTGGATGCATTACTATTTTCAATATCTATAGCTGTAGGGCTAACACCTGAAATGCTTCCTACTCTAGTATCTACAAATCTAGCTAAAGGAGCTAACTCTCTATCTAAACAAGAGATTATTATTAAAAGGCTTAATTCTATACAAAACTTTGGTGCAATGGATATATTATGTACTGATAAAACTGGCACACTTACTGAAGACGAAATTATACTGGAAAATTATTTAGATATATCTGGTAAGGAAAATGATAGAGTTCTAAGACATGGATTTTTAAATAGTTATTATCAAACTGGATTGAAAAACTTATTAGATAAAGCAGTAATTAGTAGAGCAAAGAAAGTCAATTTAGGTGATGCTACTCATAAATATAAAAAAGTAGACGAAATTCCTTTCGATTTTAATAGACGAAGAATGTCTGTAGTAGTAAAAAGCGAAGGAAATAAAAGACAGCTAATAACTAAAGGTGCTATGGAAGAAATGATTTCTATATGTTCATATGTAGAAGTTAATGGAGATGTATTACCTATTACTAATGAATTAAAAGATAGGGTATTTAAAACTGTAAGAGAGCTTAATGCAGATGGAATGAGGGTTTTAGGTGTAGCACAAAAAAACGATGTTCCTGATATAGATATATTTGGTGTTAAAGACGAAAGTGATATGGTTCTTATCGGATATATGGGATTCTTAGATCCACCAAAGGCTTCTTCAGAATCTGCAATTACTGCCTTACATAAACATGGTGTAAATGTAAAAATTTTAACTGGAGATAATGAAATAGTAACTCAAAAGATAGCTAGTGATGTAGGTATTTCTACAAAAAATATTATTCTTGGCTCAGATATTGAGGGTATTGATGATAAAGAATTATATGAATTAGCATGTAAAACACAAATTATAGCTAAACTATCTCCTATTCAAAAAGAAAGAATTATTTCAGTTTTACAAGACAATGATCATGTAGTAGGTTTTTTAGGAGATGGAATAAATGATGCTCAAGGATTGAAACAAGCTGATGTAGGTATTTCTGTAGATACTGCAGTAGATATAGCTCAAGAATCAGCAGATATTATAATGCTTGAGAAAGATTTAAACGTATTAGAGGAAGGTATAGTTGAAGGTAGAAGAGTATTTGGTAATATTATCAAATATATTAAGATGACTGCAAGTTCTAATTTTGGTAATGTATTTAGTGTATTGGTAGCTAGTGCATTCTTACCATTTCTACCTATGTTACCTATACAATTATTAACTCAAGATTTAATGTATAGTATATCTCAAATTGCTATTCCTTGGGATAATATGGACGAAGAATATTTAGATAAACCTCAACAATGGAATGCAGATGAGATAGGTAAGTTTATGATATATATAGGTCCTATATCATCTATATTTGATATAGTTGCATATGCGGTAATGTGGTTTGTATTTAAGGCGAATACCCCGGAAATGGCACCTTTATTCCAATCAGGATGGTTCCTAGTTGGTCTATTAACACAGACCTTAATAGTACACTTTATCAGAACCAGGAAAATTCCTTTTATACAAAGTAGAGCATCTACTCCTGTTATGGCAATGACAGCAATAATTATGGGAATAGGTCTTGTAATACCTTTCACAGCTTTTGGAACATATCTAGGATTTGTTCCACTACCAGCTAGTTATTTCCCATGGCTAATTGGGATTATAGTAGCATATTCTGTATTAACAGAAATAGTAAAAAGATGGTATATTAATAAATTTGATAATTGGATTTAAAGTAACTCCTTAACTTAGCAGGTACATTAGTTATATATAGGTAAACCATTCCAAGAAATTAATATAGTGAGGTCTTCCGCTAAAAAACGAAAACTACGTTTTATTAGAAGTCATCCTTCCACTAGATTAATTTCTTTCCACTTACCTTAAAATAAACATAAAAATTTCCTAGGATTATTCCCAGGAAATATTTTACCAATTATATTTATCTGTTGAATGTTGTCTCATCCTTCTATCTGCATCTCGTTTTGCTATATCTTGTCTTCGATCATATAGCTTTTTACCTTTTGCAGTAGCTAATTCTAGTTTTACTTTTCCATTTTTAAAATAAACTGATAAAGGAACTAATGTATATCCTTTTAATGTTACATCTTGTCCTAGCCTTAGTATCTGTCTCTTATGAAGTAATAGCTTTCTTTTTCTTATAGGATCCACATTGTGGATATTTCCTTCTTCATAAGGACTTATATGCATATTATGAACATAGGCTTCTCCTCCATCTACACTTGCATATGCATCTCCAATATTAATTCTTCCTTGTCTAATAGACTTTACTTCAGTACCTTTTAAGACTATTCCAGCTTCTACAGTATCTTCTATAGAATACTCATGTCTAGCTTTCCTATTAGTTGCTACTCTTTTTATTCCACCTTTTTTCATTATATCACCTTCATCACATTTCCCTTAAGTTAAATAGAATATATTTAGTCTTCTTCATCTAACTTTTCTATTAATTCAAAATCTATAACCCTTCTAGCTATATCTGCACCTACTACTTCAATTTTTACTACATCTCCTAGTCTATATATATTGTGAGTTTTTTCCCCTATTAGATAATAATTTTCTTCATCAAAATGATAAAAATCATCTATCATACTATTAAAATGTACTAATCCTTCTATAGTATTATCTAATTGAACAAACATCCCAAAATTAGTCAATGAGGATATTACTCCTTTATAAGTTTGACCTACCTTATCCATCATATATTGAGCCTTTTTCATATCCTCTACTTCTCTTTCTGCTTCTTCTGCTCTTCTTTCTGTCATAGAAGTATGTTTTGCTATCTCTGGTAATGTAGTTTCTAAATAGTCTTGTCTATCTCTATTTAGCTTTCCTCTTAGTTGCTCTTTTAGTATTCTATGAATTACTAAATCTGGATATCTTCTAATTGGGGCAGTAAAATGACTATAATAATTAGATGCTAAACCAAAATGTATATCTGGTTCACTACTATATTTAGCTTTCTTTAGTGATCTTAATAATAAAGTGTTTATTACTATTTCTTCTCTTTTACCTTCAATCTCCTTAGTTAGTAATTGTAATTCTTTAGGATGAATATCTTTCCCTTTTAAACGATAGCCTAAATTACGAATAAAACTATTAAATATAGCTATCTTTTCTTCTGAAGGTTCTTCATGGACTCTATATAGAAAAGGTATTTGGCTCCAATATGATTGTTCTGATACAGTTTCATTAGTTACTAACATAAATTCTTCTATCATTCTATTAGCAATTCTTCTGTCCATCTTCTTTATATCTGTAGGAAATCCCTCTTTATCTAAAAGTATCATAGCCTCTGGGAAATTAAAATCAATACTTCCTCTATTTTCTCTTTTTTGTCTTAATATTTCCGTTAATTCTTCCATAAAATCTAATTCTTCTAAAAGATCTTTCAGTATATCTTTAGGTTCTTCATCTTTATTTTCTAGATAATCAGATATATCATCATATACTAATCTTGCTTTACTATTGATTACAGTTTCTTCTACCCTGTGTTTTACTACATTTCCATCTTTATCTATTTCCATAGTTACAGATAATGTTAATCTATCTTCATTAGGATTTAAAGAGCATATTCCATTTGATAGTTCTTCAGGCAACATAGGGACTACTCTATCTGTTAAGTATACCGAATTACCTCTATTATATGCTTCTTTATCTAATGGACTACCTTGTTTAACATAATGAGATACATCTGCTATATGAACTCCTAATAAATAATTTCCATTTTCTAATAATTCTATAGATATAGCATCGTCTAAATCTTTTGCATCAAGTCCATCTATGGTAAATGTTTTCTTATCTCGCAGGTCTACTCTATTTTCTAATTCTTCTTCTGATATTGTTTGTTCTACATTTGATGCATAATCTCCTACTTCAGAAGGAAATTTTTCTGGTAGATCATATTCTCTTATGATAGATAGTATATCTGTACCTTTTTGATCTAAAGGTCCTAAAACTTCTACTACTTTTCCTTCAGGATTTCTCCTTGGCCTTGGCCATTTAGTTATTTCTACTACTACCTTTTCTTTGTTTTTAGCTTTTTTCATTGAAGATTTAGGTATAAATACATCATAGAATATTTTTTTATTATCTGGAATCAAAAATCCAAAGTTTCTACTCTTTTCAAAGGTACCTACTAGATATTCGTTCCCTCTTTCTAGTATTCTAATAATAGCCCCCTCTTCCTTTCTATCTCCTTCAGGCTTTTTGATAACATTAGTTATTACTTTATCTCCATGCATTGCACCTTCCATACTTTCTGCAGGGATAAATATATCTTCTCTATCTGGATCTGTCGGAATAACAAATCCAAAACCCCTCTCATGTCCTTCTAATATTCCTACTACTAAATACTCACTATTTATTGGTCCATATTTTTCATTAGCTGTTTTAATTATTAAACCTTCTTTTTCTAGACTATCTAATACTTGATAGAATTCCTTCTTTTGGTCTAATTCAATATTAAATTTAACTATTAATTCCTCTTTTAAAAGAGGTTTATAATCTTCCTCATTAATATACTCTACTATTTTTTCTCTAATACTCATCTTTGACCCTCCCTTGAGAGGTAGTTTGTCAACTTACGCTCCTATATATTCATTAGCTTTATAATTTCCCACCATATTTAATCCTATTAAAAAGATTTGAATTAAAATCATACATATTTATCATTAAAACTTAATATATCTTACTAACCAAGTGGTTCTTTACATAAGATATTATAACTTCTTCATCCTATCCCATTGCTGAACAATTAATTTCTCTTGGTTCTACCACTCTTTCTTCCATCAAATATTGCTCCTACTCTTTTTATTTATTATCCTCCTATTCAGTATAATTATCTGGTAAATCATTTTCAAATAATACTACATCTCTCGGTCTTGCAATTTTTCCGATTTGGTCAGATGCTTCCTCTAAAGTATTTACTACAAATATATTAGACTCATCATAATTAGCCTCTATTAATCCTTGATAAATAGGTTTAGTTCTTTTTTCCCCTACTAATATTGCATAGTCACAAACCTCAGCTATATCATTTCCAAATTCCTTATTA
>DATGUA010000018.1:0-10415 GCA_035301545.1 Tissierellaceae bacterium | reverse complement strand
AGATGCAAATAAGGTCTTTAAAAATGTTCTCAACATATTCATTAATCCTATAGGTCCTAAACTTTTTCTTAAATCTATAAACAATAATAATGTAGCTATAATTGCCGATATACTAGTTGCTAAAGCCAAGCCTTTATGCCCCATTGGCTTTATTAATAATAAGTTTAAAATTATATTTAATAGAACTGCTATACCTCCATTTATCATCGGAGTTTTTGTGTCTTGAAATGAATAAAACACCTTATTTAACATTAATCTAAGTGAAGACCCAACTAGACCAATAGAATAAAAGATTAAAGCCCCACTAGTCATTAAAGTAGCCTGAGAATCAAAAGCATTTCTTTCAAAGAATATACGTACTATTGGCTCTGCTAACAATATCATACCTATAGTAGCTGGTATAGTTATTAATAATATGATATTTACTCCTTTGTTTAAAATATCTTTGACTTGTTTTTTATTCCTTTGGGAAAAAGCTTGACTTAACATAGGAAATATAACAGTGGTAATTGCCATTACAAATACTGAAATTACAAGTTCATTTATCCTAGATGAATAAGTTAAAGCAGATATACTACCTTTTACTAATTCAGAGGCTAGAGTTTTATCAACTATTGCATTTATTTGATGAACAGCAGATCCTAATAATACTGGGACTACTAAAAATATAGCCTTTTTTAAATAAGGATCCTCCATATCTATCCTCAAAGAGTACTTATATCCACTATGTCTAACTGCTGGAACTTGAATTAAAACTTGTGTTAATGATGCTAATACACTAACTACCATTAAAGTTGATATGTTTGATTTATTACTAAAAAATAGTAAGTATATAAGGAAAACTAAATTATAAGGAATTCCCATAATAGCATGTGGCCCAAATATTTCATTACTTTGTAGATATCCAGAAAAGACATATGTAAACCCTAGAAATACAATTATAGGAAGTCCTGTTCTATTCAATTTTACTGCCAGATTAAACTGTCCACCCTCAAACCCCTTAGCTAATACTCTTATAATCATTGGTGATAAGATAAAGGCTATTAATCCTAGTACTACTGTAGTTAAGAAAATTAAATTTAAAATGTTATTTAAATAATTTTTTTGTGCTTCCCTTCCTCCACTTTGTTTTATTTCAGAAAATATAGGAATTAGAGTAGTATTTAAAGCTCCCCCTATAGTCCCCATAACTATTACAGTAGCAGTCATTGCTACAAAATAAGTATCTGTTTCCATACTAGATCCAAATCTGGAGGCTATCAACACTTCTCTTAAAAAACCTAATACCTTACTAATTAAGGTAAATGTAGCTATCATAGTTGCCGATTGTGCAATACTTTTTTTCTTCATAATAATAATCTCCTTAAGAGTATAATAAATCGGATAGAAGAATAATCATTATCTAGCTTCTATCCGATATATCTCACTATCTATTCTAAACTCTTCTACATTACTTATTCATTTCCTTTTAAACAAATTAAATAATCCTTTAAATTTAGGTTCATATAAAATTGGATCTTCCACTTTAATTAATTTATCTTCCCATACATTTCTCCCATTTCTATAGGATATGTTTTGGAAATCCTTTTTATCCACTAAAGATTCTAATATTTCTAATCCTTTTTTTACATTAGGAGACCTCTTTCTATTCCTATGAGCATCGGTACCAACAAAATGAATCATTTTATGCTTCAATAATATCTCTGCAGTAGACTTAACCTTACTTCCATACATACCTTCTAAACTAGGAAGATTTAATTGTCCTAATACTCCTTTATTTATATAATTATATAAAATATTTGGATCTTCTATTATTTTTGTATTTCTTTCAGGATGGGCAATTATAGGTACAAAACCTTCTATTTGCAAGTCATACAATACATTTTCCATATATAAGGGAATATCATACATAGGTAATTCTATTAATACATATCTAGTACCATTTAAAGTGCTTACCTTATTATCTAAGATATCATTAACAGTACTTATTGATAGATAGATCTCATTTCCTAAGACTACTTCTAAATCAAGACCTTCTCTAGATAACTCCTTATTTAACATAGCTAGAGATTTCTTATTATCTTTTACAATATTATCCATACTTCCTTGAATATAATGTGGTGTCGCTATAACTCTTTTAATCCCATTTTGTAAATATAGTTTGGCCATTTCTATAGACATAAAAATATCCCTAGAACCATCATCAACATTTGGGAGAATATGCGAGTGAATATCTATCATTACTTAGCTCGACTCCTTTTTTGCTTTAGGTTCACATCTTCTCCATAATACCCATAATAATACTCATAATAGGATTTATTTTTTATAGAAACTTTATTTAACACAGTCCCTATAATATTAGAACCTGCCTTGTCTAATAATTCTTTACCTCTGACAAGATCTTCTATATCAGTTTGACCTGATGCAGCTACTAAAATTAGACCATCTACTATTCTTGAAAGTACAGCAGCATCAGTTACTACACCTACAGGTGGTGTATCTAGTATTATCCTATCATATTCTTTTTTTACTCTTTCTATAAATTCTTCCATCTTATTAGATCCTAATAATTCTGCAGGATTTGGTGGAATAGGCCCAGAGGTAATTATATGAAGATTATCTAAACCTACATATCTATTGGCTACCTCTTCTAATGTCTTATCTCCTACCAATATATTAGTAAGGCCCTCTCCATTTCTTATTCTAAATATCTCATGAATCTTAGGCTTTCTTAAATCACAATCTATTAATAGTACCTTTTTGTCCTCTTGAGCCATGACACTGGATATGTTGGAAGAAATAGTACTTTTACCTTCATCTGATGTAGAAGAAGTAACTATTATAGTTTCTAATTTTTTATCTATATTAGCAAACTGAATATTAGTCCTTAAAGTTCTAAATGCTTCTGTTACAGGAGATTTAGGATCTGTCAATGATACTAAGACCATTTTCTTTTCTATCTTAGGTATAGATCCCATATTAGATAATTCTAAATATTTTTCTATATCTTCTGGTGTTTTTATGGTGTTATCTAGGAATTCTAATAAAAAGGTTATAAATATTCCTATCATAATTCCTAATACACCTGCAATAGCCATATTCAATACAGGTCTTGGTTTTGTAGGGTTTTCTGGTGTTTGAGCTCTATCTATAACTTGGACATTTTCTACATTCATAAACTTAATTACACTATCCATAAATACATCTGCAGTCTCATTAGCTATCTTAGCAGCCATAACTGGATCCCTATCTTTAACTTCAATTTTGATTACTTCTGTATCCTCCACTAAATTCACACTTATTTTATCACTAAAAGTTTTATAACTTATATCTAAGTCTAAGTTCCCAATTACCTTATCAGATACATCTCTACTCTCTACTAATACACCATATGTATGAACTAGTTTCTGATTTAATAATAAGTCATCATAATCTATTTCTCCTTCTAATTTATGATCTTTCGAATTTCCTACCATTAAAGTAGTAAAGGTCTCATATTCTGGTTTTAAAATAGCAAAACTTACTATACCTGCTATAATAACTGATATTACAGTTAATAATATAATCAATAGTAATCTTTTCTTCAATATACTAAATAATTCCTGCAGACTAACCTCTTCCATTATTTCAACCCTTCCATATAATTTATCTTTCTATACACATTCTTCTATAGTAATCTCCTTAGGATTAATCTCAGTTGCAGATTCTTCTATCATTAAATCTGGTACATATGGTTGATAGCTTGGTACTATAGATTGAATTACAGATCTGATATCTTCTCTATTATTCTTTTTTAAAGCTTCATTTAATAAACCCATGTATTCCATTATATCATTATATTTAAACTCTTTAGGCTTTTCTATATATATTTTGTTATGAGAAGTTTCTGCCATTTCATCTTTATTTAATAAAATCTCTTCATATAATTTTTCCCCAGGTCTTAGACCTATAAATTTAATCTGGATATCAACATCAGGTTTAAAACCTGATAGACGTATCAAATCCTTAGCTAAATCCACTATTTTAACCTGCTCTCCCATATCTAAAACAAATATTTCACCACCAGTAGCCATTGAACCAGATTGTAAAACTAATTGACATGCTTCAGGTATAGTCATAAAATATCTAACTATCCTCTTATCTGTCACTGTTACAGGGCCACCATCTTTAATTTGTCTTTTAAATAGAGGAATTACACTGCCATTACTTCCTAACACATTTCCAAATCTTACAGCAACATAATCTGTGTTACTACAGTTATTAAAGGCTTGAATAATCATTTCACCTATTCTCTTAGTTGCCCCCATTACATTAGTTGGATTTACCGCCTTGTCAGTTGATATCATTACAAATTTATTTACACCATACTTACTAGATGCTTGTACCATATTTAAAGTACCAAATACATTATTCTTTATAGCAGCCTTTGGATTATATTCCATTAAGGGAACATGTTTATGAGCAGCAGCATGAAATACTATTTGAGGTCTTTTCTTGCACATTATTTCATCTATTCTTTCAGTATCTCTAATAGATGCAATTAATATTTCCAAATTTAAGTCTGGATACTGTTTTAATAATTCATTTTGTAAATCATACACACTATTTTCATAAATATCTAAAATCATTAATGTTTTAGGTGAATAATTTACTATTTGTCTACATAGTTCTGAACCTATAGACCCTCCACCTCCAGTTACCATTACTCTCTTCCCATTAATAAATTTAGATAATTCCTCTAAATCTAGACTTATCTCATCTCTACCTAATAAATCTTCAATCTGAACATCTCTTATCTTAGATACACTTATTTTTCCATCTAATAATTCATATACTCCTGGTAAAATTTTAGTTTTACAATTAGTCTTTTTACATTGCTTAATAATATCTTTAATATCTTTTCTTTCAGCTGAAGGAATAGCAATTATTATTTCATCTATATCATATTTCTCACAAATCCAATCAATATCCTTTCTATCCCCTAAAACTGGAACCCTGTTAATTATTTTCCCTATCTTTGTAGGATCATCATCTATAAAGGCTAGTGGTTTTCTATATAACTGTCTATGATTTCTTAATTCCTTAAGGGTCATTACTCCAGCTGCCCCTGCTCCTATTATAATTACTCTCTTAGCATTCTTATTAGGTTTAAATCCATTGTCCACCATTTTAATAGCTCGAAATGCAAATCTACTTCCACCTATAAATAGAATTTCTAAGGCCGGTACAATTAATGATAAACTTATAGTATAAAAGATCCCAGCTATAGACATATATGTAACCGTAACAATATTTCCAACTAAAACAGCAATAACAATTCCCATCAACTCGTCTATACTAGCATATTTCCAAATGTTTTTATATAATTTAAATATATAATATATACTTATCTTTATCCCAGTTATAATTAATACATGATATAGACTAATATTTAAGAATTGACTAGGAACCTTTCCTCCAAATCTTAAAAGTACAGATAAAACATAAGAGATATTTATGAATAAAATATCTAATAGTACTAAAAACAATGTTCGCTTTTTTCTCATTATCTCACCTTATCCTATAATATTTTACTTAATATTTTTTTATTATTACATTTAAATTTACCGTCTACATAACTAAAATTATAATTTTAAATCTAGTAGTAGTTTATACCATATGTTGGCAACTTTCAAGAAAATTCGTTAAAAAAACGACAGCTCCGGCTGTCGTCTTTTTTTAAAAAGTTAATGTTCCGTTATCATTACTAATTATCTGTAATATTTGTTCTTCTTTACCGTTCATAGCATTGATATAGATTATAAAATCTCCATCTCCTTGTTCTCCTTTAAACTCATAACATAATATTTCTTCTTTTCCCTTTGGGATCAAAGTTAGTCTAGTTGAATCTATTTTAAAGTCCGTATTAACCTTATCTAATGCTTCTTCTTCATCTATTTTAGGTTTATTTAAATCTCTATCTTCATGGTTTAAATAATATGTTGCAGCATCAAATCCCACTATTTCTCCTGTATCTAATGCTACCTTTACCTTAATTAAATCTGAGTATATTGTGATATCATCTTCCTTATTTGCAAAGTTAAATAATACATTACCATCATATGTTAAGGAATAATTAGATTCCATATTGTCAAATCCCTTTTTCTTTAAATATTTCATAGCAAATTCTTCTGCCTCATCAACTGATATATTTTGTTCTGTAATTGATCTAGGATTTGAAAACCATAATACCCTTCCACCTTTTTTACTTACTCCAATATTTACTGCTAAATCTTTTTGTTGATTTTCTGGGTATAGATTAAACGTATATGCTGGGATTTTTAGCCTATCTATATCTTCTCCTTCTTCAAACGCCTCTATATCTGATACCTTTCCATCAAAGAAATCTTCTGCAATTTTAGCTGCTTTATCTACATCTACCGCTTTTTTACCTAAACCTACTGGCTTTTTATTTAATACCTGATCTGCAAAGGGTCCATCATATATTAATTCAGGTGTTTCACCTATATTTTCACTTAAATCTGTCAAACTAGTTTGAAAAGAGTTATTTGTTTTATCATCATCTTTTATATTCATTGCCGCAACTCCATATATATAATTAGGATCTCCTAAATTATCATATAAAGTTGCTAATTCACCATTAAAAGCTGATGAGTTTTCCTGTAAATTTGTTAAAGTCTTTCTTTGTTCTTTAGTTATATCCTCACCATCTAGATGTTTCTGTATTAAATAATTGCTATAATCTGCTGCCTGAGTAAGGAATTTTTCCGTTTCTGCTATTTCACTATGAGATACAGGCATCTGCCCTAATTTGTCCTGTGCAAAATTTGCATCACTCATTATTTGAGAAAATAGTTCTATATTTCTCTCCTTACTGGAAGCTACTAAAGCTTTTGATAAACCTACCTGAACATCCTCTACATGTCTTTTAACATCATGAAATAATCTTTGATAATGATTATCTAAAATTATTCCAAGATTTTTTCCAGTTTCATATTGATTATATCCCCATGCTATAGAAGCCACTAATAAAAAAGCTAGAACAATTGGGGCAATCCAATATTTTCTATTATCTTTCATTTTTTACCTCCTATATTCCAAACCAATGCTTACCAATTTTTAAAGTTACCTGTCTAGACCAGATCCATTGACTAGTAGCTGTAGCTGGATTCCAATAATATAAACATCCATAAGTAGGATCCCATCCATTTAATGCATCTCTTGCTGCCTTTAAAGAATCCTTATCAGGTGTTAGATTTATCTGTCCATCTGCTACTGCGGTAAATGCTAATGGCTGATATACTACCCCTGCTATAGTATTTGGAAATGCTGGATCTTTAGTCCTATTTAAAATTACGGCTCCTACTGCTACTTTACCTACATAAGGTTCTCCTCTTGCCTCCCCATGTATAGCCTGTGCCATCATATATTCATCTGATTGTCTGTTTATTCCTTGAGCAGAGCCTTGATCCCCTTCACCACCAGATATACCTAAAGCTTTATATGTTGCAGGTCCTACTGCTCCATCTACATTAAGACCATTCTTTTCTTGGAATCTTCGAATTGCTCTATAGGTCCCTGCCCCAAAATCTCCATCTACACTACCATCATAATATCCCCATCTAGAAAGCTTATCTTGTACCTTCCTTACATCATCTCCACTAGCTCCCCAATATAGGGTTCTAGGTGCTCGAAACATATTATATCGATTTGCAGCTTTAACTTCAGTATTTGATGAATATAGTTGAAATACAACTAAAGCCAAAACTACTAATATTAATCCTCTTTTAATAAATTTCTTCAATTTTATCCTCCTTAAAAAGTTTCTCTTATTTTTTGCATAAAATAGGATTTTATACATTTTTTATAAAAAAACCCTTTCAAGTTTTCTTGAAAGGGTTTTTACGATATAATAGTTACTATATTTTTAAAAAAGTCTACTATCTTAGATTTAAATTGAAGTGGCCTCTCATCATCTACTACAAATTCTCCTAATTGATCATTTTCTGAATCTTCTATATCTACTGCGTGAGTCTCATCTATAAAACATAAAGGCGGAAACATTACACACCACCAATTTTCTCCTTTAGCCTCTCCTATTTCTATCATTAAAGTTTCATACTCCCCTTGAGGTAGTACTATATTTCCATATTTTCTAATAGGAAAACTATCTTGTCCTAAGGATACATTTATAGTATAATCCTTACCTTCATTCTCTATTACATCCTCTGCTATAGACTTCATATTATCCATATTTTCTAATATAGTATGTCTACTTTCTTCGGTAGATTTATTATCCTTAAATTTAGGTTCTATATCTTTCAATATTTCATCTCTAACTTTTAGTTTTAATTCTTGATCTTCTTTTTTATCACTATTAGCTCTAATATGAAATCTAATAATATCTTTATTTAATTCATCTTTATTATCTTCACTTTCTACAATAGTAGGATGAATTATATATATAAATGTAATAATAAATGCGGATAATAATATCATTGTCTTTTTATATTTCATAATAAATTCCCCCTTGAAAATATTAAATCAGCTCGTCCTTAATAGTACTATTGACAACCTTAAAAGATTTAATACATTATCAAGGAAATTTATATATTATTTAATTAAACCTCTTCTACGAATGTGCATCTCTACATCTGGCTCTATATCTATATTAGAATATATATTATCCCAATCATCTTTTATAGTATCCCATAAGTTTGGATGAAACTTAGACAGATATGATGATATGCCTAAAACATCTGAATATAATTCATTTTGCAGTTTATTTATAGTTTCACTTAAGCTTTCCTCTATATGTTCCTTTACACTTAATTCCATTTCTTGTAAAAGTTGATCTGATTCCTCATCAGTTAATCCATCTTCCATAGTATACTGATGTAATTGTCCTTCCATCTCAATATTAAACTTTATCTTCAATGACTCTTTATCTACTAATTCTTTTGTAGATTTTATCCTGTTTATCAATAAGGAAAGACCTTTTCCATGAAAATCTATATCTATTTCAGCCTGACTTGCATCTCCAGTTAATATAGCTATATCTCTGTTTTCAACTCCGTCAACATATCCTACTAATCTATAATCTTTAAATATAGCCCCTCCATTTATCATTATACCTGCAGATTCTTTTGATTCCATCCCTACAGGTATAGTAGAAGCAGATGAATTATCCATATCCTTTATAAACATATTTAAAGTTTTAGGTGTAAACTTAGTAGATCTTTGTTCATTTCTTAGAAGTTCGTGTAATACTCCTCCTACAGATTCTTGTCTAGTTGAGTCTACCTTTATTTTAGTAAATTCCTTAGCACTATTTTTTACCACTAATAAATCTATCATCTTATTCATAATATAGTCTCTATCCAAGCCACCTATAATTTCTCTCATAAAATCTGGATCCTTAGCCACTTCCTCTGAAACTATAAGTACCTTAAGATGTTTTAGATAGATTGGATTCTGTATTTTATTACTTAAATTATCCATGGCATCAAATATATTGTTAGCTTGAGAAGATATCATGAAGGACTTTATATCAGAAGTAGCTTCACTTCCTATAGCATTTATATTTGGATATGAAAAATTCACTAAAAATCTCTCTTCATTTTCCTTATCATTTAAGTCTATTCCTACAGAATAGGGAAATATTCTATCATTTACATCTATCATATCCCAACAAGCTGTAGTAAATATCATACTAAATATTAAAATTATTAATAGTATTTTCCTCATTATTTAAACCTCTTTCTAATAGTTCCTACTATAAATACTAATACAGGAGTTATGACTATGGATATAAAACCTAGAATATTCAAATATCTTTCCTGAATTATAAATAATTCTGCTACATTTTCTGGTATTAAGGCCAAAAAATATATGACTGGAATCAACCCCCAAATAAAATATTTATGATCTTTAGTCTTAAATGTTTTACTTAATACTTTCCCCATAGCAAAATATGTTGGAGCCATAGACGCAAATACTACCAAAATCCATATTGCCATAAATAGACCATCTAAATTTTGTAAAAAATAACCTGGTAAATCCACCTGTTTAGCTAGCATAAGTACTGGATATATCTGACTTTTAATTTGTTTTGAACTAAAGTTAGCTAAAGTCATAAAAAATATGCCTAAATAAGATATTGTAACTATTAAAATAGCCAATAAACTAGACTTAAATGTTTTTTTATTATCCTCCGCATAAGGTAGTGCAAATAACAACATTTCAAAACCTGCAAAACTAAAAAAGTTAGTACCTATACTCTTAGGAAGTTGAGTTATATCAGATTGAAATACTGGTAATATTCCTGTAAATTCTGCAGTAGGTATACATGTTACAATTAATATAAATATAGTAATTATAATTATTGGATATATAGAATATCCTGCCCTAGCTAT
>DATGUA010000017.1:0-6579 GCA_035301545.1 Tissierellaceae bacterium | reverse complement strand
CCATATTCCTTTAGTTGTATCCCAAAATTATAAGGCCTTGTCATTCCATTCATAACAGGAGGTGTTGCATAATGATGAAATATCCAAATATTTTCTTTAGTCATACTAATCCTCCATTATATCTTTATCTATATCATTGTTATCTAAGTCATCATCTATTTTAAAACCTAGCTCTTCAAATTTTTTATTTATTTCTTCATCTTCCATTACACCTTTAGACTGATCCCGCATAAATACAGTTTTAACTGTATTAAATATAAGTTTTATATCAAACAATAAAGAATAACTTTTTATATATAGTAGGTCATATTTAACCTTAGTCTCAGGATCTGTAGAATAATTACTTAATACTTGAGCTAATCCAGTTATACCTGCTTTTACAGATACTCTATATTTAAAACCTTCTACCTCTTTGTTAAATTGATCTACAAAAAACGGCCTCTCTGGTCTAGGCCCTACCATACTCATATCTCCCTTTAACACATTTAAAAGCTGAGGTAGTTCATCTATCCTAGTTGCTCTTAAAAACTTCCCTAAAGGAGTTATTCTTGGATCTTCGTCTGTAGCTAATGTAGGTCCTGTATATTTCTCTGCATCAACTATCATAGTTCTAAATTTATACAAATTAAATCTCTTATTATTTTCAGTAACTCTTTCCTGTTTATAAAATATTGGACCCCTATCATATAATTTAATAATTATTGAAATAATTATTAACACTGGCGATATGATAATTAACCCTATACTAGATACAAATAAATCTAATATTCTTTTCATAAGTTTTTGTTCACCAGTTAATCCTAAAGAACCTATCTTAAATATTAGTAAATCATCTACTTGATTAACTTTAATATCTGTCAAAGTTATATCAAATATATCTGGAACTAAATAAATATTTATATTATTGTCATAACCATATTTTACAATATCTAGTTTGTCCTTATTCTCTACAGAATCACCTATATAAATCTTTTCAACATTACCTGCTAAATCATATGTACATTTATCTACATCCTCACACAAATACTTAATATTATCCTTATTAAGTTTATCTGATAATATTTTCTTTGATATATGTTCTAATTCCCTTTTAGAACCTATAATAAGTATATCCTCTGGCTCTATGTTGGATTTTATCATTTTAAGAATAATAAGCTTGGTTATAAATATTAATAAAAATTGTATAATATATCCTAATATAAAAACACTCCTAGGAAAAGCAAATCCTCTATTTAAAAAAGCTATAGCAATAGTTACAATATCAATCACTATTAAACTAAGAGCAATTATTAAAGCATTTTCTAGTAATGTTTTCTTTAAAGTCGATACAATATCATAAATATAAAAAATAATTATTGAAGCAATTATCATATATGGTATATTTGAAAAATAAGGTTCAATATTACGAACTGGAGGGTTCATATCAAATCTTATTAAAAAGGCCAAATAAAATCCTAATATTACAAATACTATATACAATACTTCTTCTAATATCTTAAAAAGAAAACCGTCACTTTTAACCTTCTTACTATTTGTCATTTTTCCTCACCTTTAAAATCAAATTAGTTATTTACAACTATAAACCATTAACAATATTATAATCTTTCCCAGATATATTAAGTTTATCCATTTATCTAAGACTATATTTTACATTTAATTCTATTTATAATAAGTGTGGTAACTAACTAAATATATCATATATCAATATTTTTGTAAACAAATTGTTACTTTTTTCCTAAACCTAAAATTATAAGATAAATGAAATTATAATTATTCTTATTTGTAAACATCAGGAGTAGATTATTGAAATAATCTACTCCTATTTTCTATAAAAAGTATATTCCTATATAAGAATTATATCAATTCTTGTATTTCTAACTAAAATCCTTGTCTATTGTTATCCAATTTCATAATATTATTTAATAATATTATGAAATTTATAAAATTCACCTAATTTGCTATGTCTCTCTCCACCCCAAATTTGTAATAGATCTAAACCTGTAGAAGCATTTATTTCTATAACACTATAAGAATCTTCTGTTATTAATATATCCCATGCCATAAAAGGAATATATGGAAATTTCTGTGCAACTTCTAGTACTTCCTTCTTAAGATTACTCCAAAAAGGGATCTTGACTCCCTCTATCTGTGCCTTACTGTCCGGATGTATTCTATATATAGTTTTATCAAAATATGTTTTAGCCTCTCCAATAGTTCCAGTGTCTAAGTCTATTTTAGCTACTAAAGCTCCCTTACTAGCATTATCCACTGGAATACTTTTTTCAATACCTATTCTATGTACAGCCCCTACTATTGAAGCAGTTCCTTCTTCTGGTTCAATAATTGTTATTAATCGGATAGTATTTGTAGTTTTATCATAGATATTATTAGAATATTCATGCTGACTTATAAATTCAGTTATTATATAATCATCTAACTCTTTAATTGTTTTAAGTAAATCTTTTTCTTCAATTAATTTATCATTTAAAAAGATTTTATCTTCAATTTTTCTAACAACATATACTCCCCTACCTCCACCAGTTCCAAAAGCAGGTTTAAATACTAATTGTTTTTCTTCACAAATCAGATTAAATAAATCTTTGTCCGATAAATAAATTCCAGCTAAATCATAAATCTTACTATCCTTTATCCATGCAAAGATCTCAGGAATATTAACATGATTTTTAAACATTTGTGAAAATATAAGGGTATCATCCATAACTATATTATATCTTCCATTTACTCTTCTAGATTTCCATCTTTCCACTTCAGAAATATAATCATCTATATCATTATTCTCAAAATCATATCGTACATATTGATCACCTATAAATCCTCTCAGATTCATTTTAATTCTTTTGAACAAAGAAATGTCATATGAGTCTGAATTCTTTAATATTCTATTATAAAATATTTTAATATTTTGATATTTTTTTCGTATCTTCTTTTTCATCTACAATACCTCACTTATTTTCCATTGCTTAAATAGTTAATTTAAACTCTTGCTAACAGAGATATTTCCTATATAATTATTTTATTTAATACTTCTCTTAATTGGGTTGAAGAAGTTCCTTTTGTATAAGGAAAATATACAACTTCAACACCTCTTTTTGAAAATTCTTCCTCATATTTTAACCATTTTGAGCTACCTTTCCAATCATCCCCCTTAAATATTACATTGTATTTATATTCTTCCCATGCCACCAACTTGTCTACATTATCTTCAGGTACTGCTTTATCTACACATTTTAATGCTTGTACAATTTCTACTCGTTCTTTAAAAGGAATTATTGGTTGCTTATTTTTCACCCTTAAAACTTCATCATCAGTTGTTACACCTACTATTAAATAGTCACACTCTTCCTTAGCTCTTCTTAAAATATTTAAATGACCTATATGAAATAAATCAAATACACCTGTTGTATACCCTATTTTATATTTTTTCATCTAAAATTCTCCTTTTATCTTAAATCTTAATTTGTTTCTATTTCAATAATGCCATGATGAGGTTTTCGTTCTTCTTCTGGTGGAAGCTCCATATAATCTCCATATATATTAGTTAAATATTGATGATAATTTCTTGGAATTGGAAATTTATAACCTTCAAATTCCCATTCAATTGTATCATAAAAATCTTCTTTTTTTATCAAAAATCTCTTAAATCTTTCTGGAGTAGTAGTATTAGTTAGATGATTTATGTAATCTGTGTCTTTCTCCTGAAAAGCCTTCATTATTTTAGTTTTTCTCCGATCAAAAGTAGATTTTTTTATTATACTATTACTTCCTTCAATTACCTTACCTGCAATTTTTTTTATTATATTCGCTTCAGAATTTACACCTAAATTTCTCAAACGATTAATATGAAACATAGCTAATAAAGTCTTGTCACGTAATTTTTCAAGAATATTATCTGGAATCACATCATCCATAGGAAATATATCTATAAATATACCATGATGAATATCTATATTCTCATATGAATACTGTATATATTTAGTATTATTCTTTCTTATTCTAGAAAATTGACGATGAAAATTTGGATCAGTATCATAATTTTGTAGAAAATAATCCGAGCCCAAGTAATCATTACAGATATTTAAAAACCTTTCATAATCTTTTCTCGTCATTGCAACATCAATATCATCATCCCAAGGTATAAAACCCTTATGTCTTATAGCCCCAATTAAAGTTCCAGAAAAAAGTTGATATTGGAGATTATTAATCTTACATATCCTATCAAACTCAACTAATATTTCTAATTGTATTAGTTGTACCTTTCTTAATGTTTCTTCATCTATTGAATTCTTCATTTATATCACCATCCATAAACTATATCCCCTAACTTATATTAACTTTTATTTTATCATATTAGCCAAATAAGCTTATTTATAATTACTTATTAAAGAATTTTCTAGTATATCAACAATTCTCTTACTAGCAAATCCATCACCATATGGATTATTTGCCTTGCTCATCTTTTTATATTCATCTTCATCTTCAAGTAATAATTTAAATGTATTATAAATTCTTTCTTCATCAGTACCTACTAATTTTAAAGTACCTGCCTCTACACCTTCTGGTCTCTCAGTTGTGTCTCTCATAACTAAAACTGGCTTTCCTAAACTTGGAGCTTCCTCTTGTATACCTCCACTATCAGTTAATATTAAGTAGGATTTATCTATAAAATTATGGAAGTCTAACACTTCTAATGGTTCTATAATTCTAATTCTATCACAATCACCTAATATCTCATTAGCTGCCTCTCTTACAGTAGGATTCATATGAATTGGATATATAGCTTTAATATCCTCATGTTCATCTACTATCCTTTTAATAGCTTTAAACATATTTCTCATAGGTTCTCCTAGATTTTCCCTTCTATGAGCTGTAATCATAATTAATCTACTATCAGAAGCCCATTCTAAATGTTCATGAGTATAATCATCCTTAACTGTAGTATGCAATGCATCTATAACTGTATTCCCTGTTACATGAATTGTACTAGGATCCTTTCCTTCTTTTAATAAATTATTCTTTGCTTTTTCTGTTGGAGCAAAATTATACTTAGATATAATTCCTACAGCTTGCCTATTAAACTCTTCTGGATATGGAGAATATATATTATAAGTTCTGAGTCCTGCTTCAACATGACCTAGCGGAATTTGCATATAAAAACAAGCTAATGAAGTTACAAATGTTGTTGAAGTATCTCCATGTACTAATACTACATCTGGATCTACTTTTTTTAAAATATCTCCCATTCTATCTAAGATATTTATAGTTACATCAAATAACGTTTGTTCATCTTTCATTATTGATAAATCGTAATCTGGTACTACTTGGAAAGTATCTAATACTTGATCAAGCATTTCCCTATGCTGGCCAGTAACACAAACAGTCCTTTCTAATTTATCTCTTTTTTCTAATTCCTTTACTAAAGGACACATCTTTATTGCCTCTGGTCTTGTCCCAAATACAACCATTACTTTCTTCATCTGATTCACTTCCTATTTTATATTTATTAATCGCCTATTTTAATCATCCATATTAAATTTTGTTTTCTAATTGATAATATTATAGCATATTTTAAAAAGTATATACAAAGTAAGATATAAAATCAAAAAAGATAGATTGAATTTTCTAATCTATCTTTTTACAATATTATTCCTTTTTTATTCATATATAAAATCTTTTAAGAGGGAAATATTATCTTCAAGACTTACAGGTTCTATATAGAATATTCCATTTATCATTCTATGTTCTAAATAACCATCTACAGGTATCCGATACTGTTCAATGTCTTTAATATTTGATCTGGCTACATTTGTTCCTAAACTTAAAATATCCATCTTAGAAAGACTAGTATCTACATATGGTAATGTTTCATTTAATAAACCAGGATATTTGGTAACGCCTAAATTCATAGATTTATTTAACATCTTTTCTAAAACTACTCTCTGCCTTTCAGTTCTTTCATAATCTCCATCACCTGTTTTTCTTATTCTAGAATATGCTAAGGCTTGTTTACCATTTAGTGTTTGTGTTCCTGGGTTATTTACTTTCACATGAGATACTTCATTAGGCTTCACATCAATCTCTACACCACCCATAGAATCTATTATACTCTCAAATCCAGAAAAATCTATAGCAAAAAAATCCCTTATATTCATATCAAAATTTTGATTAACAGTTTTTATAGATAGTTCTGGACCACCAAAAGCATAAGCATGTCCTATTTTATCCATACCTCTACCTTCAATATCAACATATGTATCCCTCATAATAGATGTTAATTTTATCTTTTTATGTTTCTTATCTACAGAAGCTATCATAATACTATCTGATCTTGCATTTTGACCTGAATGTTCCCTATCAAGTCCTAGAAGTAAAATATTGGTCACTTTATTACTTTTACTGTCTTTAGTATCTATAGTTATCCCTAAATTTTTGTCATCTTTTGATATTTGAATATTATCCATTCTATTAAGTATAAAAAAACCAGCAGCCCCAAAGATTAGGATAAATATTACCAATGTTTTAAAAAATATAGATAGTTTACTAGACCTCTTTTTTTTATTT
>DATGUA010000016.1:0-14176 GCA_035301545.1 Tissierellaceae bacterium | reverse complement strand
TGTTGCTGGATAATCATACAAATATTCCTCACCTAATGCATTAACTACAGCTCTTTCAGCTACCTTACTTGCCAATTCATTATTTATAGTTGCTGGAGTTCCATAATTATATTTGAATTTATAATCTCCTCTAAATGTCTTAACTGTATTTTCAATAACTCTTTCCATTTTCCCTTCCAATAGATCTCTTATTTCATCATTAAATGTTCTAGTAGTTCCTTCCATTATTACTTTCTCTGGTATAATGTTAGGAACTGTACCTGCATCTAGAGTACACACACTTAATACAAACGTATCCATAGGATTATATTCTCTACTTGCCAATGTTTGCAAATTACTTATTAGTGCAGCAGACATCATTACCGGATCTACACTTCCATGGGGCATTGCTCCATGTCCACCCTTTCCTATTACTTCTATTTCAAAAGTATCTGCTGATGCTAATCTTGGACCACTATTTACCGATATCAAACCTGATTCTATATCACTCCATATATGAAGCGCTACTATACTATCTAAATCTTTTATTTCATCTAATTCAGACATATATTCTGCTCCTGAGTCTTCTATGAATTCCTCAGCAGGCTGGAATATTAATTTTACTATACAATCTAATTCATCTTCCATTTCTTTAAGCAGTTTTCCAGTTGTTAATAACATAGCTATATGAGCATCATGTCCACAAGCATGCATTTTCCCTTCATTTTTAGAAGAAAATTCTAATCCTGTTTCTTCATTTACTGGTAATGCATCTATATCTGCTCTTATTCCTATAACTGGCCCTTGTTTATTACCTACTATTGTACCAATTATTCCTGTTTCTAAAACTACTTCATATTCAATACCCATATTTTCTAATTCCTCTTGGATTTTCTTAGAAGTTTCATATTCTTCCCAACTTAGTTCTGGATTCATATGGAAATGTCTTCTCATATCAATTAAATAATCTTCAATTGATTTTACTTTTTCTAATACTTTACCCATAATAATATCCTCCTTTATTTTAAAAGGGTCCATAGCCTATAGAAATTGCTATTATTAAAAACATACAAAATACTACAGCTAAAATACCTAATAATGGAGCTACAAATTTATACCATTTGCCTAATGGAATTTTTCCAGATCTTAAGAATATTATTAATGCTCCATTTGTAAACCAGAATGAATTAGTTAAACCATCACCAAATTGATATGCTAATACCATAGTCTGTCTGCTTAAACCTACTAGATCTGCTAATGGTGTTAATATTGGCATAAATGCCATTGCCTTTCCTGATCCTGATGGTATTAATCCATTAAGTATACTTATAACTATAAAGACTCCTATTGCTGTAGCTCATATAGGTAACCCCATTAATGGTTTTGATAGTCCATTTATTATTGGATCTATTAGTCCACCCTCTTCTAATAGCCATTGAATACCTCTAGCTAATCCTATTACCGCTGCACCACCAAATGCTGCTTGAGAACCTTGAACAAAAGATGTAGCAATCTTTCCTGGATTTAATCTACAAATTAAACCTGCAACTATACCACTAAATACAAATGCTGCAGATAAATCATTAAAACTCCAACCTCTTTGTGATACTCCATATATAGAAACTGCAAAAGTAACTCCAAAAACTAATAATGATAAGATTTGATTAGTAGTCATCTTTTCATTAATTACACTACTATAATCTGTTTCTAAATCTGAAGTATCTATTCCTGCCATTAAACTTTTACTTGGATCTTCTTTTACTTTTTTAGCATATCTTAATATGTATATTTGAGCTACTATATTTACTACAATTAATACAACTAATCTAAAACCCATACCTGAAAACATTGGTAGTCCTGCAATTTCATGAGATATACCTACTGTATATACATTTGTTGGTGAAGCTGAAAAACTTAGATAATCAATTAAACCACTTACTGCTACTCCAACAATTGGATCATACCCTAATGCTATACATAATGATATTACCAGGGGAATAAAAGGAATTATTTGTTCTGCCCATCCTAAAAATCCTCCAATCAATGCAAATACTATCATTATTCCACTTAAGATAATTGCACCACCTATTTTTTCAGATAATCCTATTATCCTAGACAACCCCTTATCAATAGAACCTGTTTGATTATATACTTCTAAACAACCTCCAACTAACATTACTAAAAATATAATTTCTGCTGCGCCAGCCAAACCATTTGGAATCGCTTGAAATATTGAAAAGAATCCTAGTGGCTCTTGATCTACTGCCTGATAACTATCAGGTACTATTACTGTTTTTCCATCTAGTTCTTCCCTTTCAAAGGAACCTGGCGTTACAAAATATGTTGCAATTACAGCAATAGCCATTATACAAATAAATAGTATAAATGGATTGATAGATATGCTTTTCTTTTTCTTACTAGAAATCTTATTAGACATAATATAGTACCTCCTTAAATAATCTTTTAGTGTTAAGATATAACACTTTTAAGTTTGTATTAATATTATAATCAATTCCAGTATTACAATGATTATACATTAGTTTAAACAGATTTATATTCTTTTGTGCATTTGTATAATCTTTGGTTAATTTCATTTTATCCTCTATTTATATACTTATAATAAATCCTTGTCACCTATATATTATCCTTCCTATTTTAATAATTTACCCTTACTAACCAAAATCTTATTTCTTCATTATTCCATCCTAAATCCCATGGCACCCTATAAAAATCTGGATTATGTGTGTTAACTAAAGTATATCCTTTAGAATCTACTCCTGTAACTACTGCATTATGCCCTACCCTTCCATTTTTCTCATAAGCTATATAATCTCCTGGCAATAATTCATAGGAACTTTCTAATACTTCTTCATAAGTACCATTGGCTATTAATGTTCCCCTTCCACTATACAGCATATAATTATGAAACTCACTGGCATTTACCCATGCTTCACTTCCTTCTCCATTTTTATAATTCCAAGCAAGAGTTGAGTCCATTCCTGCTTCATGTATAGTTTGAGATACAAAATTGGTACAATTTCCACCTAATGAATTATAATTTTTATAGTTTTCATTATAGTGAAAGTTGTAATCAGGTGGTCTTGCAACACCACAATAATTATCAGCATATTCAATAGCTTTTTTTCTTTGATTATCTATATTAGTTAAGTCTTTTTTCTCTTTTGATGGAATAATCTTATTTATATTATCTCTAGCAATATTAACTACATCTGAAGAACTAATAAAGGGGTCCTGGTACCATTCTCCAGAAATTAACCACTTTCCTTTATTTTCAACTATATCTAAGGAGTGATATGTACCTATTCTAAAGGAATTTTCATCTACATCCTCATTCTTATAATCATATATATATTCTGTAGTAACTGCTAAACCTACTTGATATCCATTTTCTATTTGATTTACACTTCGGAGAAATACTTTAGAATCTATATTTTTAAATTCTACAGACTGTTTTTCTGCCCATAAATCTAAATATTCTCTTTTCCAAATTTCCCTTTCATATGCCCATAATCCATTTGTTGATCCCTTATCATACATACCTTCTAAGATCTCAATCTTCCCTAAGTTAGCCTTGTTTCTATTATCAAAAACCCACTGAGCTATTTTTTCTAGTTCTTCTTCATCTGGATCTTCTATATTAATACTAGTTGTAATAACTTCCTCTCCTTGTAAAAAATAACTAATACATAATACTACTATTATGAATAACAACAATCCTATTCTTTTTATCTTTAGTCTATTAACTAATATTAACATTTTTGTCTTACCCCCAAAATATATTACTACAATACAATATATTTTCCTTTTATATCTCTATTCATTTTCAGGGGTTACTATGATAGATATAGTTATTTATATAAAAAGTAGGAGGCCCTTTTGGGACCTCCTACTTCTTATATCTATTCATTTTTCAGTTTTTCTTCTACAATAAATCTATCTAAAATCCAAAGTATAGCAGGTAAAATCACGAAAGTACTCATTAGAGCTAAGGAAATATTAATCACTGTCATCAATCCAAAATCTTTTAAGATTACAAATTTTGAAAGCATTAGCACACTAAATCCTCCAACAGTTGTCAGCCCTGAAGCTACTGTAGCCTTACCTATCTTTTTCATAGTAGTAGACATAGCATCCTCCTTATCCCTACCTTGATTTCTTTCTTCTAGATATCTTTCCAATAACATTATAGTCATCTCTGTTCCCATTCCTAATACTAAGGCACCTAAGGTAGCTGTTATTGGGGTATATTTCAATTCTAAAATTCTCATAATTCCTCCTGACATACCTACTATTAGAATTATAGGGAATACTGGAATTAATGCTTTAAAGAAGCTTCTATAGACTATTAATAGAGCAAGAAATACTAATCCAATTCCTAAAATAGTCATCTTAACTCTACCTTCAGTTAGACCTTTTACCATTTCTACATCCAAGACACTTTTACCGGTAATAGATACATCCATTGGTGCATCTTGTAATTCACTATTGATATCTTCTACAAAAATTTCTAATTCTTCTGTAGCCATGTGTTTAATATTCATAAGGATTACTCCTTTATTTTCATCCTCATTTAAGAACATCTTCTTTTGACCTTCAGGTACCTCATTTATGATGTCTTTATATTCTCCAATACTCAAATCATCTTCTTCTGAAAAATTATCCACTAAACTATCGATAGATTTTATATCTGTAACTTGATCTGAGTAATCTCTTTCTATATCTTTTATAGTATTCTGCATCCATTCTATATTGTTTTCTGATAATAGGTTCTCATCTTCCATAAATAGAACCATTTGATCAGTAGATCCTACTATATCTCTTACATAACGAATATCATCTAAAGCATCCATATCTTGTGGCATAAAGGTTTCAATATCTGTTTCTACACCAACACTTTGATCTGCTATTAATCCAATTCCTGCTAATACTGTTGATATTATAATAACTAGAAGTGAAAACTTAGTAACAAATTTAGCAGTACCGCCTAATAATCTGTCTATGAAAGATTCTTTTTCTATCTTTTCATTATGAGCTGTAGCTTCTTTATTATCAACAATATCTCTAGCTCTTAATACTGGCATTAACAAGAAGATACTTCCAATAAAGCTGATTATAACTCCTATAGTTAGCATCTTTCCAAAATCTTTTATCATTGGTACTGGTGAGGCATATAAGGAAATAAACCCTAATACCGTAGCTAAAACTGCAATTCCTACTGCTGTTCCTATTTGGTTAAGTGTTGTTCTTACGGACTTTTCTTCTTCATATCTATTTTGCAGCTGGATAGAGTAGTCTATTCCTAATCCTATTAGTATAGGAAATACTGCCATAGACACCATAGTCATTGAAACACTTAAATGACCCATTAGTCCTAGGGTAGCTATTACAGATACAAATATTATACCTAGACTTAGCACTTTCCATCTCACTTTAAATACTAGGTTTAATATAATAAACATAATCACTACTGCAAAACCAACCATATACATCATATTAGATTTCATTTCTTCCCTTAGAGAAGAATCTAATACTGGTTTTCCAGATACTATATAGTCAATATCCTCAAACTCTTCTTCATCTAGAGCATTACTTACATCTGCATATATTTCATCTTTTACCTCATCTTCTAAGTTTCCATCTAATTTTATCATTATCATATGATGATTATCATCTAATACAGTATCTTCAAATACATCTCTTAAACTTCCATCATCTTCATATAAAATATTATCTAATTCTTTTTGATTATGTGGAAAGTTTGGAACCATCATATCTGACTTTTCGTGGAAGGTTTCTAATCCTTCACTTATTTTATTTAAGTTTTCTCCCATAGTAATAAATCCCTCAGACATGGTTTCTAGATCTTCTGGAGACATACCATTTGATAGATTAGATTTCATTTCATCTATAGTTACTTCCATTTGATCAGTCATACCTGATAAGGCTTCGGAAGCATCTGGAAGCATTTCCCCACCTTCAACCATTTGGGATATTCCACTACTTAATTGATTTAGATTATCTCCCATAGTTACAAAGCCACCAGACATTTGGCCTAATTCATCTGGAGAGATTCCGCCTGAAAGATTGTCTCTCATACTAACTATTTCCTGATTCATTTGTGCTTGTATCCCATTTAATAAATCAGAAGTATCTGGCATCATATTATCAGCATTTTCTAATTGATTACTTATATTTGTTAGATTTTCTCCTAATTCCCCTAATTGGGCTAGTTGCCCTGACATTTCTTCTATTTCTTCCTTAGGATTACCAGCTTGACTATCAGGAATAATATTTTGTATATTTTCTTTCATTCCATTTATCTGTCCTACTAATTCTTCTTTCATTTCTTCTAAGGCTTTATCTACTTGGTCACTTCCTGCTGGAAGTCCTTCTAAAGCTTCAGCCATTCCTTCTAAATTTGGTAATTCTTCCACTCTTTCTTCCAGCATCTGAGCCATAAGATTTAATTGCATCTTTACTTGATCATCTTCTACCTCTTCTGCCATTCCTCTGAGTTGTTCAGGAAGTCCTTGTAAGACTGGTAGAGTTTCTTCTAATTTCTCTAATTCTTCTGGAGCATTTTTTAGACTATCTGGTATCTCCATATTAATATTATCTTTTATCTCATCTAATTTACCAGTAAAGTTTGCTTCTATCTTAGTAAATTCTTCTTCTAGTTCTTTTTCCATTACATCAGGATCTAAATCTTCCATTCCTGTAACCATTTCTTCAAGTTTCTTAGGTAATTCATCAGCCTCTTGTGTTAACATCCCACCAGCTTGACCTAGCTTCTCACCTATATCACCAATATTTTCTTGCATTTCCCTACTATCTTCTTCTATTTCCTTAAAGATAGGATTATTAGGATCCATCATACCAGTTAATCCATTTAATTTTTCTTCAATAGCCTCTGGATTTGGCACATCCTTACTTCCTAGTTCCTTTCCTATATCTGTAAGTCTTTCTCCCATTTGCCCTAGACCATCACTCATAGGAAGCATTTTATCTTCTAATTCGGCCTTTTGTTGACCCATCATTTCATCCATCATATTATCTGGATTTATTTCACTCATCATACTATTTAATTTATTTTCCATTTCTTCAGGATCTGGGACATCCTTATCCCCTAATTCACTTCCTATTTCAGAAAGCTTTTCAGACATTTCACCTAGACCATCTCCCATAGTAAATACATTTCCTTTAATAATACTAGTTTGTTTATCTGTGATTTGGTGGACTATACTGGCAGGACCCATAAATGAAAATATATTATCATTATATTTTAGTCTTTGCTCTACATTCCACATCTTTTCCATATTGTCCTGCCTAAAAAGGTCTCTCTCTTCACCTTCAAATAATACCATAATAGCATCTCCACCGAATTCCTTCTCCATATTATGGTTAGAGATATAAGCATCATTATCAGTATTTACTAAGGTTTCATTTCCTGTAGCCATATTAACCTTGATAGCTCCTGTAATCAAGATTGCAAAGATTAATATAGATGCAAATAAAACCTTAAAAGGTGTCTTTTCTATTCTTTTTCCAATCTTTGAAAATAATTTCCCCAAGCTAATCCCTCTTTCATTTCAATTTAATTTATAATTGTTTGTATAAATTTATCAATATAATTATCAATCTCATCTTCATCTATTTCTGGTAAATAAAGAAAGGATAGGATACTTCCCATTACTAATCTTAAGGATACTTCTTCATCTTCAAATTCTATTCCTGTTTCTTTAATAGAGTCTTTTAATAAAGAAGTTATTTTATCAATATAATTAAAATCGGCTACCTCTGGATTAATTTGACTTTCCATTAATATTAATTTAATTATTTCATGATGTTTAGATATAAACTGTATTCTATCTTTAAGTATAGACCTTAATTTTTCTATTGGTTGTAAATCTTTACTAGCTACTAGAGATTCTTCTAATGTAGTAATTAATATTGGTTCTATTCCATTCATAAATAATTCTTTTTTAGAGGAAAAATATCTAAATAATGTAACCTCAGATATTTCAGCCTCTTTAGCTATATCTAAAGTAGTTGCTCCATTGTATCCTTTTTCAATAAATACCTTCATTGCCGAATCTAGTATTTGTTTTCTTCTTTCTTCTTTAGTCATCCTTCTTCTTTTATTATTCTTATTCATTATCGAGCCTCCTTATGTTAGTGCTTACTTACATATATTATCAAAAAAATATTATTTGTCAAGATAGATAATATTTATTAATAAAACAAGCAGCCTTAAACTGGTATAATACCAGACTTAAGCTGCTTTATCCTTTAATACTCTTATTTAATTCTACAATTCCTTTAACAAATTTATTTTTACCTCCTTGTGCTGGATGTCTTACCTTATGATTAGAAATATTTAATTTGTTTAAACTTTCTTCTGATTTATTTCCTACTGCTACTACTTTTTCAATATTAAACATTTGGATCATTTGAAGTATAAACTTCTCTCCTATTAGCAGCTCTTTTTTCAAAGGTGTTCTATTACTTTTCATATTTCCCTCTTTATGAGGGTGGAAAGGAAATGCATTCCATGATAAAGCTCTTATATTATATTTTAATAATGTTTCCCATATAATTGTTGCTGTAGCTTCCTTTAGTAGTTTATCTTTTTCTTCTACTAATCTATATCCTTTATCTTTACCATAGAAATTTAATCCCTCCATATTATTCATTAATATATATTCACTAGTGAAAGGAACTCCAGTAATCCTAGATCCTCTGTACCCTGGTGCCTCAGCTACTAGCATTATTTTCGGTTTTAATATATTCATCTGTTTTAAATATATTAAAAAATTATCCCTTCTTATTTTATTTTCCTTATATTTATAGGAATATTGATTATATACATTTTGTGTGACTTCTGTATTTGCTAGTTTTTCTATAAATTTTTTAAATTTGTCTTCCATTAAATCAATCCTTTATGATCCTTAGTATTAATTCTTCTTTATATTATACTCTAATCTTCAATTTTTAAATTTAAATACTTCTATCTACATTCCTTCCTATAAATATATTATCATAGCTTATATTATAATCAGTTTACATCTATGCTAGAATCCTGTAAAATATAAATATACTATTAAAGGATGTGATTATTTGGAAAATTTTCAAGAAAAATTAAATGAATATGCAAAACTTGCTTTAAAAGTAGGTATTAACGTCCAAGAAGGGCAACCTTTAGTTATTAATGCACCAATTGAAGGATTAGAATTTGTTAGACTTCTGGCTAAAAATGCTTACGAATTAGGTGTAACAGATGTACACATTAATTGGAGTGATGAAGAATTAACTAAATTAAAATATGAAAATGCTCCTATAGATGTATTTGAAAACTATCCTCAATGGAAAGTTGATTCTAGAGTAGATTATGCAGAACAAGGTGCAGGATTTATTTCTATATCTAGTGCAGATCCAAATCTTTTAAAAGATATTGATTCTGATAAAATAGCTGCATCAAATAAATCTGCTTCCACTGCTTTAAAGGAATTTCAAAAATATACTATGAATGATATAAATCCATGGTTAGTAGTTTCTATAGCTACTAAATCTTGGGCAAAAGCTGTATTTGAAGATTTAGATGAAGATGAGGCTGTAGAAAGACTTTGGGAAGAAATATTTAAAGCTACTCGTATGGATAGAGAAGACCCTATTAAAGCTTGGGAAGACCATAAAGAAAATCTAAAATCAAAAATTAAGTATTTAACTGAGAAAAATATAGAAGAACTTCATTTTACCTCCTCTAATGGAACAGATTTAAAAGTAGAACTACCTAAAGGACATATATGGGCTGGTGGAGGAGCTGTAACTCAAGATGGTATAGACTTTACTCCAAATATGCCTACAGATGAGGTATATACCCTACCTGATAAATATGGAGTAAATGGTACTGTATATAGTACTAAACCTTTAAATTATGGTGGACAATTAGTAGATGAGTTTAAATTAGTATTTAAAGATGGTAAAGTAGTAGACTATGATGCTAAAACTGGAAAAAATGTATTAAAAGATATATTTGAAATAGATGAAGGTGCTAATCATCTAGGAGAAGTAGCTTTAGTTCCTTATGATAGTCCTATCTCAAGATCAAATGTAATATTTTTAAATACTATATATGATGAAAATGCATCTTGCCATTTTGCTCTTGGTAAGGCTTATCCTACTAATATGGAATGTGGAGCAGATATGAATGATGAAGAATTAGATGCTCATGGAGTAAATGATAGTTTAGTTCATATAGACTTTATGATGGGTACTAAAGACACTTCTGTCATAGGTACAACTAGAAACGGAGAAAAAGTAGAAATATTTAAAGATGGAAACTGGGCATTTTAGATAATATGGTCAATTTGTTAAAGAGGATATTCATTTAGAATATCCTCTTTTTATATCTATTATTTTACTATATCTTTAATTACATAAGGTATAGCATCTATTATATCAGTAGCTATCATACCATATTCACCTATTTTATCCCTAGCTCTATCTCCGGCTAGTCCATGAATATATACTCCTAATTTTGCTACATCAAAGATTTCTAATCCTTGCCCTAATAGACTTGTCATTATACCTGTTAATACATCTCCACTACCTGCTGTTGCCATTCCTGGATTACCTGTACTATTTATATATATTTCTCCATTTGGAGCAGCTACTATAGTTTCATACCCTTTTAATACTGTAATTACATTATACTTTTCAGATAAATATTTAACATAATATTCTCTTTTTTCTTCTATTTCATTTATATCTTTATTTAATAATCTTCCCATTTCTCCTGGATGAGGAGTTATTATTACAGAAGATTTACTTTCATTTAAGATATTTATATCTTTAGCTACAGCATTAAGCCCATCTGCATCTATTACTAAAGGAGAATTAGAATTTTTTATAATTTCTTGGACCACTTTACTTCTTTCCTTATCAATTCCCATACCTGGTCCTAATGCTAATACATTCATAGTCTTTATTTCTTTTAAAATAGGTTTTATAGATTCTATAGTAAATTGTCCTTTTCCTTTATCATTTATAGGTTTTATTATAGCTTCAGTTAATTTTATAGACATAACATCTGTTAAGGATTCAGGTAAAATATTATATACTAATCCTGATCCTGTTTTTAATGCGGATTGACATACTAAATATGGAGCTCCTGTCATACCTTTACTCCCTGCTATTACTCCTACCCTACCATATCTACCTTTATGTGTATTCTTTCTTCTTTTCTTTAATAGGTTTTCCATAATAACTCTCCTCTTTATAAATATTATATCCTATTTAAGATTTCATATAAAAATAGAGCTAGAAATATCTAACCCTATTTTCATTATATATTTTAAGCTGTTTCTTCATTTACTATATTAAAATAAGCTGTATTTGTAGACTCAACATAAGATATTCCTTTAAACTCTTCTTTCTTTATAAGATTAGTAATTAATATCTTTTCATCACTATTTGCTCTTTCTAAATTCTCTAAAGAAAACTTTTTAAAAGACTTAGCCATCAATTTCAAACTTTTTAATGCATTGTATTTATCTAAAGTACTTTGTATACTATTTAAAGCCTTATTTTCTATTTGTTTTGCCTTTTCAAAATTTACCTCTAATACTTCTGCTGTTTCCTGTAAACTTAATTCTTCAATTAATCTAGCTATGATAGTTAATGATTCTTCACTATTTAAATTATCTAAGGCTATTTTTGCGATTTCATCTACCTTTTTTATATTTTTAGATTCTGTTACTTTTATTAAATTTTCTATAAAATCTTTATATCTTTTCTTCCCTATTCCCTTTTCCTCTTTAAAATCATTTATGTCTTTATTAGTCATATCGAATAATGTTACTATTTTTCTATCTTCACAATACTTTCTTAGAATTCTAAATTTAGACTCAGAAAATTCATCAGATATTTTTAATGACTTTAAATTATCCCTTTCTTTTACCTTTAATTTATCAATATTAAATAGTATTTTGCTGTTTTCCAAATCTAAAATTATACCTAATGTTTCTAATTTATCTAAGACTTGCTTCAGTCTTACTTTACCTACTCCCCTCACTTCTGAAAATTCCCCTATTGTCTTTTCTTTAATAGATCCTATATAAAAAATTTGCTTTTCTTTACAAAATTCTCTAAAGATCCTATACTTACCTCCTACAAAAACATCTTCTACTAACATCTTTCTACTATTATACTTTTTCATCTCTACTCCCCCATATGATTTTTCCCCTGTTTTAATCATTGTTAAAGTTTTCCCCTATTATATACATTCTATATTGATAACTAAAATCCTTCTTTTTATAATTTCTTTGGGCATTTATGTGGAAGTAATTTATTATTCTAAGGTCTTATATACCCATATCCTCCTACTTATTTCTTAGCTATTTCAACTATTCCAGCTGATACTACCTCTATAAATCTTCCTATTTCTTCTTTGTTTACACTTATTCCATTTAGAAAGTTATTAAAAGCTTTAAACTTTATATCTTGTTTACTTAATTCTTTTATATCTTTGTATAATTTAGAATCCTTTTTATATGCTTTTACTCTAGGTCCATTTGCTACTATTATTATATCCCTCTTATCTACTTCATCTATAAAATTCTTTATATTATTTAAAACTATATCCCATTTCTTTTCCTCATCTCTATTTATTCTTACCCAATTTTTCCTTACAAATAAACTATAATTAGTATTAATTTATTACAATCTTTTAACCTTGATTTTGACTTCAATCAATATGTAGTATATATTTATTAGCATATAAAGGTTTGTTAAATTAAAGGAGTGATGATTTGAAAGCTATAATATTTGATATGGATGGAGTTATTATTGATAGTGAACCAGTACACATTAAATTAGAAGGGGAACTACTTGAAGAATTAGGTGGTAGATTTAATGCAGAAAAACATAATAATCTTGTAGGGACTACAGATCATAGTATGTGGTCCATGTTTAAAGACAAATTTAATCTCGAACCTACTGTTGAGGAAATAATAGATATAAAGAGAAGTAGATTTATTGATAATATTAATCAAGTTCCTTTAGTTAAAAACTTTGATAATTTAATAAATTCTCTTTATAAAGCAGGTTATCCAATGGCATTAGCATCATCTAATAATAGAGGAGCTGTTAATGCTATTATTGAAGAATTTAAACTTGATAAATATATTGAAATTTCTATAACTGGAGATGAAGTAAATAAGGGAAAGCCCAATCCTGAAATTTTTCTAACAGCAGCTGAAAAATTAAATGTAAAACCATCTAAATGTTTAGTTTTTGAAGACGCTTACAATGGAGTTCAAGCTGCAAAAGCAGCGAATATGAAATGTATAGGATTAAAAAATCCTAATTCAGGAAATCAAGATTTATCCGATGCAGATTTAGTTATTGAGGATTATAATGAATTAAATTTAGGAATTATAAAAAACTTATTTAATTAAAAGTAATAAGCCCTTTAAATCTAGATCTAGATTTAAAGGGCTTACTATCATTTTACCCTATTTCATAGAAAAAACTATAGTTTTTCTGATTCTATATTTATCTTTTTCATTATCTCTTCAACTTTTGAAGGGTCTACTTTTCCTGTTTCTGCTTCCATAGCATTTAAGGTTCCAGAACTAGATGCAAATTTAATCAGCTTTTCAATACCATATCCTCTTTTTAATCCTACTAAAAATCCTGCTATCATTGCATCTCCTGACCCTACTGGATTAATTACTTCTACTTGTGGAATAGATACTTTATACATAGTATTATCATTAAATACTAATGATCCTTCACTACCTAAAGATATAACAACTATTTCTATACCCTTATCTAATAGACTTTTCCCACCATTTATAAGGTCTTCTTCATTTTCTATTGCTTTTCCTAATAAAGCTGCTAATTCATCTTCATTTGGCTTTATTAAAAATGGCTTTCCTTCTATCCCCTTTTCCAAAGCTTCACCACTAGTATCTAATAAGAATTTTTTCCCTTTTTTATTTGCTATTTCTATAAGTTTTTTGTAGGTATTAGATTCTAGGCCTTTAGGTAAACTTCCAGAAGCTGCAATATATTCTGTATCTTTAATTAAGTCTTTATATCCACCTATAAAACTATCAAATTCTTTCTCAGATATTTCAGGTCCACCTTCTAAAACTTCTGTCTGGCTATCTTC
>DATGUA010000015.1:0-17676 GCA_035301545.1 Tissierellaceae bacterium | reverse complement strand
AATTCATTTATAGTTTCTGGTCTCATTCTATCAGCTAAGGGAGCATTCTTTTTCAGTTTATCTTCCATTGACATAGTAAATAAATCCATTTAATCACCTATCATTCCTTTTTATATCTATTACCATTATTGTAACATATATTTATTATATTAGTTTAACCATTTCTTTTGATAATCATAATCAGCTATTTTCATCTAATGAATTAATACTATTCTTCTTTGAATTTATCTCAACAATTAATATAGACCCAGCCAATATTGATATAGTAACTTTTTCATCAAAAATAATTATAGAGGCAAGCATACCAAAAACGGCTTCTGTTGATAATATAATAGCTGCTTGAGTACTACTAATTCGTTTTTGGGCCCAAGTTTGGATTCCATAGGCAATTAAAGTGCTTACTAGTCCAAGATATAATATAGGAATAATTGATTTTTGATTTATTTCTATTTGTTCTTGATTTATAAGTAAAACAGTTATCCACGAACATAAAGCAGCTGTCCCCATTTGACAAATCATAATGATTCCAGGTTCAATATCATTAACATAATAATCAGTATAAAAAATTTGTAAAGCAAAAAAGACCACACATATTAACGTAAGTATATCTGCTTTATTAAATGTAGTTAACAGATGACTATTTATAGATATAAAACTAATACCTATTAATGTAATTATCGCTCCTATAATAACATTTTTAGAAATCTCGTTTCTCAATATTATCCAGCTTAAAAATGGTACAATAACAATATTTACTTCTGTTAAAAAAGCATTCTTTGATTGAATTGTATATTGTAGACCTACTGTTTGAAACACAAAAACTAAGAATAAAAATAAACCTATAATACTTCCTTTCATAACATCTAAAAATGTTACTTCTTTTAACTTTTTAAAGTAAATAATTAAAGATACAATAAAGGCTAATGAAAATCTCATAGCTATTATTTAATATGGTGTAAAATATCTAAGGGCTATATCTGTAGCAGCAAAACCAGTTACCCAAATAACTGCAACAATCAATAGCCCTATCCTAACTTTAAATTGCTTCATGATCTTCTTATCCCTTATTTCGATTTGTAAACTTGGATAAAAATTAAGGACTCCTATCTTTTATGGTACTATGGTACAATGTTTTATTACAAAACAGATACCTTCTGGAACAGATCAGGTCCTCATTCAATCTTTATATTGACGATTCTATTCTAATTTTAAACAATTACTTTATGGACATATTCAGAAGTCATAATATTTAAAATCCCCCCATATTTTAATCTGAACTCAAGTATACCTCCCACATTATAATTCTTTCTACTATCACTACCATCTAAAATCATATGATCAGAGCTCGCTCCTATTATTCTTAAATCTTGATCTATAGGAGTAAGAGAATCCAATTCTATATCTTGTCTACCTATTCCACATAATATTCTTTTTCTAATACCCTTATCTTCAAATGTTGGAGTATTACCAAAAGCATCCTTTCCTATTTTTCCTATAGGAGCAGATGGCTTATCTTTCACCTCTATAATTTCTGCTTCTAGAGTAAAAGCATCTAAATTAGCCCCTTCAATTTGTTTTCCATATGCTGTTTCTTTACCTAACAATAGTACTTCTCCCAATCGTAAATTATTTATACCTTTAGGTACATTATCCTCATTTACCAAATCTATAGAACTAGAATTACCACCAGATATAATCTGTAATTTTAGATTATATTTTGATTCAAGTATATTTTTATATCTTATTAATTTTTTTAAAATATCCCTACTTGGTATAACCCCTCCATAACAAGTTAGGTTTGTACCTATACCGATTATCTTTATTTTTTCAAAACCAATTATTTTTTCAACTGTTTTATATAATTCTTCCTCATAAAAATAGCCTTCTCTCAAATCTCCTAAGTCTATCATTAAGATAATTTTATGAGTCTTTTTAATTTTGGCAGCTGCTTTAGATAAAGCTTTTATGGTATCGATTTCCGAATTTAAAGATATATCCGAATATCTTACTACATCTCCTACTTCACTAATCATAGGTAGTCTTAACATTATTTTAGGTAGATTATATTTCTGTAACTTTTTCAGATTTTGAACCCTAGAGTCGGCTAAATAATTTACTCCACCTTTCACAAAACTATCAACGATATCCTCATGTGCACAAATCCCCTTTGTTACACCTGCAATTTCTATATCCTTTTTATTACATAAATTGACTAGAGTTTTAACATTATTTCTGACTTCTTTAGTATCAATGATTATCCTAGGATATCTCAAAATATCCCTCCTAGTTCTAAAGTATATTTCCTTTGTAATATATGTTTTTATATTAATATCATTTCTTAATTAAAGTTTAAAACCTAGGCTCAACTTCCTAAATTTCTATATATTCAAATCTATGACCAATCAACAATTTTATGAATTTGACTATTATTGGATTTTTAAGTTACAGTTTCTGGATCATCTTTAATCTTAGCTACAGTTATACCTCCTACTACACTTAAAATTATTGCAGCCAATGGCATAAGATAATTAAAGAAAGCCCACTTTCTATATTGTAATGTTGACACACCTAAAACTCCTGACATAAATACTCCACAGGTATTCCAAGGAATTAGGGCCGAAGTTAGAGTTCCTGATGATTCTAAAGCATTAGATAATGTCTTTGGATGTAAATCCATTTTTCTGTATGCATCTGCATACATCCTTCCAGGTACGACGATAGAAATATATTGTTCAGGCATAGTAACATTACTAAAGATACACGTTAAAACTGTCATAGTGATTAATCCTGTGGCACTTCTTACCTTACTTAGAATAGCATCGACTATAATTTGCAACTGGCCTGTTGCCTCCATAATTCCGCCAAACATCATTGCTATTATGGTCAACGAAACTGAATACATCATCCCCTCCAAGCCCCCCGCTGTCAAAAGTTCATCTATCATTTCTATATTCGTCTGACTCACATACCCGCCGTAACTAGAATCTAAGATACTACCTAAACTTGAACCTTGGAATATAAATCCACATATTACTCCTAATAATATTCCAATAGATATGCCAGGTATAGCTGGTACCTTAAAGGCAATAGTAAGTATTACTGCTAAGGGTGGAATTAGTAATAAAGGCGAAATATTAAAAGAGGAAGATAATCCATCTTTTATTATAACTGCAGAGGACATATCTGTAGCAGAACCTATATATTTCAAACCTATGACTAGATATAGTATCATAGTAATTACATAAACTATACTAGTACTGGAAAACATAAATTTAATATGAGTAAAAACATCTGTACCTGAAATTGCTGGTGCTAAATTTGTGGTATCAGATAATGGTGATAGTTTATCACCAAAATATACTCCTGAAATAATAGCACCCGCTGCGATAGGAGCCGGTATTCCAAGTCCTTTAGCAATTCCCATAAGTGCAGTCCCAACTGTTCCTGCTGCACCCCAACTTGTTCCAGTAGCGAGAGAAGTAACAGAACATATTATTAATGTAGCAAGTAAAAAAATATTTGGGCTTAATATTCCTAATCCGTAATAAATCATACTAGGAACTACCCCTGATTCCATCCAAACTCCAATGAGTATTCCAATTACAATAAGAATTACAACTGCTTGTAATGCCTGATAAATACCATCAAACATACCCTTTTCGATTTCCGACCAATTATACCCGAATCGTGTTGCCATAATAGAGGCAAATGCCGTACCGATTAACATTGGAACGTGTGGATCCGCTTCAAATTTAGCAATACTTATTGCCATAACAAATATTAAAAAACTAAAAGATAAAATTGCCTCATACAAATAAGGTTTTCTTTTTCCTTTCAATTCCATTTTTACACGTCCTTTCATAGTATATATTATGATTAAAACTTAAAAATATTTAAGTATGATGAAATTTACTCATTGTATTGTGAGTTTCATCTTTATAGTTTATATCTTTAAATTTTATTATTTGATCATTACCAACAAATATTTTAAGCATATTATATATTTTCCTATAGAATTTAGGAGTTTCATATACCTTCCTTTAACTTGATCTCCTTATTACTTACTTCTTGTCAAAATATTTTGATAATTCGTATTTTTATATTACATTTAATCTATCTCATGATCACCATATTTGTTTTTCGTGTAGTAATACATAGGAATTCCTATTAATGCTATACAAGCTCCGAGCATTGTTGTAGTTAACGAAGAAGTTATAGTTGAAAATAATAAATAGCCTCCGCCCAAGACTCCAAGAATTGGAACTATGGGGTATAACGGAACATGATATAAATTGTCATTTCTAGGCATCATCTTTCTTAGTTTAAATATACCAACTGTAGCCATCACAAAAAATATCCAAACCACAAATACTACTAAATTTGTAACAGACTCAAATGTTCCAGTTACAATATATACTGATGCTACAACGGTCATTGCTATAAGTGCATTAACGGGAGTATCATATTTAGGATTTACATGCCCTATAAAATCAGCAAATATAATTCTCTTTCTTTCACCCATGGCTAAATATGTTCTAGCACCATTTATAATCTGTGCATTTAAAGTTATTATACTTGATATAAGCATTCCTATAATTATAAATGTTGTTCCACCTTCACCAAATAACTTCTGTGAAGCATCTATCCCTATACTTTCGGAAGCTATAATCTGATCTACTGGTAGCATTCTAAATACCACATAATTAAATGTTATATAAACTCCCATTACAAATAAAATTGCCATTATTATTGATTTTGGAAGATTTTTTTCAGGTTCTATCATTTCAGAACCAAGATTACAGGTAGCAATCCATCCATCATATGACCATAGTACACCTAAGAGTGCTACACCATATCCCACGGATTGATTCCCACCAATAGCTGAGAAATTAACTGGTTCCGTACCACCCTTAGCTAATCCAAGTGCTATTATTAATGCGATAGGTATTAATTTTGCAAAAGTGCCTACCGTTTGTAATCTCATAGTACCCTTTGTTGATAACATTTGAGTAGCAGCCATAAACCATATTACGGCTAATGCTAAAACTTTTACTCCATTATTACCTAAACTAATAAAACGTGATGCAAATGTTGCAAAAGCAATTGCACTTGCTGCAGCCCCTCCTGGTCCAGAAACTAATACTTCAACCCAGCCATAAACAAATCCAGCAAGATCACCATATATTTCTGTAATATAGGTATATAATCCTCCTAATTTAGGAATATATGATGCTATTTCAGCAATTGTTAATGCACTAAAAAGCGATATTAGACCACCTAATGCCCAGAATACTAATGACATGCCTGTTGAATTAGTACTAGCTAATACTGAGGAAGGCTTTAAAAAAATTCCTGTACCAACCAAAAATGATACTCCATATGCAGTTCCTTCTAAAAGTGTTAAATTACGTCTTAGCTCCCCCTCAGATCCCGTATTCTGTTTTTGCATTTATACCCTCTCCTTTCTATAGTAATTTATAAGCCTTCATCATGATGAAGGCTTATAAATCTGAGATTATAAATACCTTAGTCATCTAACAAATTTATAATCGTTTTATAAAGTAATTTAGGTGCTACTTCAAAGGAGTACCTCTTTTCTAGTCTCTCTGTAAATTGATGAGCATCTTTCCCAAAGGCTCCTATATCCGCAACTGGTAAATTTAGCTTTTGCATATCTTCTAAAGGCAAATCATATTTATCCCCAAATCCAGGCATATTATCTTTTAAAACTGTTATAATTTTAGGATCTTTTGGTGCTGCGGCATAACTTAAATCAGATATAGCTGGAAAAAATTTTTTAGATACTAGTTTATAATCTGTTTCTATTGTATCTATAGCATCTTCTACTGCTTTTAATAATCTCTTTTCTTGTGGATTATCTCCTTCCACATAAATATGAGGATAATATGGTGGAGAAAAATATACTATTACTACGGGATCTCTATCAGACCAAAGATCATATACTGCTTCTACTAACTTAAGTGAAAACTCTCTTTCATCTATAAATTCATCTTTTAACATCTCTTGTGTAGTTTCTTCAACAATCTTATCTAGCTTATCTCCTAATTCTAATTTTACCTTTTCATATAATTCATCATATGTTAAAACCCTCGCTTCCCAAGGTAACTTCCTATATTCTCGATTTATTAATGCACAGAATCTTTCATACTGTGTATTAATATCATTTACAGTAGATTGAAAAGCTTCCATAGCTGCATTTTTCATTTTTCCTAGTACCTCATCTGGAGTACTACTATGTGTAGCATAGTTAAAAAACAATGTAGATGTATTTGCTGTTTGTACTGAATACTCTGGTTTTAAATCCCTCTGTTGTAACGTTAAGGGTGGTAGGGAAGCTTCTCCTCCTACTACATCACAAAAATCTACATTTAAGTTAATTCTATTAGTAATAGAAGATGCTATTTGATTTGGATCTAATCCATCAAAAGCTTCTCCTACATGAGTCTCTTTTCCAACTACATAAAATGAAGGCATTAATTTTCCTACTGTCCCTATATATACATATTTGTTTTCATCGCCGTCATATTCAGATGTCATATAATCTGTATCTAAAAGTGCTAAATATTCTAGTCCTTCTTCTTCTTGCATCCTAATTAATTCAGGTATTACAGATAACATACCTTTAGAATTAGATTCTTCATCACAGACTGCAGCAAATATTATATTGCCTTCAAAGTTTTCAATATCTTTTGATATTTCCTCCATTATTGTCATAATAATAGCATCTCCAGTTTTCATATCAAAAAGTCCACGGCCAAATAAATATTTTCCTGATTTTAGATCTCGACTTACTTCTCCTGGTAATCTATCTGCAATTTCTTTAAATTTTTCTGTTAGTTCATAGGGTTTATGGGCATAATCTTTTAAGCTTCCATAATCAGAAATTCCAACTGTATCGGTGTGTCCTATCATTATTACTGTCTTTTTACTATTGCCTTTCTGCCCATTTAATCTCGCTATAACTGATTTTCTACTTAGACTATCATTAGGAACATCCACAAATTTTAGATAATCGGGATTTTTTTTATAATAGTCCATTTCGGAAAATATATCGTATACCTTTTGTGTTGCATCTAGTTCACCTTCTGTTTCTACTACACTAAGCTGATTTGTTAATTCTAAGGTAATTTCCTTAATACGAGTTTTAATATTTTTATTCATAATTTCCCCCTTAGATTTAATTTCTTTTATATCTCCAGAGTATCTCTTAACAACTTTAAAGATGCTTCTGGGTATTCTTTTGCCATAACTCCTAAAGACGCCATAATATACTTTGTATCTATCAAAACCTTACTATTCTTTGCTGGCAACAAATAATTCCCATGCACATTACGAAATAATTCTTGTAACTTCTCAGGCATATTAGGTAGTTTAGTCAAAGGACCACCCGTCCCTATAATGTATTGTACTTTTGTTAAATCTTTCCCTTCTGCTATAGTTTGTTTTCCACCAGGCCCATAAATATCCCTTAATCTTCCTACATGTCTATATATAGCTTCTTTGGCAGAGTATAGGCTCAATAATTCAACATATCTTCTTTCTAAATTATTTCTAGGTATAGGTTGATAATTTTCATTAATATCTTGTAATTCATCTGATGAAATGTTTAGTTGATTAGAGATTTCATTTTTATCTGTTTTTTCTAATATATTCTCCAAATTAATATATACACCTAAGTCTCCTTCCACAGTCCTCTTAGCAAATGGTTCTGGACTTATTAAAATTCTTGCTATTTCGTCACTTCCATTAGTTACAGAATGAATATCTGTAGTAGCTCCACCTATATCTATAGTCATTAAATCACCTATTGCCTCATACAAAATCTTACTTCCATTCATTACAGCTCCTGGTGTCGGCATAATGGTTCCAGTTACCATAGATCTTATATCTTCCATTCCCTTAGCATGGATTATATGTTTTTCAAACACATCTTGTATTACCTCTCTAGTAGATTCAATATTTAGTTCATCAATTCTAGGGTATACATTATTCACTATAAATAATTCATAATCTGTTCCTGTGAAAATTTCTCTTACCTCATCTTGATTTTCAATGTTTCCAGCATATATTACAGGAATATTTAAATTCAATGATTTTATTAATTCACTATTATATATTCCAGTTTCTCTTTCTCCATAATCTACTCCACCAGCAATTAGAATTATATTAGGATTAATTTCTTTTATTTTATTTAAATCACTTTTTCTTAATTTTCCAGCTGTAACCTGTTTTATATTTGCCCCAGCTCCTAAAGCTGCTTCTCTAGCAGCTTTTACCGTCATATCATAGACCAACCCATGAACAGTCATACGTAAACCACCTGCAGCAGAGCTGGTAGCCATTAATTCATCATATTCGATAGATAAAACATTTAAGTTTTTTCTTAAATCTTCTATAGCCTTTTTCAGACCTACATTTACATCTCCTTCTAAAACTGTAGTAGCACTTTGGCCCTGGCCTATATATTTAGGATCTTTATCTATACTAAAACCATTTACTAATGTTGTCGTACTTCCTATTTCTGCAATTAAGAGACTAATTTTCATTCATATCCTCTTCTCTCTTTTGGACTAAAAAAGTTGCTACCTGAGCACCATTGCTTCCCCTTCCAAATCCTACATCCATTCCATTTTTTACAGCTAATTCATTTGAAACCTGTGTACCACCTGCTACTAGTATAATATTATTTCTTATACCTTTTTCGATACATAGATCATTTATCTTTTTCATATTTCTATAATGAATATCATCATGAGATATTATAGTAGATGCTAATATAGCATCAGCATCTAGTTCAACAGCTGCATCAACTAGCTTTTCTACAGGTATTGAAGTTCCTAGTATATGACTTTCTATCCCATATCCCTCGATCCCACCATGTTTAATATCTATAATCTCTCTTAAACCTACTGAATGTTCGTCTTCACCTACTGTTCCTGCCACTATTTTCATAGGATTCTTATCTATTGCTTCCCTTAATTTATCTTCAGACATAATATCAGGCTCTTCGGGTATAACTAATTTGTCTAAATCAATAGAGAAATCTACTCTACCTTTTAATTCTATTCTAGTTCCTTCTGCTTCTTGCATTATTTCCTTGTGAATAACTTCTACATCTTTTAATCCCATATTTTTGCCTATTTCTATAGCTGCAAATTCAGCCATCCTACTTTCAGTAGGTAGAAATAATGTAATTAAAATAATTCCGTCTCCAAGCCATTCCATTTCCGGTTTTATTTTATTACTCGTTCTCAACTCTTCAGTCTCTTCTAGTCTTATATGCACATTATCTGTTTCATCTAATTCATCGATAAAGATTATTTTTTCTGGATTTTCAAATGTTCCACCACCAATTAATGCTGAAGGATTGTCAATTAAGGATGTATTATATTGCTTAATATTATTATATCCAAAGTGTGCAGTTACGGGGGCCATATAATCTTTGTCTCTTTCATATATCGTATCTACACCCACACCACCATCTATATTCCTAATAATACCATCTTCATTTCTTTCCGGATAATTACCAGAGTCTACGAAAAATCCTTGTTCCACTGCATTAAAATATCCACCTACTTCTATAATTTCTTCCATAAATAGAATTGCTCTTTCTTTTAATTCCCTTACCTTGTCTCCTAACTCACTATTATCTCTTTTGATTTCAAGTATTGAATTCAAACCATCCATACCATTAAATGCTTGTTTTGCAGTATCTACAGCTTCTACATTATATATATGCCATGGGACATTTCTACCTTCATCAGGTGTTATAGTAGATTGAATATCTGCACTTGTAAGTTGTGAAATAAGTAAATTTAATACATGAGTTACTGTAGCTTCTCTTGCAGATGACTCCATATATTTAGTATTCATTTGTGCTCTCATTTTATAATCTTTAAATAATTCTCTCAGTGCAACAGCGTAAGGCAAATCTAATCTCATACATGGTGCTGGAGGGGCTGTAGGTGGTACAGTAGAAAGACATATATCTTCTTTTTCCATCCCTACTTTAACTGAAAACATAGTATTTATAGCATGTTGCACCATTAATTCAGGCATTACTTTCCATGCTTCCCTAGCCGTGGCATTTGCATTATGTGCTCCATCTATTTGTGCTATACCAGCCCAAGCCATAACAGATTTAGCTTCTGCCGCATCTACAAATGATCTTAGCATATTGATATTTCTGTACAACACATTATATTGTGGATCTTGATGGGCTCCATTTACCCCTTCTTCTGCAAACATTACAGCTATTTCCGGACCTGCCACTCCTGAAACATATGAATGATAATTTAATGGCCTACCTACTTCATCTTCGATAAAATCTAAAGCTTTCCTCTGTGCTCTAATTTGCTTTCTGGTTATAGGTATTCCACCTACTCCTTGGGGAGTACCTTCTATTAGACTATCAAAATGTGATTGTCCTGCTGTTCTTATAACCATCATATGATCTGCCCCATGCCAAGCAGCCATCCTCATTCTTCTTAAATCATCTTCAAATCTTCCTGATGCTATTTCTGTTGTAATAACTGATGCAGGTTGAGGATCTATCTTATTAAATGACTTAGCTGCAGGTAGCGGCTGACTTTCTTCTAAAGAATCAGATGTATCATAGTATTCAAAAGGACCTATTTGTCTATTTTTACCTACACCTTCTCTCCAATGCCATCCTCTCCTTCTAGGTCTATAATTTTCTATATCTTTTAGTATATATTCTATATTTAATTTTTCATTAGGTTTTAACAGCATTAATTATCACCTCCACTAAATAAATTATCAACCTTATCCCACATATTGCCATTCACTAATTCTAATCCTGCATCTCTAACCTCTATATTTTCAGTATTTGCCAATTTATACACTATGTTTCCTGCACCTTTTCCTATTAATCCTTTATCTAATATTCCGTCTACTATCATTTTAGATTCCGTACTAGAAAATCCCATCCTCAACAGTACTGATCTTTCTATAGATGGTGAAGTATGTTTCTCTGCCAAATCTATTAAAGGATCTACTACCTTTTCTGCTAATTCCCAAAACTTCTTATCTAAGTCTTTTTCAGACATATCAGCTAAGTGTTTTCGTCTTTCTTGAAAATCATCAGATCTTGTCAATCTTCATCCTCCTATTCATATTCTATTTCTAATTCTGTAAGTATATTTTTTATAAATTCTGGATCACCTTTAGTATCTTCAATTAAAAATTCTAAATCTTCTTTAGATATTTTAGTGATATCATTGTTTTTTATGGCATTTCTAATATAAGACTTTCTTACTTTATCTAGATTCATCTCATCTACATCTAAATAGCTAGGGTTCTCTGGTAAGATTATATTTTCTCCAGGAGCTTCTTCTTTTGGATCTCCTATAGATATTTCTATTCCATTTTCCTCAGCAAATGTTAATTGAGGTAGTATATGTTTTCCAGCACCTGTATATTCTGTTTCCTGTACTACTATTATTTCATCTTTATCCATTTCTTGAGAAAGTTTAAAAGCTGCTGCTAATGAGGTATTACCTGCTGGTCCTCTCTCTAATCCTTCTATTTGTGCTAATAATTCCGTCATATAAAATACAGAACCTTGACTTACGGTTACATATCTATCCATATATCTTAAAGGTCTAGCTGCAGATCTAGGTACATCAGATCTATCTGGCCATGTAGCAAATGGAACACCAAATCCTGTATGTCCTGTAGTAAATGACTTTTTATTAAATTGTTTATCGCTAGCCATATGTAGCCCATGTAAGCTTACACTAGCACCTATTACTTTTGTTTCTTTGGCTCCTACTTTTAATAATCCTCTAGCTGTTCCCGTAAGATTTCCCCCACCTGCATTAGTTGCTACTACCACTTCTGGATTTTTTCCTTCTCTTTCCTTTATCTCCTTAGATAATTCATAACCTAAGGTTTCTACTCCCGCTATACCAAAAGTTGTATATAAAGATGCATTAAAATATCCTGTTTCTTCTAATAACAATAAGAACTTATAAAATAATTCTGGTCCTACTGTTAACTGTAGAACTTCTGCACCATAAGCTTCACAAGCCCTAGCCTTTTCGATAATTTCCGGCTGCCCTATTCCTTCTGAATCATAACATTCCTGCACTACAATACATTTTAACCCTTGTTTAACAGCTTGAGATGCTACTGCTGCTCCATAATTTCCTGATGTTGCAGCTATTACTCCTTTATATCCTAATTTTTTAGCATGGTAACAGGCCGTAGCTGCTCTTCTATCTTTAAAACTTCCTGATGGGTTTCCTGCTTCATCTTTAAGAAATATTCTTGCACCTTTACCTTCTTCTGCATAAATTCTTGCTAATTTAGTTAAGTTTTTCAATTCATATAGTGGTGTATTTCCTACTCCAGTACTATCTTGGATATCTTCTATTTCTTCTAATGTATATCCTGTTTTCTCCATCATTTTTTCATAATCAAAACCTATACCCTCAGATTCAAATAAATCATAATCTATTCCAATAGCCTCTTTCATAATTTCTGACCTTCTTGCCATTATATTGTCATAATCATTTCTATTATTCAATCTATTCACCAACTTTCTCCAATAATTCTCTTGCCTGTCTACCAATATATAATAATTCAGGAATTAATTTTCCATAGTCATGATCCCAATATGGATTCACTTCTAATAAATTCCCTTTTACTTTTCTACCAATATAGGTTTCAACCTCTACCTCATCTCCTATATTTGCTTCTTCATCCAATAAAAATCCTTTATCCCACATTTCAAGAGGAACACTTTTTGTATCTTCAGGTAAATTATCAGATCTTTCCTCTACTGTTAGCACAATATCATGAATTCTTACCCAGTCACCACGTTTTGCTTTCATTTACATCACTACCTTTCTATAAGTTTTCTCATATCCCCCATTATTGCCCTAGGCACTGGCAAATCTATCATAGTTTTTAAACCAGGATGAGCATTAATTACATGAGGAATCATATTTACTGCCATGGCTATAGTACCCACTCCCCCAGGTACTTCAGGTGTTATACTCATACTTATATCAGGATTACCTTTAATCCTTATATAATCTCCTGTTTTCCCCCCCTCTAATTGAGGTTCCACTTGTTGCGGATGTAACATTTTGATTTTTAAATTTTTATTTACATAGCCATATCCTTTCATATTACAACCTGCAACATTTCCTTCTTTTACTTCTGCATTAGGTGCTTTTCTGTATACTGAGGAAACTATAGGTTCTCTAGACAATGCAATTTCATCATCTAATTTCCATCCTAAAGCATCAGCTATCATATTTATAGATTCCGGAAAACCTACATGGCCATCTAACCTATTATCTTCTACTCTTTTATTGAACTCATCTACTGTTATGCCTACTCCCTGACCACTCATTACTGCAGGTCCAAAAGGAGATAGATTATTTATTCTCTTGGCTTCTATACTTTCTACATCTATCGAGGCTCCTGTTAATGCAATTACTAATAAGTCCATAATTAATCCAGGGTTTATACCTGTTCCTAATATAGTGACATCGTTTTCCCTAGCTATATTATCTAATTCCTTTGATAATTCAGGTTCCTGCGCCTTAGGATATGCCATTTCCTCTGCTGTAGATATAACATTTATCTTTTGTTCTAAACAATATCTAACTTTATCAAAAGAATCTTTGACGAAAGAATCTGTACATATAATTACTAAATCTGCAACTCCTTCTATTATTACGTCCTCAAAAGAACCAGCTATTATATCTTTTTTGTTCCCTCTTTCTATTCCTGTTAATTCATACATACTTTTACCTATTTTAGGCCCTCTTACTACAGCCCCTGATATTTCCACCCCCTTTTTATCTAGTAACATTTCTGCAATACCTTTTCCCATTGATCCTAAGCCCCAAATTACAACTTTAATTTTTTCTGATTTCATATACTTACCTCCAAATTTTATTCTATGATATATTAATGCAATATCTATACCATATAAGTATAAACATCCTTATTTAAGGCTATAATATATTGAATAGTGGATGAAAAAATATTTTTTACTTTCGATAAATCTCTATTTATAGCCCTTAAAAGTAATATCTTCCGTAATTTATTTTATATTATTTTTACAATTATATTTACAATTATATTTTATAAAACAACTCTTTTCTCCTTTAAGTACTTAAATAGTGCAAAACGATTTGCAGTGAATTGCAAATCGTTTTGCACTATTTATATCCTTTTATCTTATGCTGGAGAGTTTGTCTTTTAATACCTAGCTGTTTAGCAGTTTGTGTTATATTCCCTTCTTGTTCTTGTAAAGTGTTAAATATAAGCTCTTTCTCTATAGATTTTAAAATTTGTGGTAACGACTTTTTTTCTAATTTATGTATTAAATTATTAGTTTTATTATTAAAGTTCGCAAATTGATTTGATAAAAAGTCCTTTTCTTCTAAAATTTTATCATCATAGTTTATCATATTCATAGCACTTTCTATAACATTTTCTAATTCTCTTACATTTCCTGGCCAAGTATAATTGTAAAACCTGTCTAATACTTTATCACTTATGTCCTGGACATTTTTATCTAATATGTCATTATATTTATTTATAAAATGTTTGTATAAAAGAGGTATATCATCTAATCTAGCATTTAGAGGGGGGATTGATATATTAACAACACCTAATCTATAATACAGATCCCGTCTTAAGCTTCCCTCTTCCATCGCTGTTATTGGATCTTCATTAGTAGTAGCTATCACTCTAACTTCTATTGGTATATCTGTGGTTCCACCTATTCTTCTAACATATCCTTCTTGTAAAACTCTTAATAATTTTGCCTGTAGATTTATAGGCATAGAATTAATTTCATCTAATAGTAATGTTCCACCTTTAGCCTGCTCGAATATACCTTTTCTCTCTACCGCATCTGTAAACCCACCCTTATCCGTACCAAATAATATTCCTTCTAGCAAAGATTCTGGTATTGCAGCACAATTTTGTGCAATGAAAGGGTAATCCTTTCTTATTCCTTCGTTGTGAATACTTTGTGCAAACATTTCTTTTCCAGTTCCAGTCTCTCCATAAATTAAAACATTTGAAGAAGTAGTACTTGCCATTCTTACAATACTTTTACAACGATTTAATTTTTCACTATTCCCAATTATATTATCGATATAATATTTTCTTTCATTTATATCTTTGGATGGTTTTTTGTTTTTGGATACAGTTAGTTCATTTTGTAATTCAATTATTTGATCAGATAGTTCTTTTAAATTAGTTAAATTATTTGCAATTTCTAGAGCCCCTACTATATCTTTTTTTATATACAAGGGTATAGTAGATCCAATAGTAGTAATACTTTTTCCTTTAAAATTATTATAAGTTTGGATATTATCTATTATAAATTGCCCATTTTTTGTTGCCTTAAATAATGTAGAACTTTCCTGATCCAAATCTGGAAATAATTCAAATATATTTTTTCCAATTACCTGTTTTATTTCCAATCCTTCTAAATCTGCCATAGCTTGATTGTATTTTAAAGTTTTACCTTCCTTATTAATAATATGGATTCCAATGTTTGCATGCTCCAAAATTTCTTTCAGTATATTTTCATATAATTTTTTTCGATTCATCCTATCCAGCTCCTATTCTACGCATTTAATAGATTCAATCTTTATCTTTAATAATAGATAGTGTCTAGATTTTTGGAATTCTATACATAATTTACCTTATGATTACATATCTTACCTTTCAAATATATTCTAGGTACTCTCCGACCAATTATAGAAATTACTTCGTAATGAGAAGTTCCTAATAATTTAGAAATTTCTTCTACTCTTGGATATTTATTATTTTCATATCCAAATAAAACAACTTCATCCAGCCTATTAGTATCTTGTATATTTGTAACATCAACCATTAACTGATCCATACATATACTTCCTACAATAGGGGCCTTCTCTCCATTAATAAATACTTCTCCTTTCCCACTTAACACCCTATAATACCCATCAGCATAACCTATAGGTAAAGTAGCAATCCGTGATTCTTTATCAGTTATAAAAGTTCTATTATATCCTATAGATGCATTCTTTGGTAGAGTTTTTAGAAAAGATATATTAGTTTTTAATGTCATAGCAGGTTTTAGAGATATATCAGCCTTATTTACATAATCAGAGGGATAATATCCATATAAGATTATTCCTGGTCTAACCATGTCTAAATTATATTCTGGGTGATCTATTATTCCAGCAGAATTTGATATATGTTTAATGGGTATTTCAATATTATTATTATTTAACTTTTTAATAAACCAATTAAATCTATCATATTGTTTTTTAACAAAAGACTTATTTGATTCGTCAGCAGCAGCAAAATGAGAATATATTCCTTCAATTTCTAAATAATTTAGCCTACTTATTTTTATTACTTTTTCAATTTCTTTTTGATTAGGCAGGAACCCAATCCTCCCCATACCCGTGTCTACTTTTAGATGCACTCTAACCTTTTTGTCCATCTTTTCAGCCTTATTTGATAAAGCTAAAGCATCTTCATAATTATATATAGTTAAAGTTAGATTGTTTTCAATAACCTTTTTATATTTATCTTCCGGTACATAATTAAAAATCAAAATTGGTGCCTTAATATCAGATTTCCTTAATTCCATCGCCTCCTGATACAGTGAGACTCCAAGTCTATCTGCTCCATTTTCTAAAAACACTTTAGATGTGTCAATAGCTCCATGACCATAACCATTTGCCTTTACCACAGCCATAATTTTAGTACCTTCATTGATCAAATTATTAATCTGTTCAATATTAAAGGCCAAGTTGTCTAGATCTATTTCGACTCTCGTTCCTTTATGTTTATTAAATTCCAAAAATATGCCTCCTCCTTACAAATTTATCTCTTTCAATAACATGACAAAAAATAAATTTTCATATATTTATTCAGCTAATATTTTCTTTAATTCATTCATAAAAGAATTAACATCTTTAAATTGTCTATATACAGATGCAAATCTTACATATGCCACCTCATCTATATCCTTTAATTTATTCATAATCATTTCCCCTATTTCTATAGAAGTAATTTCTCTTTCTAAAGAATTCGAAATTTTATTTTCAATATTATCTACTAGGGACTCAATAGTATTCATAGATACAGGCCTTTTTTCACAAGACTTTATTATGCCATTTAATAATTTATTCCTATTATAGGATTCTCTCTTACCATCCCTTTTTACAACAATAATTGGGATCTCTTCCACATTTTCATACGTAGTAAATCTTTTATTACAATCCATACATTCTCTTCTTCTTCTAATAGCCTGTCCTTCATCTGTAGGACGGGAGTCAACAACTTTAGATTCCATATAATTACAATAAGGACACTTCATATTTACACCTCTCTTTTATATCATCCTATTATAATATATAGAATAACTATTGTCTAACAAGAATTATTCATCTTTAAAATCAATTAAAATAATGTCTTCTCCTATACTTACAATATCTTCCCATTGAATAATAATATCTACTGGCTTTGAAAAAAAACTTAATCCTTTTCCATCTCCAGGCATTACCATAGCTGTTACAATCCCTCTTTCTAAGCTAATTTCAAAATCATATATATATCCTAATCTTTCACCATTATAAATATTTATAACTTCTTTCATCT
>DATGUA010000014.1:0-31077 GCA_035301545.1 Tissierellaceae bacterium | reverse complement strand
ACATTCATATTTTTAACTATAATGATTGGTTATTATATATTTATGACTCTAAATGGTGGAACTACAAATATAGAATCACTTTTAAAATATGGTGCATTCTTTCCTCCTTTTATCGTAGAATATAATGAATATTATAGATTTATCACATCTATATTTATTCATATTGGAATTAGTCATATATTCTTTAATAGTTATTCTCTTTATATATTTGGGCCACAGATAGAAAGATTACTAGGTGGTAGAAAATACTTATTGTTCTTTTTATTAACAGGAATCGGTGGAAATATATTAACATTTATTTTTAATTTTGAGTCTATATCTGCTGGTGCTTCTGGTAGTTTGTTTGGACTATTTGGAGCATTTTTATATCTAGTTCATCGTCATCCTCAGATGATCACTCGTGCAGGTCGAAAAAACATATTATCTCTACTTGGGATTAATTTAGTCCTAACTATATTAGTACCTAGTATAAGCATTACCGCCCATCTTGGAGGGTTAATAATAGGATATCTACTGTCTTATATATTTATTAAATAAAGAGAATTATTTAAAATTCAATTATGTCTCCAATTTCTTTTTCTATTGCCTTTTCATAGATTCTTTCTGCCGTTACCAAATCTAATACTCCACTTCCTACTGAATTAAAAAATGTTATTTCATTATCATTCTCTCGTCCAGGAATTTTATCTAAAAGTAGTTCTCCCAATTCTCCATCTATATCTCCCTTAGAAAATTTATCCCTTTCTATTGGAATTATAAAATCTCCACTTTCATTTAAAACTCCATCTCTAGTATCTAAATATATTTTATCTGAATTATTTAATACATGAAAATCTACTTCTTGCATATCAGGCATAAAAGATCCTATTCCATTTATATGAGTCCCTTCTTTTATTAACTTCCCATCAAATACTGGTTCTTTTGAAGTAGTTACTGCTGTTATTATATCTGAATCTCTAACAGCTTCATTAGCATCTTCTACCATAGTAATTTTACATCTAAAGCTTTTACTAAAATCTTTTAACATATCATCTACAAATTCTTCTGCTTTTTCTTCATCTCTTCCTACTATTCTAGCTTCTTCTATATCTCTTACATTTAATACAGCTTCTAATTGTTCTCTAGCTTGGCCTCCTGTACCTATCAATGTAAATATTTTTGCATCTTTTCTAGCAAGTACATCTGTTGCTGCACCAGCTACTGCACCTGTTCTCAATTTCGTTAAATAATTTCCATCTAAAATCGAAGAAATTTCACCTGTTTTATGATTTTTAAGGATCATCATAGATGAAATAGTGTCAAGACCTATTTCTATATTCTTTGGATAAGTAGATACAAGCTTTATCCCTAAAGCTTCAGCTCCTGGTACATAACCTGGCATATAAATACTTTCTGAATCCTTATCTACACTTATATTTACTCTTAATGGTATATCTGCGTCTCCTTTTGAATATAAACTTAAAGCATCTTTACTTGCATTTATTGCATCTTTCATACTAAATATATCTTGTATATTTTTCTTTTTTAAAACTACTATTTTCATCTAAATACTCCTTCCAAAAAAAGTTTATTATTTTTAAAATATATTTGAATTTATCATTACACTATTAGGAAAAAGGTTATTTAGATAGATCAATAACCTTTAAATTAACTTCTTACACTTAGTCTTATTTTTCCTTTTTATACTTATAATTTATACCCTAAATAGTCCTAATTACTCTTTTAATATATATTAATTTTACTTAAAACCTAAACATGATACTATTAAATATAGAAGATTAACATAATATTAAATTAAAATTTATAAAGGAGTAAACATGAAATATATATATGATGGAGAATTTTTAAAAGGAATATTTATAAATAGACCTAATAGATTTATAGCTGAGGTAAAATTAGATGGAGAAATAGTAAAAGCTCATGTGAAAAATACTGGAAGACTTAAAGATTTACTTGTTCCAGGAAGAAAATGTTATTTAATGAAAGCAAAAAATCCTAATAGGAAAACTAAATATGATTTAATAAGTATTGAAAGAGAAGATAGATATGTAAACTTAGACACTCAAGTACCAAATATTATAGTAAAAGAAGCATTTTTAAATAGTAAAGTTGAAGGCTGGGAAAATCCTGATAATGTAGAATCTGAAATTACAATAGGAAATTCCAGATTAGATTTGTTAGTAGAAAAAGAGGGTAAAAAACTCTATATTGAAATTAAATCTGTAGATTTCTTAATAGATAATTATATTTCATCATTTCCAGGTGCCCCAACTGAAAGAGGACGAAAACATCTTCGAGAACTAAAGAAAATAGTAGAAAATGGTGATTCTGCAATGGTATTTTTCCTAGTAGTTAGAGAAGAAGCAAAAGCTTTCAGACCATGTTATGAAATAGATAAAGAGTTTTCAGATATATTTTATGATGTTTTAGATAATGGTGTTGAAGCTAGAGCTTATCTTACTGAAATAGGATATAACTCCCTTACATTAAAGAACCAAATACCAATCTTATCTAAAGATAAAATGATGGAAACTATAGATAAAAATATAATTGAATGGTGATATATGAAAAGGATAGGATTTTACTGTATTTTAAAATCTTCTGTGCTATAATATCAAGGGGATAATATCAAGTAAATTATTAGAGGTGATATATTGACAAAAGAAAACAACTTAAATAACTATCGTAAAGAAACTATTAGATTAACAATACCTGTATTTTTAGAATTATTAGTAAGTAGTCTTTTTGGAATGATAGATATGATGATGGTTGGTAATAGTGGACCTTCCCATATTAGTACCCCATCGATCGCAGCTATTGGAATAACAAATCAGGTTATACTTATAGGTATAGCAGTTGCCCAAGCAATGGGATCTGCTGGTACAGCAATAATATCTAGATATTATGGAGCTAATAAAACTGAAAAAATACCAAGTGTAGTCAAACATTTAATTATTATACTGATTGGTATACTTATTATACCATTTGCTATGGTAACCCAATTGTTTCCTATAAACATAATGGAATTTATAGGAGCAGATCAAAGTACAATAGATATAGGTAGTAAATATTTTATTGCTATGTCCTTTGGATTTCTATTCCAATCTTTCAACCTTAGCGTATTTGCTGCTATAAGAGGTGAAGGAGATACTAGAACCCCAATGATAATCAATATTGGTTCTAATATAATAAATGTAATAGGAAATTATGCTTTAATATTTGGTAAATTTGGATTTCCAGCGTTAGGTATTACTGGTGCAGGTATAGCCACTGCATTTTCTCATATTATAGCATCTATTGCATCATTTATAATATTATTAAATAAATCTAGAATAGTTAGATTAGACCTTCGAAAAGGATTTAAATTTGAAAAAACTACTGTTGAGAACTTATTTAAAATAGGTGGGCCTGCTGCTATAGAACAGGTTGCTTTTAGACTAGGAGTTGTAGTTTTTATCAGAATGATAACTGGATTAGGAACTGTAGTATATGCTACTCATCAAATAGCATCTAATATTGTTAGTTTATCATTTGCACCTGGTCAAGCCTTCGGTATAGCTGCATCTACCCTAGTTGGTAGATCTTTAGGAGAAGAACGACTAGATAGAGCTGAAACATATGTTAAAGAATCTAATCGATTATCATTAATTACTTCTCTATTCTTTGTGTTTTTATTTTATTTTTTTGGTCCAAAACTTACAGCAATATATACTGATGATCAATCAGTAATTGCAGAATCTGTTAATGTTATGAAGATAATAGCACTTATACAACCATTCCAATCCTCAGCATTTGCTATCTCTGGTGGCTTACGAGGTGCTGGAGATACTGTATGGACTTTAATTATTACTATGTTTGGAGTTATAGTTATTAGGCTGAGTGTAGCATATGTATTAATTAATATAGTAGGATTAGGATTAGTAGGAGCTTGGACTGCTATGTTATTTGATCAAGTGGTTAGATGGATCGGAATTACAATTAGATATAGAACTGGTAAATGGAAGGAAATTGAATTAAAATAAAAAATCCTTATAATAGTTTTCTAAAAACTATTATAAGGATTTTATTATTTATAGGCTAAAATATTTCCATTTCCTATATATTCCTTTATACCTAATCCATAACCCCACTTATTGGCATATTCATCTGTTACTTCATCTATAGATATATCTATATTTCTAAATCCAACCTTATCTAGGATCTCTTTTATCTCTTCCAGAGATATAGCACCACCTACTCAAGTCCCATATATATTTGGATCCTTTTTCATATCATCAGGTAAATCTTTTTTTAATATTATATCTGAAATGCTAATCCTACCATTAGGCTTTAGTACTCTATATATTTCTTTATAGACTTGTTCCTTATCGGTTGATAAATTAATTACACAATTTGACGTTAACAAGTCTAAATAGTTGTCTTCTATAGGTATATGTTCAATTTCACCTAATCTAAATCCTGTGTTTTTAAATCCTCTTTTATGAGCTATTTCTCTAGCTCTTTCAACCATTTTATAGTTACTATCAATACCTATCACAAATCCAGTATTACCTATTGATTTAGATATTAAAAACACATCCATTCCTTTCCCTGAACCTAAATCTCCTATTATTTCCCCTTCTTTAGGTTTGCCATCTTCTACTGGATTACCACATCCTAATCCTAATTGTGATTCCTCTGGAATCTTCTTTAAATCTTCTTCGCTATATCCTAAAGACTTATTTAGTTTATCTACATTCCCCTTTACTTCTCTATCTTTTCTTGCTATTTCATCATAAAATTTATATACTGATTTCTTAATCTTCCTTTTATCCATAAAATCTCCTTTCTAGATAAAAATCTATTATTTTACTTTTTATAATTATGAGAGATACCTTCTAATTCTAATAACCAACTTTTAATATCAAGTCCTCCACCAAAACCAACTAAGGCACCACTAGCACCTATTACCCTATGTCAAGGTACAAAATAAGAAATTGGGTTCTTATTATTAGCTTGTCCTACAGCTCTAGCAGCTTTAGGATTTCCTATTTGTTCAGCTATTTCACCATAGGTGCAAGTTTCTCCATATGGTATTGTCTTTAATGCCTTCCATACAGTTTTTCTAAATGATGTCCCTATCAAAATCAATGGTACATCTAAAATTTCAGATTCACCTTTAAAATAATCTTTCAATTGTTCCTTTGCCATAATTAAAATAGGATTATCACTTTTTTCTAGTTTATGATCTGGCAAACTTTTAGAAATCCAATTATACATTTCTTTCTCATTCTCTTTTGAGTTACCACAATATATAAGTCCTTTATCAGTTGCAGCTAGGTAAATCATTCCTATCGGCGAATCTAATACACTCCAGTAGCAAATCATAAAGCCACCTCCCCTTTATAGTTTAACTTCTTGTATTAATATAATCAACTCTATTCCTTATATCTACCCTATAAAAACCTTATATCTACCCTATAAAAAACTGATATAATTATAAAAAAGGAGCTTTTAGGCTCCTTTTTCTATATATCAAATTTATTCTTCAGATAACTCATTCTCTGTTACCCATTTATGGTTTTTTACCTCTTCACCATCTGTAGTTGAAATATAATCTATCATATAAACAGTAGTTACTTCTGAGGAATCAATCTTTGCTTCCGCACCTTCCATACCTTCCATATGGTCTGCTTCTAATGTGACTTCTGTACCAGGTGTTAAAGTTTCATCATTTGCATCCTCAATTTCTTCATGAACTACCCATTTATGGTCTTCAACTCTTTCTCCACCATCTGTTGGATCATAAGACACCATATAGGCTGTGGTATCATAGGCTCCTACAACAGTTGCTTCTGCACCTTCCATACCTTCCATATGATCTGTTGTGATTGTTGCTGTATCTCCAATCTTATATGTTGGATTTTCCGCTTCTTCTAAATTATCAGGAACCTCGCCAGACTCAGAATGATCCATATCTTTATCATTGTCTTCTATATTATCATTATCCTCTATGTCATCATTATCTTCTATATTATCATTATCCTCTATGTCATCATTATCTTCTATATCCTCATTATCCTCTACACCTGGACCGTTATCATCTACATCAGTTTGATTATCATCATTTGTATCACATGCTACTATTACTAATGATGTTACTAAAATTAATGCTAAAAGAATTAACATATTTCTTTTACTTTTCATATCTTTTTCCTCCCTAACTTTAAGTAATTATAAATATTTATTATCAAATACTCTTATATTATATTTATAACCATTATTATATAATCTAAACAAACATTTTATTATAGTCTATTACTACTTTTTAAATCTACAATAAATTATTAGCTAAAAAATAAATTGAGCCTTATAATAAGACTCAATTTATATAAATCAAAATAAATTATTTGTAATTTAAAATTTCTAATTAATCAATATTATCTGTATCCATATTATCATCTTCCATGTCTTCATCATTTTCTAGATCTAAGTCTTCGTCTAAATCACCATCTAAATCATCTTCTAAACCTTCATCATCTTCTAAGTTTCCATCTTCATCTAAGTTTTCATCTTCATCTAAGTTTTGATCATCTTCCACATCTTGATCATTATTCTCTACACCTGGACCATTGTCATCTATATCGGTTCCACTATCATTATTTGTGTCACATGCTACTAATAACAAAGATGCCATTAAAGCTATTAATAAAACAGTTAACATATTTCTTTTGATTTTCACTTTATGTTCCTCCTAGTTTATTTTATTCATCTTTCAGATTTATTATTAATATCCTTACATTCTAATTATAACCATTATTACATTTATAATTCATTTATAATCTTCTAAAATAAATCATATAAATTACATACTCATTAGTTTATATCCATCGTAAATATAATCTTTTCCAATTAATATTCTTCCCTTTTTACATATATTTATGTATTTTAGGGCATTAGTTAGACTAATACCTTGTTTTTATCATATCTTATGATTTATATTATAGTGGAAAAGATGTCAATACTAGAAAATAGCAACCATTTACCAAATATACAGAACTTTAATTTTACTTTGTATACATTATAAAATCAACCTAATCATTTTAATTTATAATAAACAAACTAGGAGGTTATTATGAAAAAAATATATAGGATTTTCTTATTATTTTTATTAATTTTCTTTATATCTATTCCTGTTTTTGGAGTAGAAGATACCAGCCTTACTATTCTTTTTACTCATGATATCCATGATAACTTAGAACCAAATAATATAAAAGTTAATAATAAAATAGAATCAAGAGGTGGATTCTCCAGACTTTCAACTGCAATTGCAGAAGAGAGAAAAATTGATGAGAATTTATTACTATTAGATGCTGGAGATTATTCTATGGGTACACTTTTTCAGACTATATTTACTAGCCAAGCTCCTTCCTTACGTCTTATGGGAAAATTAGGATATGATGCAACTACCTTCGGAAATCATGAATTTGATTTTAGAACTAAAGGTCTTACACAAAATCTTCAATCTGCTGTAGATAGTGGGGATACCCTGCCAGCAATAGTAGCTTCTAATACAAAATTTCCAGAGAATAATCTCCATAATAATAATTCACTAGAAGATTTAAAAATTTCCTTTGAAGATTATGGTGTAAAGGACTATTTAGTTTTAGATAGAAATAACATAAAAATAGGAATAATAGGTCTTATGGGAGAAGATTCAGATTCAAATGCTCCTATGGCTGAAGTAGAATTTACAGATATAATAAAAGAATCTAAAAAGTTAGTAGATATTCTTAAAAACGAAGAAAATGTAGATTTAATAGTAGCTATATCACATTCTGGAACTGCTGGAAAAGAAGGAAAATCAGAAGATGAAATCCTAGCTAAAAAAGTATCTGGTATAGATATAATAATATCAGGACATAGTCACTCTACTCTCCTTGAACCTATAATTATAAATAATACCATAATTGCTTCTTCTGGTAATTATACAAAAAACTTAGGTGTTATGAATATAATAAATGATGATGGTAAATGGAAGTTACAAAATTACAATATTAAAAAAATAGATGATAGTTATGATAATGATCCTAAAATAGATAAACTAATTGAAAAATTCAAAAAAGATATAGAAGATGAATATTTAAGCAAATTTGACTTAAAGTATGATGAAGTAATTGCTTCTAGTAATTTTAATTTTACTCCTGTTTCAGCTCTGGGTAAAGTTCAAGAAGAGGAACCACTAGGTTATCTTATAGGAGATGGCTATAAATATGCTATTAAAGAAGCTGAACAAGAAAATTATAGAAAGGTAGATGTAGCTGTAGTTGCATCAGGTGTTATAAGAGATTCTTTTACAAAGGGAGACATAATGGTTAAAGATGTATTTCAAGTATCATCCTTAGGAATTGGAAAAGATAAATTAGCAGGTTATCCATTAATAGATGTATATCTAACTGGTAAAGAGCTTAAAACAGCTGCTGAAATTGATGCTTCGGTACAGCCTATAATGGGTGCAGCCCAATTATATATGTCTGGTCTTAAATATAGCTTTAATCCAAATCGAATTATATTTAATAAGGTTACAGATATAAATCTTGAAACTAATAATGGCAAAATAAAATTAGCAGATGATAAATTATATCGAGTAGTAGCTAATCTATATACGGGACAAATGTTAGATTTGGTAAATGATAAATCTAAAGGTTTATTATCTATAATTCCTAAAGATGAAGATGGAAATGAAGTATTAGATTTTGAAGACCGAATCCTTTACAATGATGGAGAAGAAATTAAAGAGTGGTTAGCCTTAGCCGAATATTTACAAAGCTTCCCTGAAAAAGATGGAATACCACAAATTCCAGAATATTATTCAAAAAAACAAGATCGAAAAATAGTAGATAATGATAATAGCCTAAAAGCTAAATTAACTAAACTAAATAGAATAAGTATAGCTATAATTTTTATTCCAATTATATTATTAATTCTTACCATTCTATTAACTAGATTTTTCATTAGAAGAAAGAAAAATAAAATCTCCTAAATCCCTGCAGAGGCTTAGGAAATTTTATTTATTCCCTTCTTATTTAGTATTTATAATTATATATTCAAACCTATTACACTATATGAAGCTGTGTCTTATGATCAGGTGCAGGGAATTCTTCATCTAATTTATTATAATCTTCAGTAGGTAAATTAAACTCTAACATTTCTGCATTTTCTATATTATGTTCTGGATTAGAAGTTCTTGGTATTGGTGTCATATCTCCTCGATGATTTATAAAAGCTAAAAGTAATTGAGGAATAGATATATTATGTTTCTTTGATATATCTTGTACTATCTTATTATCTTTTATCCCATTAAATAATTCTTTATCCGGAGTAATAGGACAATATGCCATTGTCTCTATATTATTTTCCTTTAAATAAGGAAGTAAGGAATACTCTATTCCACGAGAAGCCAAATTATATAATACTTGATTCACTTTACAATTTTCTCCCCCCTCTAAAGATAATAGCTCTTTCATATCTTCTGTATCAAAATTAGATACCCCCCAGTGTTTAATTAGTCCTCCCTCAACTAATCTTTCCATGTGATAAATTGTTTCTGATAAAGGTATTCTTCCTCTCCAATGTAGAAGATATAAATCTAAATAATCCGTACCTAATCTGTATAAAGATCTTTGTAATGCATCATATAGTTTTTCTCCTGCATTAAAAGGATATGCTTTAGAAATTATAAATAATTCTTTTCTCTTATAAGCTTTTATAGCTTCTCCTACTAAAACCTCACTCTTTCCTTCCCCATACATTTCAGCCGTATCTATTAATGTTAGTCCGTTCTCTATTCCTAATCTTATACTTTCTACTTCTCTTCTAAAACTTCTAGGATCATCACCTAATTTCCAAGTTCCTTGACCCATTCTAGGTAAATTCATAAAATTCTCCTTTCATTTAAAGTAATTTTATAATAAAGATCTTTTAAGACTATGTTTTTTGTTGTTAATATGATTATAACATATTTATTTTCATCTAATCAATTTTGTTATTTTAGGAGATAGTGTCAAGTTACTTTGGATTTAATAAATAAAATTATTTCAATGTATTAGATATTAAATTTAAACTCTTCTTAAAGATTTAAGTATAGTACTTAAACCTGTTTTTCTACCATCAGATAATATAGTTATATTATTTAGTACTTCATCTAATATCCTTTTCTTTCATTTAATATTATTTCTAAACCTTCATTTATACTTTTAATAATTTTTTCCTATAATTTCTTGTATAATTATATTGATAAGGGCATTTCTCCTTTGTGAGTTTATTTATTTTCCAACTTATTAATATCACAATGAGGTGCTCTTGTTTTATTTTTAAATTATTTTAAGAGAAATAATTTTACACTAATGTAGACTATCCAAGAATATGTTTTATAAATATAATTATTATTTCCTTGTTCTTTATATCTGGTGATGCTATAATCCTATGTAAAATAATAAGTATCTATACATAAGCAAGTCTAAGTAAGTTAATTCTAATATAAAATTAAATTTAAAGGAGGAATAATCATTTGTGGACATTTTAATATTAGAAGAAGTAGGTTGAGGACATAGTAAAATAGCTGTAGTTACAGTAGCTGTATTAGAAAAATTAAATTTATCACATGATTTAAATATTATAGGAAATCCTTTAAAATTTAAAGATTATGGCGTAACAAAACCTCCTGCACTTTTAATTAATAATAGGATTGTAACAGAAGGATATGTACCCACATATGAAGAAATTTACAATATATTAAAAAAAGTATAAAGTTAACCCTTTATACTTTCTCTATATTAGTATCTTAAATTTAATTATTAATCTATAACAAGTTTTCTACTTCCAGGTTTATCCAGAGGCATATTACCTTCTTTACATATAGGACATTCTTCTGGAGTACATGATACTAATTCCCTAGAACAACCTGCTACTAACTTATATCCAAAATCTATTTTTCCCACCAATTCTATCTACTAATAGGGCTATACCTACTATTTCTCCACCTTCTTTTTCTACTATGTCTACTACTTCCCTTACAGATCCACCTGTAGTAATTACATCTTTTACTATTAAAACTCTAGCTCCTTTCTTATATAATCTAGGACTTAGATCTCCACAAAACCCTATAGTTAAATCTTCTAATCTATCTTTAGATTTTAATATACTATATAAATCTATTAATCTTTGAGTTGGATATTGATATCCCCCATCCCCTACATTTATTACTAGAATTTGACAATATTGGGAGACATATCTAGGTACTCCTTCTTTAGGATGTCTCATTGCAATAATATCCGAATATGCCTCAATAATTTTTATTGTATCTGGAAGACTTTCTCCTTTCGAGACAAAACTAGAGCCTGGCTCTGAAAATTCTATAACCTCTCCACCTAATCTTAACATGGTAGATTCGAAGCTAAGTCTTGTTCTAGTGCTAGGCTCATAAAATAAAGTACTAAGAATTTTTCCATTACAAACATCTTTAAAATCCATTTAACTTTCAATTATTAAATTTGTTAATTCAAACATTTCATCTAATTCTTCAAGGGTAAAGTCTTGTGAGTTTATTAAATGTCAATACTTTGGCAGGATATTAACATAATATTTATTTCAATCTACACTTGTATTATAAACATCTTCTACTAATTTCTCTATCTTCTTTCCATAAGAATTACTAGGTGCCCATTTTCCTCCTAATGCTCTAAATTTTTCTACTGTGTTTAATAAATATGGAAAATGCCTAGGATCAGGTGAATTGTCTTTAGGATACCCACTAGCACCAGCATATAAAGCTAAATGGTCAATATGTGCCTGTATTCCTTCCTCCCAATTCTTAAATTTTTGATGGGCCTTTGGATCCTTATTTCCTCCACCTTTCTTTATCTTTAAACCACAAGGATTATAATATGTTTCATCAATAACTCCACCAAAATTACCATATCCAGTTTCATGGGCAGCTTGAGCATAAATCCCCTCAGGATTTATTCCTGCTTTAGTAGCTAAATCCATATATATTGGAGCTAAATTTATAAATGTTTCACTAGCCCCGTTATTTCTAGCCCATTCTTGCATTTGCTCTACATTAGACTTTGTTTTAGATAATATCTTTATGTTTTTTATATCTTTTTTAGACTTTTTAGACTTAGAACTCTTTTCAGATTTATCAGCCTTTTTAAACTTATTATTCCCTTTTATTTTTGAATCTGCAATTGTCAAATCATTATTCTTTTCTTCTATATATAATTCTTTTTCTAACCTACCTTCTTTAACAGTAGTAGATTCCTCAGCAAACGCTATAGAAATACTTACAAAAACTAAAATAGCCACAATTAATATAAATCTTTTCCTCATTATTTTAATAATCAATTTTATACCACCTATCTTTAATTTATCCCTAAATTCCCATATTGTATAATTTAATTCCTAACTAAATTATATTCTAAATTAAAAATAATATACTAAATATAAAAAGATAGCCATAGAATATTTCCTATTCCATGACTATTCTCGGCTATATTAGTATTATCGGTCATTGATTATCATTAGTTATATTATCCCTATTTAATTATACTATTACTTAATTACACTGTTACTTAGTTATATCTTACTAATTAGTTATCATATTTAATTTTTACTATTGAAAATATTCTACTATTCCATAGTACATTCCTTTAGCAGCATTTTCTCTAGTTTGTTTTTCTTGTAGTAGTTTGCTATCATTTGGATTATTTATAAATCCTATTTCCATTAATACTGAAGGTAAATTTTGTTCCCTTAGAACACTAAGATCTTTCACCAATGGATTAGACCAATTACCTTTAAAGTTTGTATTTTTACTAGTATTTCTTAACATACTTGTTGTTAGTTTTAAACGTTTATTATCATTATAATTCCTATAATAATTCGGATATGTGGTATAAATTGAACTATTATTAGGTCTATAATATGCTTGTACCCCTGAAGCTGTTGTAATAGTATCTGTATCAGTAGAATTTATATGTATGGATACAAATATAGTATCTCCTTCATATAATTCTTTGGTGATGTCAAATACTTCTTCTAATTTTTTATTTATCCTCTTAGTAGAACTATTTGAAAAGTCATATATTCCAGTTCTACTAGAATGTTCTGGATTATTTATATATTCTTGTAATAAATTACTCTTATCTTTTAAATCTGCTAGATCAGTATTTATTTTAGAATTGTTTGAGTCTTTAAGTTTAATTTCCTCTTCAACATCTTTAATACTTATTTTAATCTGATCAATCTCATCCTCAAGTTTATCAATTTCATCTTCTAATTCCTTTATAGTCAATTCTAATTCATCTGTTTCATTAATTTTTGATTCAATACTACTAATCTCACTTTGATAATCAGAGATTTCATTATCTAATTCTGCTATTTCAGTCTCTAGTTTATTGATTTCTATTTCTTTATCCTCACTATCATCTTTTAAATTATCAATTTCTTCATCATCATCTTCATGACTATCTTCATTATCAATTTCGTCATTAATTATTTCTAATTCATCTTCTTTGTCTCTTTTATCCTGTTCTAAATTATTAATTTCCTCTAATAATTTATCTTTAGAAGATTTATTATCATGAAAATCTCTTTGTTGATTTATAGATTTAAGTTCATCTAACTCTTTATTTTTATTCTCTATTTCTTCTTGTGTATTTTTAAATTTAGTATTTAAATCATCAAGATTAGTTTTTAATTCACTTTTTTTATCTAAAGAATCCTGTTCGCTATTTTCTAATTTATTTTTCTCCATATCTACAATATGCTTATTTACAATAGCACTTCTGTAGAACAGATGGGAATATGTGTCACTTTTACGTGTCATAATAACATTAGCTCCAGCTTCTTTAAGCATTCTTTCAAGTCTTAAAGCCATATCAAGAGTTAAATCCTTTTCATGTACACCATTTCTAGATGATCCTGAGTCACTACCACCATGTCCAGCATCAAGAATAACTGTCTTTCCCTTAAGTTTTCCAGACTCTGGTATGAATTCTTCTAAATCATCTTCTGGATTTGAATCTGGTTTTGAACCAGGTTTAGATGAATTCAATTTAGCTCTTGTTGCAGGCCCTACTGATCCATCAACTTCTAGATTATTGTCCTTTTGGAAATCTTCTACTGCTTTTCTAGTCTGTGGACCAAAGGAGCTGTCTATATTCCCAACATTATAGCCTAAAGCTTTTAATTTTTGTTGTAAATACTTTACCTGAGTTCCTCTACTTCCACTAATCAAATGCTTAGTTACCTTTGGTATATCATCATTTGGTTTTGGATCTACCTTTGCTGAATTTAACTTAGATCTTGTTGCAGGGCCAACTGATCCATCAACTTCTAGATTATTGTCCTTTTGAAAAGCTTGTACTGCTTTTCTAGTCTGTGGACCAAAGGAGCTGTCTATATCTCCAACATTATATCCTAAAGCTTTTAATTTTTGTTGTAAATATTTCACCTGAGTTCCTCTACTTCCACTAATCAAATGCTTAGTTACCTTTGGAATTCCAGATGCATGAGATTCTTCAGTCAATATCGTTAGAGAACTTAATAAGATTACACCAATTAAAATAAGTGGTATATAATCTTTTATTCTCTTCCTGAGCAACTTTTCACCTCCTTATTTTATAAAATTTTAAATTAATACACAATTTAATTAAACCATAAATTGGAATTCAAATCAATTACATAAATTTACTATTCTTAAAATTATAAAATTATAGAATTTAATATATTATTCATTTTGTCAACTAATCCTTCCCAAGAAAAAGATTTGATTTTATCTTCCATCTCTTTGCTAAATTCTTTCTTTTGCCTTACTTTTTCAATCTGTAATAGGATAGCATCTTTTAAATCTTCTTTGAATTTTGGTAAATCTTCTTTTGCTGGTTTATCTGTATCATATATTCCTGGAAGTGAAACATATTTAATAATTCCAGATTCTTTTACTTCTTCACCTAATAATGTCATTAGAGCTTCTATTTCCGTAGTTACTACATATAGACCACAAGCTAAACTTTCTATAGCCATAAGACCTAACCCTTCATAATAAGAAGGCATTAAATATATATCCTTTTTTCTTAACTCATCTCCTAAAGATTTCTGATCTTTTACATTGTATAATCTTATACTATCATTATTTTTAATATAATCATCTATTTTTTTCTTATTTTTTTCGTCAGGATTTCCTATTATATCTAGACTTACATCAACTAAGTCTAAAGATTTATATACTTCGATAAGCTCGTATATGCCTTTTGATGGATCTATTTTTGCACAAAATACTAATCTAATTTTATCATCATATGTCTTTTCTTCTGGTGGATAAAATATATCTTTATTAAATGCTCCACCTACTGCAATTATTCTCTCCTTATCTATACCATATACCTCTACTATCTCATCTTTTTGTTCTTCCGAAGCTGAAAATATATAATCTAGTTTATCAATATTAGTTACATATTTATCTTTAAGAAAAGGATTTATACTGGCTTGTCTTAAATCAGTATTATGACATAATCCGATAATCTTTGTATCAGGAAATATTTCTCTGACTATTGAAGTTAACATCCAAAGATGATGAGCAAATACAATATCTGGATTAAATTCCTCTTTAGCCTTTTCTAATCTTCTCTTAAAAGCCATCTTCCAATCATTTATCATTTCCTCTGTCATATCTGAATATAAAGTATTATCATAAGGCATAACATTACTCATACCAACTATAGGAAATGATAATTCACCACTTTTAAATTCTACAGGATATTGATCATCCTTTTCTAATACATCCCAATTATAATCATCTTGATAGGCAAATATAGCTTTCTGTTCATGATTATGCTTCTTTAATTCTTCTATCATGTTAGAATAATATACTCCTGAACCTGTCCTAGTTGGCAATTGTGCTAATACATGTAATATTCTCATATAAGACCCCTTCCTTTATTTATTATTTATCTCTTTATATTTAAAATCAGCATATACTCTTTCTCCTATTTCAAAATCTTCTTGAGTATTTAAATCTATAGAAAGAATAACATCTTCTGAATCAAGTACAATTTCATATTCTATAGTCGATCCTTTAAAAGTTTTCTTATTTATAATACCATTTGTTTTTCCTGTAGATCTTAAATTTACCATTTCTGGTCTTACATAAAAAATATTATTATTTCTTTTTATAATCGAACTATTTCCTATAAAGTTTAAAGCAAATTCATCTTTAGGATTATTATATAATGAATAAGGATCTGCCAATTGTTCTATTTTTCCATTATTCATAAGTATAATTTTATCTGCAACAGCAAAAGCATCTTCCTGATCATGAGTTACAAATATAGTAGTTATTCCAAAACTATTTTGTAGTTTCTTTACTTCTTCTCTCATAATCACCCTTAAATTTGCATCTAAATTTGAAAAGGGTTCATCTAATAAAAGTAGTTTTGGTTTTACAATAAGACTTCTGGCTAATGCCACCCTCTGCTGTTCTCCACCAGACAATTCATTAATTCTTTTATTTTCATGTCCTCTTAATCCTACTAGATCAAGAATTTCCATAGCTTGGTCTTTTGCTTTCCTTTTATTTATTCCCTTAAATTTAAGACCATAACAAATATTTTCTATAACATCCTTATGAGGAAAAAGCCCATAAGATTGAAACACTGTAGATATAGGTCTATCTTCTGGTGCCATAGAAGTAATATCTTCATTATTTAAAATTATAGATCCAGAACTTGGATTTACAAATCCTCCAATAGTATTTAATATAGTCGTCTTTCCACATCCACTAGGACCTAAAATACATAGGAGAGTATTCTCTTCTACTTGAAAACTAATATTATCTACTGCATTTTTATTCCCGTAAGTCTTAGTTAAATCATTAATTTCTAGAAGCATATTTTCCCCTCCTTAAATTTAAAATTAAATAATATATTCCATTTACTAATAAACAAGTTAGTATTATATAAAGTGCTATTACAGATCCAATCTCATATTTACCGCTTTGAATCACATCAAACATTACAAGAGTGGCTAATTTTTGTGTTGGATATACTAAAAATATTATAGACCCTATAGTAGTCATAGTAGAGGTAAATCCATTTACAAAAGAAATATATAATCCATCCTTACTAACTGGTAAAACAAGATCTGTTAATTCATTTAATTCACTACCACCTAAATCCCTAACTGAATTAGTAAGTTCTTTATTAATCTGACTTATAGAAGCATACCCTATCTTAGTGGAAAATGGTAATTGTTTAAATAATACATTTAATATTACAATAGTTGCTGTCCCTGTCAATCTTAGTGGTGTTGAATTAAATGCTAATATATAACCTAAACCAAAAAATGTTCCTGGAACTATATAAGGCATAGTAGCTATAAAATCAATAGATTTCATCCATTTCATATCTCTTAACTGAATATAATATTGTAATATATGTCCTATAAAAGAACTAAAAACTCCTGCTATTAAAGAATAAACTATACTTCTAATAAAACTATCTGAAATATATGGTCTACTATTTATAAAATTCTCCATAGTAAAAATCATCTTACCTTTTTTCATCCTAGTAAATGCTGATAAGATTATAGATCCATATTGAAGTAATAACCAAAAAATGAATAAAATAGAAACTAATCTAAATACATGAAACAAAATCCCCTTTCTTTCGAGTTCTACTGAACTATCTCCAACTCCTTGATTATTCATAGTAACATTTCCAAAGCTCTTTGAATATAGTACAAATACTATTAAAGCCGGTATAAGTATAAGTACATTTATAACTGCTGCTCTCCTTATATTTCCTTCTGCTATAACTGCTAAATATCCTTCTGTTGCAAGTACATTATAAGCTCCACCTATAATAGTTGGAGTTCCAAAATCTGCCAGACTCCTTACAAAAGTAAGTAGAAGCACTACTGTAATAACTGGTTTCATAAGTGGAAGTAAAATATCTATTATAATATTATCTGTCTTAGCCCCAAGAGATCTAGCAGAATTTATGACACTTTTATCTAGGCCATTTAAAAAACCTATAATTAAAAGAGCATTCATAGAAATAAACCCTAAGCTTTGCATCAATACAATACCTGTGAGACCATAAGGATTTGTATTTAACTTTAATAAATTATAGGTTATTAATCCTCTTCTACCAAATAAATTTATATATGATAAGGATGAAACAAATGGTGGTGATATCATAGTAAGCATAAGGACCATAACTATCCATTTCTTTCTCTTCTTATCTTCTATAAAATGAAAAATAGCAATTATTACAGACACTATAGTTGAAAGTAACATTGATAAAACTCCTAATGTTAAAGAGTTTTTTAATAATTTTATTTCTTTTCCTAAAGATTTAAATACAGAAAAATCTATTACTCCATCTTCTATTATACTTACTTTAAATACTTCTATAAAAGGATATAATATAAATAAAATAATAGATACTGCAATTCCTATAAGTATTAATTTGTCTAATATTTTAAATGTCTTTTTCATAACTGCCTCCATAATAATATATCTCCCAGTATAAATACTGGGAGATATAAACATTTACTCTTTGTCTCCTGCCATTTCACTCCATTTTTCAAGTATGGCTTCTCTCTCACTGCCAAATGTAGAAAGATCTTCATCTATTAGATTATCTTCAGGTAATCCTAAATCAAATCCTTCTGTTCCTTCTATAACCATTTGTCCTCCGTCTTTTCCATCTAATTCTGCAATTAATTGTTGAATTTCTGGTGTTAATATATAATCTTCAAACGCTTTAGCTATATCTGCAGCTTTACTATCCTTAAATATCGCTACTCCTTCTGGAACCCATGGAATGCCATCTTCTGGATATACTACTGTTAATCCTTCATCTTCAGCTACATCAAAAGCTGATTTGTCTGCTGGTATAATTCCTATACCAAATTCACCTGCTACTGTTTTCTCTTGAGGATCCTTTCCTCTCTTACCATAGAATTGGATATTTTCATTTAATCTTTCCCAGTAGTCCCATCCTTCTTCTTCACCTTTTTGATCTAAAATTCCCTTAACTGCTCCATAATTTGTACCTGAAACAGCTGGACTACTCATTATTACTTCATCCTTATATTTAGGATCTGCTAATTCTTCCCAAGTTTTAGGAATTTCTAATCCCTTCTCTTCAAGTATTTCATCATTTACTAAAAATCCTACTACTGTAATTCCTTTTGAAATCCAGTAATTGTCTTCATCTTTAAATCCTTCTTTTATCTTATCTGCACCTTCTGGCTCATATTGTTCTAATATATCATCATCTTTTGCAGCCATAAATGCATCTATTCCTCCACCAAACCATAAATCAGCCATAGGTTCTCCACCTTCAGCTTTTATCCTAGATATAACTTCTCCACTAGACATCGATAAGAATTCTATCTTAGAATTAGTTTCTTCTCCAAACTTGTCAAAAAGTTCTTTATAAGCTTCAGACGTAGCAACTACATTCATCTGCCTACCTTCAAAATCTAATTCTTCACCATCCTCTGATTCATCTTGTGATTCTGATTGCGATGTATTATCTTCTGGCTTTTCCTCATCGACTGGTTGCTCTGTACTACAACCTACAATCAATATACTTATAAGTAGTAAAGCCACTACTAATTTTGAATACTTTCTAAACATTTCCTTCCTCCTCATCCCATTGATATTATCAATGACAATTGTATATCAATAGATGAATTTTGACAAGAAATTACATATAGGTATATTTAATAGTTCCCTCCTTATTATAGATAAATTTTATAATGAAATATATATTTTTTAAGATTAGTTTCTCATATAATAAAAATTATTAATGTAAATGGATTATAAATAGGATAACTATATTTAAAACACCTATTCAATCATCTAATATAATAGAATTATTTTATTTGTTAAGCAATGATTTATTATATTTAATATGATATACTATATCGGTAAAATTACATTATATTAGGAGGAATAACATGAAAAAACGAATACTTTCATCATTTTTACTAATTACAATTCTTACATTATTAATTACTGGATGTAGTTCAAAACAGACAAATCCTGACACAGCTATAGACAATAGTTCTGATACAGAGGATTCTCAAGAATTTAATCCTAGTAAAGACTTTGATGAAATATTAGAAGAAGCAAAAGGAAGTACAGTTACTTTTTATGGATGGGGTGGAGATGAGTACAGAAATACTTGGTTAAAAGAAACGGTTGCATCAACATTAAAAGAAAAATATGATATCACGTTAGATGTTGTTGGAATGGATATTGATGATATATTAGCCAAATTATCAGGTGAAAAACAGGCTGGAGAAGAAGAAGGTTCTATAGATATGATATGGATTAATGGAGAAAATTTCTACTCAGCTAAAGAAAGTGATCTTCTATTTGGCCCATTTGTAGAACATTTACCTAATTTTGATAAATATATTGATACTGATGATGAAGAAGTTAAAAACGACTTTGGTTTCCCTATTGAAGGTTATGAGGCACCATATAGTAAAGCTCAAATGGTTCTAATAAATGATAGTGCTGTTACTGAAGAAACACCTTCAAGTTCTGATGAATTTATGGACTATGCTAAAAAACATGAAGGCAAGGTAACTTATCCTGCTTTACCAGACTTTACAGGAAGTGCCTTTGTTAGAACATTAATTTATGATATAGTTGGACATGAACAATTTCTAGACATGGAAGCAGATAAAGAAGTAGTAAAAGAAGCTATAGAACCAGCTTTAGAATATTTAAGAGAATTAAATCAATATTTATGGAATCAAGGTAAAACATTCCCTGCAACTTCAGGAGAAGTTGATAACATGTTTGCAGATGGAGAATTAGTTATGACTATGAGTTATGGTCCATATACTGTAGCTACTGAAATTGATAAAGGTGTATATAATGATACTACACAAACCTTTTTATTTGATAATGGTACTGTAGGAAATACTAATTATATGGCAATAGCCAAAAATTCACCTAATAAGGCAGGTGCAATGGTAGCAATTAATGAAATTATATCGGCTGAAATCCAAGCTACCCAGTTTGAAGAATTAAGATCCTTACCTGTAGTAGATTATAATAAGTTAGATGATGAGGAAAAGGCAAAATTTGATAATGTTGATATAGGACAAGGTGTTCTACCACAAGACGAGCTACTAAGTAAACGTCTACCAGAAATGCCTGCAGATATTGTTCCTATAGTAGAAGAAATTTGGGAAGAAGAAGTAGTAGGTAAATAGTATCTATAAATCATAGGCATAAAGAGTATATCTATACTTCTTTTATGCCTATAAATTTAAATATTAGAGGTGAATATATTGAATAGAAAAACACCTTATATACTTATAATACCCATAATCCTCTTGGGTGTTCTTTTTATATTCGGAATTATAAATGGATTAATTCAGAGCCTTGGATATATTCCAGCATTTAATCTTCACAATATAAGCTTAGATTATTATATTGAAATACTTAATACCCCTAGTTTTATTAACTCATTAAAAACAAGCTTACAAATATCAATTGTTTCCTCAGTTTTAGCAGTATTTTTAGGAACTATACTTACAGCTGCATTAGTCTATACTAATAATACAGAAGGGAAAATCTTACAAGTAATTAAACTTGCTATACTTATACCTCATACTATAGTAGCTTTATTTACAATAAGTTCCTTATCACAAAATGGTTTAATTGCTAGACTTTTTTATAAATTAGGATTAATTAGTTCCCAAAATGATTTTCCACTATTATTGTTTACACAAAATAACTTTGGGATTATTTTAGGATATGTATGGAAAGAGGTGCCCTTTGTTGCATACTTTAGTTTGACCTTAATGTCTAGTATAAATAAAACATTAGGAACAGCCTCAGAAAACTTAGGAGCATCTAAGTTAAAATCATTTTTTTATATAACTTTACCCTTGAGCATGCCTGCCATTAGAAAGTCCTTTTTGATTATTCTAACATTTTCTTTCGGGGCATATGATCTACCATTTTTATTAGGAGCCACTGTACCAAAAGCATTACCAGTACAAGCTCATATTGAATATATACATCCTAATCTCCAACATAGGCCCTATGCTATGGCTTTAAATGGATTAATATTAATAATAACTTGGCTAATAGCAGGAATTTATTATCTAGTAAATAGGCATAAAAAAGGTAGAGGTGATCTTTATGAATAAATCAAAATCGAATATATTTCTAAGGTTCTTCCTATACTTAACTGTAGTTACAATATTAGCCCCTATGGTAATACTTATCTTCTGGTCCTTTGCCAGTAGATGGCCTTGGCCTAATCTATTACCAGAAACCTTTTCTCTTAGGGCTATTAAAGAAATATTTGCACCACATGCAAGGGTTTTTCCCATATTACTTTCAAGTATATTATTATCCTTAAGCGTAGCAATTTTATCTGCAATAGTTGCTACAATGACTGCCAGGGCCTTAGTATTTTATGATTTCATTGGAAAGGGATTAGTAGATTTCCTAAGTATTGCACCAAACTTAGTACCTAGCACTGTATTTGCTATGGGAATTCATATAATCTTTATAAAAATGTCCTTATCTGATACTCCATTAGGAGTTATTATAGTACACTTAATATATACTCTACCTTATTCTGTTAATATTATGAAAGACTTAACTGAATCTGTGGGCCAAAAAATGGAGCTACAAGCTTATGTTTTAGGGGCTTCTCCCTTAAAAGCCTTTACACATATTACCTTTCCCTTACTTATGCCTGGAATAATTACTAGTATTATCATGGCTTATATAACATCATTTAGCCAATATTTTATTACACTCTTAATAGGTGGTGGTAAGGTCAAAACATTTACCATTATCATGGTTCCATTTATATCTAAAGGTGACCGTACTCTTGCCTCAGCCTATGCATTAGTATTTGTCATATCTTCACTTTTAGTCTTTACAATAATGGATAGGATAGTAAAAAAATTACCATATCAAAATAAAGGAGGAGGGATATAATTGGAATTAAAATTAGAAAATATATCTGTAGAATTATCTAATAAAAAAATACTAAAATCTATAAATCTAGAAGTTAAAGATGGGGAGATAATTTCCCTACTAGGTCCTTCAGGGTGTGGTAAAAGTACAATGTTAAGTACTATAGCAGGTATAATCCAACAAAGTGAAGGCTCTATTATACTTGGTGGAAATATAGCCGATAAGATACCAGCCTATAAAAGAAAAACTATTATCTTATTCCAAGACTTTAGACTATTTCCCCATATGACAGTAGCAGAAAATATATGCTTTCCCATGAAAATGATCGGTATTGAAAAAAAAGAAGCTAGATCTAAGGCTACAGAATTATTAAAAAAGGTTCAATTAAAGGGATATGAGGATAGACCCGTTGACCATATGTCCGGTGGACAAATGCAAAGAGTAGCTCTAGCCCGTGCCCTTGCTGCTGAACCAGTTGTTCTACTTTTAGATGAGCCCTTTTCTAGTCTTGATGTTAATTTAAGAAAGGATATGAGGGAATTAGTTTTAGAATTACAAAAAGAATTTAGTATAACAACTATTTTAGTTACACATGATCAAGAAGAAGCATTAACTATGTCTGATAGAATAGCTTTTATGTATGATGGTAGAATAGAACAATATGATACACCTGAAAATATATTTCAGAATCCAGTTAATAGCATAGTTGCAGATTATTTTTCAGAAGGGGCATATATTTATGGAGATATTTATAATAAAAGTTTTAGTAATAAGTTATTAGATCTAAATATTAATGTAGATAAGAATGATGGAAAATATAAATGTCTCATAAGACCTTCTGCAGTTATAATTAATAAATCTGATAATGGTGAGTTTACAGTAGAAGACAAGATATATCAAGGTAACAACTATTTAATTAAGCTAAATAAGATTAATACAGACTTCCAATTAGAAAGCATACTGTTAGATCATATAGATATTATTCCTGGAGATAAAGTAAATATAAGATTAGATAAAAACAAACTAATTTTTATACCTGTGAAATAATATTATTTCACAGGTATTTAAAAATTAGTTTGATTCACCAAATATTTTATACTGTTCATATACATGTTCTATGTAAGTATCTATATCTATTATCTTCGGAATAGTAATTTCCCTTGTCCAACCTTTTCCTATTAATAAACCTTCCTTCATACTTTCTTGATCCGGAGAAATCTTTATACTTTCTTCCTTAATTAAATGCGGATTTAAAAGTGCTACTGCTGATAATATATCCCATATATATATACCATTGTTACCAAATACATCTTTTTCTCTATCAAACCAGTATAGACCTTCATGATAAAGCCATTTCTCAAAATCATTTCCTTCTCTTAGTCTTTCAAATCTTTCTTTTGTAAAAAATCCATCTAGACAAGTATTACCTGTGGCTATAATTATATCCTTCCCATATTTTAATGTGTTTAATGTAGCCTCCCAATTACAGGAAAAATTTAATTCATTTAATAGCTTTCCATTTATAATTAGTGGCTCTGTTATTCCACCCATTAATGAAATTCTATCTATTTTCTTATAAAAGCTATTATCTATCTGCCATGCATGATATAAATTAGTTACAGAACCTGTTGCTAAAATAGATAAATCTCCAGCATACTTATTAGCCATATCTACTAAAAATCTAGCTGCTTCATTATCTTTATATGTAGTTTCTGATCCCCTATATACAGGAATCTCAGGGCATCCTATATTTCTCATAAAGTTAATTGTATTAGGATAAACAATATCTAATTTATTATTCCCAAATGTTGTATTTATTCCAAGAACCTTTACATCTTTTTGGGCTAGTGTATATATAATAGCTAGACCATCGTCTAAGTCACAACCATCTACTGAAAAAGTATTATCACAATCTATTATTATTTTTTTAACCATAATATCATCTCCTATTTTTTAATAGAAAACATTATTCTATTTTTTAATGAACTTATTCCTGGAGATACCTCCTCATTGGTATTGAGCAATGTACATAATATATGCTCAACATTCTTATTTGATTTTGTTATCATACCTGAGCAGGTAGCACAATAGAGATATATTTTTTCATTATAATTATTAAAATTATTTTGTAAATCCTTAGTTAACTCTTTTTCCTTTATAGACGCACATCCACCTGCACCACAACATTGAATACTCTCTATTTCCTTAAGTTTACTACTATCTATATATTTTTCTATCATTTTATATATAGCCCTACTATCTTTATCCGGACATGGTAAAAATAAAGAACCTTCTATTTTTTTCGAATTATCTTCATTTATTAATTCTTCCATTATATCATCATATTCATATATCATAGACACCTTAATATTTGAATTCCTTTTAAAATAATAATAGCAATTTGGACATAATACTATCAATTCTTCTATTCCTAATTTCTTAAACTTACTATCTAACCTATTCCCAATTTTTTTTATTTCCTTTTCCATATTTAAATCAGCTATAGGCTTTCCACAACAATCAAAAATTGTAGAAATATTAAAATTCTCTTCTAATCTTTTTGAAACCAACCTAGTTGTTTCAGGATAATATGCCGGGAAATTACATCCTGGAAAAAAAGCTACCTTACTATGTACATCCCTATAATTTTTAAAAATATAATTTCTTTTTTCTAATAACAATAAACCGTAACCGTTTAAATATAAATTATAGCCTTCTTTTAATCTTTCTTCTCTTAAATCTAAAGATATTTGTCTACCATCTATATCAACTGGACATACTCTTTTACATTCTCCACATAAGTAACAATTATATGCTAATTCTGGTCTAGCAGCATATTCTTTTAAATTTAATTTATATTTATCTAAAAACACACAATTTTCTGTGCATATACCACAATCGATACATCTTTCATAGTCTACAGTCATATTGTTCACCATCCTATCTGTACAAATTTGCAATTTTCTCTATATCTTCACCCTTTCTATACATATATTGTAGTTTTTGCATTCTTGCCATAGTCCTTAACCTACCATTATCTAAAAAACGTCTTTCTGATGTAGTTATTTTTGTTTTTGTCAGAGCTATTTTTTCACCATCAGTTTTTATATCCATAGATAGCTGATAATCCTCCATAATAGGTATATCTAAAAATCCTCCTATTTTTTCAAAATAATCTTTTCTTATAAATATACCTTGATCTCCAAAAGCTATATTTCTTAATAGAATTCTTAAATTAGACATAAATCCACATATCTTCATTAGCACATTATTACTATCAAATTTTAGTTTAAATGCACCTACCTTATATCCTTTATCTATTATTCTATGAACTTCTGTTAATGCGTCTCTAGGTAAAATACTATCTCCATGTATGAATAATAATATATTCCCCTTTGATAATTTGGCCCCATAATTCATCTGATTAGCCCGTCCCTTTTTAGGCGAATATACAAGATCATATTTCTTTTTAATTATCCTATCAGTTCCATCACTACTTCCACCATCTACAAATATAATTTCACAATAATCCTTAAATTGATCAAGATTAATTAATAATTTATTAATTACAGTTGCCTCATTATATATTGGGATAATCATAGAAACTTTATTTCTTGATCTAGTATTCATTTAAATACTCATCCTCTATTTTATTTAAAAACTCCATAGATAAATAGGATTTAATTTTCTCATAGGTATAATCGTTTGATATGAGTTTTTCTGGATCTTGATACTCCACATAAGCCATAGCACACCAAGTTATTCCTCTCAAACAGTTCATAGACAAATAGTTTTTTACAGAATTCCATAGCTCTACCTCATCTTTATATTGATTAGACCTCCTACAATATTCTTTCATAAATTCCTTGATTTCTTCCTTAGATAGGATAATATCTGTTTTCCAAAATGTTGTAGTTGGAGCTAAAAAATGTCCTATATCCTGAGCTGGATAACCATATAAAGGCTTCTCCCAATCTACTAAGTAATTTTTATCTTCTTTCCTATTTATCAGGAAATTCCCTGAATTTAATTCTGTATTAATTATGGTTCTATTTCCTAAATCTATAGTTTTAATATTTTTACCTTTTTCCAGTAAAAATTCTATCTTTTCCTTAATCCTATCATCCCTATATTTTGACAATTTATATATTTCAAACATATTAGTACACTCTCTATAAATCTCCTCTATAGGATCTTTAGGTCTAATTAAATGATTATTTTCTAAAACAGATTCGTTATGAATATCTGCTAAAATCCCTGCTGCAATTTTTAAGTCTTTTTTATAATTTAAATGATTACCTGGAAGATATTCCATAACTAAAAAACCATAAGGAATTAATTCCTTACTATCATCACAATAAATAGGCTTAGGGACCCTATTAGTTTTATTTAACAACTTTAGTGCTTTATATTCATATCTAATTTGATTTTCTAGATTCATCTGGCTGTCTGTTGCTATCCTTAATACTAGTTTTTTATTATAAGTTTTTGAATTAAAAATATAATTTATATTATATTCTCCTTGGCCTAATAAAATAAATTCTTCACTACTATCTATACCAAGCTCTTTTATAAATCTTCTATCTTTCTTTATATTATCTAAGTTAATTATATTCATTTTCCTCCCACTTTTTCATTATTTCATCAACTAGATTCCTTGTATTATCACAGGGAATATCTCTATCTTCCTCTAGTAATTTATATAGATTTAAAAAATCTTTTTTATCATCTATATCTAATTGGATATTACCTATTCCAAAAGATTTTCCTAATTCTTTTATTTTATCTATGGTTTCATCAAAAACCAAGCTTGTACTATATTTAATATTAAATATTTCCTTATTCTTTTCTTTCATTCCAATTAAATAATATCCTCCATCATAAGTAGGAGAAATAGCAATATCTTTATTTCTTAATATTTCAAATGCTAAATTTATATCTTTTTCCCCAATTAATGGAAGATCACTTCCTATAAGCACAACTTCATCATATTTTTTCAAAGCAAAAGATATAGCATTATACATTTTTTCTCCCAGATCTTTACCTTCTTGTTTTAAAAAACATATATCGTCATTCATAATATCTTTCAATAATTCTAAATCTCCATGGTCTGAATAATTTACAATTATATCTACTCCCATATTTTTTATAGCATTATAAATATCCTTTATAAATACCATTTGAAGCTTTACACATTCTTCCTTTCTTAAAAAAGGTTCTAATCTTGTTTTAGTTTGACCTAATGTAGGTATTCTTGTAAAGAAAATAATTACTTTATCTGTCATCTTATCCCTCTGTTATTAATTTTCTATATTTTTTGTATAAGAATATTCCTATGATTATTATAAAAAACAGAATTAACAAACCTATTATTAACATATTAATTCTATTGTTTCTATTTATAAGGCCATTTGTACCTATACTGAATATAATTATACCTGGAATCATGAAAACAAAACTTCCTAATGTATATTTTACTGTGGAAATATCAGTTATACCATAAGCAAAGTTTTGAAGATTAAATGGAAATATAGGTAATAATCTAGTTATCATAAGAATTAATATTTCCCTATCTGAATCCATCTTAAAGATTATATCATATAATTTTTTGTTTTTCTTTACTAGTTCTTTTATATAATCTCTCAAAAAATATCTACTTAACAGAAATGAAAATAAGGCCCCTATAGTCGTACCTATTAAACAATAGAAACTTCCTAACCAGGGACCAAATAATCCACTACCTACTATAGCAAAGGTAACTCCTGGCAATGCTAAAATTGAAGAACCTAGTATAGTAAATATTAAATATAAAGACATTGATAATATATGATTTTTATCTACAAATTTAGAAATTCTTTCAAAATTATCAACATTTGCTAAATAGGATCCTAATTGAAATCTCCTATTTAAAAATATACCTACAGTTAAAATTAGTATAAAAATAAGAATTTTCCCATACTTCTTCATAGTTTTCTTATCCTATCTTTTTAGACTGTCTATTCATATATATTTGTCTTAATAGTACAATCAATATTGACAATGCAAATAAAATTAAAAGACCAGTTACTAATAATTGTGCTCCTCCTGTCAACATACCACCTACATAGGAATAAACAATAGTTGCTGGTAGTTGTCCAACACCTGTAGCTACAAAAAATGGTATAAATGCCATAGAAGTAAGTCCTGCTGCATAACTAACTAAATCAAATGACATAAATGGAAGTAATCTTGCTATTAATATAGATTGTCTACCATATCTCTTAAAAAATTTATCAACACTTTCTAATCCTACTTTACTTGTTAACTTCTCTACCACATCTCTACCTAATATACGAGATATATAAAAACATACTGCTGCCCCTAACATTGCACCTGACCACGATAATATAGCTCCCTGCCACCAACCAAATAAATTTGCATTGGCAAATGTAATTAAAAATGCTGGTAATGGGGCTGCTATTGCTTGAAATACCATTAATCCTGTAGATACTAACATTGCATAGGTACCATATTCATCTATAAAATCTCTAACTACCTCAAAATCTCCTGTTGAAAACATTGATACTATATTTTTTACTAATTGATTTATCTTAGGATTAAAAAGATATAATAAAACAAATATTAGAATTATACCTATAAGAATTACCTTTGATTTATGTTTAGCTAATTTACTTTTCATAGTTCACCTCAATTAAAAACTATTTTTCTGATTAAATGGCTATTCATTTAAAATTTTAAATGAATAGCCATTTATATTGATTACTCTAAATATTTTTCATAATCCTCTCCACCATCGTCCCAAGCTTCCATACCATCTTTCACTGTGAAAATTTGATCTTTTGATATTCCCATTTCTATCATTAAATCTGTTGCTTTCTGTGCATATGATTGGCCTGAATAACAAACTAGTGCATATTTATCATCATCATTTCCTACTTCGTTTCCTGTTGCTTCAGTTAATGCCTCTTTTAAATTTTCTATTCCTTGTTCATCATCCCCACCTTTATTTGCAGCATCTTGATCTGCAGCATAAGAACCTACTATATGACTGTCATTATAGTCTTCTATTTTCCTTACATCTAAAATAACATAATCATCTGATCCAGATTCTATAGATTCTTTTAAATCTTCTGCTTCAATATATTCCATTTGATTCTCTGCTTCCTCAGCTTCCTCAGCTTGTCCACATCCTACTAACAATAATGACAATACAAGTAATACTGACATTAATTTTAATGATTTATTTTTTATCATATTAATACCTCCATAAATTTTTCTTTTTTTCACCCCTATTTTATAGTAAGGTATATCTGAAAACAAATAGATATTATTTATCGATATTGTTCCTTTTATTAAAATTTCAAATACAATTTATTTTAAGCTGATAATCTAATTAATATAATAAATATAAATATTCATCATACACATTAGTTTTAGGGTACTTAATTTGATTTTATTAAAATATAACAATTACTTACTATATTTTGGAGAATTGTTATTACTACAAAACACATACTTAGTATATAATATCCACGATTTCTTTCAGTACTATAAAATAGTAAAAAGTATACTGTCCAGATAATTATAACATAATTTAAAATTATAGCAATTTTTTTAGAAATATCATTGTTTTTCTTCCTACTATAATGGATATATGTAAATATCCCAAAACCAATTATAATCAATAAAGAGAGAATCTTTATAGTTAAAATAGGCAAGTCCTCTTCCCAAATACGATTAAGATAAATTACATGACGGGCCATGCCCATACGAACTCTTGTATAGTAATTAATCATATAAGCCCCAACTATTATTAGTAATTCTAAAATACTAGTAATAATCATCAATATAAAACTATTTTTATTTTGTTGCCTTATCATTAGAAAGTTCACCGACTTTAGTATAAACAACCTCATCTTTAGCTCGATCTCCTAACTGTACCGGAAGGCTCTTCTTTTAAGATATTTCTCTACTATATACCAATGTTTTATCAGCTAGTATGTGGGTATTAAATATATAATTATACAAGTAAAATTAAAAGGAGAATTTCTATATGAATATAATAA
>DATGUA010000013.1:0-15728 GCA_035301545.1 Tissierellaceae bacterium | reverse complement strand
AAAGAGGATATTCAATCTGGTTCTGAGTCTGGTGCAGCAGGTGGGTTTACTACTCTAGTTGGAATGGCAAATACAAACCCGATCATAGATGATGGAGAAATTTTAAAATATGTATTAGAGGAAATGAAGAAATCTAGGATTAATTTATATACCATAGCTGCTATTACCAAGGGCTTTAAAGGTAAGGAATTAGTAGATATGGAAAAACTCCATGAGTTAGGGGCTATTGGATTTAGTGATGATGGAATACCATTAAACAATGAAAATATAGTGTTAAAAGCTATGATTAAGGCCAGAGAATTAGGTTTACCTTTAAGTTTTCATGAGGAGTGTCCAAGTCTAATAGATGTTCCCGGAATTAATCAAGGAAATGTTTCGAAGCAATTAGGTATTAAAGGTGCACCAAATGTATCGGAGGATGTAATGGTTGCTAGAGATGCTATGTTGGCCTTGTATACAGGTGCCACTGTAGATATACAACATATAAGTTCAGGAAATTCTGTAGATATGGTGAGATTTATAAAAGGATTAGGAGCTAATGTTTATGCAGAAGTCACACCACATCATTTTTCTATAACAGAGGATGCTATATTAGAACATAAAACTCTAGCTAAGATGAATCCACCTTTAAGAACAGAAGATGATAGAGTAAAAATAATTAAAGGATTGCAAGATAATACTATTGAGATTATAGCTACAGATCATGCGCCACATAGTAAAGAGGAAAAAGAAGATAAATTAAGTAAAGCACCAAGTGGAATTACTGGATTAGAAACTTCATTAGCTTTAGGTATCACTAATTTAGTTAAAGAAGGACATTTATCCTTAATGGAACTAATTACGAAAATGACGGTTAACCCAGCAAAGATGTATAATTTAGATTGTGGAACTTTAGATATAGGTGCAAAAGCAGATATTGTAATTTTTAAAGATGATGAATCTTATGTAGTAGGAAAAGAATTTAAATCAAAATCATCTAATTCCCCATTCATAGGTAATACACTTTTCGGAAAGGTTAAATATACAATTTGCAGTGGAGAAATCGTTTACAAAAATTAGAAAGGAGAGAAAGTCTAAAATGAATCATAAACTAATATTAAGCATATTTGTTGTTTTATTGCTTTTAGCTTTAATACCTTTTTCATTAACCGCAACTCCAGAACCTTATATTTTTGGGTGGCTACCATTTCCATTATTATATTGGTGGATATTGATGGTTGTAAATCTTGTGTTTGTGCTTTGGGTATCTAAAAAATTTGTTGAATCTAGTAAGGAGGATGAATTAGATAATGAATAAAGATTATTTGAGTTTAGCTTTAATAATTGGATATTTATTAATGATGTTAGGTGTAACCGTTTATAATAGTAGGAAGTCTAAATCAGAGGATGCTACAGGATTTTTCCTAGCTGGGAGGGGTGTTAGCTCAGTGTTATTACCACTTACAATGATTGCAGCAATGCAAAGTACATTTGCTTTTCTAGGTGCACCAGGAATGTATTATAATCATGGGATATCATATATGGTAGTTGTGCTTAGTCAAGTTTGGGTAGCATTAATGGTTATATATTTTGGAAATAAGATTAGAAAATTAGCTGTTAAATATGATTATATGTCTATAGGTGATTATTTTCAAGATAGGTTTGATTCGAATTATTTAAAAATATTAGCTTCTTGTATTTCTGTACTTATGACAATGGTGTTTTTAGCTATGCAGTATGTGGGTAATGCTAGGGCAATGGAAATAATTACTGGTGGAGTAATTCCATATAGTTTAGCAATAATTATAGGTGTGGTATTTTCATTATTATATGTATTAATTGGTGGAGCAGGTGGTGTAGTGCTATTAGATGCTATTCAAGCAATAGTCTTGATGGGTGGAATAGTATTGGCAGCTTTTATAGCTATTAAACCAGCAGGTGGAATTGTGAATTTGTTTACCACAGCTATTAAAGAGACTCCAGAATTACTTTCAAGACCAGGTAGATTGGGTATGTATACAAATAAGTATTGGATAATGCAATTTATAGTATTACCATTTGGCATATGGTTATGCCCACATGTATGGAGTAGGTCATTAATGGCAAAAGATGAAAAAGCTCTTGCAAGATCTGCTATTAGTATACCTGCATCACAAGTATTAATATTTGGATTTTCAACATTATTTATAGGACTGGCAGGGCATCAGTTATTAGGGGAAGTAGATGCGGCAGATTCTGTATTACCTTTAATGATGAGAAATTATTCCCATTGGTTTTTAGCGGCGCTAATCATGGCAGCGGCTATATCAGCAGGGTTATCAACTATAAATTCTATGTTATTAGTAAGCTCGCAGATAGTATCTCAAGATTTAATTCTATTTAATAAAAAGGATCAAATATCAGACAAGAAAAATATGATTATTTCAAGAATAGTAGTATTTGGATTAGCGATTGCAGCAGGGATCGTCGCATTAAGACCACCAGAATCATTAGTACAGATTGTGCAAGATGTTGCTTATACAGGTTTAGCACAATTAGCTCCAGCTTTTATTTTAGGTTTATATTGGAAAGATGCGAGAAAAGAAGGGGCAGCTCTTGGAATGACTGTTGGTATAGTAGTATTGTTTGCTACTAGAATATTAAATGTAGATCCTTTAGGATATCCCGGATTTATGTGGGGATTCTTTTTAAATTTAATAATTTTAATAGGAATGTCATTAGGGTTTAAGTCTAAGAATAATGAAAGAGTGGAAGAAAAGTTCTTTTCAGAAATTGGAGGTTAATATGGGAAATATAATATATAATAAAAGTTTAACAAAAGAATACTATCTTTTAAAAATAGAACAGGAAAGTGGCGGCAAAATGGGGCAGTTTTATATGTTGAGAGCATGGGATAATGATCCATTATTATCAAGACCATTGAGTGTTTTTGATAGAGATAATAATTCTATAACATTTTTATATAAAGTAGTAGGGAAAGGTACAAAATATATGTCTCAGCTTAAAAAAGATGATAATATAATATGTCAAGGACCATATGGAAGTAGTTTCCCAAATGTAAAGGGAAAAATAGCTATGGTAGGTGGTGGTATAGGCATAGCACCTTTGCATTTAGCAGCTAAAGAACTACAAAAAGATAAGAATAACGAAATAGATATGTTTTTTAGTTTAAGGGGTAGAGAAATATTAAGAAAAGAATTGAGTAAAGTTTCAGATCACTTAGTATTAAGGACTAATGAAAGGGTTGTAGATTTAGTAGATTATGATAGATATGATTATGTGTTTACTTGTGGTCCTAAGGGTTTAATGGAAGATGTGTATATTAATTCTAAAAATAAAAATTCTGTAGTTTATGCCTCTCTTGAAAGTAGAATGGCTTGTGGTATAGGTATATGTTATGGGTGTACCTTCAAGACTAAAAATGGTAACAAATTAACTTGTAAAGATGGACCAGTATTTTTAGGAAGTGAGGTGTTTTAAATGAGTAAATTAAGCATAGAGTTTAGTGGAATAAGGTTTAAGAATCCAATAATATTAGCTTCTGGAACCTGTGGTTTTGGTGATGTTTTAGATAAGGTATTTCCCATAGAACAATTAGGAGGAATTTCTTCTAAAGGAATCACCTTGAATCCAAGACCAGGCAATACTGGTATAAGGGTATGGGAGACCAGTTCTGGGTTAATGAATAGTGTAGGATTAGAAAATCCTGGCATTGATGGTTTTATTGATAAATATTTGGATTTTATTAATAGTAAAGATTTAGTAAATGTTGTTAACTTAAGTGGTCATTCTATTGAGGATTACATTCAGGGGGTAGAAAAATTAAATAATCAAGATATAGATATTATAGAGTTAAACATATCTTGTCCAAATGTTAAGGAAGGCGGAATGAACTTTGGAGTAAAGACTGATGTTGCTAGAGATTTAGTGAGGCAAGTACGGAGTAAGTGTAAGCATAAACTTGTAGTCAAACTTTCACCAAATGCAGAGGATATAGTGGAATTATCGAGAATGTGTGAAGAGGAAGGAGCTGATGGACTTTCCTTAGTAAATACATTTTTAGGAATGGCTATAGATATTTATAAAAAAGAGCCGATATTTGATAATATTTATGCAGGATTGTCTGGGCCTGCCATAAAGCCTATAGCATTAAGAATAATACATCAAGTTTCTAAAGCTGTGAATATTCCTATAATAGGAATGGGTGGTATAAGTACTTGGGAAGATGCAATAGAATTTTTAATGGCTGGTGCAAGTGTGATACAAGTAGGAACTGCTACCTTTAAAGATCCTAAAATCTCATTAGATATAATAAATGGCATTGAAAGATTTTTAAAAAATAATAATATAGACTCAGTAGAAGAGATTATAGGTATAATATAATTGTCTAGCTAGAAACTCTTTTAATCTGGAAAGATAAGGTGCTTTACTTACATATTTAAAATATAATATATAGAAAAATCGTTATAAGGGCTAAGAAGATAAGGTAAAACTTTATCTTCTTCTTTTCTTTTCATTTCTCCAATATAAGTATATTTAAAATAATTATGATAATAATGGAAAATATGTTAATTATAAATATATTTGGGTAAATTATTATATTGGGGAGGATGATGAAAGTGAGTGACAAAAAGAAAAATAAGAAAAAACTTGAGTTTCCAACAGCATTTACAGTTTTATTTATTATTTTAATAATAGTTGCTGTCTTAACTTACATTGTACCTGCAGGACTTTATGCTAAATTAGAATATAATGATACAGAAGATTCTTTTGTAGTAACTGATCCTTCAGGTGGAGAAGAAACACTTCCAGCTAGTCAAGATACTTTAGATGATCTTGATATTAGAATGGATATAGAAAAATTTAAGGATGGAAGTATTAAACAGTCTATAGCAATACCAGATACTTATGAGACTATAGAACAACAGCCACAGGGTATTTTACCATTAATATTATCTCCTGTTGAAGGGGTTATGGATACTGTAGATATAATGGTATTTGTTCTTATACTTGGAGGTATTATTGGTTTAATTAATAAGACTGGGGCTTTTGATGCTGGTATAGCAGCATTATCTAAAAAGACTAGAGGAAAGGAATTCCTTTTAGTAGTATTTATATTTGCTTTAATAGCATTAGGTGGTACTACATTTGGATTAGCTGAAGAGACTATAGCATTATATCCAATACTTATGCCTGTATTTTTAGCTACTGGTTATGATGCAATAGTTGCTATAGCTGCAATATATATGGGTTCTTCTATAGGTACTATGTTTTCAACTGTAAATCCATTTTCGGTAGTTATTGCTTCAGATGCAGCAGGAATATCATTTGATCAAGGATTAACACTTCGTATTATAGGATTAGTTTTAGCATCGGCTATAACCTTAATATATATATATCGTTATGCTAAAAAGGTAAAAGAAAATCCTGAAAATTCTATAATTTATGATGATTTAGATAGAATTGAAAATCAGTTTTTAGCTGATTATGATCCTGATAATGTAATTTCATTTGATTGGAGGAGAATTATAATTCTTCTTGTATTTTTAGGGGCATTCCCAATTATGGTTTGGGGTGTGTCTAAGGGTGATTGGTGGTTCCCAGAAATGTCAGCATTATTCTTAGCAGTAATGTTTATAATTGCTTTTGTATCAGATTTTTCTGAGAAAGAAGTAGTTAATACATTCTTAGATGGAGCTGCAGATTTAATAGGTGTTGCATTAATTATAGGAGTGGCAAGAGCTATTAATATTATAATGGATAATGGATTTATGTCAGACACGTTATTGTACCATTCATCTAATATTATTAGTAATATGAATGCTGGTATATTCTCAGTAGTTCAGATGATACTATTTAGTATTTTAGGATTCTTTATACCATCATCTTCAGGACTAGCTGCACTTTCTATGCCTATTATGGCACCTTTAGCAGATACTGTAGGATTAGCAAGAGATGTAGTAGTTACTGCATATAATTGGGGTCAAGGTTGGATGGCCTTTATTACTCCAACAGGCTTAGTTTTAGCTACCTTAGAAATGGTAGATATAACTTATGATAAATGGTTAAAATTCATACTACCATTAATGGGAATAATCGGAGTCTTTTCTGCTGTAATGCTTGTAATACAAACTGTAATATAAGGTTATAAAAGTATGTAATAAATTAGAGAAAGGAAGATTTAAATGGATCAGATAGTTGATAGATTTAAAAGGTATATTGCTGTAGATACAAAATCAGATGAAGAAAGCGATACTTGTCCTAGTACAGAAGGACAAGTAGAATTAGGTAAATTATTAGTAGAAGAATTGAAAGAAATGGGAATGAAAGATGTAAGACAAGATGAGAATGGATATGTATATGCTAGTTTAAAATCTAATATTGACAAAGATGTACCGACTGTAGGTTTTATAGCTCATTTAGATACTAGTCCAGACTTAGATGGAGAATGTGTGAATCCACAGATTATTAAGTATGAAGGTGGAGATATAAAGCTAAATGAAGAATATACTATGAAAGTAGAAGAATTTCCATTTTTAGATGATTTAGTAGGTCAAGAATTAATGACTACAGATGGAACTACTTTACTAGGTGCAGATGATAAAGCAGGTGTAACAGAAATTATTACTGCTATGAAGTATTTAATAGATAATCCAGATATAAAACATGGAGATGTAAAAGTTGCTTTTACACCAGATGAAGAAATAGGTAGAGGGGCAGATCTATTTGATGTAGAAGGATTTGGAGCGGATTTTGCTTATACTATAGATGGTGGACCTTTAGGAGAATTAGAATATGAAAACTTTAATGCTGCTAGTGTTAAAATAGAGATTCAAGGAAAGAATGTTCATCCTGGAACAGCAAAAAATATAATGATAAACTCATTGCTTATTGCTATGGAGATAGAAGGTATGTTGCCAGTAGATGAGAAACCTGAATATACAGAAGGTTATGAAGGGTTTTATTTGTTAGATGAAATAAAAGGAGATGTAGATTCTACAGTAGTTAAATATATTATTAGAGATCATTCTCATGGCAAATTCGAAGAAAAGAAAGAACATATTCAAAATGTAGTAGATTTTTTAAATAATAAGTATGGAAATATTATTAATATAGAGATAGAAGATAGTTACTATAATATGAAGGAAAAAATTGAACCTCATATGGAAATTGTCGATCTGGCTGAAAAGTCTATGAAGGAATTAGATATAGAACCTATAATTAGTCCTATTAGAGGTGGAACTGATGGTGCTAGACTATCTTATATGGGATTACCTTGTCCTAATATATTTACTGGAGGATATAATTATCATGGAAGATTTGAATTTATACCTTTAGAATCTATGAAGAAAGCAAGTGAATTAATAGTAAGGATAGCAGAAAATAATGCTAAGTAATAAAAGGAGGATTTGATGAGTAAATTAGAAGGATTAGATCCAGAAAGAGTGTTTTATTATTTTGAGAAATTAACTAAGATACCAAGATGTTCTCATAATGAAAAAGAGGTTAGTGATTATATAAAATCTGTAGGTGAGGAATTAGGTTTTGAAACTATACAGGATGATGTATCAAATATAATAATTAAAAAACCTGCTAGTAAAGGATATGAAAATGCTGAAGGAGTAATTATCCAAGGACATATGGATATGGTCTGTGAAAAAGAAAATGATAGTGCTCATGATTTTCAAAAGGATCCTATAGATTTACAAATTAATGATGATTTTATTAGTGGGAATAAAACTACTCTAGGAGCAGATAATGGTATAGCTGTTGCTATGGCATTAGCCATATTAGAAGATGATAATTTAGAACATCCAGATTTAGAAATTTTAATAACTACAACAGAAGAAACAGATATGACTGGTGCCTTAGGTTTATCTGAAGATGTATTAGAAGGTAGTAGACTTTTAAATGTAGATTCAGAAGAAGAAGGGTTTCTAGTAACTGGTTCTGCTGGTGGTGAATTAATTAAAATAAATCTACCGATTGAATATGAAGATGTTTCTGATTATATAGGATTTAATATAGAAGTAGATGGCTTAAGAGGTGGACATTCTGGTATGGAAATCCATGAAAATAGGGCTAATGGTAATAAAGTTTTAAATTCTATATTAAAAGAGATAAAAGAAGAAGTAGATATAAGATTAGTATCTATTACAGGTGGATCTAAAGATAATGCAATTCCAAGACATGCTGAAGCAAAGATTGGAGTAAATTCTGAAGATGTATCTAAATTTAATGAACAAATAGAAAAGGTTAAAGAGGATATTATAAATAAATATAAATCAGAAGAATCAGATATTAGTATAGAAGTTAAAGATAGAGGATCAGTTTCAGAAGTACTAGATGAAGAGGTTTTTGAATCTTTAGTATATCTATTAGAAGAAATTCCATCAGGAGTATATACTAATTTAGAAGAAGATAGTGATATAGTGGAAAGTTCTAGTAATTTAGCTATAATAGATATAGGAAAAGATGAAATAGTAATTCAAGTATCTATTAGAAGTTCAGCTCAAGATGTAATGAAAAAGCTAAGAGAAGATATACTAGATAAAGTAAATAAGACTAATGCTAAATATAGTATTGGTGGAGAATATCCAGAATGGGAGTTTAATCCAGAATCTTCTTTAAGAGAGATAGCTTTGGAGATATATAAGGAGATGTATAATGAAAAAATGGAATCAACAGTTATTCATGCTGGCTTAGAATGTGGCGTATTTCTTAAGAAATATCCAGATCTAGATATAATATCATTTGGTCCAGATATACTTGATGCTCATATTCCAACAGAGAGATTAAGTATTCCATCTACTAAAAGGGTTTATGAGTATTTAATTAAATTATTAAAGAATTTAAAATAGTTATTTTAAATATGATTCATTATTGTCCAAGATAATGAAGCATATTTGTTTATTTTAATAGGAAAGTGGTATCTATATGGATAGAGGAGGAATTGAAATGAGAGAAATACCAGAAGAAAAAATTAAATTAACTGAAATAAGCCCAAGTTATACTTTATTACAAGAATTAAGAGAAGAGGCAAATGCTCCTGTAGTAGATGTAAAAACATTGAATAAAGAAGCTATTGCCATATATGGAGAAGAAGCTGCACGTAAATTTTATGATCCAAAGAATTTTAAAAGAGAAGGTGCAATGCCTAAATTAGTTTTAACCACATTATTTGGTGAAGATGGAGTACAAACCTTAGATGGAGAAGAACATCATCATCGTAAGAAAGTTTTTATGGATTTAATGACTCCAGAAAGATTAGAAGAGTATCATGAAATATTAGATAAAAAGATGACTGCAGCATTTGAAATGCAAAATGGTTCATTTGAATTATTTGAATTAGTAAGAAAAACATTATTTGAAGCTATTTGTGAATGGTCAGGTATTAATCTAGCTGATTTAGATGAAGATGAAGTTAATGAATTATCTAAATATCAAATTTCTATGATTAGTGGAACATTTACTTCACCAACAGAACATATGAAAGGTGTAAATGACCGTAATAAATCTGAGAAATGGGCAAGAGGATTAATAGAAGACGCAAGAGATAATCCAGTACCAGGAAAGGAAAATGTACCATTATATGCATTTGCTGAAGCTAGAGATTTAGATGGTGAACTATTACCAATAGATGTAGCTGCAGTAGAATTATTAAATATTATTAGGCCTACATTAGCTTTAACAGTATGGGCAGCTTTAATGGGTCATGCATTATTTAGTCGATCAGATATATATGAAAAATTGAAAAGTGATTTTGCTAGATTACAAGATTCATTTATTCAAGAAATGAGAAGATATTATCCATTTTTCCCAATGCTTCCAGCTATTAGTTTAAGAGAAGTAGAAATAGATGGATATAAAATACCCAAGGATCATTTAGTTGTATTAGATTTATATGGATCAGATCATGATGAAAGAACTATAAAAAGTCCAGAGGAATTTATAGTAGATAGATATGTAGACAGAGCAGAATCTATATCATATGATGAAGAATATGAAATGATAGCTCAAGGTGGAGGAGATTTCCGTACTATGCATAGATGTGCAGGTGAGTGGATTACTCTTCACACACTAAGAGTATTATCTGATCATTTAGTAAATAAATATGAATTCTCTGTTCCAGAACAAGATTGGGAGATACCAATGGATCAATTCCCAACTTATCCAAATAGCAAGGTAGTATTATATAAAGAATAAATATAATATAAATAAAAGAAGATAAAGATTTTACTTTATCTTCTTTTTAATTTAAATAATTATATATCTCCTATAGGTGTTAAATTATTTTCCTCTAATAAGAGATTTGTATTAATAAGATTTAATTTGTGCTTTAAGGCAAATAAAATAGCAGAATCTCTAGGGCTTTTAGGATATAAGATACCTAATTTTCCTAAGGTTAATGTTCTATTAGTTTCATCTACATTAAATTTATTTCCTATACATATTTGAAGTATCTTATCTCTACTAGGTGCTCTACTTCCATTTAAGATCTGATATCCATAGGTTCTATTAATATCAGCATTTCTTATAATATTACTTTTATTGTACCCTTTAGACTCACATATTTTTAGTATGTATTCAGTAAGTTTATGGTTTTTATAGATAGATTTTGATGAATCTATATAATCTTGTAATTCTGATTTATTTTTAATATTGTTTAAAATATTTGAAAGATCTTCTGTTGATCTATTTTCCATCATATCACTCTATTCTTTTAAATATTATTTATGATATAATTGTATCATAATTCCATGAAAGGATGAAGTTAATGGAAAATTTAAATGAGAACTATCGATTATCTACTTACTCTGATGTAGTAGAGATAATTAAAGATAAGATATATATTGTAGTAAGTAGCCTTGATGATAAAATATATATTAAAAAGATATTAGATGAAGATAAATATAATATATATAAGAAATTAAAGTCTTTATCTATTAGAAATATACCTAAGATATATGATCTTATCAGGATAGATGATCAATTAATAGTAATAGAAGAATATATAAATGGGTCTTCTTTAAAAGATATATTATCTGAAATAGGAACTATTTCTGAGTTTAATGTAATTAAATATACTTTACAATTAACTGATATATTAGATAAATTACATTCTATTACTCCAGCTATAATACATAGGGATATTAAATTGTCTAATATAATGCTTAGTAATGATGGGATTATAAAACTAATAGATTTTGATATTGCTAGAATACATAAAGAAGATCAAACTACTGATACTCATATTCTAGGAACTCATGGATATGCATCACCGGAACAATTTGGATTTAATCAAACTGATATTCGGACAGATATTTATTCTTTAGGTGTTACTATGAATAAAATGCTTGTAGGAGAAATCCCAGTAAATAAACTGTATGAAGGTGAATTATCTAATATAATATCTAAATGTATTGAGCTAGATTCTAAAAAAAGATATCAAAATATGAATGAATTAAAAAATGCATTGTTAAAGGAAAAGAAAAAATACGATGTTAAAAAGGGAAATTCTGATTATGCGGTTATACCTAAATTACCAGGATTTAGATCTAAGTCCCTTATATTGAAAGTAATTAGTTGGACTTGGTATATGATTTTATTTTTAGGTTTATTAGGTGCTTTGACTGAAGGGAATGCTTTTAATGATAGATTTGAAGATGTAGTTTTTGTAGGTTTTTTATTTTCTTTAACATTATTATATGGTAACTATAATAATATTAAATATAAGTTGCCTGTCCTAAGATCAGAAAGTGTATTAATAAGATTATCAGGATATGTATTATATACATTTTTGTTGCTCATGATAACCGGGATTTTGTTACCAAATTAAATATGTATGCTAATAGCACACCAAAAGTTTAACTCCATCTTGTATTATAGAATGGAGTTGTTTTTATGAGGAGAAATATTTAATTTATTATTTAAACTATATTAATTTTAGGAGGGAATCGATTATGGCAAAGACTAAAAAACCTTTTTATAAAAGAGTTTGGTTTTGGCTTATTGCAATTATTGTAGTATTAGGTGTAGGATTAGGATCTGGTGATGAAGAACCAACATCAGGAGGTTCAAAAGCTGATTCTGGTAGTTCAGAAAATCAAGAGGAAGAAGAAAAGGAAGAAGGGCAGGAGGAGCAAGAGGAATTTAAAATAGGTGAAACTATTTCTTATAAAGATTTTGATTTAATATTTGAAAATCAGAGAGAAGTAGAAGAGATAACAGGTAATGGATCATATTTAGTACTTGATGTAACGATAAATTCTAAGAAAGATAATCTAAGATTTACTGGAGATGTGCAAGGGGTAACAGATGATAATGAAGTGATAAGTGATACTATACCTTTTGTAGAAGAGGATTTAGGAGATTCGATTATGGATATTTGGACAAAGAAACTTAATGATGGACAAAAGGCTAAGGGTTATATAGCATTTGATAAAAAAATAGATATAATAGAAATTAGAAGTAACGCATTTAAAAATGATGTAATTACTGTAATTCTTGATTAACTATATAAAAAGAAATTAAAGCTTTTAATACTAAAATCCACTTAATTATTCTGTTTTCAAACAAAATAATTAAGTGGATTTTATTTGTTTTAATAGATAAATAATTATTATTTATACTTAAAAGGTTATATGATGATAATAGGGTATAATAGAGGGTATGAGTAATATATAAATTTTTAAGGAGGAATTATAATGGCTAAGAAAGACAAGAAACTATCAGCAGGAATATTAGATAGTGTTGAAAAAATTGGGAATGGTCTACCTAGCCCATCAACTTTGTTTTTTATACTGTTTTTAATAGTAATAGTATTATCTTTTGTATTTAGTAGTCTAGGTACTAATGTGACTTATGATGCAATAGTAGATGGAGAGCTACAAGAGACGAATGTTGAAGTACAGAATTTAATTAGTAGGGAAGGATTAGTTCATATTTTAACTTCTGCCATAGGTAATTTTACTGGTTTTTTTGCATTAGGAACAGTTTTGACTATTATGTTAGGAGTTGGAGTAGCTGATGGAAGTGGATTGATTTCTGCATTAATGAGAAGGGTTGCTCTAAATACTCCTAAAGCGTTAATAACTTCAGTAGTTATTTTTTTAGGAATAATGTCAAATATAGCAAGTTCAACAGGATATGTTGTTTTAGTACCACTTGGGGCTATATTATTTATGGCATTTGGACGTCATCCAATAGCTGGTTTGTCAGCAGCTTTTGCAGGAGTATCAGGTGGTTGGAGTGCTAATTTATTAATTGGTAGTAATGATCCAATGTTTGCAGGAATGTCTACTGCAGCAGCCCAAACTTTAAATCCAGATTATGTTGTTCAACCAATTGGTAATTGGTATTTTATGTTTATATCAACATTTTTATTAGTAATAGTAGGAACATTTATAACAGACAAGATTATAGAACCACGTCTTCCAGAATATAAACAAGATACTAGTGAAGAGGCAGAGGTAATAACTGAAGATGAAAAAAGAGGTATGAAATTCGCAGCTATAGCAACTGTTATATTTGTAACTATAGTATTAGGATTAGTTTTACCTCAAAATGGTTTATTAAGAGATCCTGAAACTAATGGAATATTAAGCTCACCATTTATGGATAGTATAATTATTATAATGATGTTATTATTTCTAATTCCAGGTATCGCATTTGGATATGGAGCAAAAACACTTAAAAATGAGAAGGATATTATAGAGTTAATGGAAAAATCAATATCTGGTTTATCTAGTTTTATAGTATTAATTTTCTTTGCAGCACAATTTACTTCAGCTTTTGAATATTCTAATATGGGAGTTATATTATCTGTAAAAGGTGCACAATTATTGCAAAGCATTGGTTTAATAGGTTTACCATTATTAATATTATTTATAATTTTAACAGCATTTATAAATATATTTATAGCAGTAGATTCAGCAAAATGGGCTATGATGGCTCCAATATTTGTACCAATGTTTATGCAATTAGGAATTTCACCAGAAGCTACTCAATTAGCTTATAGAATAGGCGATTCTTCTACAAATATAATAGCACCACTAATGCCTTTCTTTGTGTTAACAGTTGCTTTTTTTCAGAAATATGATGAAGATGCTGGAATAGGATCTGTAGTGTCTACAATGTTACCTTATTCATTAGGGTTTTTAAGTATTTGGATAGTAGCTATAGCTGTATGGTATTTTTTAGGACTACCAATAGGGCCAGGAGCTGGAATGTTTTATTAATTTACAAATAATAGGATAGTAAGATAGTAAAATCCTCCCACTTATTTTATATGTAATCTATAGAATAAATGGGAGGATGATTTTTATGGTTAGATTGTGTTTTGATTATGGTCATGGAGGTAAAGATCCAGGATAATCATATGAAGGTAGGAAAGAAAAAGATAATGTATTTAAAATAGGAAAAAGACTAGCAGGTATATTAAGAGAATATAATATAAAAATTGATGAAAGTAGAACTACTAATCTTATTTGCAGAATCCTTTAAAAATCTATATAATTAGAGGACTGATTAAATCTTTAAAAAGAAGTTTAGGATAATTTTTATACAGTAATATTTGAAATGGAAAATATATTAAAGAAATTAATGGAAAATTATCTGAATGACTAATAATTAAATTATAGTTGTAAAGGAGAAATGTGAAATGAAAGAGAGAGATGGAGATAAGGATCAATTGGAATTAAATGAAGAAGGTTTTTATGAAGATCCTAGATATAAACAATGTAACAGAGAAGCTATATATGGGGTATTATTAGGAATAGGAAATTTAATTTGGTGGTTTGCTTTTGGGTATGGATTAGGGGATAGGCCGGTAAGTGAATATTCTTATATTTTAGGATTTCCGTCATGGTTTTTTATGAGTTCTGTTTTAGGTGGACTTGTATTTATAATATTGACATTTGTTATGGTCAATAAAGGTTTTAAAGACATGCCTTTAAATAAATTTACTAAAGAAGATGCAGAAGAATATTTAAAGAATGAAAGAAGTAGGAGGTAATAGTATGCGTAATGTAAATTTTGCTGTATTATTACCAATAATTATATATTTTATATTTATATATGTAATTGGAATATACTCATATAGAGTACTTAATAAGGTTAAACAATCTAAAGTAGATGATGATAAAGGATTTATAGCAGAATATATGACTGGTGGAAGGAATACAGGTGGATTTGCATTAGCTATGACTCTGGTTGCTACTTATTTAAGTGCAGGTAGTTTCATAGGTGGTCCTGGAAGTGCATATACTCATGGATTGGCTTGGGTATTTTTAGCTATGGCACAGATGCCAACAGGCTATTATACATTAGCTGTTTTAGGTAAAAAATTTTCTATAGTAGCTAGAAAAATTGATGCTCATTCGATAACAGATTTTTTAAGAGTAAGATATGAAAGTCATGCAGTAGTTATAATATCATCACTGTCTATTATATTTTTCTTAATAGCAGCTATGGCAGCTCAATGGATAGGAGCAGCAAGACTACTTCAAGGTTCTACAGGTTTAGATTATATGGTGGCTTTAGCATTTTTTGGAGCTACAGTAGTGATCCATACAGCTATGGGAGGATATAGAGGGGTAGTACTAAATGATGCTCTACAAGGTATAGTAATGACTATAGCTACTATAGCTTTATTAGGTATGGTACTTATAAAAGGTGGAGGAGTTTCTAATATAGTTCAAAATATGAAAGCTATAGATCCTGGAATGATATCTCCATTTGGAGTTGAA
>DATGUA010000012.1:0-37369 GCA_035301545.1 Tissierellaceae bacterium | reverse complement strand
AATGCCAGGAGATAACGCTAAATTCACAATAGAATTAATAACACCAATCGCTATAGAAGAAGGGTTAAGATTCTCAATACGTGAAGGTGGAAGAACGGTAGGATCAGGAGTAGTTACTAAGATTCTATAAGATATAATTTATTAAAATGAAATAGAAAGAAAGCTAGCTTTCTTTCTATTTCATTTTAAATATAAAACTTAAAAAAGTTTTAATAAAAAGCTTGATATTTATTAATATATAATGTAAACTATAGTAGTGTTCATTTTGAGACATTGCGATGATGCAAAAGGTAGCTTATCATTTTATCCTTCAAAATAGAAGTAAACTTTCTATTTAATGAATGATTGGGGAATTTTTGTTGAGAATGTCCGGTTTCAAATCGGGCGACTAGAATTGTAGAAAAATGATCAAAATAGAAAACACCCGGAGGAGTGTATCGGCAATTCTAAGTCCCATATAAGCATAGAGATGCGATAGAGGGAGGGAATTAAATGTCAAAGAAAGAAAAGCAAAAAATAAGGATTAGGTTAAAAGCTTATGATCATGAAGTATTAGATTCATCGGCTGAAAGGATTGTAAAAACAGCGCAAAGAACAGGTGCAGATGTTTCAGGTCCAATACCGTTACCTACAGAAAAAGAGATAATAACTGTACTGCGAGCTACTCATAAGTATAAGGATGCTAGAGAACAGTTTGAGCAAAGAACTCATAAGAGATTATTAGATATACTTAATCCAAATCAAAAAACTGTAGACTCATTAATGAAGCTAAACTTACCAGCAGGAGTAGATATTGAGATAAAGTTATAATTACTTTATAAGATTACTAGGAGTAATCCGCTGTAAAATAATAGGAGGTGCAATAATGAAGAACATTTTAGGGAGAAAAGTAGGAATGACTCAAATTTTCCAAGAGAATGGAGATCTTGTTCCGGTAACAGTAGTTGAAGCAGGACCTCTAGTAGTAGTTCAAAAAAGAACTATGGAAAAGGATGGTTACAATGCTATACAAGTTGGGTTTGAAGATATGAGAGAAAGTAAATTAAACAAACCGGCTAAAGGTCATTTCAATAAAGTAGAATTAGATTATAAGAGATTTCTAAGAGAATTTAGAGTAGAAGATTCAGATGAATTTGAAATAGGTCAAGAGATTAAGGTGGATATATTTGAAGAAGGAGATAAAGTTGATGTTATAGGTAGATCAAAAGGAAAAGGAACAGAAGGTGTAATTAAAAAACACGGATTTGCAAGAGGAAGAGAAACTCATGGTTCTAGATTCCATAGATCTCCAGGCGGTATGTCAGCAGCCACTAGACCAGGAAGAGTATTTAAAGGACACAGAATGGCTGGTAGAATGGGTAATGAGCGAGTTACTGTTCAAAATCTTGAGATTGTCAAAGTAGATGTTGAAAGGAATTTAATCCTTGTTAAGGGAGCTATTCCAGGTCCTAAAAAAGGATTTGTGACAATTAAAGAAACGACAATAATGAAATAATAAGTGTAGAGGAAAGGAGGATTTAAAATGCCCAAAGCAAAAGTTTATAATATGCAAGGAAAAGAAATAGAAGAAATAGAATTAAAGGAAGATGTATTTGGTGTAGAGCCAAATGAACATATTGTGTATGAAGCAGTTAAAAACCAACTTGCTAATAGAAGACAAGGTACACAATCTGTTAAAACTAGAGCTGAAGTGAGGGGTGGAGGCAAAAAACCTTGGAGACAAAAAGGAACAGGAAGAGCTCGTCATGGAAGTATTAGATCACCAATTTGGGTAGGTGGCGGTGTAACATTTGCACCTAAATCAAGAAGTTATAAATATAATATGCCTAAAAAAGCTAGAAGACTTGCAATTAAGTCTGTTTTAACTTCTAAGGTTGAAAATGATAGAATGATTGTAGTAGATGAGTTGAATTTTGATTCACCTAAAACTAAAGATATGGTAGATATATTAAGAGATTTAAATGTTGATAAAAAAGCTTTAATAGTAACGGCGGAAAGTGAAATTAATGTTATAAAATCAGCAAACAATTTGCCAAATGTAGGAACTACAATTGTTAATAATTTAAATGTTTATGATATATTGAATTATGATTCATTTATAATAACTAAAGATGCTGTTAAAAAAGTGGAGGAGGTGTTTGCATAATGCATATTCCACATGATATTATCATTAAACCGGTAATCACTGAGAAAAGTATGGATGAGATGGCATTTGGAAAATATACTTTTATGGTAGATAATAAATCGAATAAAACTGAAATAAAAAGGGCGATAGAAGATATATTTGATGTTAAAGTAGAGAAGGTAAACACTATGAATATGTTAGGTAAGATTAAGAGACAAGGTATGCACTCAGGAAGAAGACCTAGCTGGAAAAAAGCCATAGTGAAATTGACAGAGGATTCTAATCAAATAGAATTCTTTGAAGGTATGGAATAAAATGTAATTGAAGGAGGGAAATAATATGAGGAATTTCAAACCAACTTCCCCAGGGATAAGAAAAATGACAGTTTCATCTTTTAAAGAACTTACAAAAGGGAAACCAGAAAGATCTTTGGTGGCTAGAATAAATAAAAGTGGTGGTAGAAATTACCAAGGTAGAATTACTACTCGTCATATAGGCGGTGGTGCAAAGAGAAAATATAGAGTTGTAGATTTCAAAAGAAATAAAGATGGAGTACCAGGAAAAGTAGCTGCAATAGAATATGATCCAAATAGAACAGCTAATATTGCATTAATACATTATGCTGATGGTGATAAAAGATATATATTAGCTCCGAACAAGTTAAATATAGATGATGTAATAGAATCTGGAGAAGAAGCAGATATTAAAGTGGGAAATGCTCTTAAATTAGATAATATTCCAGTAGGTACTACAGTTCATAATGTAGAGCTTAAACCAGGAAAAGGAGCTCAAATTGTTAGATCAGCTGGAGCATCGGCTCAAGTAGTTGCTAAAGAAGGTAAATATGCTCAACTTAGATTACCATCTGGAGAATTCAGATTAATTAATTTAGAATGTCGTGCTACTGTTGGTCAAGTAGGAAATATAGATCATGAAAATATGGTTATAGGTAAAGCAGGTAGATCTAGACATTTAGGTATTAGGCCTACAGTTAGAGGTAGCGCAATGAATCCTGTAGATCATCCACATGGTGGTGGAGAAGGAAGAACTCCTATAGGAAGACCTTCACCTATGACTCCGTGGGGTAAACCTGGATTAGGTGTTAAAACTAGAAGAAAGAAAAAGAAATCTAATGATCATATAGTAAGAAGAAGAAAAACTAGATAGTTAAACTATTTTAGAAGGAGGTATAACTATGGGTAGATCACTGAAAAAAGGACCTTTTATTGATGACCATCTTATGAAAAAAGTAGAAGAATTGAACAAAACTAATGAAAAGAAAGTTATAAAAACATGGTCACGTCGTTCTACTATATTTCCAGATTTAGTAGGTCATACAATTGCTGTTCATGATGGTAGAAAGCATGTACCAATATATATTACAGAAGATATGGTAGGTCATAAACTAGGAGAGTTTGCACCAACTAGAACCTTTAGAGGTCATTCAAGAGTTGGCCAAAGTAGTGAGGCGGCATCAAGTCTTAAGTAGATTGTAAAAGGAGGGAATCATAATGGAAGCAAGAGCTATAGCTAAATATGAGCGGATTTCACCATTGAAAGTAAACTTCATTTGTAAAGAAATTAGAGGGAAACAAGTAGATGAAGCTTTATCTATACTGAAGTTTACACCAAAAAAAGGTGCCAAGGTACTTGAAAAGGTGCTAAATTCTGCGATTGCAAATGCTGAAAATAATTTAAGTTTAGATAGAGACGATTTATATATTAGTGAAGCCTATGCAAATGATGGTCCTCATATGAAGAGATGGAGACCAAGAGCACAAGGAATGGCATCACCAATTTTAAAAAGAAGTAGTCATATAGGAATAGTCGTTAAAGAGCGTGAATAGAGAAGGAGGGATAGTTAATGGGACAAAAAATCAATCCACATGGTCTTAGAGTAGGTATTATTAAAGATTGGGACTCAAAGTGGTATGCGGATAAAAATTTTGATGAATTATTAGTTGAAGATCACGAAATTCGTGAATATGTAAAGAAGAAATTATATATAGCAGGGATTTCAAGATTACAAATAGAAAGAGCTGCAAACAAAATAAAGCTAAACATCTACACAGCAAAACCAGGAATGGTTATAGGCAGAGGTGGATCAGGTGTTGAAGCATTAAGAAAAGAACTTGAGAAAATGACAGATAAGTCTGTAGTTATAAATGTTGAGGAAATTAAAAGACCTGAATTAGATGCTCAGTTAGTAGCAGAAAACATAGCTTCACAATTAGAAAGAAGGGTTTCTTTCAGAAGAGCTATGAAACAATCTATTCAAAGAACTATAAGAGCAGGAGCAGAAGGTATGAAAACTTCTGTATCAGGTAGAGTAGGCGGAGCTGATATGGCTAGAACCGAAGGATATAGTGAAGGTACTATACCTCTACAAACCTTAAGAGCGGATATAGATTATGGTTTTGCAGAAGCTGAGACTACTTATGGTAAGCTTGGTGTAAAGGTGTGGCTATATAAAGGGGAAATTCTTCCTACTAAGAATACAGAAAAAGAAGATAAAAAAGACACAGTTGAAAAATAACTGTAGGAAGGAGGAAAAAGTATGTTAATGCCAAAAAGAGTAAAATATCGAAAAGTTCACAGGGGTAGAATGAAAGGTAATGCTCATCGTGGTAACACTATATCTTATGGTGAGTATGGATTACAGGCTTTAGAACCTGCTTGGATTACTTCCAATCAGATAGAAGCAGCAAGACGGACTATGACTAGATATGTAAAAAGAGGAGGAAATGTTTGGGTTAAAATATTTCCAAATAAACCTGTAACTGAAAAACCTGCTGAAACACGTATGGGTTCAGGTAAAGGAGCTCCAGAGTACTGGGTATCAGTAGTTAAGCCAGGTAGAATTTTGTTTGAAATGGGTGGTGTATCTGAAGAAGATGCCAGAGAAGCTATGAGATTAGCTGCTCATAAACTTCCTATTAAAACAAAATTTGTAGCCCGTGATGAAGGAATGGAAAAGGATGGTGAAGCTAATGAAAGCTAAAGAAGTTCGCCAATTATCAGGTAATGAATTAGATGATAAATTATCAGAATTAAAAGCTGAATTATTTAACTTGAGATTTCAGTTGGCTACAGGTCAATTGGATAACCCCTTAAGAATTAATTCCGTTAGGAAAGACATAGCTCGTGTAAAAACTATTATGAGAGAACGAGAACTAGGTATAGGAAAGGAGGTTTAATCTCATGGAAAGAAATAATCGTAAGACTAGAATAGGAAAAGTTGTAAGTGATAAAATGGAAAAAACTGTAGTAGTTTCTGTAGAAAGAGCAAAAACACATCCTTTATACGGAAAACAACTTAAAAGGACTACAAGATTTAAAGCTCATGATGAGAATAATGAATGTAGTGTAGGTGACATAGTAAGTATAATGGAAACTAAACCGTTAAGTAAACAAAAAAATTGGAGAGTAACAGATATAATAGAAAAAGCAAAATAGGTCTAATGCTTGAAAGGAGGTATTCTTATGATCCAAGTAGAAAGTCGTATGAGAGTAGCTGATAATTCTGGTGCTAGAGAAGTATCGGTTATTAGAGTACTTGGTGGAACCAAAAAGAGATATGCTGGAATTGGAGATATAGTAGTTTGTACAGTTAAAAATGCAACACCTGGTGGAGTTGTAAAAATGGGTGAAGTAGTTAAAGCTGTAGTTGTGAGAACTAAAGACGGTATTAGAAGAGACGATGGTTCTTATATTAAGTTTGATGATAATGCAGCGGTTATTATAGAAGAGGAAAAGAACCCAGTAGGAACTCGTATCTTTGGACCAGTTACAAGAGAACTTAGAAAAGAAAACTTTATGAAAATAATATCATTAGCTCCGGAAGTATTATAATAGGAGGTGTAGAGTATGCACATAAAAAGTGGAGATAAAGTAGTCATTATTTCTGGAAAAGATAAAGGGAAGAGCGGAAAGATACTTAGGACATTCCCAAAGGAAAACAGAGTAATAGTTGAAGGTATAAATATGGTTACTAAGCACAACAAACCTATGGGGCCAGCAGAACCAGGTGGAATTGTTGAATACGAAGGACCTATCAATGCATCTAAAGTTATGTACTATTGTGAAAATGATGAAAAAGCTGTAAGAATAGGATATGAAATTTTAGATGATGGCAGTAAACAAAGAGTATGTAAAAAATGCGGAGAGATTTTAGATTAATATGATGAGAGGAGGTAATAGTATGACTTCCAGGTTAAGAGGAAAGTATAATGATGAAGTAATAAAATCTTTGATGGAAAGATTTAAATATGATAATGTGATGGAAGTACCAAAACTTGAAAAAGTTATTATTAATATGGGAGTAGGAGAAGCTAGAGATAATCCAAAAGTATTAGAATCAGCTGTAAAAGATTTAGAGTTGATCAGTGGACAAAAACCAGTAGTAACTCAAGCTAAAAAATCAATTGCAAATTTTAAATTAAGAGAAGGAATGAATGTAGGTACAAAAGTTACATTAAGAGGACAAAGAATGTATGATTTCCTAGACAAATTAATGAATGTGGCTTTACCAAGAGTAAGAGACTTCAGAGGTGTTAGTCCAAAAGCTTTTGATGGTAGAGGTAATTATGCACTTGGAATAAAAGAACAATTAATTTTTCCGGAAATTCAATATGATGATATAGATGCTATCAGAGGTTTAGATATAGTGATTGTTACTACAGCTAATACTGATGAGGAAGCTAGAGTGTTTTTAGAAGAAATGGGAATGCCATTTAGAAAGTAAAGGAGGCAAGACATTGGCTAAAAAATCTATGAGAGCTAAGCAAAAAAGAAAACAAAAATTTAGTACTAGAGAATATAATAGATGTAAAATATGTGGAAGACCACATGGTTATTTAAGAAAATATGGAGTATGTCGTATATGTTTTAGAGAATTAGCTCATAAGGGAAAGATCCCTGGAGTGAGAAAAGCAAGCTGGTAATATAAGGTGATGGAAGGAGGTAGCTAATTATGATGACAGATCCAATTGCAGATATGTTAACTAGAATTAAAAACAGTAATGATGCAAGACATGATATAGTTGATATACCTGCCTCAAATATGAAAAAAGAAGTAGCTCAAATCTTAATAGATGAAGGATTTATAAAGAATTTTAATATTATAGAAGACGGTAAACAAGATATAATTAGAATGAATTTAAAATATGGTCAAAATGGTGAAAAAATTATTAGTGGTATAAAAAAGATATCTAAACCAGGGTTAAGAGTATATGTAAAAAGTAATGAAGTACCAAGAGTTTTAGGTGGTTTAGGTATGGCGATTATGTCAACATCAAATGGCGTAATGACAGATAAAGAAGCAAGAAAAAGAGAAATAGGTGGAGAAGTAGTTTGTTATGTTTGGTAATATAACAAAAAACAATGGAAATAGGAGGTGCACTTATGTCAAGAATAGGATTAAATCCAATTAATATTCCAAGTGGAGTAGAAGTTAATTTGAAAGAAAATAATATTGTAGAAGTTAAAGGACCGAAAGGACAATTAACAAAACAAATAGATCCAGATATGGAGTTAAACTTAGATGGTGATGTGTTAACAGTAGCTAGACCAAGTGAAAAGAAAAAACATAAATCAATACATGGCTTATCAAGGACACTAATTGCAAATATGATTATTGGTGTAACTGAAGGTTATTCAAAATCATTAGAGATAGAGGGAACTGGATATAGGGCACAAAAACAAGGGAAGAAATTAATCTTGAATTTAGGATTTTCACATCCAGTAGAAATGGAGGATCCTGAAGGAATAGAAGTTGAAGTGTCATCAGATACTAGTATTACAATAAAAGGAATAGATAAACAGCAAGTAGGAAATTATGCAGCAGTAATTAGAGATTACAGAATTCCTGAACCTTATAAAGGAAAAGGAGTTAAATATGTTGGTGAATATGTAAGACGTAAAGTAGGTAAGACAGGTTAAGGTAGAGGGGAGTGAAATATTTTGCTAAATAAAACTAGTAAAAACGTAAATAGAAAAGCAAGACATGGTAGAGTAAGGAAAAAGATATTTGGAACTCCTGAAAGACCAAGATTAAATATTTATAGAAGTGGAAAGCATATATATGCTCAAATTATAGATGATATTTCCGAAAAAACATTAGTATCAGCTTCTACTTTAGATAAATCTCTTGATCTAACTTCAACCAATAATAAAGAAGCGGCTAAATCTGTAGGTAAATTAATAGGGGAAAAAGCTATAGATGAAGGAATAGAGAAAGTAGTATTTGATAGAAGTGGATATATTTATCACGGAAGAATTAAAGAATTGGCAGATGGAGCGAGAGAATCCGGACTGAAATTTTAATAGAAGGAGGGAAGTTAATGGAAGGTACATCTATTAATCCAAATGAATTAGATTTACAAGAAAGAGTAGTAAATATAAATCGTGTAGCAAAAGTTGTAAAAGGTGGTAGAAACTTTAGATTCAGCGCCTTGGTTGTAGTTGGGGATGAGAATGGTCATGTAGGAATTGGAATGTCAAAGGCTTTAGAAATACCTGAAGCCATTAGAAAAGCAATTCAAGATGCTAAAAAGCATATTATCCAAGTTCCAATAGTAGGTACAACTATACCACATGAAATTTTAGGTGAATCTGGAGCAGGTCAAGTTTTATTAAAGCCATCTAAAGAAGGTACAGGAGTTATAGCAGGTGAAGCAGTTCGTGCTGTATGTGAGTTAGCAGGAATAAGTGATATAAGAACTAAATCACTAGGAAGTAATAATCCTAGAAATGTCGTAAATGCAACTATGGAAGCTTTAAAAGGATTAAAAAAGGCAGAAGAAGTTGCAAGATTAAGAGGAAAAACAGTAGAAGAATTATTGAGCTAAGGGGGGATTTGAAATGTCTATGATCAAGATAAAATTGATTAAAAGTCCAATTGGAAAGCCAGGATCTCATAAAAAAACTATTCAAGCTCTTGGGTTAAACAAGATTGGCAAAGTAGTAGAGAAAAAAGATACCCCTCAAATTAGAGGTATGATTGAACAAGTAGGATATATGATCGAGATAGTAGGATAAGTGGGAGGAGGTGTATCCATGAAATTAAATAATTTGAGACCAAATGAAGGTGGAGGAAGTAAAGCTAGAAAGAGAACTGGTAGAGGTATTAGTTCCGGATATGGTAAAACCTCAGGAAGAGGACATAAGGGTCAGAGAGCAAGATCAGGAAGAACTTTAAGATTAGGATTTGAAGGTGGACAGATGCCCTTGTTTCAAAGACTTCCAAAACGTGGGTTTACAAATGTATTTGCAAAGAATTTTGCAATTATAAATATAAATGAATTAGAAAAATTCGCTGAAGATACTGTGGTTACTCCTGAATTATTAGTAGAAGAAGGTTTTATAAAACAAGGTAAAATCAAAGATGGAGTTAAAGTATTAGGAAATGGTGAATTAACTAAAAAAATAACTGTAAAAGCACAAGGATTCAGTAAATCTGCTATAGAAAAAATTGAAAATGCAGGTGGAAAGGTAGAGGTGATCTAGTGTGCTATCTACCTTAAAGAATGCATGGAAAATACCTGATATAAGAAAAAAGATTAATTATACCATGCTAATGTTATTAATATTTAGATTAGGATCAAGTATTCCAGTACCTTATATGAATAAGGAAGTAATAAGTGGAATATTTGAATCAACTGAAGGTGGTATTTTACAATTCTTAGACCTTATGGCAGGTGGAACATTTAGTAATTTCAGTATATTTGCTACTAATATATATCCATATATTACAGCATCTATAGTAATTCAATTATTAACCATAGCTATTCCCAGATTGGAAGAACTAGCCAAAGAGGGAGACGAAGGTCGGAAGAAGATAGGTAGATATACTAGATATATAGCAATATTATTAGCAACTATTCAAGCTATAGGATATACATTAGGATTGTTTAGTGATGCTTTAGAAACAGATTCAAATTTGCAGAAAGTTATAGTTGTTATTACACTGGTAGCAGGTACTTCTTTCTTAATCTGGATAGGAGAAAGAATTACTGAGAAAGGTATTGGAAATGGTATTTCTTTAATAATCTTTGTAGGTATTATATCTAGATTGCCAGGAGAATTAATTAATGCTATAAGGTTAATTAGGATTGGGCAATTGAGTATAATTAAAGCCTTAATCTTTGCTATAGTATTTTTAGCAATAATCGCAATAGTAGTAGCACTTCAAGAAGGGGAAAGAAAGATACCAGTACAATATGCTAAGAGAGTTGTTGGAAGAAAGATGTATGGTGGGCAAAGTACTCATATACCTATCAAGGTATCTATGTCAGGGGTAATGCCTGTAATATTTGCTTCATCATTATTAGCACTTCCACAAACAATTACTCTATTTACAAAAGGTGGAGTATCTGATTGGATAACAAAATATCTAACACCGCAAGGAAGTGTTGGAATATGGGTATATTCAATTCTAAATATAATCCTTATAATGTTCTTTACCTATTTCTACACAGCAATTCAGTTTAATACTGTAGAATATGCTCAAAACTTACAACAAAATGGTGGATTTATTCCTGGTATAAGGCCTGGAAGACCAACATCTGAAGCATTAAATAGAACAGTTTCAAGGATCACTTTTGTAGGTGGTTTATCTCTAGCGATATTAGCATCCTTACCAATAATTTTATCTAAAATATTTGGAATGAATGTAAATTTTGGAGGTACAGCAATTATTATTGTCGTTGGTGTAGCATTAGAAACTGTAAAACAAATAGAATCACAAATGTTAATGAGACATTATAAGGGATTTTTAAATTAAACTATAGGAGATGATAAAATGAGACTTATATTATTAGGACCTCCTGGAGTGGGGAAAGGTACTCAAGCGTCAAATATAGTAAAAAAATACAATATTCCACATATTTCTACGGGAGATATATTTAGAGAAAATATTAAAAAAGGAACGGAATTAGGTATAACTGCTAAATCATATATGGATAAAGGTTTGTTAGTACCTGATGAGTTAGTAGTTTCAATAGTGAAAGATAGATTAGATCAAGAAGATTGTAAAGATGGATTTTTGCTTGATGGATTTCCGAGAACAGTGGAGCAAGCAAAGGCCTTAGATGAGGAACTTTCGAATATAGGTATAAAATTAGATAAGGTTGTCAATATTGAAGCAGATGAAGATATTTTAATAAGGAGAATTACCGGAAGAAGAATTTGTAAAAAATGCGGAGCAACTTATCATGTTGAAAATATGCCTCCAAAGACAGAAGGAGTTTGTGATATAGATGGTGGAACTTTATATCAAAGAGATGATGATAAAGTTGAAACTGTGAAAACTAGAATAGAAGTATATAAAGAACAAACTCAGCCTTTAATCAGTTACTATAAAAATAAAGGATTATTGGCAGATGTGAATGGGACTGGATCTATAGAGGATATTTTTGAAACTATTGTAGATGTGTTAGAAGAATAGAACAGCTCATTACAGTTAATTTTAAAGAGGTGTATTTAATGGATTCAACCGGGGATATTATAATTGGACAGGTGGTAAGATCTAAAGCTGGAAGAGATAAAGGAAGAGTATTTCTAGTGTTAGATATAATAGATGATAAGCACCTAATTATAGTAGATGGAGATCTGAGAAAAATTGATAATCCAAAACGAAAGAAGATTAAACATTTAAATGTTTATAATATAGTACTTCAGGAATTAAGCTATAGATTAGATAATAAAATGAAGATAAATAATGCTTATATAAGAAAACTATTAGAGCCTTTTAATTAAAGGCCTAATAGAGTTTGAACAGGAGGTTCGGGACTTAATGGCTAAAGAAGAATTAATTGAAGTGGAAGGTACAGTAATTGAAGTATTACCTAATGCTATATTTAAAGTAGAGTTAGAAAATGGTCATGAGGTATTAGCTCATATTTCTGGGAAGTTAAGAATGAATTATATTAGAATACTTGCTGGAGATAAGGTAACAGTTGAACTCTCACCCTACGATTTAACAAGAGGTAGAATAACCTGGAGAAAGAAGTAGTATAGGAGGGATTTAAATGAAAGTTAGACCATCAGTAAAAAAGATGTGCGAAAAATGTAAGATAATTCGAAGACGTGGAAGAGTAATGGTTATTTGTGAAAATCCAAGACATAAACAGAGACAAGGTTAATAAATAGGAGGTGTAAGCTTTATGGCAAGAATAGCAGGTGTTGATTTACCTAGAGATAAGAGATCAGCAATTGGTTTAACATATATATTTGGAATTGGTAGATCTAGAGCATTAGAAATACTTCAAAAGGCAAATGTAAATCCAGATACAAAAATTAAAGATTTAACAGAAGCAGAAGTTGGAAAGCTAAGAGAAGTCATCGGAACATATGAAGTGGAAGGTGACTTAAGAAGAGAAACAGCCATGAATATTAGAAGATTAAGAGAAATTAATAGCTATAGAGGTATAAGACATAAAAAAGGATTACCGGTAAGAGGTCAACAAACTAAAACAAATGCAAGAACTAGAAAAGGACCTAAAAAGCTAGTATACTAAAATAAGTAATAAAGGAGGTATAATTAATGGCTAAAAGAAGTAGAGCTACCCGTTCTAGAAGAAGAGTTCGTAAAAATATAGAAAGAGGGCAGGCATATATATATTCAACTTTTAACAATACTATGGTTACATTAACAGATACACAAGGAAATGTAATCTCCTGGGCAAGTGCTGGCCAGTTAGGATTTAGAGGTTCAAGAAAATCAACTCCTTTTGCAGCGCAAGAAGCAGCAGAAGAAGCAGCAAGAAAAGCTATGGAACATGGATTAAAAAGTATAGAAGTATTTGTTAAAGGTCCTGGGTCTGGTAGAGAAGCAGCAATCAGATCACTTCAAGCAACAGGGCTAGAAGTAAATATGATAAAAGATGTAACTCCAATTCCACATAATGGATGTAGACCACCAAAACGTAGAAGAGTGTAAAACTAAATATAGACTTAGAACAATTGAAGGGTAGAATTGAAGTTGAGTCAAAAGGGAAGATTGAGATATTTCAATAGAAGAACACTTAATTGTTGAGTTGTATTCTAGATAATATTTTAAAATCAGTTACCCTCGTCCTTATAAAACAAATTCTGAAGGAGGGTTCGTATTAATGTTAGAAATTGAAAAACCAAATATTGAAATCTTAGAATTAAATGATGATAAAACTTATGGTAAATTTGAAGTAGAACCTTTAGAAAGAGGATATGGTACTACTCTTGGTAATTCATTAAGAAGAGTTTTATTATCCTCATTGCCAGGTGCTGCTGTATCATCAATCAAAATTCAAGGCGTTTTACACGAATTTTCAACAGTTACAGGAGTATTGGAAGATGTTCCTGAAATTATCCTTAATATTAAAGATATTGCTGCTAAAGTTTATACAGATGAACCTGTTACACTGCTAATAGATGCAGAAGGGCCACAAGAATTAACTGCTGGTGATATAGTAACAGGTTTAGATGTTGAGATAGTTAATAAAGATCTTCATATTGCTACTATAAACGAAGATGGTAAATTGTATATGGAGTTAGAACTAGAAAAAGGCAGAGGATATGTTGTAGCCGAAAAGAATAAAGATGAAGAACATTCAGTAGGAGTTATTCCGATAGATTCTTCCTTTACCCCAGTAGAAAAAGTTAATTTCGATGTAACTAATACTAGAGTAGGTCAAAGAACGGATTATGATAAATTAGTACTAGAAGTTTGGACTAATGGTACAATCAATGCGGATGAAGCTACTTCATTAGGATCTAAAATACTTACAGAACATCTAAATTTATTTATTGGATTAACTGATCATGTTGAAGATGTAGAAATCATGGTAGAAAAAGAAGAAGATCAGACAGAGAAAGTTCTAGAAATGACAGTAGAAGAATTAGACTTATCTGTAAGATCTTATAATTGTTTAAAAAGAGCAGGAATTAATACAGTAGATGAATTAACTCAGAAGACAGAAGATGATATGATGAAAGTAAGAAATTTAGGTAAAAAATCCCTTGAAGAAATAGTGAATAAGCTTGATGAATTAGATTTAGGTCTTCGAAATGAAGATGAGTAATAAATGGTAAAGGAGGGATAGTTATGACAAAATTAAGAAAGCTTGGTCGTCCTACAGATCATAGAAATACTATGTTAAGAAATCAAGTAACATCATTATTAAGACATGGCAAACTAGAAACAACAGTCAGTAAAGCCAAAGAGACACAAAGAATGACAGATAAGATGATTACTTTAGGAAAAAGAGGAGATTTACACGCTAGAAGGCAAGCTTTAGCATATATATATGATCAAGATATAGTAAATTTATTGTTTGATGAGATAGCACCTGAATATTCAGAAAGAGATGGTGGCTATACTAGAGTGTTAAAGTTAGGTCCTAGACGTGGTGATGGGGCAGAAATGGCTATATTAGAACTAGTATAAATGATGTAGGGATTAAGTTAAAGCTTAGTCCCTTTTTAATTTATATTGTAAATCATTAATCACTATGTTATATTAAGATGAAAAAAACAATTAAAGATTGAGGTATGAGAATGAATGATATAATGATAGGAATGGAAAATATAACTTATAAGTATAGATCTTATATAGAAGATGAAATGGTAGCCGCAGTTAAAAATGTTTCTTTAGATGTTAAAAAAGGAGAATTTCTTGTAATATTAGGACATAATGGCTCGGGAAAATCTACATTAGCAAAGATGATGAATGGTTTACTTATGCCTACATCTGGCGAAGTATCAGTAATGGGAATGAATACTAAAGATGAGGAAAAAATATGGGATATTCGGCAGAAAGCAGGTATAGTGTTTCAAAATCCTGATAATCAAATTGTAGCAACTATAGTAGAAGAAGATGTAGCTTTTGGACCTGAAAATCAAGGTGTTCCACCAAAAGAGATTAGAAGAAGAGTAGATGAATCATTAGCTATAGTAGAAATGTCAGATTATAAAAAGCATGCACCACATTTACTTTCAGGAGGGCAAAAACAAAGGGTAGCTATAGCTGGAATATTAGCAATGAATCCTGATTGTATAATCTTAGATGAGCCAACTTCGATGTTAGATCCTATAGGTAGAATTGAAGTTATGGATACAATACTTAAACTAAATAAAGAAGAGGACAAAACTATAGTTTTAATTACTCACTATATGGATGAAGCTGTCTTAGGAGATAGAGTAATGCTAATGTCTGAAGGTGAAATTGTAATGGAAGGATCACCAAAAGAGATTTTCAGAGAGGTAGATAAGGTTAAAGAATATGGACTAGATGTACCCCAAGTAACTGAATTAGCCTTTGAATTAAAAAAGGAAGGTATAGATATTCAGAATGATGTACTTTCTGTAGAGGAGTTGTTAAATTCGATATGATCATAGAAATAGAAGATTTAGAATATATATATAATCCTAATACACCCTTTGAAAAGAAAGCCTTAGATAATATTAACTTAGAAATAGAAGAAGGAGAATTTATAGGACTTATAGGACACACAGGATCAGGGAAATCTACATTGGTACAACATTTAAATAGTCTTATGAAATCAACTTCTGGTAATATAATAATAGATGGAACTAATATAAATGATGAAAATACAAATCTTAAAGAAATAAGACAAAAAGTAGGACTAGTATTCCAATATCCAGAATATCAATTATTTGAAGAAAATATATATAAGGATATAGCTTTTGGACCAAAAAATCTTGGTTTAAGTGAGGAGGAAGTTTATAATAGAGTAAAGGAATCTATGGAAATAGTAAAACTAGATTATGAAACATTAAAAGATAGATCTCCTTTTGAATTAAGTGGAGGGCAAAAACGAAAGGTAGCTATAGCAGGTGTTATAGCTATGAAACCTAAAGTTTTAATATTAGATGAGCCTACAGCAGGATTAGATCCTAAAGGTAGAGATGAAATATTAAATGAAATTCATCAAATGTTCTTAAGTCAGGGAATAACTATAATCTTAGTTTCACATAATATGGAAGATATTGCTAGATTAGTAGATAGAATACTAGTTATGGATCAAGGTAAGATAGCTATGGATGGAACAGCTGAAGAGGTATTTAAGCAATCAGATAGATTAGAAAGTATAGGATTAGGAGTTCCACAGATTACAAGGTTTATGAAAGCTTATAAAGCTAAAGGACATGATATAAATGAAGATATTTTTACAGTAGAAGATGCTAAAAAAGAGATTTTACAATACCTAAGGAGAAATAAAAATGCTTAAAGATATAACAATAGGGCAATACTTTCCAGGAGAAACTATAATTCATAGATTAGATCCAAGGATTAAAATATTAATAATAATTTTATTTATTACTTCTCTATTTTTTATTACAGGATTTTATCCATATATATTTATAGTAGGTTTTATATTAACTGTTGTACATCTTTCAAAGGTTCCTATCAAATATATTTTAAAAGGATTAAAACCACTGATATTTATTATTTCAATTACCTTTTTGATTAATATTTTTATGACCAAGGGGGAAATATTATATAAATTAGGACCTATAACTATAACTAAAGAAGGATTGTCTCAGGCTACATTTATGGCTATAAGACTTATATTTTTAGTGACTGGAACTTCTATACTAACCCTAACTACATCACCAATAGCTTTGACTGATGGGATAGAAAAGTTATTATCACCTTTTAAAAAAATAGGATTACCAGCTCATGAATTAGCTATGATGATGACTATAGCATTAAGATTTATACCTACTTTATTAGAAGAAACGGACAAAATTATGAAGGCACAAAAGGCTAGAGGGGCAGATTTTGAATCAGGTAATATATTAAATAGAGCAAAAAGTCTAGTACCATTATTAGTACCATTATTTATAAATGCTTTTAGAAGAGCAGATGAATTAGCAACTGCAATGGAAGCCAGATGTTATAGAGGTGGGGATAATAGGACTAGATTAAATGAATTAGAATTAAAAAGATCAGATGTAGCGGCCTTAATATCTATGGTAATATTTTTTGGATTTATAATTTCAACGAGGTATATAGAGTATATTTAGGAGTAGTATATGAGAAATATTAAACTTATAATAGAATATGATGGAACTAATTATTCAGGATGGCAAAGGCAAAATGATGTTATTACTATTCAAGAAACTATAGAAAATGCTATCAAAAGAATAACAAGTGAAGAAATAAAATTAATAGCTTCTGGAAGAACAGATAAAAAGGTACATGCTTTAGGTCAAGTTGCAAATTTTTTTACTGATTCTAATATTCCAGGAGCCAATTTTAAATTTTGTTTAAATATAGAATTACCAAAAGATGTTCAAATAATAGAATCAGAAGAAGTACCTATAGATTTTCATTCGAGGTTTGATGCAAAAAGAAAAAAATATAGATATCTAATATATAATAATAGAATATCTAGTCCTATATATAGGAATTACTCTTGTCATGTAATTAGAAATTTAGATATAGATGAAATGAAAAAATCTATATCTTATTTTATAGGGACACATGATTTTAGAAGTTTTATGGGTCCCAAATCTGATATAGATACAAGTATAAGAACTATCTATAATATGGAAATTATAAAAGATGGTAAATTTATAGAGATTAATATTGAAGGAAACAGCTTTTTACGACATATGATAAGAATTATAGTAGGTACATTAATTTATATAGGACTAGGTAAGATTAAAAAAGAAGAGATAAAATATATGTTAAATAATAAAAATAGAATTTTAGCAGGACCGACTGCTCCAGCTCAAGGCTTATTTTTAGAAAAGGTATTTTATGAGTAATATCCTATTGACATTGATAAATACATGTATTAGAATATATAAGAGTGTTTGAAAAAGGCCCGGAAACTTTTTTTATACCTCACTAATATATTATATAATTGTTGGTATAAGGAGGGAAATATCGATGAAGAGTTACATGGCAAAAACTGAAGAAATTGAAAGGAAATGGTATGTAATTGATGCTACTAATCAACCATTAGGTAGATTATCATCTAAAGTAGTAAATATTTTGAGTGGAAAAAACAAACCTATATATACTCCTCATGTTGATACTGGAGATTTTGTTATAATAATTAATGCTGATAAGGTAAAACTTACTGGTAAAAAGTTGCAACAATTGAATCATGTATATCACACTGGATATCCAGGAGGAATAAAAGAAATTCCATATAGTAGATTAATAGAAGAAAGACCAGAAAAAATTATTGAATTAGCTGTAAAAGGAATGCTTCCAAAAAATAAACTTGGAAGAAAAATGATTAAGAAAATGAAAGTTTATAAAGGATCTGAGCACAAGCATGAAGCTCAACAACCGGAAATATACGAATTATAAATAGAAAGGAGGACTGTAAGTGGCTATAACACAATATGCTGGAACAGGAAGAAGAAAAACTTCAATTGCAAGAGTAAGATTAGTACCAGGAGATGGTCAGATTATCGTTAATGATAAAGATATTGAAGAATATTTCAATTATGAAACCTTGAGAACTATAGCTAGAGAGCCTCTAGTAATTACAGATACTATAAATAAATTTAATGCAATAGTAAATGTGGAAGGTGGAGGGTTCACAGGTCAAGCAGGAGCTATAAGACATGGAGTAGCTAGGGCCTTGTTAGAATATGATAAAGATTTAAGACCTACACTTAAAAAAGAGGGACATTTAACTAGAGATCCAAGAATGAAAGAAAGAGTAAAATATGGATTTAAGAAAGCAAGAAAAAGCCCACAATTCTCAAAAAGATAATAGATATAGAGTTTACAAAACCAGAGCTACTGAAAAGTGGCTCTATTTTTATTTAAAATAATACCCTTATTAAATAAAGTGCTAAGAATTTATTCTAAACACTTTATTTTCTAGGAATATATATTAATTCCTATTAATATATATTCCTAGAGAGGTGATTAGATTGAGAATGTTTTTTATACAAAAAAGAACAATATATATAGTTTTAGGGATTATAATCTTAATACCTTTTATTATTAAATTTTTTTATAATAAAAATAATATTGAAGAAGTATCATATTTGCCTATAACTAATAGAGTAATAGGTATAGATCCAGGACATGGTGGAGTAGATCCTGGTGCAGTAGGCACTAGTGGAGTTGTAGAAGATGAAATTAATCTGCAAATAGCTTTAAAACTTAAAAGACTTATAGAACAAAGTGGTGGTATAGCTATTATGACTAGGGAAGCAGATGAAGGATTATATACAGATAAATCTAAGACTTTAGGAGAAAAAAAGTCTGAAGACTTAAAGAATAGAAATTTATTGATTGAAGATGCAGATTGTGAACTATTTATATCTATACATCTGAATAGTTTCACAGATCCAAAGTATTATGGAGCACAGGCTTTTTATATGGAGGAAGATGAAGAAAGTTTAAAATTGGGGGAAATAGTACAAAAGGAACTTAAAAATACCTTAGACAAAGAAAATAATAGAAAACCAGCTTCTAGAGATGATATCTACCTATTAAAAAATTCAAACATTCCTTCATTATTAGTAGAAGTAGGCTTTCTTTCAAATCCTTTAGAAGAAAAAATATTACAAACTGAAGAGTATCAAGAAAAAATAGCTTGGTCCATATATACAGGTATAATGAAGTATTTAAATGATGAATAATATTATAGTGTTTATCCACTTTTGATTGTGGATAATGTGGATAAGGTGGATTATATATCTTATAATCCTCATAAGGCCTTAATATTAACTATCCCACTTAAATGACAAAGGTAAAGTATGTGGACAAGATTATTAACATTATCCCCAGGTTTATAAATAATATAAATAGTTAAAAACAAGTTATTTATATTATTAAGATAGTTGATATTATTTTGACAATTCGAGGTTGCATTATTTATATTTTTCTTGTATACTATTAGATAGATAATCAATGAACTATTTTTAAAAATGAAATGTTTATTAATTATAATTTAGGGTAAATAAATACAGAAATTAAAATAGTATATTACATATATTATTTTCTAATTATAATTAATTTATAGAAATAGTTTATAGTATAAAGATTATATTGTTATAAGTGGAAATGATCTGCTTATAACAAGTGTAGTAAGTAGTTTAAAATATATAATAATAGATAGGAGCGTGATTAAATGGAAGGTAAGAAAACTCCATTATATGATGAACATGTTAAGCTCGATGGTAAAATCGTTGATTATGCAGGGTGGTTATTACCTGTACAGTATGAAGGATTAGTACCAGAACATAATGCTGTAAGAAATGAAGCAGGAATTTTTGACGTGTCTCATATGGGAGATATTAATGTAACTGGAAAGGATGCTACTGCATTTTTAGATTATTTAATGACAAATAACATTGGAAAAGCAAAAGATAATCAAGTAGTATACACATTCATGTGTTATCCTGACGGTGGTGTTGTAGATGATTTACTAGTTTATAAGTATAATGATGAAAAATACTTTTTAGTAGTAAATGCTGCTAATACAGAGAAGGATTTAGAATGGATAAATGAACATAAAAAAGACTTTGATGTTGAAGTAGAAGATGTTTCTCAAGATACTGCAACTCTTGCTTTACAAGGACCATTAGCTCAAAAAATATTACAAAAATTAACAGATACTGATTTATCTAAAATTAAATTTTTTAGATTAGTAGATAATGTTGATGTAGCTGGCGTTAATGCTATGATATCTACTACGGGATACACAGGTGAAGAAGGATTTGAATTATATATTAAGAATGAAGACGCAGCAAAGGTTTGGAAAGAAATCCTAGAAGCAGGCCAAGAAGAAGGTATAAAGCCTGCAGGACTTGGTGCTAGAGATACTTTAAGATTTGAAGCATCATTAGGGTTATATGGTCAAGAAGTATCCCCAGAAATCAACCCATTAGAAGGCGGATTTAAATTTGCTGTTAAACTTAATAAAGAATCTGACTTTATAGGGAAAGAAACTTTAAATAAACAATGGGAAGAAGGCCTAGAAAGAACATTGGCAGGATTTGAATTATTAGGTAGAGGTATACCTAGAGAAGGTTATGAAATAGAAAAAGATGGTAAGAAAATAGGCCATGTAACTACTGGATATAGAAGTCCAACTTTAGGTAAGAACATTGGTAATGCGCTTATATCCGTTGACGAAACTGAGATAGGTAATGAAATAGATATTATGGTTAGAAATAGACCAGTTAAAGCTAAAATAATAGATAAAAATTTTTTAAAAAATAAATAACAAATAAAAAAATATTAGGAGGATGTAAAGATGAAAGTTGTAAAAGATTTATTCTATGCTGAAGATCATGAGTGGGTAAAAGTAGAAGGCGAAGAAGCTTATATAGGAATTACAGATTTTGCACAAGATGAATTAGGAGACATAGTATATGTTGAACTACCAGAAGAAGGCGATGAATTAGAAAAAGATGATGTACTTGCAGGAGTGGAATCAGTTAAGGCTGCATCAGACTCTTATATGCCAGTAGATGGAAAAGTTGTAGAAGTTAATGAGGATCTACTAGATAGTCCAGAATTAATTAACGAAGATGCTTTTGAAAACTGGTTGGTTAAAGTAGAATTAGCAGACAAATCTCAAGTAGATGAATTAATGTCAAGCGAGGAATATGAAGAGTTTACATCAGAGGAGGAATAATTGAATATGTATCCTTATATCCCACATACAGAAGAAGACAAAAAAGCAATGCTAGAATTTCTGGGATTAGATTCTGTTGATGAGTTATTTGCAGATATCCCAGAAGATGTAACTTCAAAAGACGGATTAGACTTAGAACCAGCAAAATCTGAATTAGAAGTAAGTAAATATTTAAATGAACTAGCAGGTAAAAACCGAACTATTAATGATATGACTTGTTTTCTAGGTGCTGGTGCATATGATCATTATATTCCTTCAATTATTGATCATATTATTTCCAGAGGGGAATTTTTTACATCATATACTCCTTATCAATCGGAAGCCAGTCAAGGTACTTTAAGATATTTATTTGAGTATCAAACTCTAATTGCTGACTTAACAGGAATGGATATATCTAATGCATCTTTATATGATGAGGGTGTAGCTATTGCTGAAGCAGCATTGATGGCTACATCTGTAGCTAGAAAAAAAGAAATACTTATATCTAAAACTGTTAAACCTGACGCAAGAAAAGTTTTAAATAGATATGCTTATGTACAAGATTTAAAGGTAATAGAAATAGATATGGAGGATGGAGTAACTGATTTAGAGGATTTAGAAAATAAGATGTCTGATGATGTTGGGGCGGTTATTATTCAAAGTCCTAATTTCTTTGGTGCGATAGAAGATATAGAGAAAACAGCAGATATAACTCATAAGGTGAAAAGAGCAGGTCTTATAACATCAGTAGACCCAATATCTCTAGGAATTCTAAAAAGACCTGGAGACTTAGGAGCAGATATAGTGGTTGGTGAAGGTCAATCTTTAGGTGTGCCTTTAGCTTTTGGTGGACCATATTTAGGATTTATGGCTGCTAATAAAAAATACATGAGAAAAATGCCAGGTAGAATAGTGGGAGAAACAGAGGATGAAGATGGTAAAAGGTCTTATGTTTTAACTTTATCTACTAGGGAGCAACATATTAGAAGAGAAAGAGCAACATCTAATATAACTTCAAATCAAGGTTTAAATACTTTAATTGCTACAATATATCTAGTTACCCTAGGTAAAAAAGGTTTAAGAGAAGTAGCTTTACAAAGTACTAAAAAAGCTCACTATGCTATGAAAAAGTTAACAGAATCAGGTAAGTATAAGCCTCTATTCGACCAACCATTCTTTAAAGAATTTGCATTAACATCTGATAATAATGCTGATGAAATTCTAGATGGACTAAAAGACGAAGATATTTTAGGCGGATATCATCTTGGTAGAGATTATTCTCAATTTGAAGATGCAATATTATATGCAGTTACAGAAAAAAGAACCAAGGATGAAATTGATAAGCTAAGCAGTGTATTGGAGGGCATATAATATGAAAGACTATGATAAATTAATATTTGAATTGTCAAAACCAGGTAGAAAAGGATACAAACTCCCATCACTGGATGTAGAAGATGTAGATGTAGAAGATCTTATTCCAGGAGAATTTTTAAATGAAAAAGAATTAGAATTACCAGAAGTAAGCGAATTTGAAGTAATAAGACATTATACAAGTCTTTCAGATAAAAACTTTGGATTAGATACAGGATTTTATCCATTAGGGTCTTGTACTATGAAATATAATCCAAGAATAAATGAAGATATGGCAAGATTAAATGGTTTTGCTAATATCCATCCATTACAAAGTGAAGACACAGTTCAAGGTGCTTTACAATTACTCTACGAACTTGGGAAAACCATGGAAGAAATATCAGGAATGGATGAGATGAGTTTACAACCTGCTGCTGGTGCGCAAGGTGAACTTACAAGTATTATGGTTATAAAAGCATTCCATGAAGCAAATGGAGATACACATAGAGATAAGGTTATAATACCAGATTCAGCTCATGGAACAAATCCAGCAACTTCAGCAATGGCAGGATATAAGACATTAGAATTAAAATCTAATGAAAGTGGAACTGTAGATGTAGAGCATTTAAAGGCTTTAGTAGGTGATGATACAGCAGCATTAATGTTAACTAATCCAAATACTTTAGGATTATTTGAGAAAAACATCAAAGAAATAACAAAAATTGTTCATGATGCAGGAGGGCAAGTATTCTTTGATGGTGCTAACTCTAATGCTATATTAGGTCATGCAAGACCTGGAGATATGGGATTTGATGCTGTGCATTATAATATCCATAAAACATTTTCTACACCTCACGGTGGTGGAGGACCAGGTGCTGGGCCAATAGGTGTTAAAGAACATCTAGCAGAATTTTTACCAGTTCCAAGAATAGTAAAAGAAGAAGATAAATATTCATTTGACTATGATCATCCAAATTCTATAGGTAAAGTAAAAGATTTCTATGGGCATTTTGGAATCTTAGTTAGAGGATATAGTTATATGTTAACTATGGGTGGAGATGGATTGAGAGAAGCTTCATCAATGGCTGTATTAAATGCAAATTATTTAGCACAAAAATTAAAAGATGACTATCATTTACCTATAGATACAATATATAAACATGAATTTGTATTAGCCGGACTAAAAGGTGAGGAAACTACTACAACAGACGTAATTAAAAGACTGTTAGATTTTGGTATTCATCCACCAACAGTTTATTTCCCATTAATAGTTAAAGAAGCTCAAATGATTGAGCCAACTGAAACTGAAACTAAAGAAACTTTAGATGAGTTTGTTGATGCTATGACACAAATAGCAGAAGAAGCTAGAACTAATGTAGATATGTTAAAAGAAGCACCACATAATGTAGGAGTTAGAAGACCTGATGAAGTAGAAGCGGCTCGAAAGCCAGTATTGAAATACGAGAGGAAGAAGGTGTAGTATTTGGCAAAAAATATTGCAATCATAGGAGCAGGACCAGGCGGATATGAAACTGCAATAAGAGGAGCTCAATTAGGTGCAAATATTTATTTAATAGAAAAGGATAGAGTAGGGGGAACATGCCTTAATAGGGGATGTATCCCTACTAAGACCTATTTTAAAAATGCACAAATAATGAGTTCTCTTAAAAGATCAGATGAATTTGGAATAGAAGTAGATGGATACAATCAAAGTGGAGAAGCTTTATATAACAGAAAAAATAAAGTGGTAGAAACTTTGGTAGGTGGGGTAGAACAACTTGTATCATCATATCCAAATATTCATGAACTATCTGGAACAGCTTCAATTAAAGATAAAAATACAGTAACAGTAGATTTACACACAGGAGAAACTGAAGAAATAGAAGTAGATAATATAATTATAGCTACAGGATCAACACCTCAAATGACGGAAACAAAAGGTGTAGATTTAGAAGGAGTAATTACTTCAGATGATCTTTTAGAAATGAAAGAAATTCCTGAAAGATTAATAGTAGTAGGTGGAGGAGTTATAGGACTTGAATTTGCTAGTATTTATCAAGAATTAGGTTCTCAAGTAACTTTATTAGCTTCTCGAATACTTAAAAATAGAGATCGTGAAATTGCTAGAAGATTACCTAGACTTTTTAAACAACAAGGAATGGAAACTTATGTTGATATAAGAGCAAAGGAAATCACAAAAGATGGCGATCAATTAAAAGTTGTGGCTAAGTATAAAAATAAAGATAAAGAAATAGAAGTTGTAGGTGACAAAGTATTAATTGCTGCAGGTAGAAGGCCGGTAGTAGAAGGTTTAAACTTAGACGAATTAAATATTTCTTATGACAGAAGTGGAATAGAAGTAAGTGATGAATATGAGACTACAGTAAAAGGTATATATGCTATAGGTGATGTGAATAATACAGGAATTCAATTAGCTCATGTAGCATCTAGTCAAGGAATGCACGTAATGGAAAAATTAATGGGTGAAGAACCTGTTGTAAACTTAGATGTATACCCTGATTGTGTGTTTACACTACCTGAGGTAGCTTTTGTAGGTTCAACTGAAGATGAATTAAAAGAGCAAGGTATAGAATACAAAGGAAGTAAATTCATGTTTGCTGCTAATGGAAAAGCATTATCATTAGGTGAGACTGACGGATTTATAAAAGTATTTGCTAGTAAAGAAGATAATAAAATATTAGGAGTTACTATATTAGGTCCAAATGCTAATGATCTTATACATGAAGGAGCATTTGTTATGTCTAATGATTTAGATGTAGATAGTATAAATAGAACTATACATGCCCATCCAACTCTGAGTGAAACATTTATGGAAGCTGTACAAGGCTTAGATAATAAAGCGATTCATATAGCTCCACCTAGAAAGAGGAGGAAAAAAAGAAGATAGCTCTAAGCTATCTTCTTTTTTTAATTTTATTTAAAGGAGAAAGTTATGAGAAACAGAAAGAAGTTAATCTTTTCAACAATTTTATTAGTAGTATTTGCTATATTAGGATTCTCAATTAGAAATTCAACAGAGGGAATATTATTTGATATATCTATATTAGATTTATTACATCAAAGTACTAATATATATATATTAAATATAATGAAGATAATATCACTTTTCGGATCCTGGAAAATTTTAGTTCCAGGTCTAATATTATTAACTATTTATTTAGTAAATAAAGAAAAGTATTATGAAGCGAAATTATTAATATTTAATATATTTGGAAGTTTTGGTGTTAATTTTCTATTAAAATTATTTTTCCAAAGAACTAGACCAATAGACTATTTTAGGGTAACTAAAAGCGGTCTTAGTTTTCCAAGTGGACATTCAATGGTGACTATGAGTATGTGGCTTGCAATAGCATATCTATTGACTAGGTTTGAAAAAAATGAAAGTAAGAAAGTGTTAATTAAGATAGGGACAGGCCTATTTATATTATTAATGGGAATAAGTAGAATATACTTAGGTGTTCATTGGCCTACAGATGTTGTAGGTGGATATATAATGGGATATATAATATTTAATATATCTTTATTATTATAATGAAGATATTAAAACTAAATTCCCTTCTAATATATTGTGAATCAAAATACAATTATTAGAAGGGGATTTGTTATTCTATTAAAATTTGTTCTAATTTGTTTAAATTTAGAATTTCAATTTCATTTTTATGAAATTTTATTAGGTTTTCAGATTGCATATTGCTTAGTTCTCTAGATAAGGAAGGACGAGATATATTTAATAATTCGGCCATTTTCTTTCTATCGTGAGGAACTATAAGATAGGTAGTTTTTTGTTTATTATGTTCTAATAATAAAAAGCTAGAAATCTTTCTCCTTAATGTATCATAAGAGAGATTAGTAATTCTATTATTTAGCATAAGTATTCTATCAGACAATACACTTATAAAGTTATATGCTATTTTAGACTCTAATTGCATTATCTTAACTATATCTTCTTTATATATATACATAATTTGAGAATCTTCAGAAGATACAACTGTAGCTGGATAAAGATGGTCATCAGAAAATATTAAAGCTTCCCCAAATATTCCACCTGTTTTAAAGTGATTTATAGTAACTACCTTACCAGAGGATAAAGGTTTATGAATTTCAATTTGACCGTTTAAGACGATACCCAGACTATTACAATTACTACCTTCTACCGCAATAACTTCATCTTTTTTATAATTTGCTATATTAACATTTATAGATGATAATATAGATTTTATTGCAGATGGTTTCATAGTTTGAAATAGTATGCATTTTGATAAATTAGTTAAATAATTATCCAAAAAATCACCTCTATTTCATATAGAATATCATATCTTCTTTATATCTACAATTGAAAGTAAATAAGTTTAGTTAAGAAAATATATGGGTAGAAATATATAGACATTAATATTAGTATTTAATAATAGTAAACCAAAGAAAGGTGTGCTAGAATGAATGACGTCTTATTAATTAATAAAATAGATACCAAAAATAATACAGAAGAAAAGAAGAAGATCTTTTTTTTATTAGATAAGGAAAGTATTTTATCAAAATTAAGAGATGTGTTAAAAAAGTCTGATATAATTGATATAGAAGATATTATATATAAATATAATGGAGTAGAACTAAAGATTACCACTAAAGAAATTCCTAAAATAGTAAAGTTATTAACAGAAGAAGATATACTAATATATAGTATATATGAGATTTATAATCCTAGATTATAGTTTGTAAAAGAATTTTAAGGGGAATAGATGAATCTGAAAAGATAAGGCAATAGATAATGGGTTGTTAAAGGAAGCAGAAGAAGTATTAATGTCTATTCTAAAAGAAATAGGTTTTTGTAATGTAATAGTAGAGTTTAATTAAAATAAGAATTAAAATAAAGGAAGATAGATTAATCTATCTTCCCAATTATTACTATTTATTTGTTCCACCTAGATTTTGTTGAGCCATTTTAACTAAATTCTTAGTCATATATCCACCAACATATCCATTTTCTCTAGCTGAAAGATTACCTTTATCCATAGATTCGTAATTAGTCATACCTAATTCAGATGCTATCTCAACTTTCATTTGATTTAATGCTTGCTTTGCTTCTGGTACTACAAGTTTATTGTTTCCTGTATTATTTGAAGTCATTTTAAATCTCCTCTCAAAATTTATTTAGTAAATATTTTGTTGTATAATAGTATTATGGTTAAAAAGGAAATTAATAATCATGTAAGATATGGACTAAATTACAAAAATTGTATACCGATCCATAAAAAGTATATTTATCTATATATAATTATTTTCAACAAAGATATCAGATAGAATTTTTAATATATAAATAATGTTATTATAAAAGGAAGTGTAATTTTGAAAGAATTGATTGAATTATTTAATACGTTTTTTAAGATAGGAGGATTTACCTTTGGTGGTGGATATGCTATGTTGCCTATTATTCAGGAAGAAATAGTAAACAAAAAACAATGGGCTACTGATGAGGAAATAATTGACTATTATGCTATTGGTCAATCTACACCAGGAATTATAGCTGTAAATACTGCTACCTTTATAGGATATAATAGAAAGGGAATCTTAGGAGCCATATTTGCTACATTAGGATTAGTAGCACCATCTTTAGTAATAATTACCACAATAGCTAAATTTTTTACTCATTTTCAAGACTATAAGATGGTACAACATGCATTTGCTGGAGTAGAAGTAGCAGTCATTGCTTTAATAGTATCTACAGTTTTTAATATGTATAAACAATCTGTTAAGGATGGATTGGGAATTATATTATTTATATCGTCCTTTTTAATTATAGCATTTTTAAACTTATCACCAATAATAGTTATTCTAATTGCTGCTACAGTAGGAATAATTAAATGGAGAAGTATAGATATAAAGGAGAATGAATAATATGATTTATATAAAATTATTCTTCACATTTTTTAAAATAGGACTTTTCTCTATAGGTGGTGGTTTAGCTACTTTACCTTTTTTACAAGAATTAGTCAGTAAATATGGATGGATTACATCTGACGAATTATTAAATATGATAGCTGTATCTGAGTCTACACCAGGACCTATAGGTATAAATACTGCTACATTTGTTGGAAATACAATGGGAGGAGTTTTAGGAGGAATTGTAGCAACTATAGGTACTATTACTCCATCTATAATAATTATAATTATTATAGCTCATTACTTTGCAAAATTTAGTGAAGAACCTATAGTTGAGAATGCATTTTATGGGATTAGACCTGCAGTAACAGGTTTAATAGCAGCAGCTGGGTTTCAGGTGGCTAAAATTTCATTATTTAATATAGAAGTATATGAAAAAACTAAGAATATTATTGATTTTCTAGATCTTAAGGCTATATTATTATTTGGAATAATATTATTTTTAATAATGAAGTATAAAAAACATCCGATATTATATTTAGTAGCAGCAGCAATAGTAGGGATAATATTTAAATTTTAGATTTTATTTAGTTAAAATTATTTGATTATATGGTATCATAGTATAGTACTATAATAATAAAGTACAAATTTAAGTCTATATAATAGGAGGCTGTATGATGTATAGAAAAGAAGCTGTTTTGCAAGGAGAGTCAGGATTACATGCCAGACCAGCATCAATATTTGTAGAAGAATCATCCCAATATATTTCAGAGATTATGATTATTAAGAATGATCAAGAGTATAATGCTAAAAGTATTATGGGAGTGCTAAGTATGGGTGGAACTAAAGGTGATGAATTAGTAATTAAAGCAGAAGGTAAAGATGAAAAAGAAGCAGTAGAAGCCCTAGTCCACTTAATTGAAAATGAATCGAAAGAGTTATAATTGTCGGAGGTGTAAGTGTGAGAGGTGTAGGCACTTCTCCTGGTATAGGAATAGGCAAAGTATTTATATATAAAAAGCCAAAGTTGGAAATAGTAAAAAGGGAAATTGAGAATCCCAGAGAAGAAATCTTAAAATTTAATAATGCTTTAGATATAGCATGTATGGAAATAGATAAACTATATAATCGAACTTTAACAAATATTGGAGAAAAGGAAGCTCAAATATTTGTTGCACATAAAATGATGTTAAGAGATCCAGATTTTATAAATAATATAAAAAAAGAGATAAAAAGAAAAAATGTAAATGCAGAATATGCAGTAAAAAGGATTGGAGAAGACTTTATAAATACCTTTAAAAATATGAAAGATGAATACTTAAAAGAAAGAGCAGTAGATATATATGATATATCGAAAAGAGTTTTAAAAATATTATTAGATATTAATCCTACAGGTTTAACTTCCATGAATGAAAAATCTATAATAATTGCAGAAGATCTAACACCTTCAGATACTGCAAAGATGAATAAGGATATGGTAGTAGGTATAGTAACCGAATTAGGTGGTAGGACTTCTCATACATCTATAATAGCTAAATCATTAGAGATACCATCTATTTCAGGAGTAGAAGATATTACTAGTATGATTTTTCATGGAGATAATATAATTATAGATGGATCAGAAGGAGATATAATTTTAAATCCTACTGATTCTGACAATAAACTTTATAGAATTAAAATAAAAGAGCAGAATGAATATAAAAGAAAAATATCATCAATGATTAGAGAAGATACTATATCTGAAGATGGATATAAAGTAAATTTATTAGGTAATATAGGTTCGACTTCAGATTTAGATAAAGTGTTAGAAAATGGCGGTGAAGGTATTGGATTGTTTAGAACAGAGTTTGTCTATATGAATAAAGATAGATTACCAACCGAAGAAGAACAGTTTAATATTTACAAAGAAGCAGCTCAAAAACTTGGGGACAAGCCTATGGTTATAAGGACTTTAGATGTAGGTGGAGATAAAGAAATACCTTATTTAAATCTACCTAAAGAAATGAATCCTTTTTTAGGGTATAGAGCTATAAGATTATGTTTAGATAGATTAGATATATTTAAAACCCAATTACGAGCAATATATAGAGCTGGTTATTTTGGAAATATTAAAATAATGTTTCCAATGATATCTGATATAGAGGAACTTAGAGATATTAAATTAATAGCTAAAGAGGTAAGAGATGAATTAAGAAGAGAAAATATTAACTTTAATAAAAATTTAGAAATAGGAATTATGGTAGAGGTTCCTGCAGTAGCTATTCACTCTAAAGTTTTTGCTAAGGAAGTAGATTTCTTCAGTATAGGTACAAATGATTTAATCCAATATTCACTAGCTGTTGATAGAGGAAATCAGTCTTTAGAACATCTATATACTCCATACCATCCAGCAATTTTAAGACTCATAAAAATGATCATAGATAATGGACATAAAGCAGGTATATCTGTAGGCATGTGTGGCGAAGTAGCGGGAGACCCAAGGTTAATATCTTTATTATTAGCTATGGAATTAGATGAGTTTAGTATGAATTCTGCTTCTATACTAAAAGCTAGGGATTTAATTAAAAATACTTCAATAAAAAAAGTTAAACCTATGATAGATAGAATTTTAGATTTACCTAGAGCTAAAGATGTAGAAGAATTTATAGAAATAAATATATTAAAACAGAAATAATCCTAAGGAAACTTAGGATTATTTTTATTAGTAATGGAATAATAAATATTAAATAATTTAAGGAGGTATTTAAATTGTATATAAGATTATTTATTATAGCCATTACTCCAGCATTAATAGGAACATTTTGTATATCTCAAGTATATAGAGATGATAAAGAATCTAGTAAATTATTATTTGCAACCTTTGCTTTAGGTGCTCTAGCTGTAATTCCTTCTATTCCAATAGAGGAAATACTTATTAGATTGAATGTATTTGACGGAATATTAGGTGCTTTTTTTAATGCTTTTATAGTAGCAGCATTAACAGAAGAATATTTTAAAAGAATGGTTTTATTAAAATTACCTATGAAAACTAAATATTTTAATGAAAAATTAGATGGAATAGTATATGGAGTATTTGCTGCCTTAGGATTTGCTACAGTAGAAAATATAATGTATGTAGTATTTAGATATACAAATAATCCTTTTATAGGTTTAAATAGGGGAATATTTTCTGTACCTGCTCATGGTGTATTTGGTATAACTATGGGTTATTATTTATCATTATATAAATTTAATACAGATGAAAAAGATAAAAGATCTAATTTAAGAAAATCTCTTTTTATGCCTATTTTGTTACATGGGATCTTTGATTTTATATTAATGGTTAATATACCACAGGTAACATTAATATTTGTACCTTATGTAGTATTTTTATGGTGGTTAAATCATAGAAAGTTAGAATCTTTTATACTTGATTCAGAAAATAGAATTATAGATGACAAAGAATAAAAGTAAAATAATAATATAAAAAACCTTTCATTAATGGCGGGCTTTATTATATACTATATATAGAGAGTACTGAATATGGGATTAAGAGGTGTATATTTTGGAGATAATAAACCGTTTAGTGTCAAATGTGCGTGTGAAAGATGTAATAGATATAGTTATTGTTACCATAATAATATATAAGCTTTTTATGCTGATTAAAGATACTAGAGCAGAACAGTTAACAAAAGGAATAATCTTTTTATTAGTATTGACTAAATTAAGTGAATGGGCTCAATTATTTACTATAAACTGGATACTTAATAATGCTATGACTGTTGGAACATTAGCCTTATTAATAGTCTTTCAACCAGAATTAAGAAGAGGATTAGAATATATAGGTAGAGGAAGTATAATTACTAAACCTCTTATTGAAATACGGGGAGAAAATATGACTAAAGTAGTAGAGGAATTAGTTGATGCAGTGGCTTCTTTATCCAGACAAAAAATTGGAGCATTAATAGTATTAGAAAGACAGACAGGACTTAATGAGGTAGCAGAAACAGGAACTGGAATAGATGGACTTGTAACTAGTAATTTGTTAATTAATATATTTATACCTAATACTCCTCTACATGATGGAGCAGTATTAATAAAAGAAGATCAGATAAAGGCAGCAGCGTGTTTTTTGCCTTTAACTGACAATGCAGGAACTAGTAAAGAATTAGGAACTAGACACAGAGCAGCTTTAGGTATATCAGAAAGATCAGATAGTTTATCCATTATAGTATCTGAAGAAACAGGAGGAATATCTGTTGCAGAAAATGGAAAGATAGACAGATATTTAGATATAAAGACTTTAGAGCAGATACTCTTAAATATGTATAATCCAGATGAAGATAAACAAACTATTTTTTCAAAATGGAGGATGAAAAATGGGCAAAGAAAAGAATAATCTAACACTAAAGATCTTTGCTCTAATAATTTCCATTATTTTGTGGAGTTATGTTATGAGCGTAGAAAATCCATATATAACTAGAGAGTATAAGGATGTAGTTGTAAATTTATACAATACATCAGAATTAGAAAGACAAGGTTTAGTAGTAATGGAGCCAGAAGAAGTTAAAATTAATGTAAAAGTTGGAGGAAATAGATCTAAAATGAAGGATTTTTCTTCTAGTGATATAATTGCAGAGATAGATCTAAGTGGATATGAAGAGGGACAATCAAGAGTAGGTGTAGATGTAAGTTTAACAAATAGTTCGTCAAGTATAACTATAGAAGATTATGAACCTAAAGAAATATTATTCTCTATAGATAAAGTTATTACTCAAGAGAAAAGTGTAGGTGTTGAAGTAGAAGGGGAATTAGACAGTAATTATATGTTAGGAGATATTACTACAAAACCAGAAACAGTATTAATAAGAGGCCCTAGAACTTGGGTAAATGAGGTATCTGAAGTGAAAGCAACTATAGATGTTACAGATATAGATTCTGATACTAATATGACACGGTCTATCCAAATTAATGATGATAATGAGAATGAGGTAACAGGATTAGAAAAAGAACCAACAGTTGTAGATATAGATATACCAGTCTTAAGAAAACATACATTACCTATAGAACTACAAACAGAAGGGAAGTTACCAGAAGGTTATGTACTTTCAAATGTTAAGATAAATCCTAATAGTATAGCAATAAAGGGTGATGAAAATATTGTAAATCATACTCACATAAATACAAAAACTATTAATATTAATGATTTAATAGATAAAACATCTATGGAAGTAGAATTAGATTTGCCTGATGATATAGAATTAGTAAATCCAGATGAAAAGATAAGTATTAGCTATACTATAGAAGAAATTGAAGATAGTGAAATAACATATGATGTAGATGATATAGATATAAAAAATCTAAATGATGATTTAACTATGGATTTAGAGGATGTAGGAGATAATATTAAAGTTAATATAGAAGGTACAAAAAAGGATTTAGATAATATTGATCCTAAGGATTTAGATGTTTATATTGACTTAAGAGATTTAGAAGAGGGTAGCCATGAAGTAGAAATACAAATAGAAAGAATCTCAGGAGTAGATATAAAGAGTATAGATCCAAAGAGATTAGGTGTAAATATAGAACTTAAAGATGAAGAGGACTAGATCCCCATCTTTAGGTTTTATATAAATATTATAAAAATTCAATAAGGGGGATAAATTTGAGAGATTTTAAAGAATTGCTAGATTTATCAAAAGAGAGAGGTCCTAAGACTATGTCTGTAGCTGTAGCACAGGACAAGGATGTATTAAAGGCTATAAAGTTAGCTGTAAAGGAAAGGGTTATCAACCCTATTTTAGTAGGGGACAAGGATAAGATATTAGAAATTAGTAAAGAGATAGATTTTGATACTAAGGATATTAAGATAATTAATGAAAAAGATGATAATATTGCAGCAATGAAAGCTGTAGAAATAGTACATAATGGAAGCGCAGATATATTAATGAAAGGATTAGTAGGAACTCCTATTATTATGAAAGCAGTTCTTAATAAAGACTTAGGATTAAGAACTAATAATTTAATATCTCATGTAGCAGTATTTGATTCACCAGAATATCATAAAGTATTTTTGGTAACTGATGCGGCTATGAATATAGCACCTGATTTAGAACAAAAAAAGGGTATAATAAAAAATGCAGTAGAATTAGCTAAATCTTTAGATATATCTATCCCTAAGGTAGGAGTATTAGCAGCTAATGAGAAAGTATCAGTAAAAATGGAAGCTACAGTCCATGGAGAAGAACTTAAGAATATGAACAAATATGGTTTAATAGATGGTTGTATAGTAGATGGACCTTTTGCATTAGATAATGCTATTAGCAAAGAATCTGCAAGGATAAAGGGAATAGAAAGTCAAGTAGCTGGTGATGCAGATATATTATTAGCTCCAAATATTGAAGCAGGAAACATATTATATAAATCTTTATCATTTTTAGCTAATGCTAAATCAGCTGGTATAATATTAGGAGCTAGTGCACCTATAGTATTAACATCTAGGGCAGATAATGAGGAAACAAAATTAAACTCTATAGTATTATCAGTGCTAATGGCATCTAAGAAAGGACGATAATATGACAAAATTATTAATTATAAATCCTGGATCTACATCTACGAAAATAGGGGTATTTCAAGATGAAAATATAATATTTGAAAAGACATTAAGACATTCAGTTGAAGAATTAAAAAGTTATAAAAAAATATATGATCAATATGAATTTAGAAAAGATATAATTTTAAATACTTTAAAAGATAATAATATTGATATTAAAGATTTAAATGGAGTAGTTGGAAGAGGCGGACTTTTAAAACCTATAGAAGGTGGAACTTATGAGGTTAATGAAAAAATGATTGAAGATTTAAAAATAGGAGTTTCTGGAGAACATGCTTCTAATCTAGGTGGTATATTAGCATATGAAATAGTCAAAGAAAATAATGGCCGTGCCTTTATAGTAGACCCTGTTGTGGTAGATGAACTTGAAGATGTAGCTAGAATCTCAGGACTAAAAGAAATAGAAAGAATGAGTATATTTCATTCTTTAAATCAGAAAGCAGTAGCTAGGAGACATGCTAGATCGTTAAATAAAAACTATAAAGATTTAAACCTTATAGTAGTTCATCTAGGAGGAGGTATATCTATAGGAGCCCATAAGAAAGGGAAAGTAATAGATGTAGCTAATGCTTTAGATGGAGAAGGACCATTTTCCCCAGAAAGGTCAGGTAGTCTTCCTGTTGGAAGTTTAGTTGATCTATGTTATTCTAATAAATATACAGTAGAAGAAGTAAAAAACATGGTAAAAGGTCAAGGAGGATTAGTATCTTATTTAGATACTAATGATGGTAGAGAGGTCTCTGAAAGAATAAGTGATGGAGATGAGTATGCAGAAAAAATATATCATGCAATGGCTTATCAGGTGGCTAAAGAGATAGGAGCAGTATCAATAGCTTTAAAAGGAGAAATAGACGGAATATTACTGACAGGAGGTTTAGCATATGATAAAATGTTCACTGAATGGATAAGGGAAAAGGTTTGCTTTTTAGGAGAAGTTACAATTTATCCAGGGGAAGATGAGCTAGGAGCATTGGCAGAAGGTGGTTTGAGAGTTCTAAAAGGAGAAGAAAATGGAAAGGTATATAAATAAAGATAATAGAATTAAAATAATTATAGGACATTATGGAAGTGGTAAAACGGAATTCTCTATAAATTATGCAGTAAAATTAAATGAAATAGACAAGAAAGTGGCTTTAGTAGACCTGGATGTAGTAAATCTTTATTTTAGAAGTAGAGAAAAAAAGGAATTATTAAAATCTAAAGGAATAGAGGTTATAGGTAGTTCTATAGAAGGTAATGCCTTGGATATACCTTCTATATCTTCAGACGCCCTAAAGGTTTTACAAGATGAAAGTTACCATACTATATTAGATATAGGTGGAGATCCAGCAGGAGCAAGAACCTTAGGAAGATATCACAATTATTTATATGAAGGAAATTATGATATGTTTTTTGTATTAAATGCTAATAGACCTGAAACTCAGAATGTGGAAAAGGTTTTAGAATATATGGTTAAAATAGAAGAGACCTCTAGAGCTAAGATTACTGGGATAATTAGCAACACCCATTTATTAAAAGATACTAGAGTAGAAGATATTATTAAAGGATATAAACTAGCCTTAGAAGTTGAAAAGGAAAGTGATATACCTTTAAAATATATAGCAGTATTAAAAGAATTAGTTCCAGATCTTCCTAAAGATATTAAAGATAAGGTATTTCCTATAGATCTTTATATGAGGGAAGAATGGATGATTTAATAGTCAAAGGAGGAATTGAAATGGCTAAGATAAAAGGAAGAGCAATATTTGATCAAGATATTTGTAAAGGATGTGGACTATGTGTCCCAGTGTGTCCAAAAAATAT
>DATGUA010000011.1:0-29652 GCA_035301545.1 Tissierellaceae bacterium | reverse complement strand
TTTTCTATTTCTTCTTCTGTTTTTCCTCTTCTTTTAGCTTTAGTTAGTTTTGCTAAGTTTTTATATTGGGTTTCTTCTTTAAATCTTTCTATTCCTTTTTTATCTATTTTAAACTTTAGTCTAAGAGGTGTTTCTATAGTTATTTGATTATAGCCAAAGTCTATATTATCAAATATTTTAGATTCACAGATTAAATTTTTCTCTTCATATTCTTTGTTTTTAAAATCTCCATAAGCTCTTATTATTAATTCTCTACATTCTCTCGTTATATCATTTCTTTTGTTTCCTATAGATTTTCTTCTTTTTTCAAATGTTTTAGATGCGTCTATTAATTGTACTTTTCCTACTCTATGACTAGGCTTGTCCTTAGATATTATCCATATATAAGTAGTTATACCTGTATTATAAAAACTGTCATTTGGTAGTTGTACTATGGCTTCTAGCCAATCATTTTCTATAATATATCTTCTTATTTCACTAGGTCCACTTCCTGCATCTCCAGTGAATAATGGTGAACCATTATGTACTATGGCCATTCTACCTGTGTCTTTTAGTTTAGATATACCATTTAGATCAAATAATTGTTGTCCATCATTTACATAGGGAAGTCCTATGCTAAACCTTCCCCTATCTCCTTGCTTGGCCTCGTCCTCTACTGATTTTCTTTCTGATTTCCAATCGATCCCAAAAGGTGGATTAGATATACAGTAATCAAATGTATAATTAGGATAAGCATCATTTGACAATGTATTTCCTAACATCATATTATGGGCATCTCCGCCTCTAATTAACATATCGGCTTTTGCTATAGCATATGTTTCTGGGTTTACTTCCTGACCAAATAGGGTTACTTTTGCATTTTTATCTAATTCTTTCAATCTTTCTTCCATAGCCCCTAGCATCTGGGATGTTCCCATTGTTTGGTCATATACTGTTTTGACTACTCCTTCTTCTAATAGGATGTCTTTATCTTCTGATATTAATAAATCTGTCATCAGATAAATTATATCTCTAGAAGTAAAGTGTTCCCCTGCCTCTTCATCATATGACTCTGAGAATTTTCTTACTAATTCTTCGAATATATAACCCATATCTATACTAGATATTTGATCTGGTCCCATATAAGATTCTTTTTTGTTAAATTCCTGTATTATTAAAAAGAGCATATTAGCATTAGCTAGTTTCCCTATTTCCCTATCAAAATCAAAGTTTTCTAAAACATCTATTACATTCTCAGAAAATCCATTTAGAAATTCCCTAAAGTTATCCTCTATATTTTCTGAATCTGCTAATAGATTAGTAAAGGTATAAGGGCTAGTATTATAAAAATCATATCCTGTTTCTCTTTTTAAAAATGGATCTTGAACATCAAAATCTTTTATCTCTTCATATTTTTCTAATACTTTGTCTTTTGTAGAATATAATGTATCATTAAATCTTTTTATTATAGTCATAGGTAATATAATTTTCCCATATTCATGAGGTTTATATAGTCCTCTTAGTATATCTGCTATATTCCATATCATATTAGCTTTTTCTTGAACATTTATCCCTGTTTGTCTATGTTTTATTGTTTCGTTCATTTAGAATCCCCCTTCATTTATCCTCTCCAATTATAACTTAAAATTTCATCATCAATTACATTATTATGTCTTCTTTTATAGCTATCTTCTTGTCTATTTCTGGTTTTCCTTTCCTTTTTTCCTTTTCTTCTTACTCTTCTTATTTCTCTTCTAGTTCCTTTGTTTTTTATTTTTCCTCTCTCTTCTTTTATTCTTTTCCTCTCTTTTTTATTTTCTTTTCTTCTTTCTTCTTCATTTATCTCATTAATCAGTTCTTTAACAGCTATTTTAATACTTATTATTTCACTATTTCTTTTTCTATAGCTTGTCCTTTTTCTTTCCCAAAATATATACCCTAATATTAGTAGAAATATTACTATAGCTATAATCCAACCAAAGCTGTTTATAATCCTAAAGTGATTTAATATTGATATAGCTGCAGCAGCTAATCCTAATATAAAAGATAAAATTCCAAGAAAGATTGGTATATTATTTGACTCTTGTAATAGTACATCCTTTGATTCTAATACTATTAGCATTTTTTCTAGGTCTGTTTTGTCCATGGTTTTTAATCTTTCTTTAAGTTCTTCAATATTCTCATTTCTAATTCCTTCCCAATTAATTGGATCTTTAATTAATTCATTTGATTTTTCCATGTAGTTAATCTCCATCACCCCAGATTATTTTTTATTATTTTACATTTTATCTAAATACTGTATTTCTTACTTTCCATTTCCTGATGGTTATACTTGCCCAAAATCCATATATTCCCAAGGTTATAAATGTTAATAATAATATTTTTATCCATGTTCCAAATAGTCCTACTGGAGATCCTGTGAATTTTAATCTTCTACCTTCTATGACTGTATGATTTATTTTCCAACCATATACCATACAAACTGCCCATGGATAAGCTATACCAGCTGTAATTACTGTAATTATTCCTCCTAATATATTCCATCCTATTAATTGTAATAATCCTCCATCAAAATAAGATTCTTCTCTTGTAATATCCATTTTATCATTCCTTCTATCTAGTTCTTATCCTATTATAACATATTTCTAATTTAATTATGATATTTACCCTTTTCGTGGGTCATATTTCAATTAATATAGCATATTATTTGCTCCAATCTTTTCCTTGTATCAAAATCATAATATGTAGCAAAATAACAATATCTTAAAATAGAGGTGAATACAATGGCAAAGAAACCTAATTTAAAGGCTAGAAAAGCTCTTGATGAAATGAAATTAGAAATAGCTAATGAAAACAATATTAATTTAAGTGATATTGGAATAGTTGGCGGTGCTATGACTAGAGATCTAGTTGAGATAGGGCAAAAACAGCTTGTTGAAGAATATAAATCAGAAAGATCTAATTTGGATAAATAGATTTCAGTAACTAAGGAGTGAATATAGTGATAGAAAATCCTAATGAAAATGCAAGAAAAGCTCTTGATGAAATGAAACTAGAAATAGCTAATGAATTAAATATTACAATAACTAATGCTGGAAAAGTCGGCGGAACCATGACTAAAAGATTAGTTGAAATGGGTCAAAACCAACTTGTTGATGAAAATAAATTAGAAGAATCTAGTCTAAATAAGCAAATCTAAATAAACAAAAAACGGTAGGTTATTAACCTACCGTTTTATAGCTATTATCTCAATTATATATTTTTTACTTTAGTCAAAAAACTTTCAAATTCTTTAATAAATTCACTATTATCTTTCCCATCTACATACTCCCCTGGAATATCAATTCTATCTAAAAGTATCCCCTCTGAATTTAGCAAGGAAAATACTTCTTCCATAAATATACCCTGTTCTTCCCTGATACTACATGTTGGACTTCCCTTAATCCCTACTAATCCAATAATATTATATCCATTATTTAAATACTCTTTTATAGTCTTAAGAATATCATTAGCAATCTTTTTACACAAATTTCTATAATTATCAGTATCATATTCTAATTTACTCATAGGTTTTCTACTTAAACCTAAATATTCATACTCCGGACAAGGCATTTGATGTATACCGATTCCATTTTCCATTAATCTCTCTATTATTTCTCTATAGGCTCCCTTAGCTCTGGCTAAAGGAGGGACTACTGTATTTTGATTTAATATACAATGTGATATAAATATTACTCTTTTGCTTCTATCCATTTATTTTTGCTCCCTGAACATATCTTTTAGGTAATCTTTCCACCAAAAATACGACTATAGAACAGCTTACTATTTTATCGACTATATTACTTGCAACTCTTGGAATAAAAGCTGATGCAAATATTTTTTGTCCAGATTGGACTAACAATGTAAAGAATACATCATTAAAATCTCCAGTAATTCCACCATAAACATATACAGATATAGGTGTCCCTATTAAGGGTGCTACTACTGAAAGTATTAAACCTGTAATAACAGCCTTTTTATAATTAAAGTTTCCCTTCATAGCTATATAACCAACTACTAGACCTACAGCAATATTAACAAAGGCAAAAGGAATAATTTTTGGTCCTGATATAACTCCTTGTACTACGTTTGTTAACCCTCCTACTATTGCTCCATATATAGGTCCAAATACTACTGCAGTAAATATAGTTCCTACAGTATCTAAAAATAATAAGGGTATACTTAACATTTTTACAACTGTACCAAGTACAATATTTATTGCTATTGCTAGTCCTGAAAAAATCATTATGTAAATCTTATTTTTTTCTTCCATAACAGTCCCCCTGAATAAAATGTTTATCTTAAATTAATTTTATAATCCTGTAGCTAATAATGCTGCTCCTATAGATCCTGCATATCTCGCTAAAGGATCTGTTTTTATCTCTGTATCTAATTTTTCAGATAATAATTCTATAAATGAATCCACTTCACAAAGTCCACCTGTTAGATATACAGTATCACTACTCCCATGTTTATGTAACATAGAAAATACTCTTCCAGTTATAGAGTTTATTATACCTCTAGCTATATCTTCTCTTTTCTTTCCTTCACCTATTAAACTTATCACTTCCGATTCTGCAAATACAGTACACATACTTGTTATGCTAATATCTTCCCCCTCTAAAGCCATATCAGCTAATTCATCTATAGATACGCCTAATGTATTTGCCATTAGCTCCATAAATTTTCCTGTACCTGCTGCACATTTATCATTCATAGTAAAATCTACTACTCTACCATTTTCTAGAGTAATAATCTTTGTATCCTGCCCTCCAATATCTACTATTGTCGAATCATCACCTAATAAATATTGAACCCCTTTTCCATGACAGCTTATTTCAGTAATAGTTTTATCAGCATATGGTACTGATATTCTTCCATATCCAGTAGCCAATACTTTAGCTTTATCCATATCTATATCTATTTCTTCTAATTTCTTCTTTACTGTTTTAGAAGTTTCTACACTATTCCATCCAGTCGGTAATGTAAAATTAGATACTACTTCTTCATCTTCTACTACTGAAACCTTAGTTGCCGTTGATCCTATATCCATTCCTATATAATGCATTTCATCATCCTCTTTAAGCTAATATTAAATCTGCTTCCATAGTTTCTAAGAATGCTTCTATTCTAGTTCTGATTTGTCCTGTGTCTGAATCTGAATAATCAGTTTCAATTTGTAAAAATGGTAAGCCTAATTCATCTTGTACAAAGTTTTTAACATAATGTGATTCTATTGCATATGTATGACAAGCTTGCCAGGTTAAATCTACTACTCCATCTACTTCATATTCTTCTGCTAATCTTTTGATCAGGTCTAATCTATCATTATTTGGAGTCATACAAGAACATGGTGTAGATAAGTATTTTTCAGCTAATGCATCTATTGGATCCTTGTCTTCATCTACCATAGTATCTAAAGATTTATAACCAGTACAATTTTCTAAAGCTACTACAGATGCTCCTACTTCTTCTAATTCTATTAGTACTTTGTCTGCTCCACCTATTCCTGTAGGACATCCTGTTACTAGTATTCTAGGTGCCTTTTCATCAAAAGCATATATTCCTTTTTCCATTTGTTCTTCTACTTCTTCTATCAATCTTTCGACTAAGTCTATTCCTTTTTCTTTATCAACATTAAATCCTTTTAACCATTGTGCTGATAACATGTCCATTCCAGTCAATGGTGCTGGCTTATGAGCATTTAATTTATGTAGTCTTTTCATTACATCTCTTTCTCTATTCATTAATTTTATAGCATCTTTTAGCTTTTCATCAGTGATTTCTACATCAAATTCTTTTTCTAGAAATTCTTTGAATTTCACCATTTCATTTTTCCAAATTTCTAATGCATCTTCCCCTTCTGCAGTTTGTGGTAGATTCATAAGATGCATAGGTTTCATTTCTCCCATTAATTCGTACATCTTTTTCTTTCCATCACAAGTGGTTTCTGCTAATATTACATCTGAAAAATGAAAGTATGGACATGTGTCAGTAATTGCAAATCCATAACTAGATTTAATCAATGGACATAGATTCCTTGGTAAATCCCTTTCTGCTGCTTCTACTGGTTCTTGAGTAGTCCCACACAATGTTACTGATATAGCATCTGCAGCTAAAGCTATTTCTGCTGGAGAAAAAACACAATACATACCTACAACCTTTTTTCCTTGTTCATGGGCTTCTTTAATTTTAACTGAGTTTACCCCTCTCAGTCCTTCAACTTCTTCCATTATTTCCGGTCTCATTTTTTATCCCCCTGTTTCTTTTTAATAAGTAATTACTAATCTAACATTCACATACTAATATATTCTATCATTTATTGTCAATCATTATACAATCTTTTAATACTTCCCTACCCACTGATAAATTTTATCTATAATACTTTAATATAAAAAATAGTATAAGAAATTAATTTCTTATACTATTTTAAAATTCTAATTATTAAGTTTTATTTTTCATTATCGATTCCTATCATATTAATAAGATACATTGCATTTCTAGTTGTTGAAATCCCTCTATTTAGTTTATAATCAAAATATATTTCATTGTCCTTATAATATTCTTTAAAATGATAATTTTTAATTTTATTATTACTTTCTCTTTCAAGTTCTCCTAATTCTAAATCATGGGTAGATACTAATCCTATTGCATCATTATTTAATAATTTTTTTATTAATATCTTTGCCCCTTCATGTCTATCATGAGAATTTGTTCCTTTAAATACTTCGTCTAATAGAAAGAATACTTTGTTTCCTTTAGATTTATCTACTATTTCTTTAATCCTTAATAGTTCGGCATAAAATGATGAAATATTTTTCTCCAGATTGTCACTTACTCTCATACATGTATAAATATTAAATATATTACAAGTAAACCTGTTAGCACATACTGGTGCTCCTATATAAGCTAAGACTAGATTAATTCCCGTAGTTCTTAGATAGGTACTTTTACCTGACATATTAGAGCCAGTTATTAATAAAACTTTAGTTGGATCCTCTATTTTAAAATCATTAGATACAGAATCCTCTATAATTAAAGGATGAGCCATATCTTTTCCTTTAATATAATCATTTTTTTCTGTTATTGTAGGAGTTACCCAATCTGGATTATCATAATTTAAATTTGATAAACTTGATAAAGCTTCAAATTCTCCTATAGTATCTAACCAAGTCCTGATTAGATGACCTGACTTACCCTTCCAACGTTCTAGAGCTATCATAGATTGATAATCCCATAATGTAATTATATTAATTATAAAAAAGTATATATTTTTTCTATTAGAAATATTCTCCACTATAGTTTCTAATTCTTTTATCTGTTGATAAGCTGTCAATCCATTATCATCTATAAGTTTATCTTTTAATTCTAAAAGATATTTAGATTGAAAATTTCCCTTTTCTAATTGATATAACATTTTACTATAGGCTTTTATATTATTTTCATATTCATAGACCAAATTCAAATTCTTTGATCTTCCCTCAAATTTATATATAAATATAAATGATTGTGCTGCAAATATTAAAATTAGTATATGAAATGGGATTATCTTAAATATATATAAAAGAATAAAACCTATCATAATTATAGGAATAATTCGTGATATAGATATTATCCATGGTTTTCTATAAGTTTCATATTCTGTTTCAAAAAAATTATACAAGTCTTCATTATCACTGGATTTATCTTCTATCATCAGACCTTCTGCCATAAATCTTTGCCGCCAGGATAGTCTATCACTTAATTCTTTAATGGCATTTTGTCTTTTAATAATTTCTTTTTTAGTTTTACATGGTTTTGTAAGATACTTATTTAATATGTTTCTTCCCATATATGTTGTAGTAGTATTTATATATTGAAATAATGATCCCTGACCAAATATGTCTAAATCACTTGAAAAACTATGATTATTATCTTCAAACTCTAAGCCAGTATCTTTAAACTTATTCCAATCTCCTTGTAATCGTTGTAATCCATCTTCATTTATCTTATTTAATACATCAAAATATTTATTATTATATTTTAATTTATTATGTTCTATGACTAAGTATGTAAATAATACTATATAAGCAAGTAATATATAGTAAATAAAAGAATACCTTTGTCTAATGTATAAAATTCCTATATTTACTATCCCAGCTAAAGCTACGATTAACCTCATATTAGTAATTTTACTAATCTTTTTATTTTGTTTATCAAATAGATTACTATAGACTTCTTTTCTCTTTTGATAAGTTTCTAATGGTTTTGACATTCGTTACCTCCATTTAGATTTAATTTTATAATCTCTATTCAATTCATCCTTCCAATAATTATATTATCTCCTTCTCACTTAATTATCTTTCTATATCATGTAAGAACAATACTTTCCAAAGTATTGTTTACCTCTCACAAAAATTTCATACATTTCTACTCTTGATATTAGGATATTATCATCTCATTTCAATATTTCACACCACCATTACATTCATTGAATCCTTATATTTATTATATCATTGTCTAAGAATATTCACAGTCTTGTTATACAAATTGATTACTAAGTTAATAAATGATAAGGTATAATTTATATAGATATTTTAATATAAATTACGGAGGTAAGATATTATATGACAGATAACCAAGTATTAAAAACCATTTATAATCGTCGTTCTATTCGAAAATATCAAGATAAAACGTTGACAAAAGAACAAATTGATCAATTAGTTAAAGCTGCACTTATATCACCTAGTTCAAGAAACATGGAACCTTGGCATCTTACAGTACTTACTAATCAATCTACTATCCTAGAATGGGAAAAAGATGTTGTTCAATATTTTGTAGATAATAATGTAGAATGGGCAGTTAAACATAATAAATCTAGAGGAAATAAAATCTTCTACGATGCACCAGCTGTATTTGTTATTTCTATGGAAGAAGGAAAAGAAATGGATGTAGGTATTATGGCTCAAAGTATAGCTTTGGCAGCTAAAGGTATGGGATTAGACAGTGTAATATTAGGATTACCTAGAGTATCCTTTAATCCTGAATATAATAATAAATGGCAAGATGCTTTAGAGTTTCCTGAAGATTACGTTTATGGAATAGCTGTAGCCGTAGGATATGGAGATGACGAAGGTAAGGACAGAAAAGCTGATATGTCTAAAGTAAGTTATATAAAATAATATATCTTACTATTACCCTGTAAGAACTCCTTATTTTATAGCTCCTTCCAATAAATTGCAAATATTAATATTGGAAATAAGAACAGTTCATCTTATTACAAGAAGTGAATTATCAGGATATCCTTAGCAAAGATGTATAAATACTTTTATTTATACATCTTTGCTGTTTTATTATATAATCTTGTAATATCTTCTAATACTTCTGTATGATTAAAGTCCTTATGATATAAAATACTAGTTTCTCTTACCATACTTAAGTTTTCAACAGGTAGCATTGTAAGATCACCTTTTCTTGCTGAATCTAAACATGCACTTCTAGCTAGTATAGATACTCCAAAATCTTGAGATACTAAATCTTTTATAGTAGCTATATTATCTACTTCTAATATAAGATCAAATTCATCTATAGACATATTAATACTTTCTAAATGTGATATAAATAAATTTCTAGTTCCTGATCCTGGTAAACGGAGTATCATTTTTTCTTTTTTTATCTCATTAATAGTTACCATGCTTTTTGTAGCAAGTTTATTTTTATTAGAAACTACCAGTACTAAATAATCTGTATCAAGTAATAAAGAATTTAAACCTGTTGTATTTGTTATTCCTTCTACAATCGCTAAATCTATTTCATAATTCATAAGTTTACTATAAAGTTTTTTTATAGATGATGTGATTATCTTTATATTAACCCCTTCATTTTCACTAGAATATTTGGCTAATACTTCTACCATAAAGTTACTCTCTGCAGTGTGAGTTATACCTATTGTAAGTTGAGTAATTTCATTTTCATCATTAATTAAGTCTTGATGTAATTTCTCATAAAGAGATTTCATTCTTTGTGCATACATAAGTACAATTTCTCCATGAGATGTAAGTTTTAACTGATTCCTACTGCGGATAAATATCTCTACATCTAGTTCTTCCTCTAATTGATTTATATGATTACTTACTGCTGGTTGAGTTAATGAAAGTTCTTTTGCTGCTTGAGTAAAATTTTTAGTTTTTGCTACTTTTAATAATGTATTTAATTTAGTATTTAACATAAAATCATTCCCCCATAAATTATTTTTATGGTTCTCTAAATAATTATAATTTTACTTTAGGTTTTATTTTGCATAATATATTATCACAAGACATAGTTATTATCAATTATCATGTGGGTAAAATATATTTAGAATCAATTTTCAAAGATTTTATTTGGTTAGAAAGGATCGTGATTAAAATGAACAGTTTTTTAGACCAATTTGATACTGTAACTGTAACCCTATTATCTCTATCAATTATGTTATTGGCTGGGTTTTTAATGACTCGTATCACAAAACGACTAAAACTCCCTAATGTTAGTGGATACATTATATCTGGTATAGTAATTGGACCTTATGTACTAAATCTTATTCCTGTAAATACTATTGAAAATATGGCTTTCGTAGGAGACATTGCTCTAGCTTTTATTGCTTTTGATGTAGGAAAGTTTTTAAGAAAAGAAATTTTTATGAAATCTGGCTTACGGGCTGTAGTTATTACATTATTTGAAACTATTATTTCTGGACTTTTTATTACTTTAACTATATATTTTATATTTGATTACGATCTAAGCTTTGCATTATTATTAGGTGTTATAGCTACTGCTACTGCTCCAGCTAGTACAATGATGACTATTAATCAATATAAAGCTGAAGGTGAATTTGTCCATACTTTATTACAGGTTATAGCTTTAGATAATGTAGTTTGTTTAATTTTATTTAGTATCGCTACAGCTGCTATTAGCGCTATGGATACAGGTAGTTTAACTTCTTCTCATGTTATATTACCTATAATATATAATATTGTCGCTATAATTGGAGGATTTTTATCTGGTATATTATTAAATAGATTACTTGCACCAGATACTAGAAGTGATAGTAATCGTTTAATTTTAGTAATCTCACTTCTATTAGCTATATCTGGTATATGTGCTATATATCATATATCACCACTGCTATCTTGTATGGTGTTTGGAGCCACTTATATAAATACTACTCAAGATAAAAAGCTATACGCTGAAATTAACTACTTTACACCACCTATATTATCTTTATTCTTTGTATTATCCGGGATTAATTTAGATGTAAATGCTCTATTTACATTAGGAGTTGTTGGTCTAGCATACTTTGTAATCAGGATTGTTGGAAAATATCTAGGTGCATATTTAGGTTGTATGGTAACTGGTACTAGTGAATCTATTAGAAATAATTTAGGTTCTGCTTTAATTCCTCAAGCTGGAGTAGCTATAGGCCTTGCATTTTTAGGTCAGAGAATGCTCCCACCTGATATTGGAAATAGAATGATGACTATCATTTTAGCATCTTCAGTATTATACGAATTAGTCGGACCTATATCAGCTAAAATAGCATTAATTAGAGCTGGATCAATAGATCCAGAAAATTTACAACAATAAATATAGAAACAAAAAGATATTGACTAAGTCTAAATAGACTTAGTCAATAAATAATGTTCTGGTTCTACTTCTACTAATTCTAAATTTTTATTTTTATATAAATCATCTGATGGACTATAAATTTTAATTTTCTTATTTTTCTCTTTTATAGGATCTGGAAAAGGTACAGCTGATAATAAAGCTTTAGTATAAGGATGTAAGGGATTATTAAATATCTTTTCAGTTTCTCCTAATTCTACTATCTTACCTCTATATATTACGCCTATTCTATCAGCTACAAATCTTACCACAGATAAATCATGGGCTATAAATAAGTAAGTTAAACCTCTTTCTTTTTGTAATTCTAATAACAAATTTAATATTTGGGCTCTTATTGATACATCTAATGCTGATATAGGCTCATCTGCTATTATAAATTTAGGTTCCATTATTAAAGCTCTAGCTATTCCTATTCTTTGCCTTTGACCTCCTGAAAACTCATGAGGAAATCTAGAAGCATATTCTGGTAATAATCCTACATCTAACAAAACTTTTTCCACTTTTTCTTTTCTTTCTTTTTCTGAAGAATAATTCCTTAGATTATATAATCCTTCTGAAACTATATAATCTACTTTTGCTCTTTCATTTAATGAAGCCATTGGATCTTGAAATATCATTTGAATATCTTTATTTATTTCTTTCTTTGAATTTTTACTAATCTTACCTGAGATTTTCTTATTATTAAATATAATTTCTCCATTTGTAGCTTTATTAATTCCGATTATAGATCTACCTATAGTACTTTTACCTGAGCCTGATTCTCCTACTAGTCCAAATGTCTCTCCTTTATAAATTTGAAAGCTTACATCATCTATAGCTACAAATCTATTTTTCCTAGAACCAAATTCTACAGTTAAATTTTTAATTTCTAATAATATCTTATTATTATCCATTATCTACTCTCCTTTGACTTTCTTAAAAACTTTATAGAATCTGGTGGATTAACCTTTGGAGCTCTAGGATCTAGTAACCAAGTCTTAGCTTTATGAGTAGGACTTACATTAAAATATGGTGGTCTTTTTATAAAGTCTATTTCTAATGCATTAGGGTTTCTAGGTGCAAAAGCATCTCCTTTAATTTTATTAAATAAATTTGGTGGTGTTCCTTCTATAGAATATAAAGGTTTACCTTTTCTTCCTAATTGGGGCAAGGATGACAATAATGCCCAGGTATATGGATGTTGCCCATTATAAAATATTTCTTCTGATTTACCTATCTCTACTATATCTCCTGCATACATAACTGCTACCCTATCTGCAACATTAGCTACTAATCCTAAGTCATGAGTAATATATATAATAGTTAGTTTATATTTTTTTTGTAAATCTTTTAATAAATTTAATATTTGAGCCTGTATAGTTACATCTAAAGCTGTAGTAGGCTCATCACATATTAATATATTTGGTTGACAGGCTACTGCTATGGCTATTACTACTCTCTGCCTCATTCCTCCTGAAAATTCATGAGGATATTGCTTATATCTTTCTCTTGGTTTATTTATTCCTACATTAGCTAACATTTCTATAGTTCTTTCTTTAGCTTCTTTTCCTTTTAAGTCTTGATGTAGTTCTATAGATTCTCTAACTTGACTTCCAACAGTTTTTAATGGATTTAATGAAGTCATAGGTTCTTGAAAGACCATAGCTATTTCTTTACCTCTTATCTTTCTCCAATCACTTTCACTTTTATATCTAGTTAAATCTTTATCTTGATATATTATAGATCCTGAATCTATCCATCCATTCTTATCTAATAAACCCATAAAAGATTTATTGAAGACAGATTTCCCTGATCCTGATTCCCCTACTATAGCTAGACTTTCTCCTTCATATAAATCTAATGAAGCTCCTCTAATAGCAGTTAATACTTGTTCTCTTAATTTAAATTTGATTACTAAATCCTTAATAGATAATATTATATTTTCCCTATTCATTTATATCCTCCTAATTATGATTTCGTGGATCTGATGCATCTGCAAATACATTTCCTATAACATAAAAGGATATAGTTATTAATGATAATATTATAGCTGGAAATATTAATTGATATCTTAGACTTTTTAAATTTATTACTTCTCTACTTTCATTTATAAGATTTCCTAAAGAAGGTATACTTACTGGTAATCCTAATCCTATATATGTTAAAAATACTTCTGAATTAATAGCAGCTGGTATAGCTAAAGCTATTCTTAACATAATAACTGATACCAAATATGGTAATAGATTTCTAGTCATAATTCTTCTAGTAGGCGTTCCTAGACTTCTTGAGGCTACATTATATTCTCTATCTCTTATTATAACTATTTGATTTCTAACAAATCTTGCCATACCTAACCAACCTGTCATACACATAGCAAATATCATAGTTCCTAATCCTGGACTCATAATATATGTTAATAATACTAAAACTATAGTACTTGGAATATTATTTAAGACATTATATATTTCTGTAATAATTCTATCTAAAGCTCTTACATAACCCCATATCGTTCCTATTATTATTCCTATAATAGCTTCCCAAACTCCTACTAATATTCCTATTAATAAAGAGGTTCGAGTACCCATCCATATTCTAGACCATAAATCTTGGCCTATAGAATTAGTTCCAAATAAAAATTCTTTACTGGGAGGATGATTTACTAATTGCATCTTTGTTTCAGCATCTATAAATATTTCTGTAGGTGATTTTTGATTAGGTAAATAGGGTTGTATAATAGCAAATCCTATTAAAAATATCATTAAATATAAGAAGAAAAGAGCAATACTATTATCAGTAAATGCTTTTATCGTAGATTGCCAGTAAGAGTAATTTGAGTAGCCTTGCTTCTGTTTTCTTTTATTACCATGTTTTGCAAATGTAAAAAGTGATTTATTTAAATTATCTCCTAATTTTTCGATTCTTTTATTACCCATTATTTATCACCTGTCCTTTTAGATAGGTTTATTCTTGGGTCTAATAGGGCCATAAATATATCTCCTAAAAATAATCCTATAATTCCTATAGATGAATATATAAGTACTAATCCTTGAATTAAACTATTGTCCTGTCTTTGTATAGCATCTACTAATAATCCACCCATACCTGGTATAGAATATAGAGATTCTATGTATATAGATCCTGCAATAGTAAATAAAATTGCACTAGGTAAGTATTGAGCCATAGGAACAAAAGCATTTTTTAAAACATGTCTTATCATAATACTCCTACTACTCTGTCCCTTAGCTTTAGCTAGACTTACATAATCCTTGTTTATTTCATCTAATATATATCTTCTCATCCACATAGCATAAGAAGCTATTCCTCCTAATGACATAGATAATACAGGTAGTATCCAAGATATAATATTATTTTCATCAAATAATATAGGCAGTTTAAATATTCCACTTATATATAATTGTAAAAATAAATAATATATAGTTGCAGGAACTGCATTTATAAGTATTATATATACTGTTCCTAACTTATCCCAGATTTTATTTCTCCTTAAAGCCATACTTATTCCTAATGGTATGCCAAAGATTAAGGATATAACCATAGCTCCTAGACCAAACTTTAGGGAGTATGGTAATTTATCCCTTAATATACTAGTTACAGATACTTTTGGTCTATATATAATAGATTCTCCTAAATCTCTTGTAAGCATTTGTTTATAAAAATTAATTAATTGTATATGTATAGGGTCTCGAAGCCCCATATTTTCTAATATAGTTTCTCTTTGACTTTCATCTAATTTTTCATAACTATCCCCAAAGTATCCTTCCTCTGGCATCATTCTGATTAAAAAGAATACTAAGGTTATTATTATAAATAGGGTTAAAATGGATTGTAATACTCGCTTTACTATATACTTTGTCATCCTATCCCCTTTCTCCAATCAATATTCTGATGATTTCAAAGCCTTATTTCTCTTTTTTTCCCATAATTTTAATTCCTCTTCAAATCTTTCTGTATTCATAGGTTTATTCATAATCTTTAATCCTTTATATCGCTCTGATGATACTCCAAAAGGTGAATATGCAGCTTCAAAAGGGTTTAATCTAGACGCAGAATATCCTCCGCCCCCAATTCTATATGGAATCACTAAAGCTTTATTAATTAAAAAAGCTTCTGCATCAGCAAATAAACTATATCTTTTTTCTATATCTATTAATTCTTCTTTAGCTTCATTTATCATAATTTCATATTCACTCTTTCCATTAGACTTTATATATTCTTTTGCTAATTCTGGTTTATTATATGTGCCTGAAGGTATAAATGGATCTGTAAAAGATTCTGGATCTGCATAATCTGGACCCCAGTTACATTCTAATAACGCAAATTGGCCAGCCCTTCTTACATCTTCTAAAAAACTTGTAGGCGGTTGAGGATCTATAACTATATCTATAAAATCTTCACCTAATAAGTTTTCCATTTGTTGTTTTATTACTTGTGTTCTATTAGCCCAATCTACATCACTAGTATTGTATGGTATTAGGACTTTAACTGGAAAATCAACTTTGTTTTTTAGTTGTTCCATAGCCTTTTCCCTATATTTTAAGGCTTCTCTTTTATTAAATGTATCTTTATCTACTACATCTTTTAGATCACCCATATCTGTATAATCTACTCCATTATAATTTACAAAATTTTTAGGAGTAATAGTATTTTGGACTAATTTATCAGGATTATATGGTTCTGAAGTTAGCAAAGCTGCTTCTTTATCTAAAGCATGATATATGGCTTTTCTAAAATTTACATTATTTACAGCTATTCTCCAATTATCTGGTTCAAATTCTTCTGGAAATAATGGATTAAAATTAAATGCATAAAAATAAGTATAATAATTAGTCCTATTAGGTCTGATTAAATCTTTTTTCTTTGGATCTTTCATCCACTCATTTAATACTGTAGATGATATATCTGTACTATCTATTTCTCCTCTTGAAAATAATTCTGGTGCTAATGTAGCTGCTTCTTTATTATATATTGATACTAATTTATTTATATGAACATTTTCTCTATCCCAATAATCTTTATTAGCTACTAACACCCTTTTATACTGAGATTCAAAAGTTTCCATAATATATGCACCATTGTATAAAATCTTTGTATTATCTGTACCGAAATCATCTCCTAATTCATCTAAAAACTCTCCATTTACTGGGAAAAAACATACATATGTAGTCATGGATAAAAAATATGGTACTGGTTTTTTTAGTGTATATTCTAATGTATATTTATCTATAGCCCTAACACCTACCTGAGAAAAATCATTAATTTCTCCATTATAATATTCTCGAGCATTATTAATAATGTTATAAACTATATTAGCCGTTAGAGATTGATTAGATGAGTCTAATATATAGGCCATAGAATCTACAAAGTCTTGAGCTGTCACCTCTCCATATTCTTTACCATCATGTTCTAACCATTTTACTCCTTCTCTAATTTGAAATGTCCACTTTAATTTATCATCAGATACTGACCAACTCTCTGCTAAACCTGGTTGTGGAATTCCATATTTATCATAATCTACTAAAGTATCTATTAGGTTTGCCACTACTCCTATTTCTTCAACATTAGATGTAATTAAATAATTAAGAGTAGTTATTTCTCCTGAATATACAGATTTATATTCCTGATGTGCTGATACATCTTTTTTATATGAGACAGTTTTTATTGTAAATCCTATTAGGATAATTATTACTAATAAAATTAAAGGTATCATTAGCTTTCTATCTACTTTTTTCACAATTGTTCCTCCTATACTATAAATTTATATTTATATTTATATATATTAAATAGAACAATCTTTTATTATTATATATATAAAAAGCATCTACCTTTGTAGATGCCTTTTTTCATTAGGATATTAAATTAAAACAAACTTAAATTTAATTCTTTAGATAAATCTTTCATTATTTCATATCCTACTTTTGAGTTGCCATATTTATCTAAAGCTGGACTATATACTCCTATTCCTACCTTAGAAGGTACTACTCCCATTATTCCTCCTGCTACACCTGATTTAGATGGTATACCTACCTCTACTGCATATTGTCCACTAAAATTATACATACCTGAATTATTCATTATTCCTACTAATATTGAACTTAGTTTTTCTTTAGTAATTTTACCATAGAATTCTAGTCCTTTACATTTATTTGATAAGAAAAAAGCTATATTAGCTAGATCTACTGTATCTACTTCTATAGAACATTGTTTAAAATAATCATCTAAAATCTGTTCTACATTACCTTCTAACATCCCTCTAGACTTCATTGTATATACTAGGGCCCTATTTTTATCTCCTGTGGATTTTTCTGATAAATATACTTCCTCATTATAACTAATATTTGGATTCTTACTAATTTTCCTTATTATATCTAAAATCCTGTTAAATCTTCCTTCTTCTTTATTTTTAATTAAAGATGTAGTAAGTATAGCACCTGAATTTATCATTGGATTTGCAGGTTTATCTATATATGATAAATCTAATTTATATAGAGTATTGAAAGGATCATCTGTCCCTTCATATCCAACCCTTTCAAATACATATTCTTCTCCATTATCTATAATAGCTAACATTAGAGTTAATACTTTAGATATACTTTGTATAGTGAATTTTTTATTATAATCTCCTGATTTATGGAGATTACCCTTATTATCTATTAATGTTACACCTATATCTTTAGGATTGGCTTTAGATAATACAGGAATGTAATCTGCTACTTTTCCCTCTATAGTTAAATTTTTATTTTTATTAATAATTTTTTCTAAAACTATCTCCATAGATTCTCCTCCAATTTTATCTGAATAAATCTTTTTCTATTTCTACATATTTGTTTTCTGGTCTAGAACCAAAGGATTTACCGTTTAAATATTCTAAAGGTGAACTTAATCCATTAAATTGAATCCTATATCCATGTAACCATTGATTATCTAATTGATATCTATCTTTAAATATACTATTTATCTTTCTATTTCCATACTTTCTATCACCTATTATTGGATATCCTAAAGATGCTAAATGTCCTCTAATTTGGTGGGTTCTTCCTGTTATTAACTCTATTTCTAATAGAGAGTACCCTTTTCTCTTGTCTAAAACACTAATATTTGTTTGAATCTTTTTATTGTTTTTTTGTGATTCTTCTTTTATCTTTACTATATTCCTATCTTTATCCTTAGATAGATAAGCTTCTGCTTTAAAATCCTTATTTATTATTCCATTTACAATAGTTTTATAATATCGTTTAATCTCTAAATTCTTTATAGCTTCGTTTATTATTTTTAATGCTTGATAATTCTTAGCACCTATAATAACACCTGATGTATTTCTATCTAATCTATTACAAATAGCTGGTGTAAAAGTTTTCTCTGTTTCTGGATTATATTTTTTTTCTTTAATTAAATAAGTTACCATACTATCTACTAAATTTTCTTCAAAATCCTGACCTGCTTTATGGGATAATAATCCTGCTGGTTTGTTTATTAGTATTATATTTTTATCCTCATATATAATATCTAATTCTATATTCGAACTAAATTCTTCTTTTATAGTAATAAATTTATTTATTGTTTCATCTGACAAGAATAATTGAACTTTATCTCCTTTATAAATCATAGTTTCTGGTTTTGCTCTTTTTCTATTTACTTCTATATTCTTTTTTCTAATCATTCTAAATATAAAACTCCGTGGCGCTCTAGATAGATATTTAAATAAAAATCTATCTAATCTTTGATCATGTTCATTTTTATCAATTATTAATTCTCTAATTTTTATCACCTTTTCTATTTTCTTATGTTATAATTATATTATACATGAAAAACAATAGAATACTCTAAAAATTAGATACTAAAGAGGTGTATTAATGAAAAACTTTTTTGAAAAACTTCAAGATATTTTATATGATTTCATGGATTATATTATAATGTTATTAATCGTTGTAGCTGTCGTTGGAATTATTGGTTGGAGATTGGATATTTTATTTGCTAAAGATAATCCAAGTTTCAAACAGAAGGATCCATCTACAGACACAGCTATTAATGAAGAAGACTTAGATGATGAATCTGATTCTGAGGATGAAGATAAAGATTCTGATGAAACAGCTTCAGACTCTGATAATAAAGAATCTAATGATGAGAAATCTTCAAGTTCTCAAGATGAAGATATAGATAATAAAGATTCATCTGATTCGAAAAAAGAGGATAAAGACAAGGATTCTGATCAAGAGTCTAAAAGTACCAAAGTCAAAATCAATATTCCAAAAGGATCTTCTTCTCAGGCAATAGCTGATATTTTAAAAGAAGAAGGATTAATTGATAGTGAAAATGATTTTCATAAGAAAGTTGAATCCATGGGTGTAGAGAAATATCTTAGAGCTGATGATTATGAAATTGATTCTGATAGTTCTTTAGAGAAGATAATAAAAATAATATCAAATCAAGAATAAAATACTAAGAAACTAGTAATTACTAGTTTCTTAGTATTTTTCATTTATATATTCATCTATTAAGGATGTCTTAACCCCTTCAATAAATACCCCTTCTTCTCTTAAAATATCTAATAACCATTTTGACTTTGAATGAAATATAGCTTCTTTATAATCTAATAATACTATTTCATACAGTTCATCTTTTAATACTCTAGATTCTACATCTATATAATAAGCTTCTATACCTTTAAACTTTAAATGTTTTAATAAACCTAGTGCAGCCTTATCTTTTTCATGATAGTAGTTATTACCTTTATTTAAATAATATGGATAATATCTTTTATGTCGCCTAGTATTTTTTGTCTCTTTTGCCAACATATTATGATATTTAGCTAATACATTATAATATTGGTAATTAAACATACCTTTTTCATAACTGTCTATTCTAAGAAACGGCCTTATATTAGTCTTTCTCACTAAATTATAATTTTGTTCTAAGAATTCCTTTTTTGAAATCTCTCCACCTTCAAACTGAAAAATTAAATAAGATCTCTGTTCGAAAAAATCATCAAACATTTCTTTCCTTTTGTAAATACCCAAATTATACACCCATTCTTTTATTTTCTATATCTATTATATCATATATTATTTTATACTTTTAGCAAATTTAATTCTTCTTCTGTTAGTTCTCTGTATTCTCCTACTTTTAAATCTGGATCTAATTTTAAATTTCCCATAGAAACACGTTTCAAATATATAACCTTCATATCCAGACTTTCAAACATCCTTTTTACCTGATGAAACTTTCCTTCTTTGATGGTTAAATAAGCTTGTGATACTACATCTGCCTTTATTATCTCTAATTTAGCTGGTAAGGTTTTGTAACCGTCGTCTAGAGTAACTCCTTCTTTCATTTTTTCCATATGTTTTTCCTCTATATATCCATCTACCTCTACATAATAACATTTTTCTACTCCTTTTTTTGGTGATAGGAGCTCATGAGATAATTTTCCATCATTAGTTATTAATAATAAACCTTCTGTATCTTTGTCCAGTCTTCCAGCAGGAAAAGGTTCAAATATTTGATAATCATAATCTAATACTTCTATTACAGTTGGTGAATTAGGGTCATGAGTTGAAGATACTAGTCCTTGTGGTTTATTCATCATTAAATATATATATTCTCTATATAATACTCTTTCATTACCAAAAAATATTTTATCTTCATAAGGATCTACCTTTGTCTGATTCTTTCTTATAATTTCATCATTTACTCTAACTCTACCGTCTTTAATATATTTCTTTACATCTTTTCTACTTCCATATCCCATATTTGATAATACTTTATCTAATCGTTCTTTTTTACTCATTTTATCGCCTTTCTAAGCTAATATTTTTCTAAATAAAAGCTTGAATCAATTTTAGATTCAAGCTTTTATTAAACTTTTATTAAAGTTTTTTACTTACGCTTCTACCATAACTTCGTTTCCATCTTTAACTCCTACTACTTCTAAACAATTTTTCTTTAAATTTTCTGGTATATCATCGAATGTGTAATCTACATTAATATAAAATTCTACTTCAAAAATTTGTGCTACCTTACTTAATCTTCCTAATAAATCTTCTATATCTTCAATATCAATATCCATTATCTTATAAATACCATCTACATAAACCTTTTCTACATCATAGTCCATTCCTATTACTCCACATAAAAAACCATAGAAAGATTCAATATTTAAAATATTAAACTCCATGGCATTTATCAATCTTATATTATGATCTAAAGTAAAAATATGGTCGTCATCTACATCAATAAAAGCGATGTTTCCATTTCCTTTATCTTTTTCCATATTTGCATTATTAATCAACCACTTAGTCTTACCTGCACCTTTTTCACCTAGAATAAATTTAACCATGATAACCACCTTTCCTTTCCCTATGATATTTATTTATTTTACATATTAAATTTTTTTAAAGCTTTACCATTTAAATAATCACATTTTATTCCTTGGAAAGAATTTCTTTTTTCCATAGTTTCTACTATTTCATCTCTAATCTTCCACCATGATTCCTGCCAATTTACAAATAGAGTATCTTCCTTAGGTGCTCTACCTATTATTCTTTGAATAATAATTGATGGGTCTAAATATTCTAAAAAGAGAATAACTCTTTCTATATATTCATCTTTTGTAATCATTTCAATTTCGCCTTTATTATATTGCTCTCCCATCATCGTATCTTTTACAATATATAATGAATGTAGCTTTATTTCATCTATACCTAAAGCTGATATTATCTTAGCATTTTCTATTACATCTGTTCTATTATCCCAAGGTAAATTTAAGATCAAATGAGTACATATCCTTAGATTATATTTTTTGATTCTAAGTACTGCATCTATAAATTCAGCTAATGTATGTCCACGATTTACCTTATTTAAACTATGATAATTAACTGTTTGTAATCCCAATTCTACACTTATCTCTAAATCATGTTTCTTCTGAATATTTTCTAGATATTCTAGGTATTCATCATTAATACAATCTGGTCTTGTTGATATAGATATTCCTACTATGTTTTTTTCTATAGCATCTTCTACATAAGTTTTGAATTTCTCTAATGGTAGATAAGTATTTGAAAAATTTTGAAAATATGCTATAAACTTTTTAGCTTTATATCTTTTTGATATATAATCTATATTTTTTGATATCTGTTCCTTCACGGATAATACATTAGATAAGTTCTCAAAAGAACCCCCCTCTTCTCCACAAAATGTACATCCACCTCTACTTAAAAAGCCATCTCTATTAGGACAGGATAATGGTAAATTAATAGGAAGTTTGTAGACTTTTTCTCCAAATCTATCTTTTAGATAATCTGAATATATATTATATACTTTTATTTTGTTCACATAATTCAACTCCTATAATTATATGATATCATTACTTGTCCTATATATCTAATGCTCTTTTTAATTCAAATGCAACACCAGAATCATTATTACTTCTTTTACTAATTTTATTTGATACTTCTTTTATTAACCTACCACCATTATTCATAGCTATTCCTAATCCTGCATTCATTATCATTTCAATATCATTATTATCATCACCTATAGCTATTATCTCTTTAGCTTTGACTCCTATAGATGATGCATATTCTATTAAAGTGTTCCATTTTGTTCCTACAGGATTCATAACCTCTAATAGGCCTTCTGCCATTTGTACATTTTCCATTACATGGGAATTATATTTACCTGGATATAGCTCACTTATAGAATAATTAAAGTCTTTAAGTGTATCTATATTACCTGGATATACTAATGCTAAGATCCTATCTAAATCCTTTTCTAAATCCTCTCCAATTATTTTAGCCCTATATGATGGATTAGATTCATCTACATACAAATTAGCATAATAATTATCCTTGTTTATTATTATATCATAGCCATCATGGAAATAGTCTACATGAATAATAGGATCTAAACCTCTAGAAAATCCTTCTTCCAATATTATTTTTGAATCTTCTGGATCTAAAAATTTTGTAGATAAAGTTTTATTATCCATAGCATCTCTTATTATATTCCCATTATTACATATATAGATTAGATGTTCATTAATATTTTTTGTTAATGTTCTAGCTGAATAATATCCTCGACCTGTTGCTATAACTACTTCATATCCTAAATCTATTAAATGATGTAAAGTATCTAAATTTTCCTGTGTGATTGTTTTATTATCTGTTAGCAGAGTTCCATCTAAATCTAAAGCTATTAATTTGTACAAATTATCACACCTTTCTAAATTCGAAGAAAGTACCTTGCTATTTAACAAAGTACTTTCTTTTAAATTTAGTATTTCTAATCGTCTTCATTCTCTTCAACTAATTCATAATATGCATCACAAGCTACTTCAAACTCTTTATCATCTTCTATTGGATTTAATTCAAACTCATCCTCTTTTTCTTCATATTGAAATAAAAGAACCTCTTCTTCCTCTATTGCAAATAATGCCATATACTCTTTGTCTTCCGTATCAAATATTCCAATTATCCCACATTCAATTTCTGACCCATCTTCTAAATTTAGAAAAATAGTATCCATATCTTCATGTTCGTGTACTTCTTTTTTATCAGTCATACAATCCTCCTTTAAAATATTAATATTTATTGTTTATATTAATATTTTTCCCATTTAATACATTATAAAACATATTACTGAATAATACTATAGGGAATTACAAGTTTTCAGGTTAAAAGTTTATATTATCTATATATAATTGGGAAACCACTATATATTACTCATATAACCCTCATACCCAATTTCAATAGAATTTACTAATAACAATGAACTTTTCTTTAATCTTTCTTTTACTTGTTTAATAATATTTTTGTTACATACTCATATCTATATGACAATATCCACCTGGATTTTTCTTTAGATAGTCTTGATGATATTCTTCTGCTGGATAATAGGACTTTAGTTTTACAACTTCTGTAACTATAGGTTTGTCATGTTTTTCTTTTTCATTTTCTAAAGTCTTATTTATTATTTCTAAATCTTTATCATCTACATAATATATTCCAGTTCTATATTGGTTTCCGATATCTCCACCTTGCCTATTTAATAAGGTAGGATCTATTATTCTCCAAAATCTATCTAATATTTCTTCTAAAGATATAATATTTTCATCATACTTTATATAGACTGTTTCTGTATGACCTGTAGTTCCTGTACATACCTCTTCATAAGATGGATTTTCTTTATCTCCATTAGCATAACCTGACTCAGTTTCTGCTACCCCATCAAGTCTAGAGAAATACTCATCTACACCCCAGAAACATCCACCTGCTAAATATATTTCTTTCATTTTTATCTACTCCTTATATTTTATAAGTATTATTTATCCTATTAAACTTAATACAATTGGTACTATTATATTACCCAATATACCTGTAGCTATAACAAAAGCTATAGTTAATGCCAGATTTCCCCTATAATTTTCTAATTCTCTACTGAGTCTTTTAAGAATAGATTCATGACCATATATTAGTAATATAGCTAATAGAAAGGTCTATCCAGTTTATATATTGATAGCCTAATTATATCTATTCTAATATTTACAGATATATTAAAAGAAATGCTTTAAGGATAATTATCCTTAAAGCATTTCTTTTAGTTTATCTTGTTGTAATAATATTATTTTTCTATTACCTTCAAAATCTATATATCCTAATTCTTTAAATTCTCTTAGTTTTCTAGTCATAGTTTCTCTTGTTATTCCTGCATAACTACCCATTTCTTCTCTATTTATAGATAGGTTTAACTTTATACCCTCTTTAGTTTCCGTTCCGAAATCTTCTATAAGATTTAGTAGAAGACTTGCGACTTTAGCATTTGCATTACCTGAAGATAATACATTTATTAGCCCTTCAGCCCATCTAATCCGTTCATATGCTTTTTCTAATATTTTTAATGTAATATTAGGATTTTTTATAACTATTCTATCAAAACTTTCTTTAGACAATGTACTAATAGTAGTATCTTCTAAAGCTACACCATTATATTTATATTTATCTTTTTTTAAAAGATTAAAGGCTCCTACAAAATCTCTAGATCCGTATATATATAATATTTGTTCTCTCCCATCTGAAAGATATTTGTAAATTTTCATCCTGCCAGAACATACTATATATAGCTTATCTGATTCATCTCCTGTTCTAAATATATATTCTCCCTTTTTATACTCTTTGGTAATTATACCTTCTGAAACTTGAGATAATTCCTCTTTATTTAAATTAGATAATAATGGTATTTTCTCAATACAAGGATCTTCTTTACAAGTACAGCAATTATTATTACAAATATTGGATTCGACCATCTGAATCACCTACTTATGAATTTTTGACATAGGTTATGATATCTTTAGATAATATCTTTTCTGATTTTGGCTTTTTTCTTTTCTAACATAGCTGTTAATATATTTTCGAATTCTTTAGCTTTTCTTTTGTCCATTTGTGGAACGCCTTTTAATTCATATTCTCTACCAAGTGCTTCATATTTTCCTACTCCCATAGTATGATATGGTAGTATTTCAAATCTATCTATCTTTTCTGCTAGATGTTCCATTCTGCTAAATAATCTATACATACTTTCCTCATTATCAGTTATACCTGGTACCATAACATGTCTCATCCATATTGTACCATGAAAATCCTCTAAATATGAAAGAAATTCTAAAAACCTTCCAATAGGTCGTTTGGTAACATCTTGATAACCTTTATTACTAAAATGTTTTATATCAAGAATAACCATATCTACATATTCTAATATTTCCTTATAATATTTTTTATCTCCAAATCCACTAGTGTCTATAGCTGTATGAATTCCTTCTTCTTTCAATAATTTTAATGTTTCTACTAAAAATTCTCCTTGTAGTAGAGATTCTCCACCTGAAAATGTTACTCCCCCTCCACTATTTTTGTAATATGTTTTATATTTTTTAGCCATTCCTAATACTTCTTCCGGTGTTATATTTTTATTTGAAAACATATTTTGACTATCTGGATTATGACAATAGGCACATCTTAAAGGACAACCCTGTAGAAAAAATACTGTTCTAATTCCTGGTCCATCTACTAATCCCATAGTTTCTATTGAATGAAGTTTTCCTTGTATCATAATAATCGTCCTTTCTATGAAACTCTGTCGTGAAATGTTCTATCTATAACTTCTAATTTTTGTTCTTCTGTAAGTCTATTAAAATGTACTGCATATCCTGATACTCTAATAGTTAATGTTGGATATTTTTCTGGATTTTTCATAGCGTCTATTAATAAATCTCTATTTAATACATTTACATTTAGATGAAAAGCATCTTGTTCAAAATATCCATCCATTAAACCTGATAGATTATTTATTTTTTCTTTATCACTTTTTCCTATAGTATCTGGTGTGATTGAGAATGTGTTAGATATACCATCCTGACAATTATCGTATGGTATTTTAGCTACTGAATTCAGTGATGCTAAAGCTCCATGATCATCTCTACCATGCATTGGATTTGCACCTGGTGCAAATGGCTCACCTTTCTTTCTTCCATCTGGTGTAGATCCTGTTTTCTTACCATAAACTACATTAGATGTAATAGTTAATACAGATAGTGTATGTTCTGATTCTCTATAGGTTGGAGTCTTTCTAAGTTCATCCATGAATTTATTGACTACCTCTACTGCTAAATCATCTACTCTATCATCATCGTTACCATACTTAGGGAAATCACCTTCTATTTCAAAATCTATTGCAATTCCGTTTTCATCTCTAATTGGTTTTACTTTTGCATACTTTATAGCACTTAATGAATCAGCTACTATAGATAGTCCAGCTATTCCAAATGCCATATATCTATGAATATTTGTATCATGTAATGCCATCTGACCTTTTTCATAAGCATATTTATCATGCATATAATGGATTGTGTTCATAGTATCTACATATAATTCAGCTAAAGGTTTTAATATCTTGTCAAAATTTTCTACTACCCTGTCATAGTCTAATACTTCATCTTCTATCTTTTCAATACCATCTATTACTTTCAACAAGCTACCATCTTTGTCTTTTTTCATTTCATCTATTCCACCATTTATCGCATATAAAAGTGCTTTTCCAAGATTTGTTCTAGCACCAAAGAACTGCATTTCTTTACCTATTTCCATTGCAGATACACAGCAGGCTATTCCATAATCGTCTCCATATATAGGTCTCATAAGATCATCATTTTCATATTGGATCGCTCCTGTCTCTATTGACATTTTAGCACAATAATCTTTAAATCCTTTTGGTAAATCTAATGACCATAAAACTGTCATATTTGGTTCAGGTGCTGGTGATAAAGTTGTCAATGTATGAAGGAATCTAAATGCTGTCTTTGTTACTAAGGTTCTTCCGTCTTTTCCTATACCACCTATAGACTCTGTCACCCAATTAGGATCTCCTGCAAATAATTCATTATATTCTGGTGTTCTCAGATGCCTTACCATTCTTAATTTAATTATAAATTGGTCTATTAATTCTTGGGCTTCTTCTTCTGTTAATATTCCATCATCTATGTCCTTTTGAATATATATATCTAAAAATGTAGTATTTCTTCCAAGAGACATTGCTGCACCATTATTTTCTTTAATTGCTGCTAAATATCCAAAGTATAGAAACTGTACTGCTTCTTGAGCATTTTTAGCAGGTTTTGAAATATCAAATCCATAGGATGCTGCCATATCTTTTATTTCATCTAAAGCTCTAATTTGTTCTGATATCTCTTCTCTGGATCTAATAGTATCTTCTCTTGCATTTCCTTTTATATTATCTTTATCTTTCATTTTTTCTGCTTTTAAAAAGTCGATTCCGTATAATGCTATTCTTCTATAATCTCCTATAATTCTTCCTCTTCCATAAGCATCTGGTAATCCAGTCAGTAATCCTGCAGTTCTTGCTTTTCTCATTTCTTTTGTATAGGCATCAAATACCCCTTGATTATGTGACTTTCTAAATTGATTAAAATGTTCTTCTAAAGTTCCATTCATTTCATGACCATAAGCATTTAAAGAGTTTTGTACCATTCTATATCCACCATATGGATTTACTATTCTTTTTAATGGTTGATCTGTTTGAAATCCTACTATAAGTTCATTATCTTTATCTAAGTATCCCGGTTCATAGTTATTTATCCCAGAAAATCTTGTAGTATCTATAGCTACATCATTAGTTAATATTTCTTTTTCTATTATTTCTTCTGCTTTATCCCAAAGATTTTTTGTTCTTTCTGTAGCTTCAACTAAAAAAGAATCATCACCTTCATAAGGTTTATAATTTAATTGTATAAACTCTCTTACATCAACTTTTTCCATCCAATTACCTTTCTTAAATCCTTCCCAATGTTTCATTTTATCCATCTCCTATCTATGTAGTATAACTTTAATTTCTTATCTTGATTTCATTATATATTGGATAGATTTCTTATGCAGTGATGGTGGTCACAGTTTTGAAAATAAAAAACACTTGAATTTTTTCAAGTGTTTTTAAGTAAATAGTTTAATCATATTTATTAATTATAATATAAATTAATCCAGTATCATTGTGTTATTCTCTTTCCTTCTTCTATTTCATTTTAATATTCCACTTATACTAAATTTAATATTAGGAAATCTTCATCTTTACCAATTTCTAATAAACCTACCTTATTTCTTCTCAATTTCTGTAACACATTCTGTCTTTACCTTTTCTACTAGGAATTGAAGTGCATCAATTACATGAGGTCTAATATCCCCTCCGACTAAGACATACATTACATCATCGCCAAGTTCTAGATGACCTTCATTTAGCCAAACTCTTACATGGAAGATTCCATCCATTTTATAAGTTTCTTCAATTACTTTATCTACTTTCTCTTTGTCATAGCTAAATTCCATTCCTTTTACTACAGAACCATCATCTATACCTTCACGAACCTTTGCCCTAGGAGTTTCTCGTACTACTCCATTATGTACTAAATACATTCCTTCTTGAGATGCTTCTTCATCAGCT
>DATGUA010000010.1:0-3240 GCA_035301545.1 Tissierellaceae bacterium | reverse complement strand
TATCATAGGATCTATATCTAATTTTATATCTTCAGAAAATATTAATTTACCTTCCTTAATCTTTATTAATTTGCTATCTTCTAATTCTACCTTATTTCCTAGTAGACCCATACCTGGTTTTGATGTCATTACTCCTCTATCTTTAACTTCAATATCCTCTATCTTTATTTCTAAAATATCTCCTGGATAAGCCTTATCAATATAGATAGGTCCACTTATTGGATTTATCTTATTAGAATCTATTTCAGATCTCCTAGTCTTTCCATCAATTAGAAGTTCATTATAACAATCTAATGTATCAATCTTTACTCTTTCTCCAGATTTAATCTTTAATAATGGTTTTATCTCCTTACTAAACTTATAATTTAGATTATCTGTATGTAACTTTTTCATAGTTTATCTTATCTCCTTTCACTTGTAATTATATTTTTTATTTATTACCTTTATACACTTTTAAAATAATTTATACTTAAAATCAGGTCGAAGAATATTCTTCGACCTGATTTATCTTTCTTATTCAGTTTTAATTATTTAATCTCTTTTAAAAGAGCTTTTGTAAATTCCCATACTCTTTCTGCAGATTTAATAGATAGATGTTCATTTACACTATGGACATCTATTAAATCTGGACCGTAACTTAAGATGTCCATACCTGGTTTAATTACATTTAATAGACCTGTTTCCAGACTACAGTGCTCTGCTCCTATTTCCGCTTTCTCATTAAACAAGTCTGCGTATACTTCTAAAGCTAAATCTCTTACTGGAGAATCAGCTTCAAATTCCCAGGCTGGATGTTCTTTTTCTACCCAGGACTTAGCATCTAATAAATCAGCTATAATTTCAATTTCTCTTAATTGATGATCTCTTAGACTAGATATATTAGATCTAACAGAAGCCATAAAGGTTATATTATCTTCATCATTTAAGATAACACCTTCATTACAACTACTCTCTACTAATCCTTCTATTTCCAGGCTCATAGTTCTAACACCATCTGGTACTATCATCATAAACCTTGTTAGTCTTTCACTTAATTCTTCTGTATAAGACCTACCTTTATCGTTTCCAGTTTTATAGTTTATTTCTAAATCTTTATCAGATATTATAAGTTCCTTCTTTATATCATCTATATTTTGATTTAGTATTTCCTTAGCCTTGTCTAAATCTTCTACCCAAACTTTAACACTTCCCTTATTAGGAATTGCATTATGTTTAGATCCGGCCTGTAAATCAATAATTTTGTAATCCATTTCCCTTCCTATTCCATAAAGGAGTCTTCCTAATATCTTAATAGAATTTCCTCTCTGTTTATGGATTTCCATACCTGAATGTCCACCTAGTAAACCAGATATGTCTAGATCAAGGATATGACCCTCATAATCTGTAAACTCCTTTTCAAAAGATACAAAGGAATTTGCCCCTCCTGAACAACTCGCCAGAAATACTCCTTCTACTTCAGCATCCAGATTTAAAAGGATGTCACCATCTAAATCTTTAGCTTTTATTGCATTAGCTCCATCCATACCTGTTTCTTCATTAGTAGTTATTAAAACTTCTAGATCTGGATGTTCTATACTATCATCATCTAAGAGGGCTAGTCCATAGGCTACTGCAATCCCATTATCTCCACCTAAAGATGTGTCTACAGCATAAAGATAATCTCCCTCTACTTCCCATTGGATTGGATCCTTTTCAAAGTCATGATTACTATCTGAAGTCTTCTCACATACCATATCCATATGGCCTTGGATAATCACTCCTGGACTATCCTCATAACCTAATGTTGCTGACTTTTTTATAATTACATTAAACTCTTCATCTTGTACTACTTGTAAATCTCTTTCCCTAGCAAAATCTACTAGGAAATCTGATACTTCCTTTTCATTCCCCGAACATCTAGGAATATCTGAAATCTTTCTAAACCATTTAAATACTTCCTTTGGTTGTAAATCTTCATAATTTTCCATCTTCTATCTCTCCAGTTTTAACCTAATATTGTACCAACAAATATACCAAAGTAATTTCCTAATACATAACCTAAAGTTCCAACAAGTAATGCTGGTCCTACTAAGGCAGTCCACCCCTTAGCTATAGCCATAGCTGCTGCAGTAGTTGGTCCACCAACATTTGAATTTGATGCAACTATAACTTCTTCTATAGGAAACTTAAATAACTTACCAAATATAAGTGAAATTATTAAATTTGTAAATACTATAATTAATGCTACTAATAGTAACAAAGGTGCCTCCTTTAATATTAGGGGTATTGATGCTGGAGCTCCTATTACAGCAAAGAATATATATATTAAAAATGTTCCTATCTCTTGACTACCTGGTAATTTTCCAAAGAAATCTTCAAAGACAGTAGCAAGAATCATAGTTATAGTAGTCATTATTAAATATGAATTACCTAATAGTCCGTTTAATAAACTCATAAAGAAATGAGTTCCTGCTTCTGGTGCTGGTATAAGAGTATTAAAGAAATCAGCAATTACATTAGAGACTGTCACTATTATAAATGCTGAAGAGATAACGATTGCGATATCTTTTAATGATATTTCTTTAGCTCCCCAGTACTTACTTGATAAAGTTTCATCTGCATCTTCTACAACCTCTTCTGAAAGCTTGTCTATATGAGGATGAGTAAATTTCTTTAAGAAAAAATTCATTGTTGGTATTGTTATTAATACAAAAAAATAAATTGCCATTAGTAAATTATCTGCTACTAAGGCTGCTGAATTCATAGACTTAGAAACACTATATTCATGAGCCATTGCAGCAAAATTCACTGACCCACCTATATAAGTTCCTGTAAACATAGGTATAAGTCTATTTAATTCTGGAATTAAATTTTTAAATACTCCAAAAGCTATAAATGCTCCTAATAAAGTACCTAGAGCACTAAATAAATACATAATTAAAAATCTACCTGATTCTTTACCAATCTTTCTAATATTAGCCCTATATAATAACATTGGTACTGCTAATGGTACTATATAATCCCATACATGATCATAAGTTGGTGCATCTATTGGGATAATCTTAGTATTAGATAAAATCATTACAAATAAGAGTGCTAATATACAACCTGTTAACTTATTTGCCCATTCATATTTCTGTTCTAGTATAATTGCAAGCGCTGCTGCCCCTATGAGTATGGTCCATAAGGCCCAGACATTATCTGCGCTAATTAATGTATCCATATAAAATCCTCCTTTTATTTATCATCATGAAAACAGTT
>DATGUA010000009.1:0-41820 GCA_035301545.1 Tissierellaceae bacterium | reverse complement strand
TTATTTTTTTGTTCTTTATTATTAATAATTCTTCAGCTACATTTTCTATCAACTTCCTATCATGGGATACTAAAAGAATAGTCCCATTATAGTTTAGAAGTAGTTCTTCTACTACTTCTAAACTATTTATATCTAAATAATTTGTTGGCTCATCTAATACTAATAAATTTATATCTTCTAAAATCATCTTAGCAAAGGAAACCTTGACTCTTTCCCCACCACTGAGAACTTCTAATCTTTCATAAACTTTATTATCTCTTATTAGTAATCTAGCTAAAATAAGCCTTGCAAAATTTTCATTATGAATACTTTTTTCCATTACATTTTCTAATACAGTTTTCTTCTCGTCTAATATATCCATAGATTGACTAAAGTAACCTATTCTAACATTGTGACTTATATTAATATTTTCTTTATTTAATATCATATTTATAAGAGTGGTTTTTCCACTACCATTTGGCCCTATTAAAGCCACCTTCTTTCCATTATAGATATTAAACCTTCCATTTTTAAATATTACATTTTTTCCATAGGATTTATTAATATTTTTTCCTGATATTAGTATTTTGCTATAAGGCTTAGTAGACTCTAATATTTTTATCTTAATTATATCTTGCTCTATAGGTTTTTCTTTCTTTTCCAAACGATCTATTCTTTTTCCTATAGATTTAGCCAATCTATCTAAGGTTCTTTTATTAGTTTGACCTCCCATTTTATGAAGCTTTGCCTCAGATCTTCCCATTCTACCTGGCGTAGTTTTTACTTTAGCAGATCTATTTTCCACATCTCTTTTTAAATTAGTAAGTCTATTCTTTTCTTTAATAAACTCCTCATATTCAAATTCTTTTCTAGAAATTTCTTCCTCCTTTAATTTTAAATATTTACTATAATCACCATTATAAATTTTACACTTACCGTTGTCGATTTCTAGTATTTTATTACATACTTGATCTAAAAGATTTCTATCATGTGATACTAGTAAAAGTGTACCTCTATATTCTTTAAAATTATTAATTATCAATTCTATTCCACTAATATCAAGATTACTAGTAGGCTCATCAACCATTATTAAAGAACTTCCACTTTCAAGGCCTTCAGCCAGCTTAAATCTAGTTTTTTCTCCACCACTCATACTAACATCCCATTTATCTGAAACTTGAAATATAGAAGCATACCTTCCACCAATTCTTTTGTTATCAGGTTCACCTAATTGAGAAATATATTTAATACTAACTACTTTGTCTATAAAAAGTTCTCCACTATCATAATCAATATTTTTATTGATAATTTCTAATAATGTAGTCTTGCCTACCCCATTCACCCCTACTATACCTATTTTATCACCTTCATATATCTTTAATTCTTCTATATCTAATATTAATCTAGTCCCATAATACTTTTTCATATCTTTTATATTTATTTTAAGCATAAAAAATCCTCCTTTTCAAAAAAGAGAGGATAGTAATTTATAGATAAACTATAAAATTATACACAAAGGTATTGTTTAAACAAACTATCCACTCATAAGCAAAATAGACATAAATATATTAGGTTTAATTCACAAAATTAAAATCTAATATATTATGTTTTCTTTGTATACTGATGGATTATTTGTTCATTTTTATTAATAGTTCATCCTTTCATTTATAATTATTATTTATATAAAATAAAAATATAATTCTAATATTTTTTAATTTCAGTGTTTTCTATTAATTTTACTATAGCAGATAGTCAATTTAATATCAAGTTATTTATCAATTTATTATTACTCATCATATAAACATTACTTAATTAATATAATATATATATCAGTCATAGGGAGAGAATTATTTATGAATAAAAAGCTTGATAAATTAGGATATTTAGGACTATTAGGCTTCTTAGGTTTATTGGGAATATTTACAGATAATACAAATTTATTTGGCCTGTTTGGATTCTTTGGATTCTTCGGTTTCTTTAAAATAGAAAAATATTAATTATAATTACATATTGCCTATTCCCCATGCAAGCATTCCAATAATAAAACTAATAATTGATAATCCACCAGTTACTACAGAAAAAATACGATTGTTTGTAGATTCTTTATAAGTAGCGATAAACCCAATAATAGATACTAGAATCCACACAGGTAGAAATATTACATCCCCAGTTTTTCAGGTATGAAAACATAGAATCCAAATAGATACAAAATCCAATTTATTATAATTAAAGTTAATGATATTAATGACAATGGATAGGGTTTTTGATTGGTGTACCTTTTATCTGCCTTAAGTATTAGTACTACCATTCCTATAATAACAAGAGCTATTCCCATTCCAATAAATGATGTTATACCCATTAACTATATCCCCTTTCTATCAATTGTTATATAATATTACAGCTCATAAACCATTACTAATTCATCTCCATCATCTTCCTCAGGTTTTCGAATAAATCCAATACCTTGATACAATTTCTCAGCAATCACATCATCTTTTATATAGCAAAGCATTATTTGATCATATCTTTTCTCATTCCTAATCATTGACATCCACTGTTTCATTGCCTTTTTCCAAACTCCTTTACCCTGATAATTTTTTCAATCATAAATTGGTCTAATATACAAATAATATCTTGCTTACATACAAAATCCCTTTACGTAAGTAGTTCAATGGGAGTTTTTTTAATATAAAATGCATAAACCTTGCTATTATAAAGTCTATAGCCAAACACCTTTGCAAAAATTCCAGTATTACTTAAGATAAACCCCTTCTGCTCTTCCTTGACCTCTAGATTATAATCACCTCCAATTATCAGGGGTATTTTCCCTAAATCCTAAATTCACCATGTTTCCCCCTATACAGTCACTTATTACAGCCTATATTTCTTTTCCCTTTTTATTAATTCTTTTTTTATCTTTAAAAATTATTATTGTTGCAATAAGAATAAATGGGATTGTATAATTTTAAAAAATATCTCTATAAGCTGTTTCAGCTAATTTTATAAAAAATCCTAGAAAATATATAATTGTAAATATACATGTCATAGATAATACATATTGTACTAAGCCTCGAAAATAAATATTTTTAATATTTATATACTTAAAAATAAGAATAAAAATAATAGCTATAATAGATATAGCTACTCTTAATAAAATATGGATATTCATATCATATTTCCTACCTTGGATTAATGGAGTAGACGAACTAATAACAGGAGCTATAGTAAATAAAATACAGATATAAGAAATGATATTATTAATTCTTCTCTTATTTTTCGCTTTTTTCTTCTTTAATTATGTTTTCCCATTTATTTACATTTTATATTATCACAGTTCATAATTTGAAATCCAAATATATCAATATAAGATTGAATCAATACATTAAAATTGAATTGTAGAAATTAAGATATTTCTAAGTTTGAGACCCATAATAAAAATTATAGGTCTTAACATTATTTATAAATCATCTTATTTATACTTGATTTTTTAAATCCTGTATTCAACAATATTTTTATATTAAATCCAGATTTTCCGTAGCTTAATCTATACCAATAGTAGTTTATATACTCAATTATTCCGAATAAAAATAATCCAATAGCAATTATTAAATCTTTATTGCTGTTTTTAATAATAGGTATTATCATACTTATCACCACTAATAAAATCATATTTAACCATATTAAAAACCTAAGGAATTTTATAGCCTTAAGACCAACGTTTTTTCTCTTTATTATCAATATATATCTATAAAACCAATACATACTTCCTTGTAATAATATAAATATGAGATATGAAAATGCTATGAAACTAGCCATTCCAAGATTTAATAATCTATATATAAATATAAATGTACATAGAGCCACAAATTCACCTATGGCTAAATTTAATAATTGTTTCTTTAGCCTATTCAATTTGCCACCTCCACAAATTTTACTTCGCCTAAATATACTAATTTAACGTTTAATATGACCATTACATATTATTCCTTGAAATTTCTTAAATGTCCATTATCAAATGTTTTAAACCATTATTATATATTATATTACCACAATTCTTAACTTTTACATATTCAATTGTAGTTTTATTCTCCAGTACTTTATTACATAAAAAAATCACCTAAAGATAAATTTTATCTTTAAGTGATTATTCCTATTAATTAAAAGCATCCTTTACCTTCTCAAAGAATCCTTTTTTATTCTTTTTATAAATTTCTCCAGACTCCTCTGCAAATTCTAATAATAATTCTTTTTGTTTCTCGCTTAGCTTAGTTGGAGTTTCTATATTTACATTAAATAATAAATCTCCTCTACCAGATCCTCTTAGATTAGGAACTCCTTGATTTTTTAGTTTAAATTGAGTTCCGGTTTGAGTTCCTCCAGGAATATTAAACCTTTCTACTCCTTCTAATGTAGGTACTTCTATTTCAGCTCCTAGAGTAGCTTCTGTAAAGCTTATAGGTATGTCTAGATATAAGGTATTTCCTTCTCTAGTATATACTTTATCTTCTTCTACATTTAGATATACATATAAATCTCCTGATGGTCCGCCTTTTTCTCCCCCTTCTCCTTCACCTCTTAAGGATATAACAGATCCATTGTCTACTCCAGCTGGAACTTTAATATTTATCTTCTTATTTTTTACTTCTCTACCTGATCCATTACAAGTAGGACATTCTTCTTCTATAAACTCTCCACTACCTCCACATTCATCACATGTTCCTACTCTCACAAACTGTCCTAAAGGAGTTTGTTGGGCATATCTTATTTCACCAGAACCATTACATTTAGTACAAGTTTTTACATCTGTTCCTGGCTTAGCTCCAGATCCATCACATGTAGAACATTTTTCCATTCTACGCACTTGTATTTCTTTTTCTACTCCAAATACTGCTTCTCTAAATTCTAGATTTAAATCATATCTTAAATCCCTACCTCTAGCCGGTCCTGATTTACTACTACCTTGTGAAAATCCACCACCACCAAATATATCAAATATATCACCAAATATATCTTCAAATCCACCAAATCCTGCTCCACCTGCTCCTGCTTGTGGATCTATACCTGCATGACCGAATCTATCATATCTATCTCTTTTTTCTGGATCTTTTAAGATTTCATAAGCTCCAGTCACTTCTTTAAAGCGTTGTTCAGCTGCCTCATCATCAGGATTTAGGTCTGGATGATGTTTTTTAGCTAATTTACGATAGGCTCTTCTTATCTCGTCCTGGCTTGCACTTTTATCTATATTTAACATTTCATATAAATCCTTCAAACATTGTCACCTACCTTTTAATCATTAATCATTATATATTAAAGATTTACAAAAATCAAAGCTAAATCCTAGAATTTAGCTTTGATTTAGTCTTAATCTATATTAATTCTTATTATTCTTCATCTTCCTCATCTTCGTCTACTACTTCATAGTCTCCATCTACTACATCTTCATCTTCTGAAGCTCCTTGTGGATCTGCTCCCTCTTGAGCCATATTTTGATATAGTTTTTCAGATATTTTGTGGAATTCTTCTGTTAATTTTTCTGTCTTATCTTTAATATCTTCTATATCGTCACCTTCTAAAGCCTTTTTAAGTTCTGATAACTTTTCTTCTACTTGAGCCTTTTCATTATCTGAAATTTTACCTTCTAGATCTTTTAAAGTTTTTTCAGTTTGATGTGCTATAGAATCTCCATTATTTCTTACTTCTATTGCTTCTTTCTTTTTCTCGTCTTCTTCTGCATATCTTTCTGCTTCTTTAACTTTTTCATCTATTTCATCATCTGACAATGTGTTAGATGCTGTTATAGTAATTTTTTGCTCTTTACCAGTACCTAAATCTTTTGCACTTACATTTACTATACCATTAGCATCGATATCAAATGTAACTTCTATTTGTGGTACTCCTCTTGGCGCAGATGGTATTCCTTCTAATTGGAATCTACCTAATGTTGTATTATCAGCTGCCATTTCTCTTTCACCTTGTAGTACATGGATATCTACAGAAGTTTGATTATCTGCTGCAGTTGAGAATGTTTCTGATTTCTTTGTTGGTATAGTTGTATTTCTTTCAATTAATCTAGTAGTTACTCCACCTAGTGTTTCTATACCTAATGAAAGTGGTGTAACATCTAATAATAGTAAGTCTTTAACTTCTCCACTTAACACCCCACCTTGAATTGCTGCTCCTAAAGCTACACATTCGTCTGGGTTTATATCTCTCTGTGGGTCTTTACCTACTAAATCTTTCACTGCATTTTGTACTGCTGGTATTCTTGTAGATCCACCTACTAGTATAACTTTCTCAATTTGTGATGCTTGTAAACCAGCGTCTTTAATAGCTGCTTTTACTGGTTCTATAGTTTTATCTACTAAATGTGAACTTAATTCATCAAATTTAGCTCTAGTTAAATCTACATTCAAGTGTAATGGTCCTGATTCAGTTGCAGTTATAAAAGGTAAGTTAATATTAGTACTCTTTGTAGAAGATAATTCCATCTTAGCCTTTTCTGCTGCTTCTTTTAATCTTTGGAGACTCATTTTATCTTTCATTAAGTCTATACCATTCTCTTTTTTAAATTGCTCATTTATATATTCTACTATTACATAGTCAAAATCGTCTCCACCTAAGGTATTATTACCTCTAGTAGATAATACTTCAAATACCCCATCTCCTAAATCTAATATAGATACGTCAAAAGTTCCTCCACCTAAGTCAAATACCATTATCTTATGTTGTCCTTCTTCTTTATCCATACCATAAGCAAGTGCTGCAGCAGTAGGTTCGTTAATAATTCTTTTTACATCTAGGCCTGCTATTTTACCAGCATCTTGAGTTGCTTGTCTTTGACTGTCTGTAAAATAAGCTGGAACAGTAATTACTGCATCTGTTACAGTTTCACCTAAATAACTTTCAGCATCTGCTTTGATTTTTTGTATTGTCATTGCAGATATTTCTTGAGGTGATAACTTTTTACCATCTATTTCTCTTGTTTCGTCAGTACCCATATCTCTTTTAATTGAAGCTATAGTATTTTCTGGGTTTGTAATTGCTTGTCTTTTTGCTGTTTCACCAACTAATCTTTCTCCATCTTTAGTAAATGCTACTACTGAAGGTGTAGTTCTATTACCTTCTGTATTAGGTATAATTGTTGGTTCTCCACCCTCCATTACTGCTACTGCAGAGTTAGTAGTACCTAAATCAATTCCTATTGTTTTTGACATTTAATCTTCCTCCTAAAATATATTATTTTGCGACCCTTACCATGGATGGTCGTATAACTTTATCATTAAATATATATCCTTTTTGTAAAATTCCTAATATAATACCTTCTTCCCAGTCATCTGAATCCTCAGTAACAACTGCATGATGATACTCATGATCAAAAGGCTCATGTAATGCTTCTATTTCCTTTACTCCATTTTTTTCTAATACTTCTATTAACTGTTCTTGTATCATTTTAATTCCATCATAAAATCCACTTTCTTTATCAGATTCATTTTCCATAGCTCTTTCAAAATTATCTAATACAGGAAGTAATTCACATATAATAGTTTCCATTCCATAATTTACTAAACCATCTTTTTCTTTTTCTACTCTTTTTTTATAATTTACAAAATCAGCCTGAAGTCTCATTAACCTAGTGTTCACTTCTTCTAATGCTTCCTTACTTTCATCAATTTTTTCTTCTACTTCTTCCTTGTCTTGTAAATCATTTTCTTCTTGTGAATCATTTTCTTCTTCTAAGTTTTCTTCCTCTAAGTCTTCTTCTTCTAAGTTTTCTTCCTCATTCTCAATATCTTTTTTCTTTGTCATTGTTCCACCTCTTAGAAATATATTTTACCATTTATATTAACTCCTCATTAGGAGATTAAGCATTTCAGTAATATTAGTAGAAAAAGCTTTAATAGTATTTATTAAATTTATATAGTCCATTCTAGTTGGACCTATAAGCCCTACTTTACCTATTGTCTTTCCACCAATCTGATATGTTGCAGTAATTATACTAAGATCCTTAATTGGAGTATAAATATTTTCATTTCCTATTATAATATCAATATCTTTAGAAGAGGATGTTTCAGATAACATATCTAAAATGATATCCTTATTTTCTACAAAAGACATAAACTCTTTTGCCTTCTCTATATCTTTATACTCAGGAAAGTTTAATATATTAGATACTCCTTCAGAATACAGTTCTACAGATACTAAATCTTCAATAGAATTATTAATTATTGGAATTAAATCATCTATTACATTTTTAAATTCATAAATCTCTTTAAATATATTTGTGTTCAATTTAGTTAACATCTCATCTATAGATAATCCTTTTAATTTACTATTTAAAAAATTAGATATAGTATTTAATTGATCTAAAGATATAGGCTCTTCTGATTTATATATAGTGTTTTTAACCTTACCTGTATTACATACTATCACTATTAATATTCCTAGATTATCTACAGGAACTAATTGTATATGTTCAACTATACTATTTTTCATTTTAGGTGATGCTACAAGAGCTGTATAATCAGTTAAAGCTGATAATACCTTAGCAGAGTTCTCGAGTAAGTTTTCTACTTCCCAAGACTCTTTTACTAATATTTCTTTTATTTTCTCATTAACTAATTCATCTGAAACTCTATCTTTAATCTTAAGAAAATTATTAACATATAATCTATAAGCTTTATCTGAAGGTATTCTCCCAGCAGAAGAATGAGGTTTACTAAGATATCCTAATTCTTCTAAATCTGACATTTCATTCCTTATAGTAGCTGCACTTACACCTAAATTATATTCCTTTGATATAGTTCTAGATCCAATCGGTTCTGCAGTTTCTATATAACTGTCGATTATAGAATATAAAACTTTCAATTTCCTATCATCCAACATGATCCTCACCTCGTATCTTTTGGATGCTGTTAGCACTCTTCCACTTTGAGTGCTAAAACCTTCTATTAATAAATTATCATTACTAACTCCTTTTGTCAATACCCTTTATTATTTTTATGGTAAAAAATCCATTTCTACTATATTTGCTAAGTCTATACCTTTTTTAGTTAGTCTTATATAATTAGATTCATCTTTTAATAATCCATTATCTCTATGATTCCTAATTACATTTCCATATACATTATATATATCTATGTTAAATCTATTTTTAAATTCATACTTGTCTATTCCGTCTATTAATCTTATTCCCATTATACAGTATTCCGCTATTTCTATTTTTTTATTAATTAATTCTTCTCCTATAATAGGTAAATTTTTGTTATTTAATTTATTTATATATTTATCTAAATCTTTAGTATTCCAAAACCTTTTATTATTAATATTTGAATTACTTCCTACTCCTAATCCTATATAAGGTTTTATCTTCCAATAGATTTCATTATGTTTAGATTGATAACCTTCTTTTGAGAAACTATTTATTTCATAATGTTTAAATCCTGTATTATTTAAAATTTTTATAGCATTATGATACATTTTTCTATCAATTTCTTCACTAGGTAGATTTAATTTTCCATCTTCCAACCATTTATCCATTATAGTTCCTTCTTCAATTGTAAATCCATAGTATGAAATATGCTTTATATCCAAATCTATTAAATTATTTAAATCATTATTTATGTCTTCTATACTTTGCCCTGGTATTCCAAATAATAAATCTACATTTATATTTTCAAATCCTACCTCCCTAAGTATATTATAAGATTTATAAAAATCTTTTATTCTATAATTCTTTCCTATATATTTTAATATCTTATTATTCATGGTCTCTAATCTTAAGCTTATTCTATTAATTCCAGATTTTTTATATATATTTGATTTTTCATAATCTAAGGTTTCTGGATCTACTTCAATAGTAACTTCCTCTAATTTATTTACATAAAAATTATCCTTTATATATTCCATAACCATATGTATATATTTAGGATCTATACTAGAAGGATTACCTCCACCTATAAATATAGTTTTTATTTTAAATTGGTTTATTATATCTTTATACATAGACAATTCTATAATTAAAGAGTCTATATATTCCTCAACCTTTCCATTCCTATCTGAATAGGAAGTAAAATCAGAATAATAGCTTTCTTTATCACAAAATGGGATATGAACATATAATCCGAAATCCATCTAGATCACCCTATAATCGTAGAAAAAGCACACATATCCGTATGTGTACTTAATTTTCATCATATTTTAATACTGTTAGGAATGCTTCCTGTGGTACTTCTACTGATCCTATATTTCTCATTCGTTTCTTTCCTTCTTTTTGTCTCTCTAATAATTTTTTCTTTCTTGTAATATCTCCACCATAACATTTAGATGTTACATCTTTTCTAACAGCTCGGACTGTTTCTCTAGCTATTATCTTAGAACCAATAGCTGCCTGAATCGGTACAGCAAATTGATGTCTAGGTATTACCTTTTGAAGTTTCTCTGCTATACTTCTTCCTCTCTCATATGCTTTCTCTTCATGTACTATTAAAGAAAATGCGTCTACAACTTCATTATTAATTAATATATCTAATTTTACTAATTCTGATTTTTGATATCCTTTTAATTCATAATCTAAAGATGCATATCCTCTAGTTCTAGATTTTAAAGCATCAAAGAAATCATATATAACCTCGTTTAATGGAAGTTCATAATGTAATACTACTCTAGTCTCTTCTAAATACTCCATATTTTTAAATACGCCTCTTTTATCCTGACATAGATCCATAATAGGTCCAACGTAATCTGTAGGAGTCATTATAGATGCATTTACAATAGGTTCTTCCATATATTCAATTTCTGAAGCAGGAGGCATATTAGTAGGATTTTGTATTTCTAATATTTCCCCATCACTTTTTGTAACCTTATAAATTACTGATGGGGCTGTGGCTATAATATTTAAATCAAATTCTCTATCTAATCTTTCCTGTATAATCTCCATATGAAGTAATCCTAAAAATCCACATCTAAAACCAAATCCTAATGCTACAGAAGATTCAGGTTCAAATACTAAAGCTGCATCATTTACCTGTAATTTTTCTAAAGCTTCTCTTACTGAATTAAAGTCTTCTCCTTCAGCAGGGAAAATTCCAGAATATACCATAGGTACTACTTCTTTATACCCTGGTAAAGCTTCTTTTGTAGGATTATTATAATCAGTAATAGTATCTCCTACTTTGGCTTCCTTTACATTTTTAATACTAGCAGTAATATAACCTACATCTCCAGCTTTTAATTCATCTAGTACAACATCTTCTGGTTCACTTACTCCAACTTCAACTACTTCAAAAGTTTTTTCTGTAGCCATCATTTGAATTTCCATACCTGGTTTTATATTACCTTCAAATACCCTTATATCACATACAACACCTTTATAGCTATCATAATGTGAATCAAAAATTAAAGCTTTTAAAGGAGCCTTTATCTCTCCCTCAGGTGCTGGAATATTTTCTACTATACTTTCTAATACATCTATAATATTAATTCCATCTTTTGCAGATATTAAAGGCGCATTCTGGGCATCTATTCCTATTACATCTTCTATTTCTTGTTTTACCTCTTCAGGTCTAGCACCTGGTAAATCAATTTTATTTAAAACTGGTAACATTTCTAGATCCTCTTCTAATGCTAAATAAACATTAGCTAATGTTTGAGCTTCTATACCTTGAGCAGCGTCTATTACTAATACGGCACCTTCACAAGCAGCTAAAGATCTAGACACTTCATAAGTAAAATCTACATGCCCAGGAGTATCTATTAGATTCAATATGTACTCCTCTCCATCTTTCGCTTTATAATGTAGCCTTATGGCTTTTAATTTTATTGTTATTCCTCTTTCTCTTTCTAGATCCATATTATCTAGTACTTGAGATTCCATTTCTCTAGAAGTTAAAACCCCTGTTTCTTCTATAAGCCTATCTGCCAATGTAGACTTTCCATGATCAATATGAGCAATTATAGAAAAGTTTCTTATATTCTCCTGCTTTATATTCTGCATTAATTATTTTCCTCCTTAAAATTCCCATAACCATGGATATTATATCAAATAAATTAAAATATGTAAAACAAAAGACCAGTTATCCTGGTCTTTTAAAAATATTTTTAATTCTTTCTAAATTTAAAAAATAATCATTACCAAATATCTCTAATCTTTGATCTTGCAAATCATAATATAATATATTAGTATCTACTAAACAATCTAATTCTCTAGCTGTTTCATCCACTATCTTAATACCTACAAATGATCCACATATAATAATAAATACAACAAAATATTTCAGATTCCTAATTCTTTTTTCTTTCCTTTTTCTCTTATATTTATCCACCCTTGTTTCCATTATGCTCACCTAAATTTAGGATATCCATCTAAAATTGGATCTATTCTATTTTATCTTACCAAATCTATCATTAAATGGAAAATATCTAAAGCCTGTAATTCCTTTTATTCCATCTAGAGACACACAACCAAAGTATCGACTATCCTTACTCTGTCCTTCTTTTCTATTATCTCCTAGTACAAAAACTTCATCTTCAGGAACTAACCAAGTATCTTGTTCATATATATGAGTATATGAACCATCAGTTATATAATTTTCTTCTAATTTATTTCCATTCAAATATACTTCACCTTTAAAAATTTCTATTTTATCTCCTTCTATCCCGATTACTCTTTTTATATAATCTTTGTCTTCACTGTCAGGTGCTTCTAATACTACTACTTCCCCTCTTCTAGGCTCTCTAAAGTATAATGGCAGCTTTACTGCAAACAATCTATCCTTCTCATGTAAGGTAGGATACATAGATTTTCCTAATACATAGGTAGAATTAAATATAAAAGTCTTTATAAATAAAGCTAAAGCTACAGCTATTACTATACTTTTTATCCATTCTATAGCCTCTCCAGGCTTCTTATCTTGTTCATGTTTCAAATTTAACTCCTCCCAATTTATGCCTATACAATTATTATATCACTTATTCTTTAAAATAAAAGACTATTCTTTCAGACTTTTTACTACTAAATCTAAAACTTCTCCTATTAATTTCCCTGTTTCATTAACTTCATCTATAGTATTTAAATTACTACCTACTTCTATTAATGCTGCATGATCTGATACATGTAAATTATATTTACCAACAGGCTTTATTACTATACCCTTACATAATCCTGGATACATTGTATCAGATACTGCTTTAATATATTTAGCAAAATTTAAATTTTCTTCATGATTAGGAGCATTTGGACCTAATACTAAAAAAAATGTTGCCACATCTTTATCATCTATTTTTATTCTACTTTTCTTCCTATGTGTTTCATAGGCAGACTTTGATAATTTATTTTCATCTATTCCATCTCTGTGAATATCGAAAAAGAATTTTAAATTTTCCTCATCTTCTTTAGCTTTATTTACCGTATTTAAAGATCTAGAATAAGATTGATTAAAAGAAGGTTCACTATGTACTTTAGTATTGTGTTCCACATTATGATCCTTAGCTTCTAATACCTTAGATATAGTATCCCCTACTTTAACTACATTCTTATCATTATTAGAATTATAATAGGAATTTTTCTTCTCAAAAGGTTTATATCCTTCAGTAGTATGAGTATGATAGAAAAACATATATGGTTTGTCTTCTTCAAATTTAATCTTCTTTACATTTACAGGCTCAGGTATATCATCAAGATTATAATCTCCTGGGGAATCCTTTACCTTGATAAAATCTTCATATTCATCTAGAGTTTCAATAATAATAAAATCTTCCATACCATCAATAGAACCTTCTATTTCGGTATCCGTATCTCTACTACCGCCTATATTAAATACTTTCCCAAATAATGATTTTATACCTTTTGTGAATGTCGACTTAATTATACCATCTTTTTTAGGATTAGATGTACTGTTTTGTCTAAATTTAATAAAAGAGGATCCTAAATTAAATATAATTAAACATATTAAAACTATGATTAGGTAAGTACTTTTACGGTTTTTTCTCATATATTACACTCCTTATTTTTCTCTTCCTTATTTAATCTCTTCAATAAGAAATATATATTCAAAAAGAGTATACTATATGATAAATATAAAAATTATCTTATATATCTATTTACATCCTTTATATCTATACCTGGATGTAGTGCTATATTTAATCCATTAGATATTATAATAGATAAATCATCCATAATTACATTTATATCTTTAGGTGTGACTATTACATTCCCCATAAATGGGTCTAATACTTCTTCTATTAAACTATATTTTTCTTCTTTAGATAATCTATCTAATAATTCATAAAACTCTTTACCTACACCTTCAGTTTCTTTTAAAGAATCAATTATTAAATCCATAGTATCATTAACTAATGTAGCAGCATTTACTACTGTTGGTATTCCAATAGCTACTACAGGTATTCCTAAACTTTCTTCATTTAAAGCTGTTCTATTATTTCCTACTCCACTTCCTGGACTAATTCCTACATTTGATAACTGTACTGTAGTACTTACTCTATTCATATTTCGAGATGATAATGCATCTACAGCTATTAGTAAATCTGGTTGAACCTTTTCTACTATCCCTTTTACTATATCACTAGTCTCAATTCCTGTAATACCCATTACACCAGGTGACATAGCTGCTATATTACTCATACTTTCATCAAATTCCTTATTATAATTTATAAAAAATTGCCTAGTAACTAAAACCTTATCTACTACCTTTGGTCCTAATGCATCAGAACTTATATTCCAATTTCCTAAACCTATTATTAATATTTTATCCTTCTTATACTTTTCAGTTAATTTTTTTAGCTCTTTTGCTACAACTATGCTCATTTCATCTTTTAAATCTTCATCTGCATTTTCTAAATTAGGAACTTCTATAGTTAAATATTTACCAATAGGCTTTCCCATTGTCTGACTACCTTTTTCATCTAAAATCTCTACAGTAGTTACAGAATGATTTTGTTCCTCTTCTACATCTACAGCCACCCCACTTATTTCCTCTTCTTTTTCTGGTTGATACATTTCTTTAGTCTCTACAGCTAAATCTGTATATATATGTTTCATATTAATACTTCCCTCCTAAATTAAAATCTTCTATATTTTATAATTTTAACCAATTAGAGTATTATTATCCTTGCTTTTTAGATAATCTCATGATAAAATAAAGCCTGTTAGATTAACGGGAGGTGAATATATTGGCAAATATTAAAGCTGCTATTAAAAATATAAAGACTACAGAACGTAAAACTATTGAAAATAAAAGTAAAAAATCTGCTATAAAAACATATATAAGAAATTTTGAAGAAGCTATTGATGCAGAGAATATTGAAGAAGCTCAAGAACTATTAAAAGTAATTGATAAAAAGTTGAAACAAGCTGAACATAAAAATGTCATCCATAGAAATTCTGTTGCAAGAAAAATGAGTAGATTAACTAAACAATTAAATGAGGCAATGTAAAAAAACTTCGGTTAACCGAAGTTTTTATTTATTATTACATATTTGTACTAATAACATTTCTATTAGTAATTTATCATCTGTAGATGTCGTCTTTATCTTTATATCTACATCTAGCAATTTATCCATTATCTCTTCTAATCTTTTTACCTCCCATTTAGACGATTGAGAACTTATTTTTCTAAATTCATATGATCCAATTTTTAATTTTTCCTGCATCTGAGGTTGATTATATCCCTTTTTTTTATATAGTTTATAAGCTAACAATAATCTCATCTGTCTAGTAATCATATATAATATCCTTTGTAAGGGCTCATTTGACATATACATTTCATTAAAAGTTCTAATAGCATTACTACTATCAAATCTACTAATAGCATCTAATAGCTCAAATATATTAGTATCTATTGATTTTACTAAGATTTCATCTATAGAATCTCTACCTATATTCTCTTCTTTAGAATGATCTATTATTTTTAATAATTCATTTTCTAAATCATATAGATTTAAATCTATATTTCTACTTTGATAAGAAGTTTTTTCTATAAAATAAGAAATATTAGAAAAAGACATCTTCTTATTATATTGTTTTAATATATTTTCTATCCATTGGTTTAAATTTCTACCTACTAATTTAGAAAAATCTACCGCTCTCTTTTTCTTATTAAAATATTTATAAAACTTAGTATTCTTCTTTATAGAATCAGTATTATCCATAAATATTAAACATATAAAATCCTCTAAAGTATCTAAATATTTATATAGTTCTTTTTCTTCATTTTTATCTAGATTAGCTAAAAATTTATCTATATCTTTCATAATTACTATCTTCTTTTCTGACATAAAAGGTAATGTTTCACAAGCATTTATTAAAGTATCTAATTCAGCATCTTTACCCTTTATATTTACAAAATTTAATTCTTCAAAAGAGTTTATGTATTCCTTTTTTAGCCTTTTTATAGAATCATTCATAAGATATTCTTCTTTTCCCATAAATATATATGTAGGATCTAAACTATCAGATCTTATTTCATTTAAAAAATTAGTATAATCCAATTCTGCCATCACTCCATGTATATGTAATCTTCAGTAGTATATATATTACCACATAGTATATTGAATAAAAAGATAATACCAGTATATTATCATATAAAAAATCTTTTAGGCTTAATTTTTTCCTATTCCCATTCTCCAAATAAGTATCTATAGTATAGCCATTACTATCTAGAACTGTCTTTACTAAACCAGACTCATCTGTTCTGTATATCTTAGTACTTATATCTTCATACCTACTAACTACCTCCGTATCTGGATGACCATACATATTATTTTTTCCCAAAGATATAACTCCTATGTCTGGCATAATACTCTCTAATAAATCTTCAGTAGAAGAAGTATTAGATCCATGATGAGGTACTTTAATTATATCTACATCTATTAAATATTTACTAGATATAATATTTTCTACTTCTTTCTCCATATCTCCAGTTAATAATATATTAGCCTTAGAATCAGATAATACAGACACTAAGGACATATTATTTTCACTATATTTACTATTTAAATCTTCATCAGGCCATATGACTAATAGTTGTAAATTATTATCTAATTTAAGCTTATCTCCTGTCTTTAACTCTTTATATGGAATTTTTTTATTATGTACTTCTTCATATATTGGATCATCTACAAGACTATGAGTTCCAAACACCACATCTATATCTAATCCTTCTATTAGTGCTGACAATCCTTCACAATGATCTTCATGAAAATGAGTAATAAATACAGCGTCCAAGCTTCTAACTCCTAGTTTTTGTAAATATGGTAATGTAATATTTTTCCCTATATTAAAATTACCAAATAAACTTCCTCCAGTGTCCATTAAATAATTTTTATTCTTTGTCCTAATTAATAGAGAATCTCCTTGTCCTACATCTATAAAATGTAATTCTGTATTACTATCACCAATAAATATAAATAGATTAAATACCAATATTAATGCTAAGGATAATACAAATACCTTCGACATATCTTTACTAAATATATTTATATCTATAATTCTAAGAATCACAAATATTAAAATATAGTATACTACTATACTTATAATTTCCGGAGAAAAAATTATCCAATTATCAATAATCCCATCTAAATTATGTAATATTCTAGATTGAAAAGCTAAGATAAAGTTTAATATAGGTCCTATTAGAATATTCATATAAGAAAACATATAGTTAAATATAATCATTACAAAAGCTATAATCAAAGCTAATGATAATACAGGTATAAATATTAAATTAGCTAAAATACTTAATACATTAAAGCTATTAAAATAATAAATCTGTATAGGTATTATCCCTATTTGTACTCCTATTATAGAAGCCAAAGAATTACTTATATAATTATTGATAGGATAAAATAAGTCATTAATCCTAGGAGTAAAAACTATTATAGAAAAAGATGCTATAAAAGACAATTGAAATCCTATACTAAATAAATAATAAGGATTTATAATTAATAATAAAAACATAGCAAAAGATAAACTATTAATAGAATCATAAGGCTCATGTATTATTTGAGAATACAATAATATAGTAATCATAATATTAGCTCTTAATATCGAAGTAGGAAAGCCTATCACATATGCATAAGTCCATAGCATTCCAAGAGTTAATAATATATTTACCCTTCTTTTAATACCTAATCTTGAAAAGATAAATATAAAAAATCCAGATATAATTCCAATATGTAATCCTGATACAGCCAATATATGGGCTAGTCCTAAATCTCTATATAAATCTACATTCTCTTCTTCTAAATAAAAAGACTTACCTAAAATAATACTTTTCATTAAGGATGAATTATCTTTATCTAAATATTTATCATATAATTTTTCTATATCTTTAGTGAACTTATCTTTTAATTTGTATCTTATAGGTTTAGAAGTCTTATCAATATTTCTAATAGAATATTCCTTAATAGTCATAGTAGAGTATATTTTTTCAGTCATTAGATTTAATCTATAATTATAAAGTTTAGGATTTCCATTAATATCAGGCTTTCTTAATTCTCCATTAAATAACAGCTTATCTCCTATATCGAATTCTTCTTTCCCTAATATATTTAGAACTATCTTTTCATTTACAGCTTTATCATCTACTCTTGACATCCGAACAATATATCTAATTTTATCTTCATCTTTGCTTATAATTTCATCTACTATACCAATAGATTCTATTCTCTTATCATAATACTCACTTAGCTGACTATCAGTATTTATAATAGTAATAAAGGTCCCTAAACTAAAAAATACTAATATCAAAACTTTAAAATTATTTCTTTCTTTTACTATATTATATATAAATCCTAATATAGATATAAACAATAAAAATAACACTATCATTTTATCTATAGTAAAATAATAGGATAATAGAATCCCAGCTATTAAAGGTAATAAAAATATCGTAAATGGTCTATTCATATCATCACCTTGAAATATAAGTAGAAATTTAGCAATGGAAAATATATCATATATTTGATATCATTTTAATTATAACATAGATTATAAATATTCACCTTAAATATTGATTTTATATATTAATGACAGAAAGGTTGGTGGCAATATTGACTTTAAAAGTATATTTAGATAATCCTTATTTAAAAGAAATAGATGCTAATATATTAGAAAAAAGTTTTAAAGAAGATAAATATTATTTTACGTTAGACAGAACAATTTTTTATCCTCATTTAGCAGGTGGACAACCTAGAGACAAAGGTAAAATAAATAATATAAATGTCATAGATGTATATGAAAAGGACGAAGATATAGTCCATATACTAGAAGAAGATATAGAAGGCAAAGATGTTCAGCTATCTATAAATTGGGACAATAGGTTTGATCTGATGCAACAACATACAGGACAACATTTACTTTCCTCTTCCTTTCGAAGTCTATTTAATGCTGAAACTGTAGGATTTCGTATTGGAGAAGATTATTCAACTATAGATATTCAAAAACCTAGTTTGAATAAACAAGAAGTAAAACAAGTAGAATTCTTAACTAATAAAATCATCCAATCTAATTTTGAGGTCTTATCATATATAGTTAAGGAAGATAAATTAGATGAAATACCAATTGATAAACTTCCGACTACTGATGAAGATATACGTATAGTAGAAATTATGGGTTTAGACTATTCACCTTGTTGTGGTACTCATGTAAATTCTACTGGAGAAGTTGGATTAGTAAAGATTAGAAAATGGGAAAATAATAAAGGTAATACTAGAATAGAATTCTTATGTGGATTTAGAGCTTTAGATGATTATTACTGGAAGAACCAATATATTAATGAAATATCTTCAATAATGTCTTCTCAAGATAAAGATCTATTAGAAAAATCAAAGCTACTTATAAATCAAAAAGAAAATCTAGAAAAAGAAAACAGAAAATTAAAAGAAGATATATATAAGTATAAAGGAGAATTTTATCTACAAGAGGCTACATCATATAAGGATATTGATTATATAGTTAAGGAAGTTAAGGATATTAATCTTAAGGAATTAGGTTTTATATCATCCTATTTAAATAATAATCAAGAAAAGTTAATTCAAATCTACAGTATACCGAATAAAGAAAATGGACAATTTTTAGTAAATAGAAGTAAAGATTTAGATATAAATTTAAGAGAATTATTAAATAATATATCTAAAGATATAGAATTAAAGGGTGGGGGAAGTCCCATAGTAGTTCAAGGTGCAGCTTCATCTAATCTATTAAATGATGTAATTCTAAAATTTTATACTAAAATTAGAGAATATTATAAAGGCTAGAATCTAATCTAGCCTTTTATCTAAATATACCTTTTTATCTCATCCCAAATTTTTTCTCTTTCTTTATCTATACCTGTAAAATCTATAGCCTCACTATATACTTCCTCTTGAGCAAAATGATTCCTCTCAGCCATATTTAAAGCTTCGGTACCTTTCTTTATTAATCTTTTAAATTCTTTATAATCTTCATTATCTACTTTAGATTTATCGAAATACTGATTAAAATCTATAGTAGTATAATCTCCAACTTTTACCTTTTGATTAGAAGATATAATTAAATCTAACTCATGTATTAATAAAGATTCAATCTTATCTGGAACAAAAGGATCATAATATATTTCTAAATGGAAATCCTCTATATTTGCCTTATTTATAGCCCTTTCCATAAATTTGGATTTTCCAGTACCTAGATCTCCTTTTAGATAATATTTATTTTTAACATCCTCTATTATACTTTCAGTATAATCAAAATAACCTTTAGGAGTATAAGCATTAGAAAACATATGTCGAGTCTTAAATTTATAATTTTCTTTTTCTACTATTTCATGTGAAAAGATCTTATTTAAATATTTTTTACTCATTTTATTTACTTTTTTAAAATCTACATATTCCTTATTCATAGCTATAATCTCATTATATATATTTTTAGCAGCTTTAAAATAATTAAATGCTCTTTCATAAGCTCTTTTATTATTAGCCTTTGCATTTCTAATCTTATCTTTAGCCCCATCTATTTTAGATTCATCTATATAGGCAGCTAGATTTACTATCTTATCTCCTAGTCCTGGATATACTGGATCCATAGGATGTGGTAGTGTACCATCTACTATAGCTATAGCTAATTCATTTATTACTACACCATCTATAGACTCAGGATCAGCTGGACAATGATGATATTCTATAGTAAATCCTTCTTTTAAAGCTCTTTCACCTATTCTAAACATTAATGAAGATTTACCTCCACCAGGCATTCCTTTTAATATATATAATCTATTTCTATTCTCACCTATTATATTATCATGAAGAGAATACAAACCTTGACATGTATTACTTCCTGCAAATATTCGTCGAATTTTTGACATAATAAAACCTCCTAGAACCATTATATTATATAGTTTATTCTTTATCTAATAGTTCTGTTCATATAGTATATTATAATTAACAGGGAAAATATAAAAGGTATTATAGCAATTGGAATCCTATATCCAATTATACTAAATTCAAAACATAATAACACCTCACTATTTTAGGAATCCTCAGCCTAATATAGTGAGGTGTTATTATGTTTTATTCTCAGAAACTTAAAACTAATCTAACTACTTTTTACGTCATCAACTCCTAATTTAATCCTTTCACTATCAGGTACATTAAATACCCAAGTTTTAGTCGTTATGGTAATTATAATGCATGCTACTATTCCTAAAACAATTATTCCCACAGCGAACATCCCTTTTCCATTTATCAGTAATGCAGGTAATGCAGACCAAAATACTATCTCTAAAAAGCTTGTTAATGGTGTTAATGCAATATCGCTTACAGTCTTAGATTTATTATCTGGATCTACTATCCTCAGTAATATAAAACCTATTGCAAATACGCCTGTCGAATATCCAAATATAAATATGGATCTTTCAAACCAACTATCTCTATTATAACCTTTTCCTAATGGCCACACAAACAGTACTACTAAAAGAATCCCTAGCAATGACATTAGTATCAAAGGTCCTGCATAATTCATGACTATATCTAGTTTAATAGAGGTTATACCGAAAAACACTAGAAAATCCGTTGCAGTTCCTGATATTTTATCATTAATTTCCATATCTATATAATCATATAATGCATTCTTTCTAAACATCAAGAAAAAGATTAATGCTACAATATATGAAATTGTAAAATCTGGAATACCTGATATAAAGTTAATTGATATCCAGTTATTTATTAAATAACTTATACCTGATATACTTAGTATAATAGAAAGATGAAAACATAATGTATCTAAAGATACAGGAGATATTGTCTCTTCTCCTACTGATTCTCTATTTTCTTTAGTAATTAGACCAGTTTTTAGATCTCCTTCTATATACCTAAAATCTTCTATATATGCAGTTTGTTTTTTCTTAGTAGCATATTTTATAAGTATTAAGCCAACAAATACCCCTGTTAAAATTCCAACTGTTGCAAAAGTTATAGCCAAATCCATTGCGTCAGACCAACCTAAATCAGTAAAGGTTTGACCTACTGCAGCGGCAGTTCCATGTCCTCCATAAAATCCTGATACTAATAACATACCAAAACCATCATTTAAACCTGGCCAAATTTTTGTAAATATAAATGTTGTAGCCAGGATAGGTATAGCAAATTGGACTAATAATGCAATCATTCTATAAAGCTGAAAACCTACTATCCTTTGCACTTCTGATTTACCAGAACCTTTACTAAATTCAAAACCATTAACTCCTACTACAGTAAATATTAAAATAATCAATATACCAGCATATGAACCAATTGATTCAGAGAATGGTAAAACATTTAAAACACTAGGACCTAATATTAATCCCAAAAATCCAGCAATCATACTTGCAGGCATAAAAAATCTTTGAAATATAGTTAACTTAGACCTTAAAAATTGCCCAGTTAAAATTAACAATGATGCTAATGCAAAATCAAGAAAAAAATCATGTGCAGTCATTATATTTCCTCCCCTTTAAATTGATACATTTAATCTCATCATTTTATTATTCACAATAATTTTTAAAATAAGAGCATCACTCCTATAATCTATTATTGAATGATGCTCTCTTCTTATTGCAAAGTTATCTTGCCTGATAAGCACTTTCCCAAAGATTTAATTTTACTCCTATTCCCTTTTCTAATGCATTTTTATATATTCTATATCCCCAAGCTAGATCATATACTGGTTGACCACCTAATCCATATAAAATTATATCGTCCTTTGATTCTCTACCTTTTATTTTATCAGTAATTATATCACCAATATTTTTAATTATATCTGCAGTCATTTTTTCTTCGTAAATCCAATCTAATAATTGTCTTCCAATTACACCCATTGTCGTATTATAAAATGGATATTTTTCTTCATCTAAAACAGCTTCATACATCTTCCAATTATCAACAACAAATTTCATATTATTTATTGCAAAATCCGGATCAAAATCTGCGGTTGCAGATACTGTAAATAGTGTACCAGGACTTATCCACTCATTTTCTATTTTTGGATTTGCCTCTCCAGATGTAGCAAGATTAACAACATCACTATCTTTAATAGCTTCTTCCATAGTATCAACAATTTTAACATTCAATTCAGGATATTCATCATTAAGCCTTTCCTCTAAAATTTCAGCTGTCGGAAGATAAATATCATAAATTTTGATTTCTTCTAAAGTTGGAACAGCATCTATTATCGCTTCAGTACTTGATGTTCCAATTGCACCAGCACCAACTACACCAAAAGTTTTAGAATCAGGATTAGCCAAATATTTAGCACCTACACCAGGTATTGCACCTGTTCTCCAAGCACTTAACAAATTCGCAGATTGAAATGTTAAAGGAGCACCTGTATCTGCATTATTTATTGTCATCATTAATATTGATCTTGGAAGACCATTAGGAATATTTTCAATATTTGAACCATACCATTTACATCCACAAACTCTATATTCTCCACCAAGATAAGCTGGCATAGCCATAAATCTTCTATCTGGTCCATTCTTAGGCATACTAGGATGAACTGGATTATCTGGGAAATCTATTAACATCCCATGTGAGTTATCATTGCTTCCTCCCATAATATAATCTTCTTCACTTAATAATTTGAATACGTTTTCCATCTCATTAATACATTTATGCATATTAAGTACCCCTGCTTTTATCATATCTTTCTCATCCAGATATAAAAAATCTACTCTTCCTGTATCCATAATTATCTCCCCCTAAAATATTTTTGTTTCAAATTTGTAGTTACAAACTTATATTAGTCTTCTGGTACTATACTCATAACTTATTTCTATCCTCCTTTTAAGTACCTTTTGATACATTTTGTACTACTTAGTACAACAGGATAACACAAATTATTTTATTGTCAAGATTTGTTTTTGTAATATTGGAAATTATTTATAAAATCTGAATATTATAAGTAAAATTATTAATTTGAATTTCATAGACATACTGTAATATAATTAGTTTATAAATCAGACAAAATATTTATAGTAGGTGAAGATATGGAAGATAATATTATTAAATTAATTTACAAAAGATATGATAATTTTACAAATTCCGAGAAAATAATAGCAAATTATATTATTGATAACTTTAACCATATTGTATATGACACATTGAGTGAATTATCACAAAATATAGGAGTCAGTACTACTTCTATTATAAGATTTGCTAAGGAATTAGGATTAAGTGGATATTCAGAATTACAAGAAGGTATAAGAAATTACACTAAAGTAGATGACCCTTTTAATGTAATTAGAAATTTTAAACAATTGGAAAATGAAAATATTGCAGAACTATTTGATAAATCTCTTAATAAAGATATTGATAATTTAAATAAGACAATGTATTCTATTCCGGAAGAAGATTTGAAAAGAGCAATTCATTTATTAGTAAACTCAAGAAAAGTATATGTGATTGGTTATAATGATTCTTTCACCCTTGCATTTTATATGTCTTTAAGATTAAGCCAGGTAAGAAAATCTGTTGAATTATTACAACCAGTTGGAGGTATGTATCCAATGTCAATAGCATCATCTAATAAAGAAGATTTATTAGTTGCCTATCTATTTCCAAGATATTCATTAAATACAGTAAATATTATAAATAAAGCTAGATTAAATGGTACTAAAATACTAGTTATTACTGCAAAAGATATTTCAAGAATCAGCCATTACTCAGATATAATCCTACCTACTTATGTTCATGGAGTAGGTATAAGGGAATCACTAATCGCTCCAATGTCACTGAGTAACTATCTAGCTAGCTCTGTTGCACTTGTGAATCCAGATGAGTCTAGTACCTTAATAGCTTATGCAGATAGAATATACCAAACAGGTTATTACCTAGATAATAAAGAATAAGCCATTTCTACAATTTTATAGACATGGCCTTATTCTTCATTAATTCAATACAAATGTTTTTTGCTCAACTATTAAAAATATATAACTAATATCTAAATCTACTCAATATCATTCTTGATGTTCTACATTCCCATCCTCAAATGGATATATAGACACAAATTATCCATATACCCAAGCTGCCTTCTCTACTGGGCTTAATGATGTATTTTTCAAATCATAACAAAACTTATATAGTTATCATCCATCTCAATCCTGACAGGTGGCCTATGACTTGCTTCCGTAATACTAACATCTATATACCTATAAATACCGCCTTATATTACATTACCCATTAATATTTCCTGAATATCTTTGATAACATTACTGTTGAAACTTTAGTTACTTTTTAATATTGTCCTTTACATATTAAAATGCTTTATTATGGTTCTTCATCTCATATACTTCTCTTAAACTTTTACCTCTGACTGATATTCGATCTTCTATAATAAGTTTATTCTTGATTAAAGATAATGTATTACCCTCAATTGTCGTTGATTCATGAGTAAATCGAATAACAAGATCAATTTCAAGTTATTCTAAGGCTATCTTTGGTATTATGTTTTATACTTTTTATAATAAAGCCTTTTCTCTTTAAGCCTTTTAAGTTTATTTGTCATTTTAATATCATTCCTTTTAATCTTTACTATATCATACTGAACTACAATCTCCATCCCAAACTATATCTCTATATTTTTGTGGATCTGTGTCTCCTTCTGTGCTTATTACTAATACTACTGAATCTTCATTTAGCCCTAAATCTTCTCTCAGTTCCTTATACTCATCTCTTTCCATTAATAAAGTGACCACACCTATACCTACTGCTCCTGATTCTCCTGATACTATTTGAGGATCATTCTTTAATGGAGAGGCCAAGATTCTCATTCCCCTAGCTGCTGTATAATCTGGACAGGAAAAGTATCCATCTGAATAGTCTTTTAAAACCTCATAACTTACTGTATTTGGTTCTCCACAGGCAAGTCCTGCCATTATAGTAGGCATATGTCCATCTACTATTTCTCTTTCTCCGCTTAAAGATGATCTATATAGACAATTAGCATTATCTGGTTCCATTATAATAGTTACTGGTCTTTCATCCCCAAATTCTGTTGCCAAATATCCTTGTACTGCTCCTGCAAAAGAACCTACACCTGCCTGTAAAAACACGTGACTCGGTTTTTCTATATCTTCTTCATTTAATTGTTCCATTGCTTCATCTATTAATGTACCATATCCCTCCATTATCCACTTAGGTATATCTTCATATCCTTCCCAAGCAGTATCTTGTACTACTACCCAACCATGCTTCTCAGCCATTTCATTAGAAAGTCTTACTGCATCATCATAATTTCCTTCTATAATACTTGCTTCTGCTCCTTCTTTTCTAATATTTTCTAATCTAATTTGAGAGGAGCCTTTAGGCATATATACTACTGACCTTTGTCCTAATTGATTAGCTGCCCAGGCTACTCCCCTACCGTGATTTCCATCTGTTGCTGTTACAAATGTGATTTCCTCTAGTTTCTCTTTGGCTTCTAGAGACTTTAGATAGTCGAAATCTACTTCAGAAATATCTACATCTAATTTATCTGCTAAATATTTTCCTATAGCATAAGACCCACCTAAAACTTTAAATGCATTTAAACCAAATCGATAAGATTCATCTTTTAAGAAAATATTTTTCAAACCACAATATTTTGCTAAATTCTCTAATTTATGTAAGGGAGTTACAGAATATTCCTTAAAGCCTTTATGAAACTCCCTTACATCTTTTATAGCTTCTTTTGATATATAATCAATATCAACTTTTTTATCCTTTTTCTTTTTTTCATTTACTAAATTATAGTTAATTAATTCTTTACTTTCTATCAAAATCTTTCCTCCTATATAATTTTTATTCTGACTTCTCTTCTTTCCATCTTTTATAATTATCTAGATCTTCTTTTATCTTTTTTATTATTAGAGATAAAACAAATGCATCATCTATATATCCTATCATAGGTATATAATCTGGTATAAAATCTACCGGAGAAACAAAATATATAATTCCACCTAAAATCATAATTATAGTACTAAGAGGTATCTCCCTATATATTCCTTTTATCCAATCCCCTACAACCGAAATTAATAAGAGAACATCATCTTTAATATCATTAATAGGTCCAAAATCAATTTCATGAAGGTTATCTAACGCTGCCTTCAGTCTTTCTTCTACCTTCTTAGGGTCATTAATTATCTTCTCTGCTTCTTTAGTCTTTTTACTTAAAACTTTCTTTGTACCTTTCTTGCCTTTTTCAGTTAAATCTTCTTTATTAGGATCTATATTTCTTTTCTTCCAAAATCTTTTCATCTTTGGTTATCTCCTTATATTCTATAATTTCATATAACAAATACAATTGATTACCTAATATAAACTATTACCCTAATTAAACTAAAAATCCTAATACATATTAATATATATCTAAAATCCTTTTATAAGGTATTAAATACAAAAATCATAGCTATTCTCTCAGATAGCTATGATTCAATTTATTAGACTATTAACTTTATTTTAATCTATCCTACCTTTATATAAGCTAGTAATAACTTATTTTCTATTCCACATCTTCATCTGAACAGTCTAAACAAGTCTTAACATAGGGCATTACCTCAAGCCTTTCTTCACTTATCATTTCTTCACAATTATCACAATATCCATAACTTCCATCTTCTATATCTTCTAATGATTTATCTATTTCTCTAAGTTTTTCTTCTAATAATTCTTTAAATCCTTCAGTCTGTTCTTCCATGTATAATTCTGTACCTATATCACCAGGGTGATAATCTCCTTCAGTAGATAATTCACTATCTAAATCATCTTGTATTCCTTCCTTTCTTTTTTCCATAGCTTCTAAATCTTTCATAGTCTTTTCCCATTCTCCTAATAATTTTGATTTAAAATATTTTAATTTTTCTTCATCCATAATTTCCACTCCTAAAAATCCTGTTAATTAACATATACCCATTAAATTTAGAATTATACTTTATATGCTATCTTCTAATTTAATAGTTCCAAACCCTCTATAATCTTCTACTATATGATTATAAATAGTTCTTTTAATAATTTTTATATACTTCATCTGCTTTTTCTTCAGAATCTATATTTTCAAACTCATCTGGATATAATACAGTACCTATATAATAGGCATCTGCTATTACAGTGTCTAAATTAGTTCTTAATAATATATAAGGTAATCATACATGAACTTTATATTCTTTTAAACCTTCCTAATATAATTTGTAAAAGCCCCAATCATTTCTTTATTTTTCAATATACTAATCTTTAAATATATAATAAAGACCTTCGCTTATTCCATAAGTAAAGGCCTTTATTATATTTCTATATTATTCTTTTATATTTCTAATTTCTACTTCATATATCTATTTATATTTATATTTTTATTAATCTATATTCATTACTTTCTGGTTAATATTACATGTATATCTTAATCAAAATCAATACAAATTGATTTTGTTTCTGTATAACTTCTATTTGCCCATATTGATTTATCTCTACCAAAGAAACCAGACTGTTTAAATCCACCAAATGGAACATTCTCGCTTCCTTCACTATAAGTGTTTACTGATACTACTCCTGCCTGGATGCCACGAGCAAGCTTATTAGCTGTATCTAGATCTGAAGTATATACAGATGCTTGTAGGCCATATTTTGTATCATTTGCTTTTTCAATTACTTCTTCTAAACCTTCAAATTCTAGTAGAGAAAATACTGGCCCAAATATTTCTTCTCTTGCTATAGTCATATCTTGATCTACATTATCAAAAAGTGTTGGTTCGATGAAAAATCCACCTGTATCTTCTAATGTTCTCTTACCACCACAAATAACTTTTCCACCTTCATCTTTTCCTATTTTAATATAATTTAATACTTTTTCCATATGTTTTTCTTCTATTAAGGCACCTATTGTAGTTTCTGGATCAAAAGGATTGCCTACTTTGTGTGCATTCACTTTATCAACTATTAGTTCAGTTAGATCTTCCTTTATATCTTTGTGAATGTATATTCTTGAATTTTGTGTACAATTTTGTCCCATATTGAAAAGTGCAGATTCTACTATAGATTCAGCTACATCATCTAGATCCTTAATATCTGGCATAACAATAGTTGGACTTTTTCCTCCTAGTTCAAGAAGTACTCTTTTTGCATTAGACTCACCAGACTTTACTAATAATCCTTTTCCAACTTTAGTAGATCCAGTAAATGTTATTAATCTTACATCCTCATGAATTGCTAGTGCATCTCCTACTACACTACCACTACCAGGAATCACATTAAATACACCATTTGGAATTCCAGCTTCTTTTGCTAATTCAGCAATCTTAAGAAGTGTAAGGGTAGTAAGTTTAGCTGGCTTTACAATCACACTATTACCTGCTGCTAATGCCGGTGCTATCTTCCATGCTGCCATAAGCAATGGGAAATTCCAAGGTACTATGGCAGCTACAACACCTATTGGTTCCCTAACTACAATATTAAGCCCATCATCACTAGATGGAGTTATATCATCCTGTAGTTTATCAATTGCCTCAGCATGAAACCTGATACAAGAGATAGTATCTGAAACATCACCATTTACTGTATCATTAATAGGTTTTCCATTATCCAGTGTTTCCATAATTGCTAGTTCTTCATCATGTTCTTCAATTAAATCTGCCCATTTTAACATTATTTCTTTTCTTTCACTAGCTTCAATACCTGCCCATACTCTAGAATTAAAAGACTTTTCTGCTGCCTCTACTGCACTATCTACATCTTCTTCTCCACATTTTGTAATCTTAGTTATTACTTGACCATTACTTGGATTTATAGTTTCAAATGTATTTCCTGAAGCACTATCTACAAACTCTCCATTTATAAATGCCTTTGTGGAGAATTCCAATTCCTTTGCCATCTTTTCATATTCCTTAACAGTTCTTAACTTCATCTTTATACTTCCCCCTTAATTAAAATTCTATTTATTTTTAAATTACCTTTTCATTAACTATATACCCATTCTATTTATTTTTAAATTACCTTTTCATTAACCATATACCCTTATTAAATTTTTTATTGATAAGATAATCCCTTAGATTAAAATGCATAGTGTAATCCTAAGTATTTTCTATTAAATTCTGATATTTCTATTTTAAGCTTTTCCGGATCCTCTTTATCTACTAAGGCTCTTTTGAAAAATTTAGCTATTACTTTCATTTCTTCTTCTTTCATACCATGTCTTGTTACCTCTGGAGTCCCAATACGTACTTCAGGACTACTTCCTGAGAAATCATCAGAACATAATATATTAAATTTTTCTAAATATTCTGCAGGAGCAACATCTATAATATCTCCAAGGTCCATTAATAATAAATGTGTCTCTGTGTAGCCTCTATCTTTTCCAAATACATTAAAGCCTTCATCGGCCAAAGCAGTAGCTAATGCTTTAGAGTTTTTAATTATTTGTTCTCCATATTTTTCTCCATATTTTTTCATTTCTATAATAGATGCCGCTAATGCAGGTAATCTATTTAGATGGTGACTTGTTACTAATGAAGGAGATAATGTATTACCTATTTTTAATATTAATTCTTTATTATTACTTACTGCAAATCCTCCTTGAGGTCCTGGGAAAGATTTATGAGTACTTCCAAACATAACATCTGCCCCTCTATCTAAAGGATTTTGAAATACTCCTCCTGCTATTAATCCAGTTACATGAGATGCATCATATGCTACAATTGTTCCTATTTCTTTTGCAATCTTACTTACCTCTTCTACTGGTTCTTCAAACAATGTACCTGATCCACCAAATATTATTAATTTAGGTTTTAATCTTTTAGTCTGTTCTATTAGCTTCTCTGTATCTACAGCCCTGTTCTTATCAAATTTCATATATTCTACATTTATTGTTTCATCAAATTGTCTTACTTCACACATAGGTCCAACTAATCCATGGCCCCAGTCCTCTAAGCTTACTTCTATTACTAAATCTCCTGGTTCTAATAAGGCTAAAACTACTCCCATTCCAGCCATATGACCACCGATAGGTCTAAGATCAGCATATTTAGCATTAAATATATCTTTTACAAGATCCTGGGTTGCCATTTCTATTTCATGTATATATTTGTTTCCAGTGTATTCCCTATCTTCCGGGTCTACACTAGAATAACATCCATATCTATTACCAAGATCTGAAGTTAAATATCCTCTCACTTTTTCACTAGCATAGTTCTCTGACGCTATTAAATTCAAACAACTTTCCCTATAATTTAAATGTTTTTTTAATAAATTATCAATTTCTCTTGTTGATTTTAACATATATATCCCCCTTGTAATATTAATTTATTTTGATGCATTTTCTACTTCTTTCATTAATGTATTTAGTATTTCTTCACCATCTTCCCCTGTTTCATCTATATATAGTTGATATGCCTTCTCAGCTTCTTTTCTAAACTCTTCTCTTTCTTCTGATGTAAGTTCTATTACATTTACATCACTTTCTTTTATCTTTTCTAAAGCGTCTTCATTTAGTTGCTCTTGAGTATCAAATGCAAAGTCATCTAATTCATCTATCGTTTCTAATACTATCTCCTTTATATCATTTGGCAACTCTTCAAAGAATTCAGGATTTACTGCTGTAGTAGTTGCATAGATACTTGATGATCCTAGTATAAAATAATCTTGTACTTCATGAAATTTCATTTCTTCTATTGCAGATATAGGGTTTTCCTGACCTTGTATCATGTTAAGCTGTAAAGCACTATATACTTCCATGTATGGCAATGGAGTAGGATTTGCCCCATAAGCTTTATATGATGCTACTATCATAGGAGACGGCATAGTACGGAACTTTAATCCTTTCCATTTATCAGGAGTATTCGCCTCTTTACTTGTTGTCCATTCCATTGCTCCTTCTGTCCAATATGATAATATCTTTATATTCTTTTCTAGATATTTTTCTGATAAGAGTTCATTTAAAGCTTTACTTTCTTCAAGAATTTCTTTATTTACTTCCATATCTTCTGAGAATAAAAAGTGTAATGAAAAAAGCTGGTTTTCTGGTACTATAGTTCCTGTATTCCCAGGTGATATATTAGCGAATTCTATACCACCATATTGTAATAATTCAGCTTGTTGGGTAGCATCTCCTATTTGCCCTACCGGATATATATCAAGATGAATTCTTCCATCAGATTTTTCTTCTAAAACTCTTTTAAATTCTTTAGCATATACATCCTGTATACTCCCATTATTTTCTTCATGGGCAAATTTCCACTGATATTCTGCTTCTTTAGCTGCTTCTGTGACATTATCCCCATTATTAGCACATCCAGTAAATGTTAAGGCTATTATAGATATAAGAATTATAAATATTATTGGCTTTTTCATTCTTCATCCTCCTTTCCATTACTTAAAAAGTCTAATGCTGTACGAACATGGATTTCTACTCCCATTTTTAAGATATCTTCATCTATATCAAATTTAGAATGGTGATGAGGATAATCTGTTCCCTTCTCTGGATCACCTACACCTAAGAAATAAAATATACTAGGTACTCTTTGAGAGAATTCTGCAAAATCTTCTCCTGCCATAGATCTATATTCTTCAAATATATCTTCTTTTTCATAAGTCTTTATTGCAGCATCTCTTGCATAAGATAATAATTTATTACTATTTTGAAGTGCTAAATTACTTGGTATAAATTCTAATCTGTATTCTACATTCATCGCCATACATGTTCCTTTTATAACCCTTTCAAACTTTTCAAGAAGCTCTTTCCTTTCTTTCTCCTCATCTTTAAATAGATATCTTATAGTTCCTCCGATATTTACACTATCTGCTATTACATTTCTTCCAGTTCCTCCATTTACTTTTCCAATCATAATTGCTACAGGAGATAAAGGATCTATTTCTCTAGTCTGTATAGACTGGATCGATTGGATAATATTTGTAGAGGCTATTATTGGATCTATTGCAGTATGAGGTGATCCTGTATGTCCAGATTGACCTATTATTTCTAGTTCAAATTCATCTAATGCTGCCATAACAGGTCCTTCGGCTAATCCTACTTTTCCACTTTTTAAAGGAGCCCATAAATGTATGCCAAAAGCTCCATCTACTTTAGGATTTTCTAAGACATTCTCCTTTATCATATCTAAGGCTCCTGCTTCTTCTTCATTTGGCTGGAATACAAACTTTATATTTCCTTTTAATCGCTCCTTGTATTCTGATAATAGTTTTGCAGCTACCATAAGCATAGCCGTATGCCCATCATGACCACATGCATGCATTACTCCCTTATTTACTGATTTAAAAGGTAAATTAGTTTCCTCTTTCTGTGGTAAAGCATCCATATCTGCTCTTAACATTAAAGTCTTACCTTCGTATTTACCTTTAAGAAGTCCTACAACTCCTGTCTTAGAAACAGTTTCTACTTCTAGACCTAGTTTTTTAAGATAATCTGATACTTTCTTTGAAGTTCTAAACTCTTGATATCCTAATTCTGGATGCATATGAATATCTCTTCTGATATCGATAAGCTCTTTTTCTAAAGATTTAATCTTTTCTTTAATATCCAAAATCTATCCCTCCTTGGCTAAAGCATTATTAATGAAAGTTGTGGGAAAGCTATTATCAATACTGTTATTATAACTAAAAGTCCTAAATATACTGGTAACTTTCTCACTACCTTCATATAAGGTAAGTCAAAGACTGCACTAGCTGTAAATATATTACATCCAAAAGGTGGACTTATAGAGGCTATAGCTGCCTGCAGAGTTATAATTATACCTAAATGTATAGGATCAATTCCTGCTTGCATTGCAGCTGGAAAAAATATAGGTGTAAGTATGACTATTGCAACTAGCGAATCCACGAACATCCCCGCTATATAAAAAAATATGGTTACGGTAATAAGTACTTTTATAGCAGATGGATTTGTTCCTAATACAGTTTCTGTTATTTGTTGTGGAAGTCTAGCATAAGATATAACCCATGATAATAATGCACCTGCCCCAACTAGTACAAATACTGCTGTTGTGACCACTGCTGTTGATAATGTTATATCCTTTATCTCCTTTATTTCAATAGATTTAAATACAAACACTTCTAATATAAAAGCATATAATACGGATACTGCTGCCGCTTCTGTTGGACTAAAGAAGCCTGAATATATTCCTACAAATATTATTATCGGAAAGCCTAATGGTGCTATTGCTTTTTTAAAGGCTCTAAATCTTTCTTTCATATTTAATCTATCAGTTCTCGGTATATTATCTTTTTTAGCTTTAAAATAGCTATATATTGCAAAAACTAATAGTATAAGTAATCCAGGAATAACCCCTGCTATAAATAGATCCCCTACTGAAGTTCCAGTAACTACTGCATACATTATCATGGAAATACTTGGTGGTATTAATAGTGCTATAATCGATGAACTTATAATAAGAGCTATTGTATCTTCATCTTTGTAGCCTATATCTCCAAGCCTATTTCTCATTGGCTTACCTATAGCTACTACAGTCGCTTGAGTAGATCCTGATATGGAACCAAATAATGTACAAGTTGCAGCTGTTGTAATAGCCATTCCTCCGTGTATATGTCCTACAAATGTATCTACAAAATCTAGTAGTCTATTTGAAGTCTGCCCTACACTCATTATATCCGCAGCTAGTATAAACATTGGTACAGATAATAAAACTATAGGGGATATTCCTGCAACTAATTGTTGGATAGCTATTACAGGACTTACGTTAGGAAAATAAACTAGCATCGTTACAAGAGGTGCTACTATCATTCCTATAAACATTGGGATGTTAAGTAAAAATGTAATTACTAAAATACCCATTAATATTAATATCATTTTACTCTCCCTCCTTTATAGGGGATTCTTCTTCCATTAAAGTATCTAAATCTACTTTAATTTCTGAATCCATTGGAATCTTTATTTCACTTGTTAAATAAAGATTTTCTTTATCCCTAAAATTCAATAGAAAAGTGGTAATATATTCTATTGTTCCTAATAAAAATCCTAAAGGTATAAAAATATATACTAAGTATTTTGGCATCTGAAGTGCTGGGGTAATTATTTTAAAGTTCATAGTAGATACTGTATAATCTATACCTATATATGTTAATACTAATAACGTTACTGCAGAAAATAAAGTTATTATATACATAAGGATCTTTTTATTTTTATTTCTTACCATATCAAATATTATTGACATAGTAATATGCCTACCTGTTTTGGCACAATATGATATTCCAAAAAACGTTACTACAATCATAAGCATTTCCCCTACTTCCTCTGAGAAGGTTAAGCTATTATTAAATATTACTCTCATTATTACACCAAATACTAGTAATATAGCCATAATCACTACGGAAATACTTAATATAAATTCTTCAACCTTACCTATCCACTTGTTAATTTTCATATGATCACCTCTTACTTAAATTATTTTTCTAATAATTTTCTAGGATAATTAGTAAATAACTCTATTCCAGATTCTGTGACTCTAAAGGATTCACTAATATCTACTCCACAGTCATCTAACCATATACCAGGAATCATATGAAATGTCATATTAGGTTCCAATACTGTTTTATCTCCTGGTCTGAAACTTGCAGTATGCTCTCCCCAATCCGGCGGAAAATTAAGACCCATAGAATAACCTATACGAGAATCTTTTATAAATCCACTTTTAGATATGCTTTTAGCCCACACTCTTTCAACTTCCTCACAGGTAATACCAGGTTTTATAGAATTTAATGCATCAGTTAAACCTTCAGCTACTACATTAGCTAAATCTTTTACCTTTTGTGGTGCCTCTCCTATTATCATAGTTCTAGACAATGGGCAATGATATCTTCTATAACATCCTGCTAACTCCAGTATTACAGTATCTCCTTCATTATATTTTTCATCTGTCCAGCTTAAATGAGGTGTTGAGGTTCTTACTCCACTAGGCATAAGTGGTACTATTGATGTATAATCTCCTCCAAATTCTTCGGTTCCATATATTTGTGCATGATATACGTTTGCAGCAGCTTCATTCTGCCTGACTCCTTTTTCCACTGAATTATAAGCTGTTTCCATAGTTTTTTCTACTATTATAGCTGCCTTTCTGATATATTCAATCTCTTTATCTGACTTAATGATTTTCACCCAATTTACTAGATTTGTAGCATCTTTAAATTTTGCATTTTTTAAGTTTGAAACTAAACTTTCCTGGCATTTTGCAGTAAAATAATAGGTATCCATTTCTGTCCCGATAGTTTTATTTCCATAACCTTCCCTTTGAATAATGTCAGATACAAAATCCATAGGATGTTTTACAAGAGATTGTACATAGTCATCTGTATATGGGATTACGTTTTCCTCATTCAGATAGGAAGTAATTTCGGCTGCATTTGCATCTTGCCCACGCCCAACCCATATAGGTTCTTCCCTATCTAATGCTACAATTAGACATTGGTGAACATAAAAAGACCAACCATCAAAACCTGTTAAATAATTCATATTAGCTGGATCTGTTACTATTAACAAATCTAAACCTTTCTCTTCCATCTTTGATTTTGTTCTTTTTAATCTTTCCTTGTACTCTTCTACTGAAAAATATAATTCTTTCATTTTCTACACTCCTTTTTATATTTATTGTATTGTATATTGTCGACACAGATTGACAAAACTTATGGTAAATAAAAATAAGATATCTTAGCTTCTATTTACCATAGGTAATGATATGATTAGATAATTCCTTTTTACTTCTTTCTATATCTTTAACCTGCAGGCTTTCTATTATTTTATAGTGATCAGTTGCAGAAACTAGTAAGTCCCCTGTTTTCTCCATATCATATAACATAGCCATTCTTAATTGGAAAAACAGTCCATCTAATATTATTACTCTTCTTTTGCTACCAGATTTTTCCCATATATACCTATGGAATTCCATATCTTTTAAATTTATTTGTATAGACTTTTCCTTATCAGAAATATTAGACCTTACTATTTCTACCATTTCATCTACTAATTTATTTAAAAATTTAAAATCTGAATCTTTTAATTTGTTTTCATTTATAAGTATTTCAATTATATTATTTTCAAGTAAGATCCTTATATCAAAGACCTCTTGGATATCTTCTGGTTTAAATTCTCTTATATATGTTCCTTTTCTAGGTATGACTGTTACAATTCCCTCTTTTTCTAATTGCATTATTCCTTCTCTAATAGGGGCCCTACTTATATTTAATTCATTTGAAAGTTGCTTTTCTAATATGCGGTCTCCACTTTTATATAAACCAGATAATATTCCTTCTTTTATATAATCTACTACCATATCATTTAGATTTAGCCTTTTTGATATGTTCTCTTGGGTTAGACTCTTCATTTTAGCCTCCTTTAACTAAACTTATTACTGGTAATATAACATATATATTGTCGACAGTCAACAATTATTACTGATTTATTTTTAAAATTATGTCAATAGGAATCAAAGTTAAGATTATGGAAAGTATATAGTGTGCCTTAACATCATTACTTACCATAAATAATATACTTAAATAATTACAGTGGTACTTATTCAAACTTACTAAAGATTAATTGGATTTCTTTGTAAATTGAATTTTCCCCAAACAAAAAATAATCATAATCCTTTCAAGGATTATGATTATTTTACTAATTTATTATTTACTTTCCTGCCCTCTTCTTATATTAATTGGTGGTAAAGTTTTCTCTAGCCTTTCTCTTTTATCCTCATGCCACTCAGGTAGGACAAATTTTTCTCCTAAGGAATCTATATCTTCATCAAAGGTAAATCCTGGACCATCAGTAGCTATTTCAAATAGGATTCCTCCTCTTTCTCTAAAGTAAATAGATTTAAAGTAATTTCTCTCCTTTATATCTGTCACAACAAATTTATTTTCCCTTGCTAGTTCTTGCCATTCTAATAAATCTTCTTCATCCTCGGCCCTCCATGATATATGGTGTACCGTACCAATATTATTTTTTCCTCTACCACTAGACACCATTTTCACATCAATAATATTTCCAATATCTCCTGAAGATTTAAATCTTAAAAAATCTCCTTCTCTTCCTATCCTTTCCAGTCCCAGCATCTCTTCCACAGTCTTAGCTGTTACTTCTGGAAAATGAGAATAAAATACCGCCCCTCCAAATCCCTTTATAGCTACACTAGAATCTATATCATCTAATCCCCAATGGTTTTTAACTCCATCTTTCCTTTCTACTAATTCTAATTTTAGACCGTGAGGATCATTAAATTCTAGGTATTTTTCATTAAATCTTTCACTTATTTTATAATCTATATTAAACTTACCCAATCTATCTTCCCAAAAACTCATAGCTCCCCCTGGAATTATATATGTGGTTACTCCTACTTGACCATCACCTACTATACCTTCCCCAGCATCCTCATATGGGAAAAATGTTATTATGGTTCCAGGTCTAGCATCCTTATCTCCAAAATATAAATGGTAAACTCTTGGATCATCAAAATTAACTGATTTCTTCACCATCCTAAGACCTAATACCTCTCCATAAAATTCTGCATTCTTCTGAGGATTACCTACTATTGATGTTATATGATGAATTCCTACATTTCTCTTTTTCATTATTATTCCTCCTTATAATTTATCTCGAATTCGAGATATATCTTTAAATTAAATGGCTACTTTTGTAGCCCTATCTTTTTAAATAATTCTATAGACTTATCTATTTCTTCTTCTGTTAAATTATTAAATATTTCTCTAATTCTTTCTTCGTGTTGTGGAAATATTTTATCCATAAATTCTATTCCATATTCAGTTATAGAGGCAAATTTTATCCTTCTATCATCAGGACAATCCACTCTTTTAACAAAAGATTTTTTCTCTAACTGGTCTACTACATAAGTTATACTACTACTAGCTAATAAAATTTTTTCTCCTATCTTTTGTATAGGTTGATCTCCTTTATTATATAAAAGTTCAAGAACAGTAAATTCTGTTGGATTTATTCCATATTCTTTCATATCTTTTTTAACTAAATCTGTTACTGTTTGAGATGCTCTTAACATTACTACTAAGAGTTTTAAGCTTTTCTCATTCATATACATACCCCCAAGATTATCTTTAAATCATTTATCTCTAATTCATATATTCCTAATTTTAATTAATTATAACATATCTATAAAATATTTGCCAAATTACATTTTTTTACAAATTATGAGTATTATTAAAAAACTAGGGTAACTACAATTATATATCAATTAAAAAGAACAAAAATATAGGGGGAATGAATTATGGATTATTATTTTGGTAATACGTTAGAAGGTATAATTGGATATATACCAAGTATTTTAAAAGCTATACTTCTACTTTTAATAGCTTGGGGGGTTGCATCCTTAGCAAGACAAATTATAGAAAAATTATTATTCAAAACGAAAGTAGATGAATATTTAGCTAGAGGACAAAAACCAGCAGATCCAGAATATGGAGAAGATAAGGTCCAAGATATAGCTCAGATAATATACTTTTTAGTATTTTTGTTATTTATACCAAGTATATTAGACACATTAGATATGGATTCAGTATCAGCACCAATATCTAATATGATGCAAAATTTACTTGCATTTATTCCAAGACTTATAGGAGCAGGTATCATATTATTTATTGGATACTTTATAGCTAAGATATTAAGAGATCTAAGCTACACATTTTTACAAACTGTAAATATTGACAAATGGTATAATAAATTTAGTCCACAATTATCAGATGATTCTACAAAAGAATCAGTTGAAAAACAACAATACACTTTAGCAAATGTACTTTCAAAAGTAGTATTTGGACTATTTCTAATTCCTGTTATTACAATGGCATTAGAAACATTAAGTATTGTTACACTTACAGAACCAATATTAATAGTATTAAATAATGTAATGAGAATGGTTCCAAATATATTTGTAGCTATTATTCTAATAGTTCTTGGATATTATATAGCACAATTTATATCTAAAGTATTAGAAGACCTACTCACTAGAGCAGGTATAGAAAAAGTATTTCATTGGATAGATGAAAGTACAGATGGAAATATTCCTAAATTTAATCTATCTAAAATAATCGCTAATATAGTGCAAATTGTTATTATTCTATTTATGACTGTCGAAGCTTTAAGAGTATTAAAACTTGATGTATTAAACACTATAGGATATGCAGTAATCGCTTATCTACCTCTATTAATAAGTGGATTTATAATAATAGGAGTAGGAATCTTAGCAGGATACCTTGTAGAAAATCTTATAAACAAATATGCAAATAGTCCATTTGCAGCTGCCATTACTAAATATATGATAATTGTATTTGCAGTATTTATGACTTTAGAACAAATTAAATTTGCATCTACTATTGTTAATATAGCATTCTTATTAGTACTTGGTGGACTTTCAGTAGCCTTTGCTCTATCTTTTGGACTAGGTGGAAGAGAATTTGCTAAAAGACAATTAGAAAAATTTGAAAATAAAGTTGAAGAAGATAATAATAAAGAGATTTAAATAAATATGTAAATCAAACTATTACAATTTAAAATCCTCCTTTAGTCTAGACTAAAGAGAGGATTTTTTGTTTACTATTATATACCCCAGAATAATTCTATTACCTTATCTGATGGTTTTTCTGTTATATTAGATACTAAAATGAAAGCCCCTAATGATAATATCAGTGATAAAACTATAGGATCCATTCCCATTGGTCTAGGCCAGAGATAATTACAACTTACATAAGTTCCTATACCTACTATCATACTTGCTATAGCACCTTGAGCATTAGCCTTTTTCCAGTATAGTCCTAATATTATAGGCCATAAGAATGTAGATAATTGTCCAGCTGATGCAAATAAGTTTAACCACACCATTAATTCTGGTGGATCCATTGCTATTATAAATATAATTATCCCTAGTACTACTGCTGCTCCTATAGTTAATCTAGAACTCTTCTTAGGGTCTTTTCTAATCTCAGGTCTTATATAATTCACTATTAAATCATTTACTATAGCCCCTACTACTACTAAAAGCTGAGAATCTACTGTAGACATTACAGAAGCAAGAGGTCCTGCTAATATTAGTCCAGCTATCACACTTGGAAACATATTAGTAGCTAATGTTGGTACTACTAGATCTCCTGAATCTATGCCAGAAACTAATGTAGCTCCAAATGCTCCTACTAAATGCATACCTATTAATAAAATAACTGAAACTACCGTTCCATATTTAATTCCAGAATGTAAGCTTTTAGAATCTTTATAACTCATAGCTCTTTGAGATACACTAGGTAATCCTATTACTGCAAAACCAACTAATATCCAAAAAGATGTAACCCATGCCTTGGTCATAAATCCTT
>DATGUA010000008.1:0-5074 GCA_035301545.1 Tissierellaceae bacterium | reverse complement strand
TAAATGGAATATTTAAATCATTATACTGATCTGTAGAACAAGGCCCTATAATAAATATACCTCTAAACTTATTTCTAGGACAGATAGAACATGAAATATAATATGTATTATCAGATTCATTTAATATATACATAGGCTTGTTCCTATCCCTAGATAAATCTATAATCCTTTCATAAATATTTTTAGAATGAAAAATTCTTTCTAATCTATTAGTATAACCAGTAGAATATATAGGATCTTCGTCTATTCTAAAGGCTTTAATCGGTATATGAGTTAATAGAAAGAACTTATCAGTTACCTTTTTTATATGACTATCATATAACAATTTTATGACTCCTTTCAAAATGTCTAAATATAATAATAAAAATATAAATATAATCAAAGATTCTTTAAAAAAGAATTGATATTATAATATTACATTTGATACTGATAATCACTATCAATGTCATTACTAATTATATCATGTAGGTTAATTATATTCAATTAATCTGACTAAGATAGTATGAAATAGAATAGAGGTTATTTAATGAAAAAAAGATATTTAATCTTGATGCTAATTATATTGTCTTTCATCTCTATATTTATTGGAGTAAAGGATGTTAAGGTAACAGAAATCCTCAACTTCAATCAAGAAGATATACAGATAATATATCAAAGCCGATTACCTAGACTTATAAGTATAATAATAGCAGGTATGGGCATGAGTATAGCAGGACTAATAATGCAACAAATCAGTAGAAACAAATTTGTATCTCCTACAACAGCTGCAACAGTAGATTCAGCTAAATTTGGAGTGCTAATATCTATTATGCTAATGAATGATTCTAGTTCTTTAAAGAAAATGTTTATAGCATTTATATTTGCATTAGCAGGTACATTCTTATTTATGGAGATACTAAAGAGAGTAAAGTTTAAAAATGCTATATTTATTCCATTGATAGGAATGATGTTAGGAAATATTATAGATTCAATCTCTACTTTCTTTGCTTATAGATTTGATTTAGTACAAAATATATCTACCTGGCTCCAAGGAGACTTTTCAATGATAATAAAAGGTAGATACGAATTATTATACATAAGTATTCCAATGATTTTCATAGCATTTATATATGCAAATAAATTTACGGTAGCTGGAATGGGGGAAGATTTTGCAGCAAATCTAGGACTGAACTACAATAGAGTAGTCAATATAGGAATAGGTCTAGTAGCTTTAATTTCAGCATTAACCATAATAACCATAGGGAAAATACCATTTTTAGGACTTATAATACCTAATATAGTAACAAAGATCCAAGGAGACAATATGGAAAAGAATATAGGACATACAGCATTATTTGGAGCAGTATTCCTATTAGCCTGTGATATATTAAGTAGACTCATTATATACCCTTATGAAATATCTATTAGTCTTACAGTAGGAATAATAGGAAGTATAGTATTTTTATACTTAATAGTTAGGGGGAAGAAATAATGAATATCAAAAGAAAGATAGGTATTTTAATATTAATATCCTTAATTTTAATAGGAGCTTTTATATTCATAGGTCTAAATAGTAAAAACTCAGGATATCTAATATCTAAAAGAGTACCAAAAGTAATAGCAATAGTAATAACAGGAGCTTCCATAGCTTTCTCATCAACTATATTTCAAACTATAACTAATAATAGAATACTAACTCCTAGTGTATTAGGATTAGATTCACTATATATGTTAGTACAAACATTTTTAGTATTTGTATTAGGATCTACTAATTCAGCAATTATGAACAAAAATATAAATTTTATTATATCTACAATATTGATGATAGGTTTTTCCTGGATTTTATATAGATTTTTATTTAAAAAAGAAGGAGATAATGTAGTAACACTACTCTTAGTTGGATTAATACTAGGTACATTATTTCAAAGTATATCATCATTTATGCAGATGATGATAGATCCAAATGAGTTCCTACATATACAAGATAAAATGTTTGCAAGTTTTAATAATGTAAATACTAATATTTTAACATTATCTACAGTAATAGTATTAGGAGTAGCTATATACTCCTATAGATATATAAAAGTATTAGACGTATTATCTTTAGGAAGAGATAATGCGATAAATCTAGGTGTAGAACATGATAGGGTTCAAAAAAATATGTTATTTATAGTATCTATATTAATATCTATATCTACAGCTTTAGTAGGACCTATTACATTTTTAGGATTATTAGTAGTAAATCTAACTCGTGAGTTTTTAAAAACTTACCAACATAAATACTTAATACTAGGTTCAGTACTTATGTCTGTAGTAGCATTATTAGGGGGACAAATTTTAGTAGAAAGAATATTTAACTTTAGTATCCCTATATCAGTAATTATAAATTTTGTTGGCGGATTTTACTTTATATACTTATTGTTAAAGGAGAATGTAGCATGATAGAAGTCAAAAATGTTAGTAAACAATACAATGGTATCAAAGTAGTAGATAATGTGTCTACTAAAATAGAAAAGGGTAGTATAACATCATTTATCGGACCTAATGGTGCTGGTAAATCTACACTATTATCTATGGTAAGTAGAATAATAAGTAAAGATGGAGGTGAGATATTTATAGAAGGTAAAGAAATAGGAGATTGGGATAGTAAAGAATTAGCAAAAAAGGTTTCTATACTTAAACAATCTAATCATATAGATATTAGACTTACTATTAGGGAATTAGTTAATTTTGGTAGATTTCCATATAGTCAAGGTGCACTAACTAAGGAAGACGAAAAATATGTAGACCAAGCTATTGAATATATGAAATTAAAAGATATAGAAGATAAATACCTAGATCAATTAAGTGGTGGTCAAAGACAGAGAGCATATATAGCAATGGTAATAGCACAAAATACAGACTACATATTATTAGATGAACCATTAAATAATCTAGACATGAAACATTCTGTAGAAATAATGAAAATACTAAAAAAACTAGTTAAAGATCTAAATAAAACTATTATAATAGTAATTCATGATATAAATTTTGCTTCTTGTTATTCAGATTATATAGTAGCATTAAAAGATGGAATAATCGAAGAAGCAGGTAGTACTGAGCATATGATATGTCAAAATGTATTAGGAAAAATATACGATTTAGACTTTAGAATACAAGATGTAGACGATATGAAATTATGTGTCTATTTCTAAATAAAAAACTATAAGAGGTGTAAATAAATGATAAAAAATAAAAAAGCATTATTATTACTAACATTATTAATAATTAGCTCCATAGCAATGGTAGCTTGTGATGGAGGATCCCAAGATGTAGATAGTAGCAAAGATGAAGAAGAGATAATAGATATAGAACATGAATTAGGTGAAACTCATATAGAAAAGAACCCTGAAAAGGTAGTAGTATTTGACTATGGAATATTAGATATAATAGATACTATAGGTGGAAATGTAACAGGACTTCCAAAACAAACACTTCCAGATTACTTAGAAGAATATAAAGGTGAAGACTATACAGATGTAGGATCATTAAAAGAGCCAAATTTTGAAGAAATATATGAACTAGACCCAGATCTAATTATAATTTCAGGGAGACAATCAGATTTATATGATGAATTTGAAGAAATAGCTCCAACATTATACCTAAATATAAATGATGGAAAATATATAGATGCATTTAAAAATAATGCAGAAACAATAGGAGAAATATTTGATGAAGAGGAAAAGATAGAAGAAGAAGTAGAAAAAATAGAAGAAAAAATAAATGATCTAAATGAAGAAGCTACATCTATGGATAAAAATGCATTATTTGTAATGGCTAATGATGGAAATATAAGTGCATATGGTCCAGGTTCAAGATTTGGAGTATTATATGAAGAATTTGGACTAACCCCAGTAGATGAAACTATAGACTCATCTACTCATGGACAAAAAATTTCATTTGAATATATAGTAGAAGAAGATCCAGATTATATATATGTACTGGATAGGGCAGCAGTAACAGGTGGAGATATATCAGCTAAACAAGTAATGGACAATGACTTAATTAAAGGCACCACAGCATATAAAAATGATAATATAAACTACTTAGATGCACATATATGGTATGTATCAACAGGTGGAATATATGGAACTGAAAAAATGGTAGAAGAAATCCAATCTAGCCTAAAATAAAAATTTACATTGATATAACACAATTTATCTAGTAAGATATAGTATAATGATTATTAAGGAAATCAATTATAGACTAGATAATTTTTCCTAGTAAAGTATAGGAGGCTATTGGATAATGTTTAAAAGATTTAAAAGTAAAACTAGTAAATACATAGTACTAGCTGTATCTATGTTATTAATTGCTAGTCTAATGGTAGCATGTGGTAGTGAAGGTAGTGGTAAGGTAGTAGGTAAAGTAGGAGATCAAGATATAACTAAAGACGAACTATATGACGAAATGGTAGAACAAATAGGTGATCAAGCTTTAGAATCCTTAATCGGAGAAAAAATAGTAGATCAAGAATTAGAAAAAGAAGATAAAGAAGTGTCAGAAGAAGATCTAGACAAGGAAATAGAAAAAATGGCAGAACAATACGGTGGAGAAGAAGCATTTGAACAAGTATTAGCCAGCCAAGGTCAAACATTAGAAGGATTAGAAGAAGGCATATTATTTAATCTAAAGGTAAAAGCACTTTTAGAAGATGAAATAGAAGTATCAGATGAAGAAATAGAAGAATATTTCGAAGAAAATAAAGACCAATTAGGAGAAAAAGAAGAAGTAGATGCAAGTCATATATTAGTAGAAGAGGAAGATGAAGCTAAAGAAATAAAAGAAAAGCTAGATGATGGTGAAGACTTCGAAAAATTAGCAGAAAAACATTCTATAGATGGTAGTAAAGATGAAGGTGGAAAATTAGGATTCTTTGGTAAGGGAGAAATGGTACCTGAATTTGAAGAAGCAGCCTTTGATCTAAAAGAAGGAGAAATCAGTGATGTAGTAGAAACTGAAAACGGCTACCATATAATAAAAGTACACGAAAAGAAAGAAGCTAAAAAAGCAAAATTAGAAGATCATAAAGAAGAGATAGAAGATGCAATAATGG
>DATGUA010000007.1:0-63601 GCA_035301545.1 Tissierellaceae bacterium | reverse complement strand
TATTCCTATCTAGGAGGTAATAATATGAAAAAATTTATTTATATATTAATCTTTATATTGATTATTAATTTCTTACCACATAATGTATTTGCTGATGATAGTTTAAATATAGGTACTTGGATTGTAGATTCTACTCTCTTAGATAATGGAGATTTATCTATAACAGAAGATATCACCTTTCAATTTAAGGATGAGTTTAATGGTGTCTTTAGAGAGATTGTGTTAGAGGACACAGATGGTATAGAAGATTTCAGTTTATATGAAATAGTCTCTGGAGAGGAGAAGGAATATAAGCTTTCTTCAGATGCTAGTGAAGGTGATTCAGATTTATATATGATTATAAACGAAAATAATTCTACAAATATACAAATTTTTTCACCATCTGAAGATGAAGATAAAACTTTTAGGCTTAAATATACATTAAAAAATGTAGCTGTACGACATGAAGATACAGGAGAATTCTACTACAAGTTTTTAGGAAAAGAAAATGAAACTCCTATAGATTATTTCTCTGCCACTATAAAATTACCTAAGTTTAATAAAGAGGATATAGATATTTTTGGTCATGGACCTTTCAATGGAGAAATTCACTTTGTTAATAATGATTTAATTCAATTGGAAATTGAAGATGTACCTAGTGAAACCTTTATAGAGGCTAGAGTTTTATTTCCTTTAGATTATATTTCTAATAGCACAAATACAGGAGATAATAAACTAAATAATATTTTAGAAGAAGAAGAAAAATATAATGATAAAATAAATGAAGATGCAGTAGAAAAAGAAAAACGGAAAAGTATATTTAATAACTTATCCTTAATTTTTTCTGCTATAACTCTTGGATTGATGTCATTTGTCTTTAATAGATTTAGAAGAAGTCCTGATATCTTTGAAAAAATGGATAGCTTATATCCTGATTTAATAAGTCCTGCTGAAGTAGGTATATTTATGAATCATACAATTAATACTAGAACCGTATTAGCTACCTTATTTGACTTATCTCGTAGAGGATATATTACTATAGAGGAAATAAAGGTAGATACATCTAAGCAGGAAAAGAAATTTTCTAAAAGTAAGTATGAGGATAAAGAGTTTATTTTTAAGAAGGTTTCTAATCCTGATAAAAACCTAACAGATCATGAAGAATATTTTATAGATTGGATCTTTAGCCTTGGGAATGGTGAGGAAGTAAGTACTTTAGATATTAAAGATAATAGAAAAAAACATCCTAGCAACTTTAATAAAATTTTAGCTAATTGGAAAAAGCAAATTCAAAGCGATTTAGAAACTAAAAAATATTTTGATCCTAAAGGAAGAAAATATTTTGTTTATCTATTGATTCTCTATGTCATTATTATAACCCTAAGTATATTTTCTATTATTAATAATGGATTTTATGGTATTATATTAATTGGTATATCTATTATCTTAGTAATATATTCTGTATTCTTATATCATAGAAAATCTGATAAAGGACATATTCAATATTTACTATGGAAAGACTTTAAAGAAGACATATCAATCTTAGAAAGAAAAGATATGGATATTACAGAAGATGAAAGTTTAATATATGCTATAGCTCTAGGAGTTCCAATGAAAGATTTAAATAATTATCGTGAGAATATCTCTTCAGATTATTACCCTATATATTGGGGATATTGGTATTTTCTAATGAATAATAAAGGTGGCTCTCTTATGGAGGATAAAATAAGTCATAGTTTCTACGGCACTTATCATAGATCTAGTTCAAATTCTACTGGCACTAGCTTTGGTGGCGGTGGTGGCTTTACTGGTGGCGGTGGTGGAGGCGCCGGTGGTGGAGGTGCAGGAGGCTTCTAAAGAAAGTTTAAAAAAGACAAGGATATAATGTTAATTTACAACATTATATCCTTGTCTTTTTTATTAATTATCTAATAATTCCTTTAATTGCCCTTTTATTTTATAATCTGATTTTCTAAAATCATTTAAATTCTTTTTTCCCATCATTAACATTATCATTTTTAATTTATAAGTTAATGAATCTAAATAATCATATGCATTATCATATCCACCATGTACCAAATAGGATAAGAGTTCTCCACTTACACCTACAATATCTGCCCCTAGTACTAAAGATCTAGCAACATCCATACTATTTCTAATCCCACCACTAGATATTATCCTAAGATCATCTGTTAATTCTCGGCATTTAATTAAAGATAGTGCTGTAGGAATACCCCAAGAATATAAATCAGTTAAATCTGTACCTATATTTCTTAAATTCTCTATTTCTATGAAGTTAGTTCCTCCATGACCTGATACATCTACATATTGAACCCCTATATCATAAAGTCTTTGAGCCACATCTTTTGATATACCAAATCCTACTTCTTTTACTATTACAGGCTTGTCTATATTATTAACTATATTTTCAATATTATCTAGTATACCTTTAAAACTTCTGTTTCCCTCTTCCATTGACAATTCTTGTGCCACATTTAAATGAATTTGCATAGCATCGCCTTCTATTATATCTAAGGCTTTTTTCGTATCGTCTAGTGTAGCATGTCCACTTAGATTGGCTATTACTACTCCTTCAGACCCTATATTTTGTCTTACTACCTTAAAAGATCCTCTACACCCATCATCTTCACAGACTATTATAGTTTCTGATCCTACTGCCATAGGAATATTAAACTCACTAGCTAATAATGATAAATCTCTATTTATTTCTGCAGCAAATTTTGAACCACCTGTCATAGCATTTATCATTATAGGATAATCTATTTCCTTTCCTAAAAATTCCATCTTTGTATTAATTTCTGATAAATTTAGTTCTGGTAATGCATTATGCTCTAGAAATACATCATCTAGTAGGGTATCACCTTTAAATGTAGTTCTTAAAAAATTTTCCACATGTTCTCTTTTTCTTTGCTTTCTCATTTATTTCACTCCTATTTACTAATATAATAAATAGTCTTTAATCCTTCTTTTACTATTTCTACCCCTTGTATAGTATTAAAATCTATATTACCCTATTATATTACTTTTGTAAAATTATATTGTAGATTATATCCTATAAACTACAATATTTCTTTACTACCTAAATAATACTACATTAAATGATAAATTACAACAAAGAAAATTAAAGAGATAATTATTATATCTTTCAGTCTTATAAATATTAATCATTCTTAATTTTACATAAAAACAGAATCTTTAAATCCTCTATAACCTCTTCGAATTTAAAGATTCTGTTTTTAAAATTTTATTTACCACACAGGTATTGATGATCCTTTACTATCCTCTTCAATTACGCTCTTCGTCTCATCTGTTTGATAAATTTCTACTATACGTTTATATACCTCATTATCCTTATCTTCTGTACGAGCTACTATTATATTTATATATGGATTATCACCTGTTTTAGAATCTTCTAAAACTATAGCATCTTCAGTTGGAATATAACCTGCATCTCTAGCTACACCTGAATTAATAATAGCTAAAGGAACTTCCTCTAATGATGCTGGAATATTAGTAGCAGCTAATTCCATAATTTCAAAATTTCTAGGATTTTCTATATCCTTAATAGTAGGTATATCTCCTGCTTCTGGATCTACAGAAATCAGTCCTTGAGATTCAAGTAATATTAAGGCCCTTCCACCATTGGTTACATCATCTGGTATTGCAATAGTTGCCCCATCTTCTAATTCCTCTATACTTTCAATCTGTTTAGAATATATCCCTAATGGTGCTAATACTGTTTCCCCAATTACTGACAACTCATATCCATGTTGTTCTATTTCTGTATTTAAATAGGTATAATGTTGAAAATTATTTAATTCAATTTCACCAGAATCTAAGGCTGCATTAGGTAAAGGATATGAATCAAAGAAGACTAATTCAATGTCTATACCTTCTTTTTTCGCTTCTTCTTTAATATGATTCCATACTTTAGAATCACTACCTGTTAAGCCTACCCTTACAACATTATTTTCTTCATCACCTTTTACTGGCTTATTCTCTCCACTGCTACATCCTACTAATAAGACTGATATTAATAATAATGCTACAATTATCTTTTTCATTTTTATACTCTCCTTTTAATGTGTAGTTTTTTTAATTATAGTGTTTCCTATAAACTGAATTATTGTAACAAAGACTAATATAACTACTACTGACACATAGGTAATATCTTGATAATACCTATTATGTCCATATCTTATTACAAAGGATCCTAACCCTCCACCTCCAACAGCACCACCCATAGCTGTTAAACCTAATAAACTTATAATAGTAATAGTCGTCGAACGAGCTAAGGCTGGTATACTTTCTTTAAGATAAACTCTAAATATAATTCCTACTGGAGAAATTCCCATAGACTGAGCGGCTTCTATTAACCCATTATCTATATCTGACAATGCCATATCTACTTGCCTAATGAAAAATGGAGTACAGCCTACTACTAAGGGGAAAATTGCTCCTTTAACACCAATAAAGGTTCCTACTATAGCTTGAGTCACAGGAATTAATGCTGTAATTAAGATTACAAATGGTATAGATCTAAATATATTTACTAAAATATCTAGACTTCTATAAATGAATCTATTTTCTAAGATATTTCCTTTTCTAGTCACTACTAATACAGTACCTAAAAATAATCCTATAATAAATGAGTATATACCTGATAAAAATAACATTTCTAAAGTTTCTAAAATACTTTGAATAAATTCATCTGAATAATCTAATAAATTAGGAGTATATCTCATTAACAAATCAAACATATTTAATCACCTCAACTTTAATCTCTTTTTTATTTAAATATTGAATAACTTCCTTTTCTATTTCCTCAGAAGTTTCTACAATTACTATCAATGAGCCTAATACTACATCTGAAATAACTTCCACATTTGCAAAGATAATACTTGGCTCTATATTATATTTCCTTGAAATATAGGCAATGATTGCCTCCTTAGTTTCTGAACCATAAAAATCTAATCTCCACATTCTCTGTCCTAATTCTAATTGTGTAATATCTGATTTATACTTAATCAATTCATGAATCCTTGATAAATTAGAAGTACTATTAATGAAATCTTTTGTAATTTGTTTTTGTGGATTAGAAAAGATAGAAACTACATCATTTATTTCTACTACCTCCCCATCTTCCATAACTGCCACTTTATGACATATCTCTTTTATTACATTTATTTCGTGAGTAATTATTACAATTGTAATTCCTAATTTTTGATTAAGATCTTTTAATAATTTTAATATTGATTTAGTAGTTTGCGGATCTAATGCTGATGTTGCCTCATCACATAATAAGATATTTGGATCACTTGCTAAGGACCTTGCTATTGCTACTCTTTGTTTTTGTCCTCCTGATAATTGAGAAGGATATGCTTCTATTTTGTCTTCAATTCCCACTAAATCTAATAAATATAATACCTTTTCTTTAATCTCTTCCTTCTTTAGACCTCTATACTTTAAAGGAAATGTCACATTTTCAAATACCGTTCTAGATGAAAGTAAATTAAATTGTTGAAAAATCATCCCTATTTTTTGACGATGTAGTCGTAATTCTTTTTCTTGTAATTTTACAAGATCCATCCCATCAATTAAAACTTTTCCCTTGCTAGGTCTTTCTAATAAATTAATACATCTAACTAAGGTACTTTTCCCTGCTCCACTATAGCCAATTATTCCAAATATTTCTCCTTCCATAATATTTAAATCAACATTTTTCATAGCATGAACTTCACCTTTGTCTAATGTAAAAGTTTTTGATACGTCTACTAATTCAATCATCAAATCCCTCCTACTTATCTTGATTTTTTACATTTTCTCTATGTTGTTTTTTAATATTTCTTAGTAGTTCAGGATCTTCAATAATATCTAATGCTGTATTAGCAAGAACCTTCGCTCCTAGTTCTATAGAATTAAGTCCTAATTCACTTTTACAAGCTTCCCTAAATTCCCTACTATGTCCTGCAATATAGTTTTCAGATATTTTAATGTTTGGGTGTATCGTAGGTATTACCTGACTAATATTACCTACATCTGTTGAACCTCCGCCTTTGTTTGAAGAATCTTCTGATATATATTCACCATATTTATTTAATTGTTTTTCATATACTTGATCAAATAGTGGAGTAACTACCACATTGTCTACACTATTTTGAAATAATCCAAATTTGTAATCTCCTCCTATTTGTAAAGCTGCTCCTTTAACTATATTTTCAAATTTAGTATATAAATCTGTTAATATAGGTCTTGATTTTGCTCTTAAATAAAATCTAGCACTAGCATAATCTGGAACTACATTAGCAGCTTCTCCTCCATTAGTAATTACTCCGTGTATCCTTACATCATCTGTCAAATGTTCTCTTAATGCATTAACAGCATTATATACTTGTATAATTCCATCTAAAGCATTAATACCTTTTTCTGGAGATGCTGCAGCATGGGAGGATCTTCCAAAGAATTCTACATCTACAGGATCATTAGCTAAAGATGTTTTTGTCAATCCATGTTTATAACCAGGATGAACCCCTAATGCTATATCTACATCATCAAAAAATCCTTCTCTTACAAAGCTTCCTTTTGCACTACCATTTTCTCCACCTTCTTCTCCAGGAGTTCCATACACCCTAACTTCTCCCCCTACTTTATCTATAATCTCTTTAAGCCCTACTGCTGCTAATGAAGATGTAGCACCAAAAATATTATGACCACAAGCATGCCCGATTCCTGGTAAAGCATCATATTCTGCATAGAATACTATGGTTGGTCCAAATTTATCACTTCTATATCTTGCATCAAATCCTGTTCTATGACCAGCAACACCTAGCCTTACATCAAAACCTTCCCTTTTTAATTGTTCAGATAAGGTTTCACTTGCAAAAAATTCATAATTACTTACTTCTGGTTTATCATGAATCTGTAATGCTATTTCCTTATATCTTTCTATTTTTTCCTCAATTACTCTCTCGATTAATTCTCTAATTTTTGCCATTATATTTCCCCCTATAATTAATATTGAAAATAAAAAAGAGCTTTCATACCTTTGTAGATTATACAAAGGGACGAAAGCTCGTGTTACCACCCTAAATTTATATAGATCTCGCGATCTATAACTCAAAAAGTACGCTGGATTCTAACCATTAATACTCCTGCACTATAACGTGTGCTTACGTGAATGCCTAAAGTAATACTTCGGCAATCAGACTCTGAGACCATATTCGGCTTGTTATCCTTTATTCCATTTCACCACAACTGGAACTCTCTGTAAAAGTATTCACAGGCTTACTCTTCTCTTCTTCATCTTTACTCTTATTTTCATTTTCATTTTTACTACACTAACTTATTAAATATAGTATTATTAATTTCATCATTTGTCAAGACTAAATTTTACATTATTATTTATATTATCCTAACAATCTTTTTTCTCCTGTTAATTTCCTGATTGGATCCACATTTTGAACATATTCTAAAGTTCCTAAATATTCTCCGGCCTTATTCCTAACAGCAAAGAATCTTATTAAAACAAACATATCCTTCATACTAATCCAGAAGTCCTCAGTATCTTTTTTTCCTGATCTAAAATCTTCTAATATTTCATTTACCATATGAACTGAAGTATGGGGATGACAATTTTGTACTTCTCTTCCTATTACAGATTTTGTTCTAGCAAAGATTCTTTCTTCTCCCTTAGTAAAAAACTTTACCTTATTATTTTTATCTACAAATGAAAGCTCTCCAGGTAATATCTCCATTATAGCATTTAATTCTTCAACATTTAAAGTTCCTGTATTAAACTTTACATATCCATCTGCTAGAGTATCCTCTTCTTCTGCCTTAATCCTTTTAAGCTCCCATTTATTTTCAGGCTCTATAATAGTAAAACCTATTTCTTCAGACTCTTTATATACTACAATCCATTCTTCCTCGGTCAGTGTTTCTAAACTCATAGGAAATAGGATACTTTCTTCTTTAAATATCATATCTTTTATTTGTTCTAAAGTTTTTTCTATTTTTCCTATTATTTGTCCTCTATTTCCACTATATCCTTCTAAGTCAAGCTTTACATCTTTAATCTTTTCTCTTATTTCATCATGCACACCCCACATTACTTTTGGTGGTGCTGTTACTCCATGATTTTCTAAATATGGAAATATTAAGTTTTCTTTTCTACTATAATGCTTGTCTATATCCCAAAGTAGATTAATATTATCTACTAAAATATCTATATTATCACGGGAATCATCTTCTCTTAATTTTTCTAAATTAGGTCTTATAGTTTCTTCTATTAATTCAGTTATAGCTTCATTTTCCTGCTTCATCGTATATATAGGATGTCCAGGTACCTGCTCAGGATGATGTATCTCTTCTAGAGCTCCTTTGAATACTGCTGCATGTACATCACATAAATATTGAATTTCTTCTATAGGTAATCCTTCTTTTACTAATTGAACTTCCATTTCTCCAATTTCCTTAGGAGAAACTCCTTCTATTACCTTGGCAAACTTCTCTTTTACTTCTTCTACAGTTTTACCTGCATGCAGTTCTCTAATAACCTCCTTTAATTGTTCTTGTTTATATTGTCTATCACTTAAATCTTTATTCATGAGTATCCCTCCATGTTTTAATATTGATAATTTTATACCCATTAATTGTGAATATAAGAAGAGGAAGGAAAAAATCTTCCTTCCTCTTCTTATATTCTATCATATATATTTACTTTGTTACACTTTCTTCTTTTTTTGATTTTATATTTATATTATCTTCTGCTTTAGATAACATTAATTTTAATCTATTTACTTGATTTACTACACTAGCACCTGGATCATAATCTATAGGTATAATATTAGCTTTTGGATATATCTCTCTTACTCCTTTTATCATACCTTTACCTACTATATGATTTGGTAAGCAACCAAAAGGTTGAACACAAACTATGTTTTCTGCTCCTCCTTCTATAAATTCCATCATCTCACCAGTTAATAACCAGCCTTCTCCAGATTGATTACCTAAAGAAATTAATCTTTCAGCTAATTTAGCTATCTCCTCTATTTCTAACGGTGCTGTAAATCTGTCACTCTTAGCTAATGCTTCTCTAATATATTTTCTATAATACTCTATATATTTTATTACAATATTTCCAGCTATTTTTCCCATATATTCTTTACCTAGTCTTTCATTTTTAAATTTCGAATTATAGGACGCATATAGTAAAAAGTCTGTTACACCGCTTATAGTAGCTTCAGCACCTTCCTCTTCTAATATTTCTATTAGTTTATTATTAGCCACTGGATGATATTTTAGTAAGATTTCTCCTACAATACCAACCTTTGGTTTCTCTATATCTAGTATTTCAATTTTATCAAATGATTCTACAATTTCATTAGTATATTTAATAAATTCCTTTTTATTCATATTCTCCAAAGGTTTTGTTAACTTTTTAATCCAATTATCTAATAGTATATTTGTAGAATTTACTATCTTCTCATAAGGTCTAACCCTCATCGAAACTTTCATTAAAAGATCTCCTAATAAAATTGCCATAACACCTCTTTTAAGCATATCATAAGAAAAGGTAAATCCTGGATTAGTCTCTATCCCTTGAGCACTTACACTTATTACAGGAACATTAGAAAATCCTGATTCTTTTAAAGCCTTTCTTAAAAACCCTGTGTAATTAGAAGCTCTACACACTCCACCAGTTTGAGAAATTAATAAAGAAGTATTATTTGGATCATATTTACCTGATTTTAAAGCAGATATAAATTGACCTACTACTAATATAGATGGATAACAAGCATCATTATTCACATATTTTAACCCTTTATCCACAGCATCTCCCTGAATATCATCTAATAATACTGCATTATATCCTGAAGAATCTAATACCTTTTCTAATAATGCAAATTGAATAGGTGCCATTTGCGGGATTAATATAGTATGTTTTTTCCTATCTTCTTTAGTAAATATTACTTTCTCATATGCCATTTCTTTATTTTCAAATTCTATTCCTTTATCTTCTTTCTCATCTAATGCTGCTTTTAATGACCTTACTCTTATTTTTGCTGCACCTAGATTACTTACTTCATCTATTTTAAGTTGAGTATAAATGTCTCCCTTACTCTGTAATATTTCTTGTACCTGATCTGCAGTTACTGCATCTAATCCACATCCGAAAGAAACTAATTGAATTAGTTCTAGATTTTTATGTTTAGATACATAATCCCCGGCCCTATATAATCTAGAATGATATGTCCATTGATCTAATACTCTTAATGGCTCATCTAAATTCCCTAAATGAGCTACACTATCTTCCGTTAATACCGCCATTCCTAAAGAGGTGATTAGATTTGGGATCCCATGATTAATAGCTGGATCGATATGATAAGGCCTACCTCCTAATACTATTCCCATTAAATCATTCTCTTCTAAATATTTTACTATCTTTTCTCCCTGTTTTTTTATATCTTCATTATATTTATAACTTTCTTCCCAAGCCTTATTTATAGCTTTTCTCATTTCTATAGAACCTATATCAAAATCTTTAAGTGCTTTTTGTAATTCTTTCCTTAGACTAGGCTTATGATCAAATGTTATAAATGGATTTAAAAATAATATATCATCAGATTTTAATTCCTCAATATTATGCTTTATAAGCTCTGGATATCCTGTTACTACTGGACAATTCAGATGATTGTCTGATCTATCATCCTCTTGTTCCTCATAAAATACTGATGGATAAAATATAAATTTAATATCTCTATCTATTAAATCCATTATATGTCCATGACTTATCTTGGCTGGGTAACAAGCTGTCTCACTTGGTATAGATGTTAAACCTCTCTCATATACCTTCCTACTAGATTCTTTAGATAATTCTACCCTAAATCCTAATTCAGTAAAGAATGTATGCCAAAAAGGATAATTTTCATACATATTTAACACTCTGGGAATTCCTACCACTCCCCTAGTAGCTTCTTCCTTTGGTAAGGATATATAATCAAATGTTCTTTCATATTTATAGTCATATAAATTTGGAAGAACTTGGCTTTCAGTTTTAATCCCTGCACCTTTTTCACATCTATTTCCTGTAATATATCTACTACCATCAGAGAATAAGTTTATGGTTAATATACAATTATTTCCACATCTCCTACATTGTCCTTGATTAGATTTATAAGAGAAATTTTCTAATTCATCTTTAAGTAGTATAGTAGATTCTTTACCTTCACATCTTTCCTTTGCTATAATAGCTGCTCCTAAAGCTCCCATAAGTCCTGCTAAATTTGGTCTTATAGCTTCTCTACCTGATATTAATTCAAAGCTTCTTAATATAGCATCACCATAAAAAGTACCACCTTGTACTACTATCTTTTCTCCTAAACTCTTTGGATCTCTTGCTTTTATTACTTTTTGTATAGCATTTTTTATAACTGAATATGCTAATCCTGCTGCTATATCTCCTATAGTAGCTCCTTCTTTCTGAGCTTGTTTTACCATGGAATTCATAAATACTGTACATCTAGATCCTAAATCTACAGGATTTTCAGCAAATAATCCTTCTTCTAGAAACTCTCCTACTTCCATATTAACCGATTTTGCAAAAGTTTCTATAAAAGATCCACATCCTGAAGAACACGCTTCATTTAAAAGGATATCATCTATAACTCCATCTCTTACTTTCATAGATTTCATATCTTGGCCACCTACGTCTAGAATAAAATCTACATCATTTTGGAATAAACTTGATCCCTTATAATGAGCTATGGTTTCCACTTCTCCTACATCTATATTAAGTCCTGCTTGTATAAATTCTTCCCCATATCCTGTGACACAAGAATAAGTAATTGGAATTTCAGGCATCTTTTCGTATATATCATTTAATATGTATATAGCTTGATCTAGAGGTTTTCCTTTGTTATTTCCATAATAAGAATAAAGAACTCTATAATCCTCGGTCATGACTATAGCTTTTGTAGTAGTTGAACCTGCATCTATACCTAAATAAGCTTTTCCCCTATATTCTTTAGGATCTACATCTTTTATATTATATTTACTATGTCGTTCTTGAAATTTCTTGTATTCTTCTTTATCTTTAAATAATGGTTCTAGTTTACCTATTTCTGATTTTTGTTTAAGATCATTTCCTTCTACTCTTCTTTTTATCTCTTCATAAGATATAGGTTGTTCTTCACATGATGAAATTGCAGCACCTATTGCTACATAAAGTTGAGAATCATCTGGGAAGATTATTTCATCATCAGCTAAATCTAATGTTTCAATAAACCTTTTTCTTAATTCTGACAGGAAGTATAAAGGCCCACCTAAAAAGGCTACTCTTCCTTTTATTGGACGTCCACATGCTAAATTAGATATGGTTTGATTTGCTACAGATTGAAGTACTGACGCACTTATATCTTCTCTAGATACCCCTTGATTTATAAGAGCTTGAACATCAGTCTTAGCAAATACACCACATCTAGATGCTATTGAATATATTCTTTTATGTTCTTTTGCTAAATTATTTAACCCTTCCGCATCTGTCTCTAATAATGATGCCATTTGATCTATAAATGCACCAGTTCCTCCAGCACATATACTATTCATTCTTTGTTCTAAGGCATCTCCTAGATAGGTAATCTTCGCATCTTCTCCGCCTAATTCTATTGCTACCTGAGTTTCTGGTATTAGAACCTGTATTCCTTTAGTTGAGGCTACCACCTCTTGAATAAATTCTATATCTAACCATTCGGTAACTGACAATCCACCTGAACCTGTTACCATCATAGTTATATCACTATTCTTAAACCTTTTATAGCCTTCCATTACTATTTCTCTAACAGTTTTCTTTACATCTGAAAAATGTCTTCTATAGTCCCCATGTACTAATTGGAAGGAACTATCTAATACTACAAGTTTTACAGTAGTTGACCCAACATCTAAACCTATATGTAGTATTGACATTGACTCATCTCCTTTTATATTTAGTTCTATCCTATACTATATCAAGCATTTAAAATTATATCAAGATTTAATGATAACGATTATCATTAAATAGATTTTCTTTTCTAACTTTTTAAGACATTCCATCCTTTCATCTATTTACTTAATTTCTTCTTAAGTCTACTTATCTACATTGTAAATAAAATAAGCAAAATTGCAAGAGATTATTGTCCCTAATTAATATAGTCTTCTATATTCACCAAAATATAAAAATTTTAACCCTCGAAAATTCGAGGGTTAAAATTAATCATTATAGAATTGGTACACATATATATACTCCTGTTTCAAAATCACCTGGAGATAGATTTGAATTTAGTTTTAATAGACGTGATACAGAAGTATTAAATTTCTCTGCTAGAATCACTACTACTGCCTTATCTACATGTATATCATCATGTCTTATCATATATGGTTCAGTTCCATTAGGACAAGGACAGCCTCTATCTTTATGAGGTAATATACATAACTTTTCTCCTATTCTTATATCATCTATATCTGTATTAGGATTTCCTTCTTGAAAATCCATAATAGATATATTAAATCTTAATAATATTGAAGACAAAGAGTCATTTTCTTTAACCATATACAGCATTCCATCTGGACAATTTCTAGAAGAATCCTTTTTATTAGGAATACATATTAGTTGACCGACCATTAGTCTATCTGGATCTAAATTTAAATTAGCCCCTATAATATCTCTTATACTTACATTACATTCATTAGCTATAGCATATAGAGTATCTCCTGGCTTAACTATATAATATAATCCATCACATTCTGGTATAGTGTCATCTTCCTCTTTTGGCATACAAATTGTTTCACCTATTTTAAGACTATTAGGTCTAAGGTCTGGATTAACTTTAAGTATTTCTTCTACAGTTGTATTATTCTCCTTAGCTAAATTATATAGAGTATCTCCTTTCTTTATAGTATAGGAAATTGTTCCTTCTGGACATTTTGATGGAGGAGTTACATCTTCTGGGATACAGATTCTTTGACCTATTTGAAGATTATTAGGATTTATCCCTGGATTAATAGAAAGTATTTCATCTACAGTAGTATTATGTGTTTTTGCTAACCGATATAAAGTATCTCCTGGCCTTATTATATAAGATACACTGTTTTCAGGACAAGATTTAGATATTTTATAATTATTCATCATCTTAACCACCTCTCTTATTATTCTTCGCATTATATACTATGCAAAAATGTGATTAAGAGTTACTTATATTTTTTATTCTAATATTATTTCTTTGCGAAAGATTAACTATAATTTCTTATATTTAATAACCTTTTTATAGCTATCAAACTCATGATATCTTAATCCACGATTAAGAGTTTCAATTTCACCTACTTGATTATCATAAGGATCTGCTCTCCAAAATCTCTTTGTATTTGTAAAATCATGTTGAAACTCATTATTAGCTACCATTCGAAAGGAATCTAAATTTCCAAAATAAAATTGACGTTTTTTCTCATTTTCTTCACGAACAGCTCCTGCTCCAAATGATGGATCAGCATATAACCATCCATAGGGAGCAATATAGAACATAGCCCAGTCATGTGCACCACAAAAGTCAGGTCTAGTAATTAGCCCACTTTGCCATCGAGCAGGAATACCAACATATCTGCACATTGTGATAAACATTAATGCCATAACCCCACAATCTCCCTTAAGATTAAGTGCACCTTTTTCTGGAATATTTTCCAAACAAAAATAAGATCTCATAAAACTATATTTAACATTCAAAGTTATAAAATCATAGATAGCTCTAGCCTTCTCTAATGATGAGTCTAATCCCTTTGTTAAAGATTCAGCTAATTCCTGAATATATGGTGTAAACATGATATGTGGTGGTTGTTCATGAGTATGGAAAGAAGGTTGTTTGTTATCAGGAATAATACTATGAATATCATGGTATTTAGAAGTATAAATATAAGAGTACTCCACAATAAAAGGCTGATTCTCTTTCATCTGTCTTTCCCAATATATTGTACGCTGAGGGGCATCCTCTGGTGCTATTTCTCCATCATATGGCTCTATCTTTTCAATATTAATTTGACTTTGCTGTAAACAATTGCATGGAATTGGTAGATGAACACGAACTACCTCACCTGGTTGAAAATGTTCATCCTTAATCTGTACACTAGCCCTAACAGTAATTCTATTAGATACACTGCCATTTTTTTGAATATCTTCAACTATACAATTTAAGGGGTCTTCTTTCCCATCACTTCCAATACTACTACCATCACTAATTACATTCTTTTCACCAGCCCTAGTAGCAAAGTCTGGATCCGTTCTTATCATAGTTTCATAAAAACGATTAAAATAACGTGGAATACCCCTAATATAAATCCAATCAATTTCTTCATTTAATACTCTTTCATCAAATTCCTTTTCTGTAAAATCCGAAATATATTCCTGTATCTTTCCAATTGCTTCTTCTCTTGTATATGGATAGTTTTCAGGCAGACGTTTCATTATTTGTCGTTGAACAAATAAAGAGTCATACATCGACTTAGGTAAATCTTCCTTTTTTAACTTTATATCAATAAGTTCAATTGCCTTTTTAAAATCTCCAGCTTTCTTTAAACGTAAAATAATATCCGGTATACCTATATGCAAATGTTTAAACTTGTGATTTAAATTCATAGAAATTCCTCCTTATTATAAACAAAATTTAAATCAAGCAAATAACCTCATAATATTTGCAGCTATCAACCCCATAATATTTCCAACTGCTGAACCTAAAACCCCCATAAGTACTCCAATACCAACATAAGACCTATCATATGCTGATGACACAATAGGAGCTGATGCTGCACCGCCAATATTCGCCACTGATGCTGTAGTTACCATACATAAGTCCCATCGAAATAATTTAGAAAATACAACCATAAGAATAATATGAATAATTAATACAAATAAGCCGGCAATTAACCACATAGGTGCATCTAATATTTCATTTAACCCAGCACGGGAAGCTAACAAGGAAATTACTACATATAAGTACATGTTTGACATTTCCTCTACACCAGCCATTTCTCCAAGCGGAGATAATGCAGCTATTAATCCAATTATCGTAACTAATAAAACAGTCATAGTTCCACTATCTATCATACCAAAAGCTAAAACTTCTCCTAAATTCTGAGTAATAGCAGAAATTATTAAGGACAGTCCTAATAAAGTAAATAAAGAAGAGAAATCAAGATCTTTATCTTCCTTATTAATTTCAGCAGTAGTCGCAGCAGCAACATCTTCTAATTTAGAAGTATCTGCCTTCATTATTTTATTCCATTTGGATTTAAATGGAACTAAAACTAACATTATTGCAAGCCATATAGAATAAAAAACTGTGTCGACTATAAGAGCAGCGCCAAAATCTGCTTCAGGTACAGATAGAGCGTCCTGCATTGCTGCCATATTTGCAGATCCTCCAACCCAAGAAGCGGCTAAAGCAGCCATACCACGCCAAGATTCTGCTCCTAAAACTCCTTTAAATAATATAAATATAAGTATAAAACCTACAATTATTGAGATAGCACCTCCCATAAATATAGAAATCATACGTCCACCTAATTTTGCCAATTTACGAAAGTCACATCGTAATAGCATAACAAAAATCATGGCATATAAAAGATTGTTTTTTGTTGCAGAAAAAGCATAGGAAGTTGCTTCCATATCCCAAAGATTGATAGTAGCAAAAAGCATATTAAATAAATATACCATTACAATTGGTGGAACAAACTCAAAAATCTTCCAATTTGTTAGTTTCCTCACAGCAACAAGCATAGCTGAAAAAAATACTAATAATGCAATATAAGTAAATCCATTTGTAATCATTTATATCTCTCCTTTTAAACTTTATTTTATAAACAATCAATTAATAAAATCCTTTTATAGTCTTTATATTATATATGGTTTTTCTATAGAAAGAGCTTTTATCATATTTTTATATATATCTTTATCTCCTGTAGTATATATTTCAAAACTTGAGTCTTTCTTATCACTCCTTATATTTTTTTCATCCATTAGTTCCTTTACATACAAAACCTGTTCATAAGCTGGATCAATAAAATTAATATCTGGTGATATATCTTTAAATTTATCTAAAACTATAGGATAGTGAGTACATCCTAGTATAATATCTTCTAGATTACTACTCTTTAATATATTATTCATATGGATATATATAATATCTCTTATATCTTTATCACTATAATCTCCTCTATCTATTATTTCAGCTAATGTAGGACAAGACTCTAATATTACATCTATATCTTTGTTTTTTTTCTTTAATAATTTTTCATAAATTCCTGACCCTATAGTAAATTTTGTTGCCATTACCCCTACTTTTTGTAAATCTTTCTTAGCTATATAGTCTGTAACAGGCTCTATTATACTTATAATAGGTACTTTATATCCTAGAAAATATTTATCTAATATAGAAGAGATAGTATTACAAGCTATAGTTATTAATTTTACATCCTTTTCTATTAAAAACTCTATCATATCTTTAGTCAGCCTATAAATTTCTTCTTCAGACTTATTCCCATAAGGAACATTTTTATTGTCTCCAAGATATATTATACTTTCTTCCGGCAATAGTTCTCTAAATTTCTTGGCTACAGTTAAACCACCAATCCCTGAATCTATTATACCGATTTTTCTATTATCTCCCATTTGACGCCTCCATTTCTACTATTAGTACATCCTTTTATATTTTTCCCAGGTTCCATTAATTTCTTTAATTAATTCTTCCAATGTATGATTTCTTAATCTCATACATTGTCTAGCATCATTATCACATAAGAGACAGGGTCTAGGATTCACTCCTAGGTCTTTTCTACTAATCTGATTATGTTTTAAGTCAAATACATCTATATCAAATATTCTTCCTAAAAGATGAGACTCCTCTATTTCTACTACCATTTTTTTTAGATTAAAAGCCTCTATATCTACTACTATATAACCTTCTGGTCCTGTAGCCTTATGTATCTCTTCTTCATATAGAGGATCTAATCCTTTATCTTTTAATTTCTTTATTATAAATTTCATACCTTCTATATGAATATTTCTATATATTTTATTATCCTTTATTTTCCCTGGGATATTTAAAGTAAAGGATATCAGACTTTTATTATATTTGTTAATTAATTCTATTTGTTTATCTCTTCTATCTTCTCTTGATTGTAAAATTTCTATTAATATTTGTTTAGACATTATAATTTATCACCATTCTCTATTAAATAAAGCATTATAGTTAAAGCTAATAAATCTGCTGCTCCACCTGAACTTATATTCTTTTCTATAAAGTCTATATCCATATCTTTTATCAATTCTCTACCTTCTGATGTTAAGTATCCGCCTATCTTTAAAGCTTTTTTAGCTCTGCCCTGTACATAATAAAGCATATCTACGCCATGTCTACCTAAGATATTACTATCCTCTGTGTAAGCTATTAGATATATAAGTGTTTGTACTAATATATCATTTATATGATATATATCTTTTTCCACTAAATTAGTAAAGATTGGATATGAATATTTAAGAACAGTTTCAAATCCTGATTCTACCTCACCCCTTATTCCCCTTATACCATATTTCACAAATAATTTTTCCCCATAGGTTAAATCAGTTTTATAATAAGCTTCTTCTAATTCACTAGTTATACCTTTAGCTAGTTTTTTAGTTCGGTTTGATACTTCTGTAACAGAATAATATCCTTTATTATCATCTCTAAAAAGACTTCCTACTGTTGCTGCAATAATACCTTGAGAAAATATTATTCCTTTATGAGTATTTATACTATTTGTAGCTTTAAACATATCTTTTTCTGCTTCCATTCCTATAGGTCTTATATCTTTTAGCAAATCTCTGTAATCATTTCCTTTAAACTCAATTCCAGCCTTAGTACAATTATAAAAATAAGAACCTAAAACAGAACTACTATTTATAAATGTAAAAAAATCCATATCTTTATGGGCTCCTGAATTCTTTCTATCTACTAATCCAGGCTTTGGTGTTGCTGCTACCTCATATAAAATAGATTTTATAGACATATTACTTATCTTATTACAAAAGTTCTTAATTATCATCTTCTCCTTCATTTATAACAAACTTGTTTTAATTCAATCGAAGGTGCATATGGTTGAACTACCTACTAAATCTTGAATCCAAATAGCAGCAGCCTTTGAAAAATCTACTCCTGTTTCTGTAGCAAATAATATCATATCTATTTCTTCCTTATCTCTCTCATCTAATAAATGATTTGCTGCATTTGCTGCCATTGAAACTATATCATATTCATCTGATGCTATTCCCATTTTCTCCTAACCAATACCAATCAAATATTTATTTTGATCAATTTCACGTACCTCTGCTAGTTTAGTCATATCTATATATGTTGTGGTGTAAAAAAATTAATTTTATCTATTCCTATCTTCATTTACTTTCTCTCTTATTTCATCTAATATTAATATCTATTTTCTGCTATATATTAAAATTGTTCTGCAAATTTCTTTCCAAATTCTATACATTCTTCTATTCCTTCTTCATTTGGATTCCAAAGTACTAATGGTCCATCTTCTAATACTTCTAATTTAGCGTCTTTTAGTTTTTCTTCAATAATCTTTACAGATTCACCTGACCATCCATAAGATCCAAATGCTGCTCCTTTTTTGTTTTTAAATCCAATTCCTCTTATCATCTCTAGTAATCCACCACCAGCATTCATAATCCCTTTATTTACTGTTAATGAACCAAATAATATACCTTTAGATTTAAATAATTCTGTTATTACATCGTTTTTATCAGTAATTGCAGCATTATATAGTTTTATAGTTATAGTATCATCTACTTCATGAATACCTTGTGCTATAGCTTCTGCCATTCTTCTAGTTGCTCCCCACATAGTATCAAATACTAAAGTAATTTGATTTTCCTGATAATTATCTGCCCACTCTACATATTTTTCAATTATTTGAGTTGGATTGTCTCTCCAAATTACTCCATGGCTTGTAGCTATCATATTAAGTGGTAACTCTAGACTTAATACCTCTTTAATCTTGTTTTTAACTAACATACTAAATGGATTTAAAATATTTGCATAATATTTTATAGCCTCTTCATATAATTCACATTGATCTACAGAATCATTATATAGTAATTCTGAAGCATAATGTTGACCAAAAGCATCATTACTAAATAGTATAGCCTCTCCATCCATATAGGTCATCATATTATCTGGCCAATGTAACATTCTAGCCTCTACAAATGTAAGTGTAGATTCACCAATGTCTAAAGTATCACCTGTTTTTACTTCAACAAAATTCCATTCTTCATGAAAATGTCCTCTAAGTATGTCAGCTCCATTAGATGTACAATAAATAGGCATATCTGGTCTTTCTTTTAATATTAATGGTAAAGCACCACTATGATCGATTTCCGAATGTTGAGCAATTATGTAATCGATTTCATCTAAATCAATTTCTTGCTTTAACTCTTTTAACCATTCTTCACCAAACTGTATCAATAAGTACTGTTTTTTCATCTCTTATTAAATATGCATTATAAGATGACCCTCTGTCTGTAGAATACTCATCACCATGAAAACTCCTTAGTTCCCAATCAATCTTACCTACCCATTTCACCTTATCTGTCATTCGTTTAAATCCCATATAAAATACCTCCTTAACAAATTTTATTTATATATTCAAAAAGTATATATAGTAAACTATATATACTTTTCTTCCAACTCTTCCAACATAGCTATATACTTATCTTGTAAACCTTCCTCTGTTGCTTGTTTTTCTACCTTATTACACTCTTCTTCTACATAAGACTTACTATCATCATTTAGTCTTTGTTCTGCAAAGGTGTACATAGCAGTATTTTCCTTATCAATATGCCTATCTAAAAGATCTGTATAGGATACTGCATTAGCTATAATATCCATTCTGGCTCGATCTTCTCCATTCTTATATCTTTCTACAGCATCTTCAAGATTTCCCATATATAATCTACCTAAATCATGTTCTATATACATTCCTGTAATAGCACCTGATTCAGCAAGCTTGTCCAATTTCCTATTCATGGTCTCAAATAATATGTCTTCCTCTTTACCATGATGGTGACTATCTGCATATGTTCTTACAAAATCAATTATCTTTGGTATATCATCTATATCAAAATCTCCTTGAGTCATTACTTCATAAGAAACATTTCTTACTACCTTTAGCATTCTTTTTATATTACTATGTTCTTCTACCATTATCTTAATAGACTCCATAACACTTCTCACTCCTTCTATTCTATATCTTCTAGAGAACCTTTATCTTTTATAATAATTTTTCTATGTCCGACTAATTCTATAATTCCTAATTCTTGGAAAGCAGAAAGTTTCCTACTTAAAGTCTCTTGACTCATTCCTATCTGAGATGCTAAGTCACCTTTTCTCATCTTCAGATTTATTTCTTTTCCTTCTCCTGCCATATTTAATAATGTCTGAGATAATCTCTTTTCTACTGAGCTTAAACTAATATTTTCTATTAATTCTTCAGCTGTTTCTAGTCTTTTACTTATCTCTTCTATAATTTTAAAGCTTATATCTGGATATTGTTTCATAAGTTCTTTAAGATTATTGCCATCTATTACACACATAGTAGTATCTTCTAGAACTTCAGCATTATCTGTCATATTAGCAGGACTAAATAAAGAAAGCTCTCCCATAAATTCCCCTGGTCCTAGTACTCGGATAACTTGTTCCTTTCCTGATTCAGTAAATCTATTAATTTTCACTCTTCCTAGATGAATAACATAAAGTTTTTCTCCTCTATCTCCTGCCATATATATCATTTGGCCCTTTTTATAGGTTCTTTCTGTTGTAATTTTTGCAACCTCAATCATTTCTTCATTACTAAGACTATTAAATATAGGAACTAATTCTATGCAATTACCATTGCTTCTTTCATAACAGTTTCAAGTCATAATGCTCCTCCTATAAGACTTATAATCTTTAACCTCTTCATAACCTTTTAAGATTATAAGTCTATTATACATAATATTAATTATAAAGTCTTAAATTTTAGTAAATTATCTTACTCTTATTTTACCTTTATAGATTAGATTCTTTTATAAAATTTATAAACTTATCTATATCCTTCTTAGTAATATCAAAAGACATCACAAATCTTACTTCATTTTTTTCTTTATTTGTTACATAAAAGTCAAATTCTTCTTCTAGATTACCTATTAATCTTTCATCCATACTAGCAAAAACCATATTAGTTATCAAATCTTTATTTACTTCTATTCCCTCTATTTTAGATAATTCCTTTTTTAAATATTGTCCCATATTATTAGCATTTCTAGCATTTTCCTTCCATAAATCATTAGACAAATATGCTAGATATTGTGCTGATATAAATCTCATTTTAGATAAAAGTTGCATTCCTTGTTTTCTACGGAATTTAAATTGTTTACTTAAATCTTTGTCTAAAGATATTATTGCTTCTCCTATCATCATACCATTTTTTGTCCCACCAAAAGATAAAAGATCTACACCCGTATCCGTAATCATCTCTTTAAAACTTGTATCTAAAGCGACTACTGCATTAGCTATCCTAGCTCCATCTACATGTAGTAACATATTATTTTCATGAGCAAAATCAGCTAGTCCTTCTATTTCCTCTACAGTATATAATGTACCTAGTTCTGTAGTTTGAGATATGGAAATTACTTTTGGTTGACTTCGATGCTCATCTCCTATTGAATCTAATAATGGTTCTATATCTTTTTTAACTATTTTTCCATCTCTATTAGGAATGTATAAAATTTTAGATCCAGTAAATAATTCAAACGCTCCACATTCATCTACATTTATATGTGCTGTATCAGGACATACTACTGATTCAAAAGGTTTAAGTACTCCACTTAATCCTATTACATTAGATGCTGTACCTGATGTTACAAAATATACATCTACATCCCTACCAAATAATTCTGATATAATCTTTTTAGCTTCTATAGAATATCCATCATCTTCATATGCACTATTATGACCATTATTAGCATTGATGATGGCTTCTAATACTTTTGGATGTATTCCAGAATTATTATCTGATTTAAACATTTTCATCATAATCCACCTCTTTATCCTATTAGGATTATTATATAATAAATATAAGAATAAATACAAAAAACTTATCTTTATTAATAAAGATAAGTTTTTATAATTTTATTATCTTCGTCTTGGATTAGCTCTTTCTACCTTTACCTTATTGTTTTTGATTCTTTTATTATTTAGATTATCTACTACCTTATCTACATAATCTTCTACAATATCTACAAAAGTAAATCTATCAAATATATCTATACTTCCTATAAATTTGGTTGGTACTTTAGTTTCCTGAGCTATAGCTGCTACTATATGGCTTGCAGTTACACCTTGCCGACTTCCAATATTTATATATACTCTTCTTACTTTTCCTAATTGTGATGCATGCCTTGTACCTTTATTATCTTGTCTTTGACCCTTTCTACTAGAATCTATTCTATCTAAACCTTTATATCTATCCTTCCTATTATTATCCATATTAAGTTTTAATAAAGCAGCTGCTATATCAAATGAAGTATATTCATCTTCTATTAAAAGATCTATCATCTTACTATATTTAGATAATTTATCATTTTCTATTTCTTCTTTTACTTTATCTAGTATATTCGCCTGATATAATTCTTCTATGTCTTTTAATGTAGGTAGATTCTTTCTTTTAATCTTAGTCTTAGCATATCTTTGGATATCTCTTAATTTATTTCTATCTCTCCTTGTTACGAAACTGAAAGCTACACCTTTTCTACCTGCTCTAGCAGTTCTTCCAATTCTATGGACATAATATTCTTCGTCTTGAGGTATATCATAATTAATTACTAGATCTATATCGTCTACATCTAATCCTCTAGCTGCTACATCTGTAGCTACTAAAATATCAATAGTACTATCTCTAAATTTACCCATTACTACATCTCTTTGATTTTGCTTTAAATCTCCGTGTAGACCATCTACAAAATATCCTCTACTTTGTAGTTCCCCTACAAGTCTGTCAACCTTTCTTTTAGTATTACAAAATACTATAGTTAGTTTTGGATCATGTAAATCTATTAATCTACTAAGTATCTCTGTCTTCATATGCTCTTTCAATTCAAGATAATATTGTTCTATCTTTGGTATAGTTAGCTCCTTGTGAGCAACCCTAATTATTTCCGGGCTTTTTTGATATTTTGATGCAAATTTAATAACTTCTCTTGGCATAGTAGCTGAGAAAAATATAGTTTGTCTTTCCTTAGACAATTCATCCATTACAAGTTGTATATCATCTCTAAAACCCATATCAAACATTTCATCTGCTTCATCTAAAACCATCATATTTACTTTATCTAATTTTAAAGTTTTTCTTCTTATATGATCTATAACTCTACCTGGAGTTCCTACTACTATTTGTACTCCTCTTTTCAAAGCACGAATCTGCCTATTAATAGGTTGGCCCCCATATACCGGTAATACCTTTATCCAATTATTATATTTAGACAAATCTCCAATTTCTTTTGCTACCTGTATTGATAATTCCCTAGTTGGACAAAGTACTAAAGCCTGAACATTGTTACTTGTATCTATTCTTTCTAATATTGGAATTCCAAAAGCCGCAGTCTTTCCAGTCCCTGTTTGAGCTTGGCCTATAATATCTTTTCCTTCTAGTATTACTGGTATTGCTTCGGCTTGTATAGGCGACATTTCTTCAAAACCCATATCTTTTATACCTTTTTGTATATTATTTGATAAATTTATTTCTTCAAACCTTCTCTTTTTCAAAAATCTTCCTCCTTATACTTAACTAACTAAGTGTATATCTATTATACCTATTTTGCAAGTAAAAGATTCTTTTCTATTTAAATAAAAAATAGAGACCTTAAAGTCTCTATTTAAATCACCTCTATTAGATCTCCCTTTTTTACTAATCCGCCCTTTATTATCTTTGTAAATATTCCTTCTTTAGGCATCACACATTTACCTACCTTTTGAGATATAGCACAACCTGTATGACATTTTTTACCTATTTGAGTTAATTCTTGAATAGTCTCACCAATTTTAAGTCTTGTACCTACAGGTAAAGAAAATAATTCTATACCCTCTGTTGTTATATTCTCAGCAAATACTCCTGGCACAAGTCCCTCTATACCTTCATTCTCCATTTTATTAAAACTTTCTATTGCTAAAATACTTACTTGCCTATGCCAATCTCCACCATGAGCGTCATTTTCTAATCCAAACTTTTCTATAAAGATCCCTTCCTTTACAGGTTCTTTAATAACTCCCTTTTGATCTGAAATATTTACTGAGATAACCTTACCAGTATTCGATTTTCTTAAATAAGTACCTGATTTTCCACCAATTTTTTTAATTACTCTTATATCCTTTATTTCCATATCCTTATCTATTGCCTTGCACATATCATATATAGTTAAACAGGTAATAGATACAGCTGTTAGGGCTTCCATTTCTACACCTGTTTTACCTTCAGTTTTTACAGTGGCTTCTACTTGAATACCATTGTCTAAGTATTTAAATTCAATATTTGCTCCTGATAGAAATAGATTGTGACACATAGGTATCAGATCACTAGTTTTCTTAGCTCCTATTATTCCTGCTATTTGAGCTACAGATAATACATCACCTTTTTTTATATTTCCCTCTTTAACTGTTTTAAGAGTATTCTTATCCATGATAATTTTCCCTTGAGCTGTAGCTGATCTTTTAGTAATATCTTTACCTCCAACTTCTACCATATGAGCCCTACCACTCTTATTAAAGTGAGTTAAATCCATAATTAACCTCCTATTTGATTCATATTTCTACTTATATACTTTTCTTCTTCTAGATGATGACTTTCCTCTTTAGTTAATACCGACTCTGATATAATCTCTTTAACATCTTCATTATTCCTTAAGGATTTTCCTAAGTCTATTTCTCTATTAGAATGTAGACATAATTTTAATTTACCTGTCGCAGTTAATCTTACCCTATTACAATCACTGCAAAATTTGCAAGTTATCGGATTTATTAAGCCTACCTTTCCAGATGCACCATCTAATTTATAATAATTAGCAGGAGATGATGGATCATCCTTTTCTACAGCACTTAATCCTTCTAATTCTTCTATAATCTTATTATTAGAAATAAACCTTTCCTGGGCAAAGCTCGAAGCTTCTCCTATAGGCATTAACTCTATAAATCTTACATCTATACCTCTTCTTGTCAAATTAACTAAGTCTTGAATCTCATCATCATTAAATCCACCTACCAGAACAGTATTAATCTTTATAGGAGTTAGACCAACTCTCATTGCCTCCTCTATTCCTTCCATTACCTGTGATAGTTTTCCACCTCTAGTAATTTCTGTATATCTTTCTTCATTTAACGTATCTAAACTAATATTCACCCTATCAAGTCCTGCTTCTTTAAGAGCTTGTCCCATTTTTTTCAATAATATACCATTTGTGGTCATAGTTATTTCTCTTACACCTTCTAATTTATCTACCTTTTTTATTAAATCTACTATTCCTTTTCTAACTAAAGGCTCTCCACCTGTAAATCTTATCTTATCTATTCCTAACTCAACAAAATCTTTTATTATTTCATAAGTCTCTTCTAATGTTAAAATATCCTCATGTTTTAATTTATTATCTATACCTTTTTCCGGCATACAATATTCACATCTTAGATTACACCTATCTGTTAATGATACTCTAAGATAATTTATCTCTCTTCCAAAGGAATCTCTCACTATTTATCACCTACCTGTTCTTTAATTATATAATTATACATATATTCAGCTAATTCTTTTATTTCATCTAATTTAAATTGTTTTATATTAGGAGAGATAACTCCTAAATCGCTTACATATCCAATTACTGTTTTAGGATCTGAAACAGGTGATAAAGATACTTCCCGTCTTATAATTTCAATTTTTGGAAAGTTTGAGTATTTAAATCCTTCAAGTAATATTAAATCTGCTTCTGGAAATTGATTTATTAAGCTTGAAATAGATATCTCCCTTTCTTCTTTTATAATCATCCATTTATTGCTAGAAAAAATTCCTACCCCATATGCACCTGATTCTCTATGCTTATAAGTGTCAGTTCCTTTTACATCTGGTATAAAATCATGCCCATCATGTTTTATAGTTGCAACTTTCAATTGCTTTTCTTGTAATAATGGAATAAGATTTGTAATTAATGTAGTTTTTCCTGAATCTTTTACCCCACTTATAGCTATGATTCTTTGTCTCTGGCTCTTCATAATAGTTTAACCCCTTTATAAAATAAATAATTCTATTTTATTAAACTTTATCAAAGTTCTTCAACTTAATATTGCAATTTTCAAAATTGTGCTGGAGTGTTATTTAGTTTTTTCTTAGTTTTATCATAAATAAATCTAGTACAACCAAAGGTTTTAATAAATTTTATTCATCTTACCTATTTATTGACCTTGGCCTTCTATATATCCTTTTAGAAATAAACATTACTATCTAATTCCATATCATATTAACCTCTTATATCTATAGACTGATTATATCATAGTAGAAAATAGATACAATAAAAAATGAGTAATCCATCCCACTACTTTAGAAGTGGGATGGATTACTCAAACATTGTTAAAAATTAATAAATATCTTAGTATTATGTCTGTATCCTTATTGTAGGATATTCAGAGCCAATCCTTATTTAATTTTAAAAATATTAGTGATATCCATATTCTCCATACTCAGTGCTTTCTGCTAATGCCCTTGCATATTTCTCACTCATATGAATAGTAGAATATAAATATCTAACATCATTACCTGTTGTTAATTCAAATATATCATTATATTCTTCTTTTCTCTCTATACTCTTTAGTGCACGTTCAATTTGTGGCTTTGTATAAAAGTAGGGAGAATTACCAAAATAGTATAGTGGCGTAGGACAAGGATAAGTTTTACCATTCCATCTAACCATTTCAGCTATAGTTTTAGCCATATCTTTATCTTCTACTAATACAGCAATTTTAGCATAATTGTCACTCATAAACCTATCAGAATAATAATAAACATCCTTATCGCCTTTTATAGAAACAATATCCTTAAGATCCTTGTTGTTTTTCAATTTTTCTAACAAGTCTTCAAGGTTTTGTCCTTCTTTCTCTAAAGATGATTCAGCCGTTACATGTGCACCTTCGCTTCGATCTCTTATAAATTCAGCTAGTAGTTGTTCTTGAGTCTTTTCTTCTGTTTCTTCGTCTTCCAATACTTCCTCTTCCAATTTCTTAATTTCAGATGGGGAAAAATCATCTTCCTCATCTGCAATAGAATCTAGATAATCTGATAAATCTATTTTTTCTTCTTGATCTGTACCCTCTTCTACTTCTTCATTAATTTGATCTGATTTGCTGTCATTTACTTCACTAGAAAATTCATCTAACTTTTCTTCAGTAAAACCCTTTTTTCTTCTTCCAAATAGCACTCTATTTAACCTCCTAGCTTATTATTACATTTAGGTTGGTAGTAAACCCCTTTCTTCTAAATCATCAGCCATATATTCTAAGCCAACTCTTTTAAGAGTTTTTCTAGTTGGAATTCCAGTTTTCGTATCCCAGCCCATTTCTTCATAAAACATCGTTTTTGCTTTTTCCATATCTTTCCTATCCATTTTAACTGTTCCTTCTTCGAAAGCCTCAAATTCTGGTTCTTTATCAAAAACCCAATCTGGTATAGTGTCATGATCTTCTCTTAAATTTTTACTTCCTTCATGTATGTCAAAAGATATTGCCGTCATAACTCTAAGCATATTTGATACTCTTTCACTAACTAAATCAATATCTTCTCTACTCCAATCTTCTCCTGTTACTGCAGTCATATACATAGCATCTAAATTAAGATCACCTTTATAGCCTCTATCTTTAGATGGAGATAAGGTCATAGGATACATCCAATTACAAAGAGTAGCCATATCATGCCATTGTTTTCCTATAAATCCCCACTTAGCAAGTTTTGCTTTGCTTTTATTCATAGGTGTGTAGTGTTGTGGCTTATCTACAGCCCCTTCTCCAAACTCTTCTTCTAATATTTCTTTATATATATCATATGGACAACCAGATTGTACAACATTTGTCATGTGATGAATCATACAATCACGATTATACATCAAATTATATAATAAACCTGTTTGCCATGCCTCTTCAGAAGAATGATGTTTGGGAAATCCATTATAAGTTACATTTTGTAAGTATTCTGTATCTAAATATTCTTTACCTAAATCCCATTCTTTTACTAGTAAATGAGTTCCAAGGCCTATTTTAGCTATTTCACCTTCATTAGTTGCTATTCTACGGACTATTTCTACTACCCAACGTGGATCTCCTTCTTCCATCAAATCCCATGGAATATCATTATACTCCTCCTTTGGTAGTTTCTTTTTTAATATTCCAGACTTATAACAATGATTAAAATCTCTTTGTATATTTCCATAATTATCCCAAAGACCATAATCATCTACCGCTCTAGAACCAGCTCCGCAAATAATTATATTTGCATCTCCCTCTTCCTCAAAATCTTGTATCCCTTCTGGATACCATTCTGCCTGGTAGATAATAGGCATACATGTATTAGAAACCTTAGTAGGTAAATCATATTCTGCTAATGGATCCATATCATATTGAGCATAACATCTTATAGGACAAGATGAACATCCTCCAACTTTCACCATATACTTATCTGCAAAATCTCCATGATCAAAATGGCCCTTATGTGCTCTATATCCAATCTTATCTATATCACCTACTGGCTGTTCCCCCATGTCTACAAAGCCACCTTCAGCTTTTTTCCATCCTCTACCTGGTGCTCCTGACCATCTATTTTTCCCTGATGGTGCAGAATATTCTGCCCAAGACTGTGGGACTGCTGGAACATTATGGTTATTATTCCCTCCTACTAATTCTCTCAGCATATAATCACTAACTTCTTTTACTTCTTTCGCATCGGCAACTTTTACGCTACCTGTTCCCCGTGCTACAAAACCTTTCACATTTTTAGATCCAAAGATAGCTGCAACTCCAGCCCCACCTGAATTCCCTACTGACGTAATCATACAAGACATATTTACTAGATTCTCTCCAGCTTGTCCAATGACAGCAGAATCAAAACCTTCACCATTTTCCTCTACTAATATTTTATTAGATTCAAAGGTTCCTTTTCCCCAAATATGACTTGCATCTTCTATAGTAACATCATCATCATCTATTTTTAAGTAAACAGGATCCTTCGATTTCCCTTCAAATATAATTGCATCATATCCTGCATATTTTATTGCATGAGCTATATGTCCACCCATATGTGCGTCTACTATTGAATACCCTTTAGTCCACGAAGAAAGACAGGATATATTAAGTCTTCCTGAACATGGTATTCCTGATCCTGTTAAAGGACCTGTGGCTAAGACTATTTTAGATTCCTCATCATGAGCGTGAGTATCTAAAGGTACTTCATCATATATAATCTTGTACCCTATTCCCATTCCACCTACATAATCTTTATATTTTTCCGTATCTTCTAATTCAACTGAATTATCTGTAAAATTAACTCGAAGTATCTTTCCAGCCCATCCATATGTTGCCATTAAATTTTCCCCCTTAATTTATTGGTTTTCTAGCCTTCTGTTCTGCAGCAGTGACTTCATCCCAATCTACTATTTTTAAAGCTGATGTTGGACATCCATCTACACAAGCACCACACAAAATACATTTAGATGACTTTTCTGTTTCAGGATTTAAGGTACACATATCCCAAGGACATGCTTTTACACATTCTCCACATCCTACACACTTCTCTTCATCAACCCATTTTACTCCTTTATCATCTGCATATATTGCATCTACAGGGCAAGCTTCTCCACACCATGGCTCTTCACATTGGCGACATGTATCTGGAAAGTATACCCAGTCATCTTGATATGTACCATGACCATCATTATCCATAATATTACGTGTCATTTTGATTCTAGACATATGAGATGAAACATGCCCATCATTTACTAATGTACAATTAATTTCACATCTTTGACATCCAGTACATTTGTCTTGATTAACTACTAATAATCCAGTAGGGGTTGCCCATACACCTACAGTACCACTGTCTACTTGTTCTTGAGTACAACCAAACAATGATAATAATGAAGCTGATACTGTTAATCCAACCAGACTTTTACCAGAAATCTTCATAAATCTTCTTCTTGTTACCTCTTGGTTTATCATCTTGTCAAATTTGCCTTGCTTTTTCTCCTCTAACATATAATTCACCCTTTCTATTTAAGTATATTCTTTGAGATATTTTTTGACCAAAGAATATACTCATTTTAATTTAAGAGTTAAATATAATCTTACTCTTATTTCTATTAATTTCTAAAAATTAAAATATTAAACTAGCTTCCTTCACTTGTTAGAACACATGATATAATAGATTTAATTACAATTAGGCTCTATTGATCTATATATCAAGCTCTACCCATATGTATTAACTATGTTAAATAAGAAACATGTAAAGCAGATTATACCATAATTTAAGTGCTAATTCAATTATACTTCTCACAAAAATATAAGCCTTCAAGGTGAATATATCTTAACTTCTATCAATATTTTATCTATATTATTATCAATAATAATTTGTATTTAAAAACTGATAAAATATTTGTAATATTTCTATTTCTGTATTATAATTTTATTAACATTAAGATAAATAATACGATTATAGTATAAAGGAGTGGTGATTATTAATGAGGTCTGAATTATTTTCTGCTGTAGAGATGCCTGTTGAACTATTAGTAAATAATAAAGTAATTGCAACATTCATGTGTACACCTTCTGATCTAGAAGAGTTAGCAATAGGTCATTTATTAACTAGAGGCATGCTTACAGATTTATCTCTTATTAATGATATTAAAATAGATTTAAATACATATCAAATTTTTGTTTCTATGAATACTAATACCTTCAATCAATTATATAGTATTCCTGAATTTGTTGTTAGTGGTACATCTTCAGTAGATAAGTTTAGTGATAATATATATAAAATCCCTAAAATTAAAAATGAATTTTCAATTAATATTTCTCAAATTACTGATATTGCTCACAGACTAGATAATGAGGCTGTTATATACAATACAACAGGAGGAGTTCATAGCTCAATAGTTTCAAATCCGGACAAGGATATATACTTCCTTAGAGAGGATATAGGAAGACATTGTTCGGTTGATAAAGCCATAGGAGCAGCTGTTAAAGAAGGAGTCGATCTTTCCAGTTCTTTTATTGCTACTACAGGTAGATTGTCATTAGATATGCTTCTTAAATGTGCAGCAGTTCAAATACCAGTGGTCACATCTTTTAAATATCCTAGTGATATGGGTATAAAATTAGCAGAATATTATAATATTACAATTGTTTCAAGAATATTATCTGAAAATCCTCTTATTTATACAAATAAACAGAGGATAGTAGAATAAAGAAAGGGTTGATTTTATGTTTGGTCCTGGTAAATTAGGTTTAGGTGAACTTATTCTTATATTAGGTATAGTTTTAGTAATCTTCGGTCCTACAAAACTACCAGAGATTGGTAGTTCTATGGGAAAAGCAATAGGTTCCTTTCGTTCAAGCTTAAATAATCGAGATAATGCTTCAAAAAATGAAGATAAAGAGTTATAACTCTTTATCTTCATTTTATATGAGTATAAATTACTTAAATTGTAAAATTATTCTATGATTGAAATTAATAAATATAATATAGAATAATTTCATTTATAAAGAGGAATAAGATATTATTATTCTTATTCTTTACATAATTAAATTTTAATGCTAATATGTATATAATAAAAAATGAGGAGGAATACATAATGTTTGGACCTGGTAAAATTGGAATGATGGAGTTAATTGTAATCTTTGCAATTGCTTTGGTAGTTTTCGGTCCTGCCAAACTACCTGAACTTGGTAAGTCTATGGGAGAAGCTATCAGACAATTCAAAGATTCTTCTAAAGAAATTACTAAATCTATAGACGATGATGATAATGATAATAAAGACTAAAAATAAAGGATGAAGATATGGGAATTCAAGATCAAAAACAAACAATTGTTGAACATCTTTCTGAACTACGAAAACGACTTATATATAGTCTTGTCTTTTTAATTGGTTTCTCCATATTATCTTATAGATTTTCTGAATTTGTAGTAAAAGATATGATAAGTAAAGCACCAGATATAGAATTTGTATTTATTGCTCCAAATGAATTATTCATGTCATACCTTAAGATTGCAATTGTAGGAGGTATAGCTTGTTCACTCCCTGTTATTATTTTTAATATTTGGTTATTTATCAAACCAGGGTTAGAGGTTCATGAAAAAAAGTTAATTGTCAGATCACTTTTCATAGGAGGAATCTTATTTTTTCTAGGTGCCTTATTTTCCTATTTAATTGTATTACCTTTGGTTATTAACTTTTTTATATCTTTTCAAATAGATGAAGTTGAGGCAATGATTAGTTTTAGCAATTATTTATCTTTCGTTATTACAGTTGTCTTATCTTTTGGATTGGTATTTGAATTACCTATTTTTATGACTATTATAGTTAAATTAGGACTAGTTAGTACAAGAACATTACGAAAAAATAGAAGATTTGCTATCTTAATAATATTTATATTATCTGCAATCCTTACACCACCTGATGTAATATCTCAAATTTTATTAGCTATACCTATGCTATTATTATTCGAAGTAGGAATATTCTTTTCTCAAATAATAGAAAATAATAAATCTAATAATAAAAAATAGTAGATCTAATAATAAAAAACTTCTTGAGTACTCAAGGAGTTTTTATTATTTACCAATATTATCTATTAAATAAATTAATATTTTCTTTATCTAAAGATATCCTAATCCTATCATTAATACTAAATTTATTTCCATTGTCTACTTTCATATAAATAGGTCGCTTTTGTTCTTCATTATTTTTTAAAAGTAACATTACATGATCATAATTAATTATTTTATCTACTACAAGAAATGTAAAAGTATTTTTACCCTTTAATTTTAAATTTATATTTTGTTGATTTATCCCTATGTATCGAGCATTTTTGTTATAATTATCAATATTTAGATTTAAATTCCAGTCTTTAACATATAAAGTATCTCTATCTATAAATTGGATCTCAGAAATATTCTTATATCCTATGAGATTAGCACTATATACGGAACTTGGATTATTAAATATATTCTTTTTAGTATTTTCCTCAACTATCTTCCCATTTTTCATAATTGCAACAGTATCAGATAATCTATAAACCTCATTTTTATCATGAGAAACTAATATGGTAGGAGTATTTTCTCTTTCCATTAATTCAGCAATCCACTCTATTATATTCCATCTAAGATATTCATCTAATGCAGAAAAAGGTTCATCTAGCATAAATATTTCTGGTTCATTTATTATCATTCTTGCTAAAGCCACCCTTTGCTGCTCTCCACCAGATAATTGATGAGGATAATGATTTTTTAACTTATTCAGAGAAAATCTATCTATTATTTCCTTAACTTTATTATCTTTTTTTATATTCCCCCTTATCCCTATAGAAATATTCTCATATAGTGTCATATTAGGAAATAATGCATAGGATTGAAATAGTAATCCTACTTTCCTATCCTGTGGAGGTAAGTTAATTCCTTTTTTGCTATCAAATAAAACTTTGTTATTTAAAATTATTTTACCTTCATCTGGTTTTTCTATACCAGCAATACATTTTAGAGTCATTGATTTACCACAACCAGAAGGGCCTAGTAAAGATAAAGTTTCTTTTTTAATTTCAAAATCAATAGATAAAGTAAATTCTCCTAATCTTTTTTTAATTTGAACTTTTAAAACTTTAATCCTCCCCTTTTATTTTTAGATTCAAAAATATTTATAACCAAGATAGCTATAAAGGAAATAAAAGACATAAGTAGAACCCATTTATATGCAAGTTCCCTGTTCCCTGATTGAACAGCACTATATACTGCTAAAGACATAGTTTGGGTCTTATTAGGTATATTCCCTGCAACCATAGCGGTTGCTCCAAATTCCCCTAAAGATCTAGCAAAGGTTAGTACAGCTCCTGCAATTATATTTGAGAATATATTAGGAATTATAATTTTTCTGAATATATTATACTCACTAAGTCCAAGGGTTCTACCAACATAAAGTATTTCCTTATTTAATTCTTCAAAGGCACCTCTTACCACCTTATACATAAGCGGAAATGACACTATAGTTGATGCAATAATCGTAGCTGTCTGAGTAAAAATTATTGTTTTATTAAATTTTAATAAAAATTTCCCTAGAATAGAATTACTACCAAATATTATTAAAAGGAAAAAACCTACTACAGTAGGGGGAAGAACTAATGGTAAAGTTAATATACCATCAACTACTCCTTTCATCCTATCCATTTTACTTACAAGATAAGCTATATATACTCCTAATATAAGATTAATTATAGTCGATAGTACTCCAGCTTTTAAAGATATTATAAGTGGCGAGAAGTTCATACTATTCTTGACCTATATCAAAGCCGTATGATTTAAACACTTCTTGGCTCTTTTTATTAGATAAAAACTCTATAAATCTTTCAGCTTCTTTAACATTATCACTATCATTAATTATTGCTATAGGATATGTAACATCTTTATAACTATCTTCTGGGGCTTCGACTACTATTTCCACATCATCTGTTGTATAGGCATCTGTTGCATATACTAAACCACAATCAACTTCTCCTTCTTCAACCCAAGTTAAAACCGTTCTAACATTATTTCCAAATATAACTTTATCCATAATACTACTAGTTAAATCTAAACTATCAAAAATTTCCTTAGAATACTGTCCTACAGGTACAAATTCCGGATCTCCAATTGCTATTTTCTTTATATCTTCATTTTTAAGGTCTTCAAAAGATTTAATCTCTATATTAGTATCTTTTGGTACTATTAAAACAACAGTATTTTTAAGCATAGTTTTTCTACTTCCATCAACTAGAAGATCTTTTTCCTCTAAAACATCCATTTGTTTATCTGCCGCAGAAAAAAATATATCTACAGGAGCTCTTTCCTCTATTTGAGTTTGTAATGTTCCAGAACTGTCAAATGTATATTTAATATCTACATTTGGATTATCTTTTATGTACTCATCCTTTAATTCTTCTAAAACATCTGTTAAGCTTGCCGCTGCAGAAAATATTAGTTCAACATTCTCTTTATCTTTTCCACTTTGATTTTCTCTTTTATAATTAGATTCTTCATTATTACAACTTACTAAGATAGATATAGATAAAAATAACATTAATAGTATAATTAACAATCTTTTCTTATTCATATTTTCTCCTTTTTTTTATATTCCGTTGTTCTATTTCTAGAGTAACGACTGTATGATTATCTATATTAATAAATATTATATTCTTCAAAATATTTATTAAATATAACTCTCACCTCTTTATTAGCTTCTTGATTGAATTTTGTATAATTCTTCAGAAACTCCTCGCCTTTTTCAGACAGTTTAGATCCTCCTCCCCCTTCTCCACCAACAGTGCTTATGATCAATGGAAAACCTAGATTTTCTTCTGCCTTTTTTATCATCCTCCATCCTTTACTTGAAGATAGGCCCATAATGTTATAAGCTTTCGATAAACTACCAGTTTGTTTTACTAATTCCATAATTTTAGCAGCACCAGGCCCAAAAAAATGTTTATTTTTATGAATCGTTATTCCAAGTTGAAAACTCAATTTGTCCTTACCCATAAACTAACTCTCCTCTAACCATTTGTTTTAGTTACATAAGGATAATATAATAATAAAATCTTAGATAAAAGTATGGCAAAATTCTTTCAATTCTGTTAAAATGAAATTATAGAACCTAGACAAGTTACTATACATAATAATTAATTTATAATCGAAAGTCAAGTATAGAATCTAAGCACTTATCAGTCTATTAATATGGCATTTGATTATTTTTATAGATTCGATACGCTTAATTAAGATGAACGATTAATACTAATATAAATAGGAAGAGGTAGAACATGAAAAAGATAAAAACTATAAATGCAGTAGGATCTGTCCTGTTTCATGATATAACCCAAATAATAAAAGATGAAGTAAAGGGTGTGGTGTTTCCAAAGGGTCATATTATAAAGGAAGAAGATATCGATATACTTTTATCTGTAGGAAAAGATCATATATATATATACGAGCAGAAAGAAGGAATGATTCATGAAAATGATGCAGCATTTATTTTAGGAGAGATTTGTTTAAATAATAATATGAGTCATACTGAAGTCAAGGAAGGTAAAGTGGAAATAATCGCAGAAGAAGATGGATTTTTTAGAGTAGATGTAGAAAGATTAAATAAAATAAATGCTTTAGAAGATATAATGATAGCAACTAGAATGGGGAATCTCCCAGTTAAAAAAGGTGATAAACTTGCAGGAACAAGAGCCATACCTTTAGTAATAGAAGAAGACAAACTTGAAAATGCTAAGAAAATAGCTGGAAAAAAACCATTACTAGAATTAATACCCTTTAAAAAAATGGTCGGTGGAATAGTAACTACGGGAAATGAAGTTTATAACAATAGAATCAAAGATACATTTACTCCGGTTATCAAGGACAAACTCAAAGCCTTTGATATAGATATAGTATCTCACAGTATTTCTGATGATAATATCCAAAGAATAAAAGAAGGTATACTAAAAGCTAAGAAAGATGGTGCTGAAATAATTATTTGTACGGGAGGAATGAGTGTCGATCCAGATGACTTAACACCTGCAGCTATAAAACAAAGTGGTGCAGAGATTATTACATATGGTGCTCCAGTATTACCAGGTGCTATGTTTTTATTAGCATACTTTGACGATGGAACTACAGTTTTAGGAGTTCCAGGATGTGCAATGTACACAAAGATAACAATTTTTGATATTATCCTACCTTATGTAGTAGCAGGAGTTCAATTAAGTAAATCAGATATAGCTAAATTAGGATATGGTGGATTATGTCTAGATTGTGACCTATGTAATTATCCTAATTGTCAATTTGGAAAGGGTGTTTAAATTGACTTTAAAAAATATAGAACTAGAAAAAGCAATTAAGATAATAAATGAATCAGTTAACCCTATAAATTCAATGGAAAATATTAAACTTAAAGATGGAATTGGAAGAATACTGAGCAAAGATTATTATGCAGATATAGATAATCCACCTTTTGACAGATCTCCATTAGATGGTTTTGCCTTAAGATCTATTGATACTCTAAAAGCAAATAAAGATAATCCTATAGACTTTAAAGTTATTGATACAGTATATGCTGGAAACGTCAGTAATTTAGAACTAGGTAAGAATGAATGTATTAGAATTATGACTGGTGCCAAAATGCCTCTAGGTTCAGACTGTGTTATTAGACTAGAAGACGTAGTTGAAGAAAATAATAGTGTAAAAATAGATATAAGTTTGTCCCAGCATGAAAATTATGTTTTTAAAGGCGAAGATATTGAAAAAGGAGATTTACTTATCGAAAAAAACACTAAGTTAAATTCTGTACATCTTGGTATACTTGGAAGTATGGGTAAAGGAAATATCGAAGTTTTTAAGAAACCTAAAATTGGGATTTTGGGAACAGGAGATGAATTAATACCTTATAATAAGCAATTAACAGATGGTAAAATCTATGATACTAATGGAACCATGATTGGAGGAAGGTTAAAAGAATTAGGTTATGAACATCAAATCATAGAAACTAGCAAAGATGATCCTTATATTGTAGGAGATACTATTTTAGACAATATTAATAATTTTGATTTGATTTTAACTACAGGAGGGGTATCCGTAGGGGACAAAGATATATTCCATGATGTTATAGATATTATTAATGGAGACCAGAAGTTTTGGAAAGTAAAAATAAAACCAGGGACTCCAGTAATGTATAGCTTAGTCAAGGGTAAACCTATATTATCCTTATCAGGAAATCCTTTTGCTGCTTTAACTACCTTTGAATTATTAGGCCGACCATTAATTTCTAAACTTTGTAAAGATGAAACTATAAAACCAAAAAAAGTTACTGGAATATTGGAAAATGAATTTCCTAAAGATAGTCTAAAAATGAGGAGATTTGTAAGATGTTTATATAAAGAAGGAAAGGTTTATCTACCAGAGTCTGACCATAGTTCAGGTAAAATGCTTAGTATGATAGATTGTAATGGAATTTTAGATATGAAAAAGGGAATGAAAAACCTTAAGACTAAAGATGAAATAGAAGTATTTTTATTATAATCCTATATATTATAATTTTATAAGATAAAGGACTAGAAAAATTTTCTAGTCCTTTATCTTATCTATTTATTTTATACAGATAAATATTCATCTAAGTCTTCTTGAGTATTAAGATTTAAAAATATTTCCCAGTTTGGTGTGTATTTTCTTGCCATATCTTCTTCTATATAAAATATATTATGATTTTTTAAAAAAGGATATATCTTTTTCTCTCTTTTTAAAATAGTTTCTTCTAAATTATCAACTAAATTTTTAGAATAAAAGCTATTAAAAGGTTCTATCCAATTTTTATACATAGTAATACATCCATCATAGTCAGTTTCTTTTATACAGCTTTTCATATAGCCTATATAATCTAAATTTATATTTGGCATATCACAAGCTATTATGAAGTTATGCTTTGAATTTGATTCACTTAACCCAGAATGAATACCACTTAAAGGTCCTCCACCTATTATCTTATCTGTAAGAATTTTATATGGAAAGTCTTTGTAATTTTCTGGTTTGTTAGTAACAATGATAAATTCGTCAAATTCTTCTTGTAATTTTTGTATAACACTTAGTATTAATCTCTCTTCTCCTAATTCTAAGAATTGTTTATCAAATCCCATTCGACTACTTCTTCCACCAGCCAATATAATTGCTGTACCAAATTCTTTCAAATAATCACCTCTACCTGGCACATTCTCCATCTCGTCCTGTTAAAATTTCTAATCCATGATGTACACTGTCTAGTATAAAATCTAAAGATTCTTCTATAGCTTTAGGACTTCCCGGTAAGTTAATAATTAATGTTTTTCCTCTTATTCCTGAAATCCCTCGTGACAACATAGCTCTTTTTGTTATTTTTAAGCTAAAATACCTCATTGCCTCAGATATTCCATTGGCCATTCTATCACAAGCTTTTAAAGTAGCTTCCGGAGTTATATCTCGTTCACTAAATCCTGTGCCTCCAGTAGTTAAGATTAAATCTACTTTTTGTTTGTCTGACATATTTACCAATTCATCATATATTAAGTCTAAATCATCTGGCACTATTTTCTTTTCTACTATTGTATAATCTTCTTTTTCAAGTATTTCTATAATTCTTCTTCCAGATATATCTTCTCTTTTACCTTGTGATCCTTTATCGCTACAAGTTATAATCCCAACTCTAAACATAAGTTTCACTCCATTATGCTAATTGCTTTGCTTCCTCTTCAGAAACTTTTTCAACTTTAACTGCTGCTACTTTATATTCTCCTGTTTTAGTAATAGGATCTAATGCATCATTCGTTAGTTCATTTACTGGTGATTCTTTGTAATGGAATGTCATAAATAACATTCCTGGTTTTACTTTATCAGTAATAACTATTCTAGTTAAGACACTACCTCTTCTAGAACTAACTCTTACTACTTCTTCATTAGAAATATTCATATCTGCAGCATCTTTTGGATTCATTTCAGCTAATTCATATGGTCTTATACTATCAACTGAGTCTGAATATCTAGTAGATATATTATATTGATATAGCATTCTTCCAGTAGATAATAGTATTGGATATTCTTCATCTACTACTTCTGCTGGTTCTTTATATTCTGCTGGCATCATCTTACCCTTACCTATAGGGAATCTACCTTCATGTAAAAATTTAGTCCCTGGATGTTTCTTAGTTGGACAAGGCCATTGTAGTCCTTCTTTATCTATTCTTTCATAGTTCATACCTCTATAGCTTGGCGTAGTTAAAGCTATTTCATCAAATATTTCCTCTGAATCTTTAAAATCAAATCCTATTCCACCTATTCTACTAGCAACATCACATAAAATTTCCCAATCAACTCTAGCCTCTCCTGGACATTCTACTGCCTTTCTAACTCTTTGAACTCTTCTTTCTGTATTAGTAAATGTACCATTCTTTTCTGCATAGCTACTTGCCGGTAGTATTACATCAGCAAGTTTAGCTGTTTCTGAGAAAAACATTTCTTGTACGACTAAAAAGTCAAGACTTTCTAAAGCCTTCTTTACATGATTAGCATTTGGATCCGAAAGTACTGGATCTTCTCCCATAACATACATTCCTTTTAATTTACCTTCTATTGCTGCATCCATCATTTCAGGAATAGTATATCCTAAATCTCGACTCAGATTTGTTGTATCCCAATTTTCTTCAAAGAATCTAGAAATATCTCCATTAACAACAGTCTGATATCCTGGATATACATTTGGAAGTGCTCCCATATCACAAGCTCCTTGTACATTATTCTGTCCACGTATAGGGTTAATACCTGAGCTTTCTTTTCCTAAATGTCCAGTTAACATAGCTAAATTTGCTAATGTCCTAACATTATCAGTTCCTGTAGTATGCTCAGTTATTCCTAATGTATAGAATATTCCTGCTTTATCAGTTTTAGCATATAATTCTGCTACTTCTTTTATATCTTTAGCAGGGATACCAGTAAGCTCACTTACTGATTCAGGAGTATAATCTTTTACTGTTTCTCTTAATTTATTAAAACCATCAGTTCTTTCCTCAACGAACTTTGGATCATACCATTTATTCTTTATTATAGTATTCATCATAGCATTTATTAGGGCTACATCTGTACCTGAATTTAAAGGTAGCCAATGATCAGCCATTTCTGCTAATTCTATTCTTCTTGGATCTATTACTATAAGCTTTGTTCCATTATGCTTTACTGCTTGTTTCATTTTGTTACCAATAATAGGATGTGCTTCTGTAGTATTTGTCCCTATTAAGAATAATAATTCACTATCTAATATCTCATTAATTGAATTAGTCATCGCTCCACTACCTAATGTTATTGCAAGACCTGCAACAGTTGGTGCATGTCAGGTTCGTGCACAATGGTCAACATTATTTGTTCCTATTGCTGATCTCATCAATTTCTGAAATACATAATTTTCTTCATTTGTACATCTTGCAGAAGATAATCCGGCTAGTGAATCTGGTCCATATGTATCTCTTATACTTGATAGATTATTAGCTATTAAATCCATAGCCTCTTCCCAACTGCTTTCTACAAATTCTCCATCCTTTTTAATAAGAGGCTTTTTAAGCCTATCTGGATTGCTTATCATATCCGTATGAAATCTACCTTTAACACATAAAGATGTTCCATTAACCGGAGAATTTTCGTTCGGTGTTACTCCAACCACTTTTCCATCTACTACATTTAAATCAAAATTACATCCAACTCCACAGAAAGGACATGTTGTAGTAACTTTTTCTACTTCCCAAGGTCTAGTCCCTTTAAGTTGTTTATTTGTTAAGGCACCTGTTGGGCACACTGATACACATTGTCCACATAATCTACAATTTTCAGTACTCAATGGCTCATCATACGCTGTAGTAACTGTAGAATTAAATCCTCTACCTACAAAATCATAAGTACCTGTTACTTGAACTTCATTACAGACTCTAACACACTTTCCACAAAGTATACATTTATCCTGATCCCTTTCTATAACTGGGTTTATATTATCAATGGTATAATGAGTCTGTTCACCTTTATAACTACCTTCTTTCACACCATATTCATACGCATAATCCTGTAAATCGCACATTCCTACTTGATCACATGTTAGACAATCTTTTGGATGATTTGAAAGTAATAAATCTAATACCCCTTTACGAGCTTTGATTACCTTTTCAGAATCAGTTTCTACAACCATACCATCCCATACTCTTTCTGAACAAGCTGTTACTAATTTACCATTTCCCAATTCAACTAAACATAGTCTACATCCTCCAAATATTGATAAATTTTCATCATAACATAGTGTAGGGATTTTAATATTGTTTTTCTTTGCTACTTCTAATATAGTACTATCTTTTTCTGCTTTAACTTCCTTACCATTTATAGTAAAAACAACCAAATACTTCACCTCCAAATTTATATAAAGCTGTTAATCTTACCAAATCTCTGCATAAGCTGTATCCATATATATCTGTTCTAATTGTGCTTTATGCTCCCTTTTCATAGCTACTAATTTTTTAAGTACATCTTTTATATCTTGATCTAAAGCATTATTGTAAAGATTTTGATACATGTCCATAGCTTTCTCTTCTCTTTTAATTGCTAAATTTATAGCATCTTTAGATTTCATATTTGTAGTTAATTCCGGCATATCTAAAATTTCAGATACTCCATAATCCTCTGTTTCTGACAAATCTAATTTTTTCCCTCCTGAATCTAGAAATTCATCTAAAATTTCTTTATTCTCTAATCCTTTTCTAGCTAAGTCTTCAAATATTTCAACTAAATTATTTAATTTAACCTTTTTTGCTGCATCTTTATAGAACTCGTAAGACTCTATTTCCTGTTTAATTGCATATTTAACAGTATTTTTAGTAAATTCTTTCAATAAGTTCACCCCTTTAATATTTATTTAATTATAAATTTATAATTAACTTATATTCCATTATGAAACCTTCTATTATTGTCTGACAACTGCACTAATTTTTGGTGGACAAACTTCTTCACAATTACCACATTTAATACATTTATCTTGATCGATTACATGAATTTCCCTTAATTCTCCATGTATACAGTCTACTGGACAATCTCTTTTACATCTTCCACAACCTATACAAACATCTGTAATAAAGAATTCTAATAAGTCTACGCAGCTACCTGCTGTACATTTTTTATTATTTACATGATCTTCATACTCATTTCTAAAATACTTTAATGTGCTAACTACTGGATTAGCAGCAGTTTGACCTAAACCACATAGAGAAGCAATACTTATAATCTCAGCTAAGTCTTCCATTTTCTCTATATCTCCTTCTTCTCCATTACCAGAAGTTACTTTTTCTAATATTTCTAACATTCTCTTTGTACCTTCTCTACAAGGAGTACACTTTCCACAAGATTCGTCTACAGTAAAATCTAAAAAGAATTTAGCAATATCTACCATACAATCATCTTCATCCATAACAACCATGCCACCAGAACCCATAATTGATCCTATTGATGCTAAGGATTCAAAATCTACTGGAGTATCTAATAAATCTTCTGGTATACATCCTCCAGATGGTCCCCCTGTTTGGACAGCTTTAAATTTCTTACCATTTGGTACTCCGCCACCTAAATCAAATATAATTTCTCTTAGAGTCATTCCCATAGGTACTTCTACAAGATCTGATCTCTCTACTTTTCCTACTAAGGCAAATACCTTGGTTCCTTTTGACTTTTCAGTTCCTATATTTTTATACCAATCTACCCCTTTTTGAAATATAACTGGTATGTTTGCAAATGTTTCCACATTATTTATAATAGTAGGTTTTTGCCATAAGCCTTTGTGAGCAGTTCTAAATACTTTAGTTCTAGGCATTCCTCTTTTTCCTTCGATAGATTCCATTAAAGCTGTACCTTCTCCACATACAAAGGCTCCTGCTCCTAATCTTAGTTCTATATCAAAATTAAAATCTGTACCAAATATATTATTTCCAAGAACTCCAAATTCTTTAGCTTGCTTTATAGCTAATTTCAGTCTTTGTACTGCTACTGGATACTCTGCTCTAACATATATAAATCCTTGATCTGATCCTATAGCATATCCTGATATAGCCATAGCTTCTAATACAGCATGTGGATCCTTTTCCAATATACTTCTATCCATAAATGCGCCTGGATCTCCTTCATCTGCATTACATATTACATATTTTTTATTTGAATCATACTTGTAGGCTGTCTCCCACTTTATTCCTGTTGGAAACCCTGCTCCACCTCTACCTCTTAATCCTGATTCTTTCATTATTTCTATAACTTCTTTTGGAGTCATAGTAGTAAGTATATTTCCTAATGATGCATATCCATCCATTGCTATGTATTCTTCCATTTTTATCGGATCTATTATATCACAATTTTTTAATGCTATTCTAGTTTGTTTTTGATAATAGTCTCCTTTAATAGTTATGTCATCACCATCAATTAAATAGTTTCCTTCTTCTCTTAATCTTTCTTCAAGTTTTGGCCTAAATTCATCTTTAATTTCTTTTAAAGTTTCTAAACTTTTTGTTTCCTCTAAATATGCTACACCTGTCATAGTACACCTCCATATTATTTATATTTTTCTAATATACCTTTAATGTCTTTTCTAGTAACATTTGGGTATACGTCTTCATTAACTGTAAATACTGGAGCTAAACTACAGTCTCCAAGACATCTAGACTCAATTATGGAAAACTTTAAATCTGGAGTAGTCTCTCCCTGTTTTATACCTAAATCATCTTCAATTTCTTCTAATATATCTTGAGCACCTTTTACATAACAAGCTGTGCCCAGGCATACATTTATTTTATTTTCACCAATAGGTATAAATGAAAATTGAGAATAAAAAGTAGCCACTCCATAGATTTCAGCCAGTGATACCTTTAGTCTTTTAGAGATTAACTGTAATATCTCTATAGGTAAATATCCAAATTTTTCTTGAGCCTCTTGCATAATCGGCATTAAAGCACCTGATTTTTCCTTATTTTCTTCTATAAAATCTTCAAATTCTTCAATCCCTTTTTTATTTTCTTTCATATCAAAAGCAAATTCCACTATATTACCTCCTCACTTTATTTTAAGTATGAGAATAATTATTTAGCTTAAATAATTACTCTATAAGTTAAGATATCTTAACTTATATAATATATTACTTTATATTAACAGAATATTCAAGAATTGTTAACTTTTATACGATATCTATTTGCAATTTATTTAATACTTTTATAATTAAGCCCTTTAATAACTTTATGATATAATTAAGTTAAAACTCCATATAATGGGAGCATATCAATGAATTTTAACTTCATCAATGTAAAGAGTATCTATTAAATTCATTTGAATTTTATTAATTTAATTAATTTTCTTATTATTTGATATAAATAAAATAAGTGTAAAAAAAGAAAATGGAAAATTTCTGAACCCAATCTTCTTTTTATTACACTTACTGATAATTCAATTGCTTCTATCATAGGTATAAAATTTTTAAACAGAAATCTAAAAAAAATTTAATTTATTTTATTTACATTTATTAATGAAATAATTAAATAGGTTTAAAAATTCTCCATGTTTGTTCAACATTGCCTCAGGATGAAATTGAGTTCCTAATACAAAATTATCTGTAGTAGATTCTGCTCCTTCAATTACTCCATCACTAGATATTGAATTAGTTTTTAATCCTTTGCCTAAATCTTTAATACTCTGATGATGTTGTGAGTTAACATTAATCTTTTCCTCTTTAAATATATCATGGAGTATAGTATTTTTTTTAATATTAATAGAATGGTATCCTCCGTCTATATTATAGGTAGAAATGTGTCCCATAGAATTAGGTATTTGAGTATTTATATCTTGATACAGTGTTCCATCTAAAGCAACATTTAATACTTGTAAACCTCTACAAACTCCTAAAACAGGTATTCCATTACTATATGCTTCATTAAACAAGGTGATCTCTGTCTCATCCCTATCATAACAAATATTCTTTGTCTCTTTAATAGGTTCTTCTTCGAATCTTAATGGAGATATATCTTCTCCACCTGTTAATATAAGTCCATCTATCATGTCTATATACCTATTTATATCTTTCATTTCCTTTAGGACTGGAATTATGACAGGTATTCCTCCTGATTGTACTATTGCATCAACATAAGTATAATTTACCTCACTTAATGTCTTTCTTAATTTATAACCATATTGACTACTTATTCCAATTATAGGTTTCATATTAAAATCCCCCATTATAAAGTTCTCTTATTAATATATTAGTATATATCAACCATATTGGTGAATGGTATAAAACTCAAATTATATATTTTCTATTTGCCAATCTATAGGTTCTCTATTTATCTCATTTAATATTTTATTAGTTTTGGAAAATGGTTTAGAACCAAAAAATCCTCTACTTGCAGATAATGGACTGGGATGTACTGATTCTATTATATAATGCCGATCATTATTTATAATTTGTTTTTTAGCTCTAGCATTATTTCCCCATAGTATAAATATTACTGGATCTTTTCTTTCATTTAATAATTTAATTATATGATCTGTAAATATCTCCCAACCCACATTTCTATGAGAATTAGCCTCCCCTCCTCTTACTGTTAGAGCAGTATTTAAAAGTAGAACTCCTTCATCAGCCCATTTTTTAAGATATCCATTATTAGGAATATCATATCCTAGATCATCTTTTAACTCCTTATATATATTTCTTAAAGACGGAGGTATTTTTACTCCTGGCTTAACTGAAAATGCCAGACCATGAGATTGATTTGGACCATGATAAGGATCCTGCCCTAAAATAACTGCTTTTACTTTTTTAAAAGGTGTATATTTTAGAGCATTAAAAACATCGTACATATCTGGATATACAATATTAGTTTTATACTCTTTAATTAAAAAAGATTTAAGTCTTTGATAATATTCCTTATTATTCTCTTCCTCTAATAATTCTCCCCAGTCATTATCTATTATTTTTTTAATAAATATCACTCCTTATATAATTATCTAATAAATTTTATATTTCTCTTTTCCAATTCCTTGGTACTAATAATGCTATAATTGTAAAAAGCTCTAATCTTCCTAGCAACATAAAAAATGATAATAATATTAATATAGGTTGACTATATACGTTAAATCCTTTACTTGGCCCGATAAACCCATTTACTTCCCCAACATTGCTTAAAACTGATATGATTACATTAGTTGCCTCACCTAAATTTACCCCTTCTAAAGATACTAATAATATACCTACGAACACTATTAAAATATAAAGCCCTAAATAACTATATATTCCTGATATAGTTTCATCTGATATAATCTTTCCGTTAACTTTAATAGGCAATATAGCTCTAGGATGGAATGTTTTAATTACTTCCCTTTTAATTAGTTTTAGTATAATCAGAACTCTTATAACTTTTATTCCTCCAGCAGTAGACCCAGAACTTCCACCAATTACCATTAATACATATAATATTGCTTTACTAAAACTAGGCCAAGTATCAAAATCTACTATAGAATATCCTGTAGTAGTAATAATTGAACTTGATTGAAAAAAAGAGTCTCTTAAACTTAATTTAAAACTTCCATATTTGTTCATAAAAAGATTTAATGAAATAAGAAAAGTTGATAGTATTATTAATCCTAAATAAAATCTTAATTCTTCATCACAAATCATATCTTCTAATTTTTCATTATATAGGGAATGATATAACGAAAAGTTTATTCCAGATATAATCATAAATACTACTATATTTAAATATACATATATATTTATATCAAAATTATTAGCATTATTCTTAATTTTAAATCCTCCAGTAGCTACTGTCCCAAAAGCATTAAGAAAAGAATCTAATAAATTCATTCCTCCAAAATATAAAAGTATAATTTGTAAAATTGTCATTAAAAAGTATACTCTATATAAGATCTTTGCAGTGTCTTTAATTCTAGGAGCTATTTTCCCCGGAACTGGTCCAGGACTTTCTGCTCTAAATATTTGAAATCCACCTATACCTAAAGAAGGTAATAATGCAACTGTAAAAACTATTATTCCCATAGCACCTAACCATTGTGTAAGAGATCTCCAAAATAAAATTCCTTTAGATAAAGATTCTACATCAGAAATTAAAGAAGCTCCTGTAGTTGTAAAACCAGAAACTACCTCAAAAAATGCTTCTACATAAGTATTAGTACTATTAGTAATATATAATGGGATTGCCCCTAATAAGGAAACAGATAGCCATCCTATGGTAACTATAGTTAAACCTTCCTTTATACTTATTTTAATCTTCTTATTCTCTCTTTTATATAATATAAGACCTATAACAATTCCAATTAATATAGTAATTAGAAAAGCTATACTAGCACTTTCATTAAAATATAATGAAATCAATAAAGAAGGTAATAAAAAAATAACCTCAATTATTAAAAGTATCCCTATTACCTTTAATACGATTCCATAATCCATTTAATCTACCTCCCTTATCTGGAGAATGAAACCCCTTTAGTATTGACAAATCTTTACTTAAACAAAATATTATTATTCTATCATTAGATCTAAGTTCTGTATTCCCTTTTGGAATAATAATTTCATTGTTTCTACAAATTGCACCTATAATTATTCCTTTAGGTAGTTTTAACTTTTCTAAAGGTATATTTATAAAAGATGAATCTTTATCTACTATCATTTCTGTAACTTCAGCATCTCCATCAAGTAATAAGGATGTAGAGATTATTCTTTTACCTCTAATTAATTTTAATATATTACTAGAAACTATATAAGTAGGATTTAAAGCAGCATCAATTTCTAATCTATCAATAATCTTTATATAGTTTTTTCTACTTATTTTAGCAATAGACTTTTTCACTCCTGACTGTTTTGCTACTAGAGCCATGAGTAAGTTTTGTTCATCAAATCCAGTAGTACCTACAAATGTATCCATAGAATCTAACATTTCTTCTTCTAACAAATGTATATCTGAACCATCACCATGAATTATTAAAACATCTTCTAATTTCTTTGAAAGTTCTTCTGCTCTATTTTTGTCCTGTTCTATTATTTTCACAAAAATTTTCTTCTTTACTAACCTCTTAGCTAAATAATAGGCTATATTACTACCTCCTAGTATCATTACATTATTGATCCCTTTATTAAATATGTTAAACTTAAAATAATTATCTAAATTTTTAATATCTTCATTTTTTCCTACTATATAAACGGTATCATTACTCATTAATTTAGTTTGTCCATTTGGAATTATAGTTTCACCATCTCTAGATATTGCTGCTATTAATAAGTTTTCAAATCCACTTAAATCTACAATCTTTTTTTCAATTAATTGTTTATTATGTCGGATATTAAAATCTATCATCTCTATTTTTCCATTAGCAAATTCCTCTGAATAAAAATTATAATTTTTAAGTAAATATCTTTCTATTGCCTTTGCTGTATCTAGATCTTCATTTATTATATTATCTATATCCATTTCTTTCTTAATCAATTCTAATTGTTCTATATATTCTATATTTCTAATTCTGGATATAACCTTTTTGCAGCCTAATTTCTTGGCTAAGGTGCATATGACCATATTAGTTTCATCAATACCAGTAGTAGCTATCAGTAGATCATAAGAATCTATATCTATATCCTTTAATGTGCTAATATCTATTCCATTACCATTTACCGTAAGTACATCCATATATTCATTTGTTCTTTCTAAAACCTCTGTATTTATATCCATTAACGTTACATCTATACCTTCTAAGATCATATATTCAGATAAGGTATTTCCTAATTTCCCTGCACCTACTATTAAAACCTTCATCTCCATCCACCTCATATTTACTATATCAAAAAAACATATATAATTATATATGTTTTTGTATAATTATTATATAAGTCACTGTTGGAAATAAGCTATTTATTAATATTATTAAATCATAGATGATGTAAAATCTATAATCATTATGTTATAATAATTATGATGTAATAATATTGTATAAAATATTAGGGAGATGTGATAAATGAGTAAGACTAATAGTAAGAATAAAGTTAGTCCAATTCCAAAGGAAAAGCTTAATCAATATAGTAATGTTAAAAAAGTAATAGGTGTAGTAAGTGGTAAAGGTGGAGTAGGAAAATCCTTAATAACCTCTATGCTAGCTACTACCATGAATAGACGCAATCATAATACTGCTATTCTAGATGCTGATTTGACAGGACCTTCAATTCCTAAAATATTTGGAATTGAAGAATATGCAACTGGTACTCCACATGGTATATTGCCAGCAGAAAGTAAAACAGGAATCAACATTATGTCTATGAATTTACTTTTAGATAATGTTACAGATCCTGTATTATGGAAGGGCCCTATTATTTCAGGTACTTTGAAACAGTTTTGGACTGAAGTTATTTGGAATAGCGTAGATTATATGTTTATAGATATGCCGCCAGGAACTGGTGATGTTCCTTTAACTGTATTTCAGTCTCTACCTGTAGACGGGATTGTTATTGTAACTTCGCCACAAGATTTAGTATCTATGATTGTAACTAAAGCAGTTATAATGGCTAAGAAAATGAATATTCCAATTATAGGATTAGTAGAAAATATGTCTTATTTCCAATGTCCTAATTGTGATGAAAAACATCATATATTTGGTAAAAGTAATATAGAAGCTATTGCTAAAGAACAAGATTTAGAAATATTGTCTCAGATACCTATAGATCCAAAAATAGCTAAATCATGTGATACAGGAGATCTTGAGTCTATGGATTTTAATTATCTAGATAAGACAGCTAAGATATTAGAAAATTTATAAAAAATGCCAAGGTTCTGTTTTTACAGTTATCCTTGGCAACCTTTTATCCTTTTACTAGTATACTTGGTAATGTATAATATTCTACTACTCCTGCAATAATGCTCTCTTGACCTATTCTAGAATATATACCTGCTAATTCTTCATCATATAAATATAATCCTAATATAGATCCAAAACTCTCTATTCGGAACTCATCATCTCTTAATATTAAAAATTCTCTTTCGTAAGGATTATAATATTCCTGATATAAATAATCATTATTCCAAGATTCTCGTAATCTTTCTTTCCATTCTTCTTGAGTTAAATCTTTTCCTGCATATACACCCTGAGATGCATTTAAATCCATAGGCTTCATAATATATTTATCTTTATTTTCTAAAACATTATTAAATACTTCTTTATCCTTACCAAATATACCTGTGTAAGGAATATGATGCTTTACAAAATCTCTTTCCTCTTCTGATAATTCTTCTAATGTATCTTTATCATGTAATATCTTAAAGAAAATTTTATTATGCATGACTTGAGACCTTAAAGATCCAATACAGCAAAATGCTTTATTCTTATAAGCTTCAATAAAATTTGAAATTTCATCAGCCTTATTTATTAATTCAAAAGTAACTAATCTTCTATATACTAAATCTATTTTATAATCTTCATGATATAATTTTCCATCTCTATATTCTACATCTCTTGGATCTACTATTTTACAATTATATCCTTTGTTTATATATGATTGCTTAAATTCTTGAAATTCAAGATCATTTCTACTTTCTTTAAAATCAACTATAGCTACATTAGGGCTTTTATTTTTAGAATCATATCTATGAAATATTTCTATACTTTTATCTACCCATGAATTAAATAATTCAAAATAATTAAGATTGTAATCTTCACTAAAATCAGATAATCCCTGAGATTCTAGCATTATCTTAGCAATTTCATTGTCTTCACTCATAGCTGATGATCCATCCGCGTTTAATTCACAAAACATAAAGTTTTCAGCATCTTTATAAAATATATCAAATCTACCCATAGGTACATTTATATCGTATCCATTATCTACTTGAATCAAATCCTCAATCCATTTTGGAAATCCAAACTTATTTCTAAATTCCTTATCTTCTAGATATCTTTCTGTTATCTTATTTCCGATAGATAACATCATATCTCCTATTTTTTGAAAGTCTTTTACGTTCTTTCCTGTGATAAAATAAGGATGATATAGGGTTGGTATAGACTCTCCCCTATATTGAGCTTTAGAATTAGTAACCTTTTCTAATGTAGGCCTATAGTCTTGAATATATTTATTTTGATTATCTAATATTAAATCAATATATTCCCTATTGATATTTTTGGCTTCCATATCTTTTCTCCTTTACTATATTATTAAGTAAACACCAGTCTAAAGACTCTTTCTTTCCATCTTTAGCTTTAGATTTGGTAACCATATATGGATTCATACCTTTATCTAACATCTCTTTTAAAGGATTAAGATAATGTTTATCTTTATCTTCTAATCCTCTCTCTGCTAATTTCAATAAATACTTTCCAATGTTTAATAAGCTTTCTCCTTTTAGCTTGGCTTCTAATCCTGTCTCTCGCATTTCCACCTTAATTTTATTTATATCTTTAATAGTAATATCCTTGATATACTCACATAATTCATTTAAATTTTTATCATTATATAATAAACCTACTAATAATGCTATAGTTGAGAAGTTTAATGGATAGGGTATAGAATCCATCATTCTTATTTCAATAAATTGTTTAGTTCTTACATCTGGGAAAAACATTGTTAATAAATGTTCTAACTCTTCTATTTTGTAATCCTCTGGGTCAAATATTTCTTTTACTAGCTTTTTATCAGTAAATACTTCTTTTCCATCCTTATTTATAAATATAGGTGGTCTATTTAATATATATTCTGCATACTTTTCATATCCAAAATCTTTATCTAAAGATCCTTCTGCTACTCCTGATCTGTCAGAATCACAATTTTCCCATATATGAGATCTAATATTATGTTTATCTAAAGGTTGACCTTCAAAATAATAGGCATTTTCAAATAGTGTATATAATACTGGAGACAATGCATTAGTTATTTGAAACTTTTTGATATAATCCTCTTCTGATTTAAAATCTAAAGCCACTTGTAATGCTGATGTACCTTTCATCATATTATGAGCATGACTACCTCTAGTTTTAAAGTAGTTAAACATAAAATCATATCTTTGTTTAGGTAATAAAGTTATTTCATCTATTTTAGTTACAGGATGATATCCTGTAGCTATTAATCCTTGATTTTTCTTTTTCAATACTGGAATAATATCACTTAGAAATTCTAAATACTCTTCTTCTAATTCTTTAATATATTTAGATGCATCAACACTCATTTCTAATTGACTACCTGGTTCTAAAGTTATATTCTTTTTTCCTTTTTTTAGTTCTAAGATATAACCATCTTCATATGTTCCTTTATACCCTATCTTAGTCAAATCTTCCAATGTTTCTGCTACTCCATTTGTTCCATAATAAGATATTGTTTTATAACTATCTAAATCTATTACAAAATGCTCAAATTCAGCACCAATCTTATATTGTTCTATAGATTTTTCCCCTGATCTAAAATACTTTACCAGCTCTTCTACTTGTTTATTATAATCCATAATCTCCCTCCAAGTCTTTTATTTAGATAACTTAATAATATATACCCTAATATATAACTTATAACTATATATAATTATATTCTATCATATGACTATTTATATTTTCACATGTATAATTTGTTTGTTGTTTGTTATTAGTTTTATCTATGGTATAATATTATGTATTAAGATTAATAATACTAGGAGGATGGTTTTAATGAAAAATGTTGTTACTATTGAGTACTGTACTAGTTGAGGTTATTTAGGAAGAGCAGTTGCTCATACAAGATCAATTTTAAATGAACACACTAATAAAATATCTGAAGTTTCTATAATACCTTCATCTGGCGGAGTATATGAATTTACTTTTAATGGTGAATTAATCTTTTCTAAAAAAGAATTAGACCGTTATCCAGAAAAGGATGAAATAGAAGAAATTATAAGGAAAAAATTAGCATAAATTTTTATATATAGAGGCAGGACAGAAGTATTTTTATATACTACAATGTCCTAGCCTTTTTTTAAATTTCAAATAATCTTTTTAATTATTAATTGTAGAATGAAGAAGGGTATAATATTATCTAATTTTAAAGATGGGCTATTCTAATATAATAAAAGAACAAACCATCTTTTTCATAGTTTTCCTTTTATAATTTTTCTATAACACATTTTAAATCTTAATATACTATAGGATCTTTAGTCATCCTTTAATATTTTCATAACTTTTCTTAATTTTACTGGATTCCCATACATTAAAGTACCCATTCGATAAATTTTAGATGCTAATAATCCTATTAAACCTGTCGATATCACTAATATTACTAAAGATATAATAGTTTCTAAAACTGTAACACTTCCCATAGATACTCTTACAAACATAGCCATAAAAGAGCTAAATGGTATAAAGGATGCAACCTTTAATACTATTCCCTCTGTATCTTGCATTCCCGTAATTGCAACCATAAATACTATTATAAATATAATAGTTATAGGGGTAGCACTAGAGCTTACATCTTCTACTCTTGATACTAATGCTCCTAAGGCTCCAAATATAAAAGCATAGAATAGGTATCCTAATATACCAAATATAGAGAATATAAGTAATACATTTACTGGTATTTTAAATATGAAATCTAGACTATTATCCCAAGCTGCTGCATTAAGATTATAAGTTATTACTCCAGTTAAAATCACTAGTCCAAATTGTATAATTCCTGCTAAAGCCCCAGCTACGACCTTACCAAATATTAGATTAGTAGTCTTGGTACTTGTAACTAAGACTTCCATTGCTCTATTACTTTTTTCACTGGCTACTGAAGTAGCTATTAATTGCCCATAAAGTATAATGATAAAGTAAAGTCCAAATACTAAAACATAAGTATACATATAGTTTCCAGCACTATCTTTTCCTAATACCTTTGTATCTGATTCTACATTAGGATGAATAAGATCTCCTACCTCATTATACTCTATTCCTAATTCTTCAAGTCTTTTAATCCTATATGCCTCAGTTACAGCCTCTTCAAATAACATATTTGTTGAATCTATCATTTCATTATTTATCACTATATATTCATATTCAGTAGGTGATTTTAATATAAAACCTGCTTCAAATTCTTTAGAATTCACTTTCTCTTCAAGGCTATCAATATCTGTTTCTTCAATTAAAGATCCACCATGAAAATTATCTTTTAGAGCTTCTATATCTATACTATCCTTAGTCTCGTCTATATACCCATATTCTCCATCCATAACTATTTGATCATCTTCTGTAGGGAGTTCATCATCTTTAGAATCACTAGAGAATATATCTATAATATTAGGTATCAATAACACTACTACTAATATAACACAAATAATTCCAGTAGATATGATGAAAGCTTTCTTCTTCATAAAACCCGCTAATTCAAATTTTAATACTGTTAAAAAGTCTTTCATTGATTGTCACCTACCTTTTGAATAAAAATATCTGATAAATTTGGCTTATATGTGGAAAACATTTCTATATCTAAATCTAAATCTATTATTGAACCTAATAAATCCTTTTTTGAATTACCTGATAATAATTCTATAATTAGGTAATCTTTTTTTCTTTCTATAATCTTAACTATATTATCTAATTTACTTATAAAAATATCTTCCAAACTATCTCCTGAGAGATTCTTTGCACTTATAGTTAATCTATTCATACCATATTCCGTTTTTATATTATTTAAATTTCCTGTTAATACTATATTACCATTATCTATTAATGCTATTTCTTCGCAAAATTCTTCTACGTAATTCATTTGATGACTAGAAAATATTAGTATTTTCTCTTCACTTATTAATTTATTAATTATATCTTTTAATATTTGTGAGTTTACTGGATCTAGCCCACTAAAAGGTTCATCTAAGATAATAATTTCTGGATTACACAAAAAGGTTTCTGCTAATTGTACCTTTTGTTGATTACCTTTAGATAAGGTTTCTAATTTCTTATCTTTATACTGTTCTACCCCTAATTTCTCCAACCAATATAGTGTATTGATTTTTGCTTCTTTATTAGTAAGTCCTCTTAATTGTCCTAAATATACTAATTGTTCTAATACTTTCTTTTTAGGATATAATCCTCTTTCCTCTGGCAAGTATCCTATTTGATGCTCTCTTGGATTAAATTTTTCTCCATTTAACAATACTTCTCCTGTATTTGCATCAAATAAGTCCATAATAATCCTAATAGTAGTAGTCTTTCCTGCTCCATTTCTACCTAATAAACCTAATGCCCTCCCAGATTCTACATTAAATGATACTCCGTGAAGGACTTCTCTACCTGAAAAACTTTTGTATAAATCTACTACTTCTAATTTCACCCTATCACCCCATTCTTAATTTCTAGTTTACAATATTCTATCTTAATTATAATATTGTATTGTTACTATAATATCACTTTATATTGAAGCTTTCTATAAAGTTTCCTATAAAAAAATAACCTCTTATTTATTAATAAATAAGAGGTTATTTATCTTTATGCTTTTGCTGTTTCACCCATGAATTTTTCTATATCTTCTTCAACAGTTGAAATTGGTGATATACCAAAGTTTTCTACTAATACATTAGCAACATTTGGTGATAGGAATGCTGGTAATGTTGGTCCTAAATGAATATCCTTCACTCCTAAATATAGTAATGACAATAATACTATTACAGCTTTTTGTTCATACCAAGCTATATTGTACTCTATTGGTAATTCATTTATATCATTTAATTCAAATATTTCTTTAAGTTTTTGTGCTATAACTACTAAGGAATAAGAGTCATTACACTGTCCTGCGTCTAATACTCTAGGGATTCCACCTATATCTCCTAGGTCTAATTTATTGTATCTATATTTTGCACATCCTGCTGTTAAAATAACTGTATCTTCTGGTAATTCCTCTGCAAATTCTGTGTAGTAGTTTCTACTATTCATTCTACCGTCACAGCCTGCCATTACAAAGAACTTTTTAATTGCTCCAGACTTAACTGCATCTACAACCTTATCTGCTAAAGCAAATACTTGTGCATGTGCAAATCCACCAACAATTGTACCTTTTTCTATTTCTTCTGGTGCTGGTAATCTTTTAGCATGCTCTATTATTTCTGAGAAATCTTTTTCTTCTCCATCCACCCTATCTGGTATATGTTTAAATCCTGGATATCCTGAACTTCCTGTTGTATAAACTCTGTCAGAATATGAATCTCTAGGTGGTACTATACAATTTGTTGTAAATAGTATAGGTCCATTAAATGGTCCAAATTCTTTTATTTGTCTCCACCATGATCCTCCATAATTACCTACAAAGTGATCATATTTCTTAAATGCTGGATAGTAATTAGCTGGTAACATTTCTCCATGAGTATATACGTCTACCCCAGTACCTTCTGTTTGCTTTAATAATTCTTCCATATCTTTTAAGTCGTGGCCAGATATTAAGATAGCTGGATTATCTCTAACACCTATATTTACTTCTGTTAATTCTGGGTTTCCATAGGTACTAGTATTAGCCCTGTCTAATAATTCCATTACTTTAACCCCATGCTCTCCTGTTTCAAGAGTTAAAGCTACCAGTTCATCTACTGTTAGACTATTATCTAATGTAGCTGCTAATGCTCTTCTCATAAATCGACCAATTTCAGGATCTACATATCCTAAATTATCTGCATGCTCTGCATATGCTGCCATACCTTTTAGTCCGTATGTAATCATCTCTCTTAATGAGCGAATATCTTCATCTTCAGTAGCTAATACCCCTACATCATCACTTGTTGATTTAAATTCAATTTCATCATCTGAATTAACCGTAAATGTGGCTGGATCTGATAATTCACCTAAATCCACATCTTTTTCTTCTAAATCTGCCTTTAATTCATCTCTTAATTTTAAAGCATCTTTAATCTTTTCAAAAAATCTTTCTCTATCAAAATTTGCATTTGTAATAGTCATAAATAGACTTTCCATTATAAATCTATCTAGGCCTTCTACTTCATACCCAATTTCATCTGCTTTCATACCTAATTCAGCAATTCCTTTAACAGCATATACCATTAAATCTTGAAGTGCTGCTAAATCTGCTGTCTTACCACATACTCCTACTTTCGTACAGCCTGTCCCTCTAGAGGCCTCTTGACACTGATAACAAAACATATCCATATATTCTCTCCTCCTAATTATATATTATTATTTTTAAACCTTTCTATATAATACTATTATATATCTTCTTATATCTAAATTCCGTAACATATGTTACGAAATAGCAATTATTTTAATATATTAAATACTTTTTAATAATCTATTCCTGCTGCTTTAATTTTTTCTGGATAAGATACTGAACAAGGTGTTACTCCATAAACCATTCCACAATTTGGACATTTAGTCTCTAAATGAGTCATTTTAAACTCATTTCTACATTCTACACACTCTATATTAACTAAAGATGGTATTTCTCTTTTGTTAAATCCCATCATTCTGATTTTATCTACTATTTGTTTACCACTATCAAGGTTTCCCGTACATCCTTCATGCATTATCTATCTCTCCTTTTGGTTATTTTCTATAATTCCTATATATCGATATTTCCAAGGAAATATTTTAAACTATATATATTATATCTTTAAAAATACAAAAGGTCGGTAACATATGTTACCAACTTAGGAACTAATTTTATATTATATCTAATTTCTCTGTTCTGTTTTATTTATTGTATTCTCATAAGATTCCCTAATCCTAAATTGCTCACTATCTTCTAATTTAAATAGCAATTCCTTATCATCTATAAAATCTTGTATTGGGATTATCTCATATTTTAATCCCGTATCTCCACTATATTTTCTCACCCAAGTCGGTATATGATTAACACTTTTTATATATACTTTATTATTTTTAATATTTTTCTCAAGCTCAATTTCTACCATTACACCATCTTCTGTATGTCTATTACCCACTGTTTCCTCTCTTTGATTAGATAAAAAGTTTCCCATAGAATATATTATATAATTATCATTCCCATTATGATTAATCATATCTGACTTCTGAATCACATGTGGATGACTACCAAAGACCATATTAGCTCCCCATTCTACCATTTTATTTCCTAATTCTAATTGATGTTCGGTAGGCTTTTTATGATACTCTTTTCCCCAATGAATAAATATCATTACCATATCTGCATCTAATTCTTTAGCTTCTTTTATATCTTCTTCTATTTTTTCCTCATCTATTGTATTAACCATATATGAAAGCTCTTCTTCAGTTAAATATGATTCCAATCCATTAAATCCATAAGAATAAGATAAAAGAGCCAAATTTATATCATTTACTTTCTCGATTAATATATCATTATTAGGTTCTTTATAAGTTCCTACATTTTTCATTCCTAACTCTTCTATAGTATTTATAGTATTTATTATTCCTGTCTTTCCTTGATCCAAGGCATGATTATTTACAGTAGTTAAAACATCAAATCCAGCATCTTTTATAGAATATAATGTTTCCTTAGGAGAATTAAATTTAGGAAATCCAGTAAAAGCTATTTCTTCACCTGCTATAACCGTTTCAAAATTAGCTATGGACAAATCTGCAGAATCAATATACTTTTTTACATATTTAAAATTATCACTAAAATCATAGGTACCACTATTACTATCATAAGCTGCTTCTATCTGTGGCTCATGGTACATAATATCTCCAGTTACTAATATAGTAGCTGTATTTTTCCCTTCTTCTCCAATATCTTCATCTTCTAAATCATCTCTATCATCAATTGGATTATTAGAATCCTTTTTGGTATCATCTTTAATATAATATAAAGAGGAGACAAATATTAAAGTTACAAGTACTATAAGGATTATTAAGTATTTTCTTCTTTGCATTTTCTCACCTATCTTATCTGCCCTATATTTAAATCTAATATTTTTTACAATCTGTTATAAAATTTACTATATATCTTCCTTCCATATATTGTATCACTATTATATAAAATATAAACAAATAAGAGGCTTTTTCATAACTGATTAACTAGTTATGAAAAAGTCTCCTATTAAATTATATAATGTATATTTATCTTTACGAATATATGAATCACAATATTTTTCCTTTTGAGTACTATGATAATAGTATATAAAGGAGTGAATATCATTATGAAAACTCAATCTCGTAAACAATGGAGTCGTAATGAAATAACAGGTACTATCCTTGTAGTATTCTCTGTTCTAATATTATTCATTTCGCCTCATTCACTATCAGATTTATTTGACGTAATAGTAGGAAAAGTATTTCCTGTTGTAGTAGATACCTTTTTAACTAGTGAAGTTGGAATTGCAGTAATTGTAAGTGTTATTGTAGGTAGAATACTAGAGCGTTGTGGTTTTACCGATGGTCTGATTAGAATTTTCGTTCCGATAATGAAATTCTTAAAAATCAATCCAGCAGTAGTTATTCCAGGTATTTATAATATTTTAGGAGATATAAATGCAGCTGGAAGAATAGCTGGTCCAGTATTAGTTGATGCTAAAGCTACTAAAGACGAACAAAAAATAGCCGTAGCAACCATGATTCAATCTCCACAATCTTTCGTAACATTTGTAATAGGTCTTATGGCTTTAAAAAAATTTAACATCAACGCCTTTCCTATAATACTTTCATCTATATTTCTACCATTAATTATTATACCTTATCTACTCAAACTAACTATGTATAGGAATACAAAAAAAATGAATTTAGAAGAATTACCAAGGTTTACTCCTGATAAACCATTTTTTCAAACATTATTTGATTCTGCTGCAGAAGGAACTGAATTATTATTATTAGTTATTATACCTGCTGCAGCTGCGATATTTACTATCATTGGAGCATTAGATTATTTTGGTATCTGGGTTTATATAGAATCGGGTTTTAGTTCCTTATTAAAATTCTTATATATAGAACCTACTACTGGCATATTATCAATTTTTGTTGCTCCTACTTTAGCAGTAGCTGAACTAATTAATGTCGCTTCAAATATTGATCCAAGATGGATAGTTGGATCTTTTGTACTAGCTAATTCAGGACTTCCAATATCCACCATATTTGGCCAAGTTCCAGCTACTTGGGCACAAATATCTGATTTAAATGAGAGGGAAGTTTTAAAATCAGCTGTAGTAGGAACTATTATCAGATTGATTACAGCTTTTATTATCGCTTTCGCAGTAACTCCATTCATTATATAGAGGTGATTAAATGAACAATATAAATTATATAGTAAAGTCTGACAAGATAGTAACTGCAAGTAAATCAAATGGTTCACTAATAAATGGTGCTATGGTAATTGAAAATGGAAAAATAAAAGATATAGATTCATATTCTATAATCAAAAAAAGATATAAGGGTTTAGAAATCTTTGATTTTAGAAGTTTGGTAATATCACCGGCTCTTGTAGATTGCCACACTCATGTTTTAGAATATGCTCCTAGTGCTGTTTTACCTATTACTAAATCCAGTCATTTGATGGGAGGAGTTACTCTCTTATTAGATGCACTATCCTCAGGAATAACAAGTCTAGGAGAACAAATATGTGGTCATCCTAAGACTGATTTTACAAAATCAGATTATCTAAAAGTTATTAAGGATCTTCCTATGGATCTTATTTTTGCAATTGCTACTGTACCTATAGGTCTAGAAGAAATTTTATTTTTCACTGGAATTACTGGATCTAAGCCTATTGACCGAATGATGATAGCAAATGATTTTATTATTGATGAATTAGTTAGATTAAGTGATTATCCTGGTGAAAACATAATGATAAATGCTACTCCGGCTAATTTCCAAGAAAAATATGTACCTAGAGCTGGGGAAATAGTCTATACACAAAAGGATTTAAATAAGATTGTAAATAAATTTCATGAAGCAGGTAAAAAAATAGGAACTCATGTAGCTGGAGAGAAATCTATAAGTATGGCTATCGAAGCAGGATTTGATGTTCTCCATCATGCACACGAAATAACTAAATCCCAAATCCAAGAAGTTAAAGATAATAATATATCTATAGTATCAACTCCATTAGGAGGTACTCATCTTACTCCAAATAGTCCTGAGGAAATTGTAAACATGGTATCTAAAGGTATAAATCTAGCAATCTCAACTGATGCTTATTTGCCACCTTCTACAAAGACTGATTGGTTACCTTTTAAAGACAATAAATTAGTTGGACCTGATTCCTTAATGTTAATATCTAATCCTTCAATGATTAAACTTAGAAATTTAGGATTAGATGAAAATGAAATACTTAAACTTATTACATTAAATCCTGCCAAAGTTTTAGGCAAAAGTCATATCTTTGGTAATTTAGAAAAAGGTAAAGATGCTAATTTTATAGTTGGTAAAGGTATTCCTGGACTTGAAATTACAGATCCTAAGGATGTATTAAAAGTGTTTTTTAGAGGTGACAAGGTAATAGATAAAGATAATTAGATTATAATCCATATAATAAAGTCTTTATTATATGGATTATTTTTTGCAGAAATACTTTAAAATATCAAAAAAGTTAGATATTAATATTCTTATTATAATAATTTCTCCCTCACTATAATATATTGATTATATAATGAAAGGATTTGATATTATGAAAGAAAACCACCATAACTATAAGATATACATATATATTGGCTTAATTTTAATATTTGCACTATTATTAGGATATAAAATTAGATCCAGAACATTC
>DATGUA010000006.1:0-11956 GCA_035301545.1 Tissierellaceae bacterium | reverse complement strand
AGAATCAGAATCCCAGTAATTATCATTTTTCTCTAATACTACTTCACTATTATGTGCCCATTGTGATAATACAAAAGGTCCATTATATACTAATGTATCTGGTTCTGAGCCAAATGTATCTCCATGTTCTTCAACAATATCCTCTCTTTGAGCAAGCAATACTCTTTGATAAGTTAATTGATCAAAATATGGTGTTGGATGTTTTAAAGTTATTTCTAAAGTATTGTCATCGAGAGCTTTAACTCCTAATTCATCTGGATCCATATCTCCTTCTATTATCTCATCTGCATTTTTAATTGAAGTCATTAGGAATGCAAATGGCGAGGCAGTTTCTGGATCTACACTTCTTTTAGCCCCAAATTCATAATCATTTGCTGTTACTGGCTCTCCGTCAGACCATTCATTTTCTACTAAATCAAAAGTCCAAACTAAACCATCATCACTAATTTCCCATTCTTTAGCTCCTGCTGGCTTTAATTCCATCTCTTGATTTTCATCTTCTTCTAATCTTGTTAATGGTTCCATAATATTTTGTAATACTTTCCAAGAATAGATATCTGAACCTTTAGATGGATCTAATGTACTTGGTTCTGCATTTAATACAAAATTAAAATATTGTTCACTATCTATATTTTCACCTTCTGATGTTTCACTATTTGATGTTTCTTTGTCATCATTTCCACATCCTACTAATGCTGTTGCTAAAAGGACTAAAACTAAAAGTAATGACAAGCTTTTCTTACCTTTCATTAATAAACCTCCCAAAATTTTATATATTTAAAAAGTCTAAATTTTTTATAGAAAACCTTTTCTAGCCGGCTAAAAAAAAGGATAATCCTTATAAAAATACTTAAATCCCATATTGTATGGGATTTAAGTAGATATTAAAATCTATGTACTGAAATAACATTTTAACTTTTATTATTCCAATTTCGATTTACGAAATATCTTTAAATTACATTAAGCATTTCCTTATTAAAGGATCATAAAACCTTTAACAACAATGCCTTATGTCTATTAAATCATCACAATATGTCGTGTTCCAATATATCTTTTGAACTTAGGATCTCAGTATATTTTTAGATACTTTTTAAATTAATGCTATATTATAGTACTAATAAATATAGTTTATATAAACATTATTCTGAAAATAATATTTATAGGCACTATAGTTCCTATAAATATTATAAATGACTTTTTTAAACTTGTCAATATTATAAGTTTATCTACTTTTTATCCTAGCTTTTATTCATTGATTCTATCAGTTTTATAAATTTAAAATATTTTTTAGAATATTTTTTATTATATATCTTGTCATATTTTATCACATCTTGTCATATGTAATTTAATTAATACTATCAATATATTAAACTATATACATTATTTCTAAAATAAAAATGCTATATCCTGATCAGGATATAACATTTTTATTTTATATCTTATCTTCCATATCTTCTTTCATCATCTTTATCATAAAATACTCTATCTGTTACTACTGCTTTTACTACATCATCTCCATTTACTATTTCTATTTCTTGATCCTTGTTAGCATATTCTTTATCTAATACTACATATCCTATATTCTTTTCTACAGTATAACCATATGCTGATTTTGTAACTTTACCTACTTCCTTATCATCTACTTTTATAATAGATTTTTCTTCTATATCTACATCTTCATCTGTTATATATCCTAATAGTCTTTGTTTTGGATTATCATCTTTAACCTTTTCTAAAGCTTCTTTTCCTATAAAGTCCTTGTTCCAACGGATAGACCAAGCAAATCCAGCTTCATAAGGGTTTAACCCTTCTAAATCACTCATAATTACATATCCTTTTTCTGCAGGAATACTTGTTAGAATCACATCTGTTTCCATTTCCTTGACATTGAACTCCTTACCTTTTTCTAATAATTCTTTTCTAAGAATATCTTCACATCTAGGATTAGCATATATTTCATATCCTAATTCTCCTGTAAATCCACTTCTTGATATTCTTACAGGAATATTGTCAACTTTATTTTCTTTAAAATCAAAGAATTTCATATCATCTATATTCTCTTCTAATATTTTATTTAATAGCTTTCTTGAATCTGGTCCTTGAACTGCCCACATAGATATTTCTTCAGTTATATCTTTATATTGAAAATCAAATCCTTCTTTATATTTCTCAAACCATTCTTTCATTTCCTTAATAAATAATGTTGATACCCAATATAGATCTTCCTCTAGTCTAAAAACTATAACATCATCTATTATTATCCCGTCTTCATTTAACATTGTTGTATATTTTGCTCCGTCTAATTTGGTGTTGTGAATAGAATTTAGAAATATATAGTCTAGAAACTTAGTCGCATCTTTACCCCCAACTTCTAAAACCTCATGGGTAAAATCATAAAATCCTACATGTTTCCTAATAGTTTCATGATCCTTTCTTCGAACTTGGTCGTTCTTTAACATAAATAACACCTCCGTTACTTAATATACAGTTATTGAAATGATCTTATTTCTTTTATACCCCTCTATTATAGAGCTAAACATAAACAGGATAACAAACTCTATATTTAAATATAGGATCTGTTCTTTTATAAATCTAAAATCTTTATTAGGAAATAACTAGAACACCCTACCTTCTATAAAAAGTATTAACACTATCCACTATGGTTAACAATTTGACAACTAATAACTTATGTGCTAGTATTGATGAAACAATAGAATAATAAATCCTCATAATTCATAATTGAGGTAGAGGCGCAAAGAGTTAATAGTAATATTATGGAGGCCGAAAGCCTTAGATATAATATGAAAGGAGCTATTTGCCGAAGTCTTAAATATCAAATTTTAAGGCTGGTCTTATATTTAATAGATATGAGACTGTCATCTAAGTATAATACTTAGATGTTGAGCTATCACATTAATTTGTGGAGAAAATAAAGAGGATTTTCTTAAATTTAACATCTAACTATTTAGTTAGATGTTTTTATTTTTATAAAGGAGCTGATAAAGTGGAAATAAGTGAAAAGGTAAAAACAAGTAATCAAATGGAGGATGTAGGATTTAGGAGAGAAATAAGCTTGTTTGGTGGTATAAGTATCTTAGGTGGGATCATGGTAGGCTCTGGTATATTTTATTTAGGCTCTTATGTTCTAATGAGAACTAATATGACCCCAGGACTTGCCCTTCTGAGCTGGATAATTGGAGGAATAGTATCTTTACTTGGGGGAATATGTTATGCAGAATTAGGAGCAGCAAATCCTAAAGCCGGAGGACTTACTGTATATTTAAGTAATGCTTATTCTCCTTTGGTAGGATTTATGGCTGGATTTAATAATTGGTTAATAGGAGGGCCTGGTTCTATTGCAGCTATTGCTGTAGCTCTTCCTAGTGCACTTACTGCTATAATCCCTATGGGAGAAGGGACAATAAAAATAATTGCTATAGTTTTAATTATATTTCTTACTACTATTAATTATTTTGGAGTTAAATCTGCCTCTAAATTACAAAACTTATCTATGATTGGAAAATTAATACCTATAGGAATCATTATGATTCTCGGACTTGTATTTGGTAAAGAAAGTCCAGATTTAAGTTTAATTCCAAAAGGTGAAAATGTAAGTTTATCTTCTATTATAAGTATAATCGCTTTTGCAACTGTAGCAAGTTTATGGGCATATGAAGGTTGGACTAATCTAAATACTGTAGCAGAAGAATTAAAAGAGACTCAAAAAAACCTACCATTAGCATTAGTAATATCTATTAGTTCTATAACATTATTATATACTTTATTTAATTATTCAATATATAAAGTTATACCAATGGACACTATTCACGACTTAATAGATAGTGGAGAGTTTTATCTTGGAACCTATGCTGCTCAAAGTTTATTAGGTAATGCTGGCGGTTTATTAGTTGTGGCCGGTATGGTAATAGCCATGTTCAATGCTCTAAATGGCTGTATACTAGCATTTCCCCGAATGTATTATGCTATGAGTAAAGAAGGTAATTTCTTTGAAAGTTTTAAGAAGCTTCATCCAAAATATCAGGTTCCATCATCAGCATTAATAGTTCAAGCTATTATATCAATAGGATTAGTCCTTTTAAGAAATTTAGACCAGCTTACATCATTAGTAGTATTTTCAGGAATGCTTTTTAATACTTTAGGAGTATTTGCTGTTATAATATATAGAAGAAAATATCCTAAAATGGAAAGACCATACAAGGTTATAGCATACCCTATAACTGTAATCATAACTACACTTATATTTATAGGTCTTATGATAAATACATTTATAGAAGATCCTCAAACTTCCATTGTAGGATTAATCATTCCACTTATTGGGATATTGTTTTATATGTACTTTAATCACAAAAATAAATCTGTTAAAAACTTTAGGGGGTAATATTTTGACTATAATTTTGAAAAACGGAAAAATTTATATAGAAAAAGATAGGTTTGAAGAAGCAATATTAATTAAAGATGGTATCATTGAAAAAATTGGTAGTAATGAAAAGATATTAAAAGAAAATGTAGATGAAATAATTGACTTAGAAGGAAAAACTATATTACCTGGACTAAATGATAGTCATCTTCATCTATCACTTATTGGTGAAGCTATGGCAAATTGTAATCTGAATAATGCTAGATCTATAGAAGATGTGATCGGAATAGGTAAGGAATTTTTGAAAGATAATCCTGATATAAAAGCATTAAAAGGTACTGGATGGAATCAAGATTATTTTACTTCTGGAGATATTAGACATTTAAATAGACATGATTTAGATCAAATAACTACAGATATTCCAATAGTATTTGATAGAGTATGTAATCATCTATCTTCTTCTAATACTAAAGCTATAGAAATCTTAAATATAGATGGGAATACCCAAGTTTCAGGTGGTGTTATTGAACTAGATGAAAATAATATTCCAAATGGAGTATTTAAAGAATCTGGAGTCAAACTTATACAATCTGCAATACCTAAAAAAGAAGATGAACAAATAGAAAAAGAAATTTTAAATGCTATGGATTATTGTATTAAAAATGGAATCACATCTGTATCCTCCTGCGATATAATGAATAATGATTCTAAACAAATGTTTCAAATCATTCGTAATATATACAAAAATAAAAAGACTAAATTAAGATATTATCATCAGTACAATCTTCAAGATATAGATGAATTTAAAGAATATCTAGAAACAGAGTTTAAAAACGAGGAGTATGATGGAAAATTTTTATCTAAGGGAGCATTAAAATTATTTAAAGATGGATCTCTTGGAGCAAGAACTGCCCTTTTAAAACAGTCATATAATGATGATAAAACTACAAAAGGAGTAATAGCTTTAGAACAGGATAAATTATTAGAACTTTTAAAACTTGCTCACAAAAACAATATACAAGTATTAACTCATACTATAGGAGATGGAGCTATAAAAGATCTTATAAATGCCTACAAATCGGTAAATGATTCTAATGGTAATAAACTTCGACATGGTATAGTACATTGTCAGATAACAGATAGAGAATTATTAGACAGGATTTCAAAAGATGAATTATCGGTTATTATTCAACCTATATTTCTAGACTATGATATACAAATTGTTGAGGATAGGGTGGGAAAGGAATTAACTAGTACTTCCTATGCTTTTAATACTCTATATAAATCAAATGCAAAGGTAAGTCTAAGTACAGATGCACCAATAGAAGATGTTAATCCATTTGATAATCTATATTCTGCTGTAACAAGACTTAGAATAGATGAAACTCCTAGTGGTGGATTTTATCCTAAAGAAAAAATGAGTATAGAAGATGCAATAGATGGATACACAATAGGAAGTGCTTATAATCAATTTCAAGAAGATTTTAAAGGAAGAATTAAAGAAGGATATGTAGCAGATCTTATAGTTTTAGATAGGGATATATTTACCATAGATCCTATAGAAATTAAGGATGTAAAAGTAGAAAAAACTATGATAGATGGTAGTTTCGTATACGAAATATAAGCAAAAAAGACTCTGGTAAATTTACCAGAGTCTTTTTCTTATAATAAATATAATTATATATATAAATAATAACAATATTTCTGATCTATACATTATCTCTATAGTATCTTTAATATGATTAGAATTTACTTCATTAATTCTGTCTCCTATAGTAGGTTTTTTAATTAGTACTCCATGATAAAAATTGTCTCCACCTAGCTGAATACCTAATAAACCTGCAACAGTAGATTCAGGATAACCTGCATTAGGGCTTTTGTGGTTTTTTCTATCCCTTATAGTTATTCTTTTACCTTCCTTTACATTAAACCTTCCAACAGAAGAAAGTATCATAAGGATTGATGTAATCCTAGCTGGGATATAATTAAATAAATCATCTATAATCGCTGGAAAATATCCTATATCCCTATACTTCTCATCCATATATCCTAACATAGAATCCATAGTATTAATAAATTTATAAGCTAATCCACCAGGAGCTCCTAATAAAAATATAAAAAACAAAGGTACTATAAGACCATCAGCAGTATTTTCTGCTACTGTTTCTATAGTAGCTTTAATTATTTCATCTTCCTTTAAATTATCAGTTTCTCTTCCTACTATATATGACACCCTATGTCTAGCTTCTTCTATCCCTATAGGTAAAGCTTCCTTCACTTTCATAGCTTCATAATGTAGGGATCTAGCAGCTAAACAAGTATATATTAAACAAATATTTACTATAGTATGTATAGTTTTATATCTTTCTAAAGCTTTTAATAAATAATATGGCAGAAAAAATCCAATTAATATATTTATAACTACTATTATAAAACCTAAAAGCTTTAATACTCCTCTACCATTATCTATTTTTCTAGCTATTCTTTCTTCAAAAGATATTATATTTCCCATTAACTTTACTGGATGAGGAAAACTATATGGATCTCCTAGTATAAAATCTAATATTACAGCTAAGCAAATACTTATCATTTCTCTATTCCTACTATTTCATATACTAGATCCATATTCATATTATCCCTTACTACTTTTGACAGTTTTTGAAATTCTTTTTCCATTTCTTCTTCAGTCTGTTCTTCATTATTACATTTTTTATCATAATCTACTAAACTATCTTCATCTACTAATTCTAAAGGGGTAAAAGGAATAGTTCCTATAACAGGTATATTTAATAAATCCTCTATCATTTCTATACCTGAATCTAATAGACTTTTATCTCCTCTAAATTTATTTATAATTAAACCTTTTATCCTAGCTCTTTCCTCTTCTTCTAAAAGCATAACAGTACCATAAAGTGAAGCAAATACTCCACCTCTATCTATATCAGCTACTAATAATACAGGTGCATCTGCCATTTCAGCCATACCCATATTAACTATATCCTTTTCTTTTAGATTGATTTCTGCTGGACTACCTGCTCCTTCTATTACTACTATGTCATTTTCTTTTTCTATTTCATCATAAGTATCTTGAATCATATCCTTTAAAGAGGTTTTAAATTTAAAATATTCCCTTGCTTCCATCCTTTTAGTACTTTCCCCATTTATTATTACCTCTGAACCTGTATGAGAACTTGGTTTTAATAGTATTGGGTTCATATTTGGATGTGGAACTATATTTCCTGCTTTAGCTTGTAAAGCCTGGGCTGGACTCATCATATATCCTTCTTCTGTAGTGTAATATTTAGAAGACATGTTTTGGGATTTAAAGGGATATATTTTGTATCCATCTTCTGTAAATATTCTACATAAAGCTGTAGCCATTAAACTTTTTCCTGCTGATGATGTAGTACCTTGTATCATTATACTTGTCATTTGTTTTCTCCTTTTTTATGTAATCCTATGGATAAATTATCATATAAATCATATTTTATCAAACAAAATTAAAGGGAGGGATAGGTCTATCCCTCCATAATAATTAAACCAATATTAATAATAATTTATATCTAGACTGCCAACACCTAATTCTATGTCTATATAAAACTTATTCTCACTATCTTCAAATCCTTGAGAAACTAAATATTTTCCCTCTTCTACTAAGTCTAATTCTTCTATATTAGTACTATTTAAAGCACCATCCATTCTAATTTTTATTCCTGAATTATTAGGAATATTTAAATCTATAGAAGAAGCTCCTCCCTCTATATCTATATTTGTACTAGGAGATTTATCTCCAAGATTAATCTCTATACTACCAGCTCCAATTTCTAAATCTAGTTCTTCTACTATAATATCCTGTAAATTTAAAATACTTTTACTAGCTCCAGTTTCTATATCTATACCCCAAGGAATATTATTATTTAATCCTAGAAATAAATGATTGTCGCTTTTATTCATATTTAATCTTTCCCTACTATTTATAATTAAAGATCTAGTATTATTTTTATCTATAGTTTTATAATTAAATTTTCCATTATGTCTTAATACTCCATACTCTTTAATCTCTTCTCCTATTTCAAAAGAAGCAGCTCCTATACTTAGATCTAGTTCTCCACTTATAATATCTTCTTCCATTTCTATAGATATATCATCACCTTGTATATTTTCATTAGAATTATAATCTTTATGGATAAATGTTCCGTAAAGTACTACAATAACAAAGAAAAGTATCCATAATACATTATTTAGAATATCATTTTTGAATATAATATTTATTCCTACTATAATTAATATTAAAGGCCATAGATCTAAGAACCCATTTAATATATATATAAATCTAAAATTTATTATATTTAAATCATTTAATATCCACATAATTCCCATAGATATTAATAAAATACCTAATGATATATTTTTCTTATTCATAATATCCCTCCTAATTCAAATATACCCCTCATACCTAATTAAGTAACCTTTTACCTTATACTTATATAATTAAAATACAAATAAAGAAATCCTTCTATAAAGATACTGTATCTTCATAGAAGGATTTCTTCTTTACTCTTCTTCTACATCCCAATCTTCTAAAGAATCTACAATACTTATAAGTCCTCCTGTTATAGCATCAGCTAGTTCATCATCCATATCTATTTCCCAACTATCTTCAATTCTTCTTAGATTAATATCTACTGTAGAAGTTACTAATTCATTATCATTTCTTTCTATTAATTCTATAAATATTTCTTTTATTTCTTCTTCTAAATTTTCATCCTCTTCAAAAATATTTTCCATAGCTAGACTAAATGATTGTTCTATATATTCATCCATAATAGTCTCCATATTTATATTTGTTATTTCAGTTTCTACTATAGCAGTATCTTCTCCAACTTCAGATGACAATATTTCAAATTCAAGATTAGCAAATACTGGCTTTATATCTTCTTCAGATTCTAATATATCTATCTCCATATCTTCATCTTCATATTCTTCAATTAAATCATCATAATCAAAGTATTTTTCAGCAGTTTCTATATCTAATTCCTTAATAGCAGTTAAGGCATTTTCCACTGCTTCCTCTGGTGTTTCCCTATCATCAGTCTCATCAGTACATGATGCAAGTATTGATAGTGATAATACTAATATTAAAAACAAGGCTAGAAATTTATTTCTTCTTTTCACTTTATCAATCCTCCTTTCCTTCTACCCATTATCTACTTTATTAAAAAAGTCTTTAAAATATCTTTTACTTAATTTACTTTTTAATACTACATTTATAGGAAGTTTTCCATGTTTTACACTAATACTTCTTCCTTTAAAAATAATTTCTTTATCAGTTTCTTTCACTATTTTTATAGTATCTCTTTCTATTGGATAATGATAGACTATAATTCCACTTTCATATTTACCCATTCTAGTTCCAAATACATCAAACCCTATTTGTCTACCACCGATTGCTCTTTGTTTTACCTGGATCTTATACCTATTATCATCGACAGTAAGTATTTCACCAAAAAGTTTTACTACTAGAGCAGATACTGCCAGTAGAAGAAATAGGGAAAAGCCTAATACTTCCCTATTAAATACTTCTATTAATATAAGACTTACAATAATACCGATAATCAGACCTATATAGGAGATCAGATCAAGTTTATATATATATTAAAAGGATAATCTACTTTAGGCAGCTCTTTTAATAGATCTATTTGTTTTTTGCTTCTTTTCATCTCCTTTGATAAGAGAATATTTATTCCTAGACCTATAATTAAATTAAAGTAAAAGCTCATAGATACCCCTCCTATATATTATATGAACATTCTTTGCATTAGACCTTTTTTATAGTCTTTTTGCATCTCTAGTTTTTCTTCTTCTAGGGATATTTTTTTGTCTATTGATGATAAGAAATTAGCTATTTTTGTTTGTTCTTCTTTAATTGGACATTTAATCTTATAACTACTTAATTGAGGTGCAGTTAATTGTGGTACACCACTAGCCTCATTAAAAATCTTTAATAAGTTTATATTATATGCAAAAAATTCAATATTCTCTTTATGCTTTGGTGTTAAAATCAAAAGTCTAACAATAGGGTAATATTTTTCATTTCTAGCAATAGCATATCCTAAAGTTCCTCTTGCTGTAACAGTTATGGTTTCACCTGAAATTTTATACTTATCTGTATATCCATATAAACCATCATTAATTAATGAATTCGCATAAACTGGAAATGTCTTTTTTTCTGTTTGTTTATCCGAAACATTATTTCTATCTATATCTCCACCAGCTTTTAGATCAAAAAGTTTATCTATGCGTGATTCTTCCCATTTAGGATAATCATTACCATTTCCATCTTTAAATCTTATTTCCTGACTAAATATTCTTTGCATCATAGCTTTTTTATATTCTTTAAGCTTATCTATTTTCTTTTCTTGTAGTTGAAGTTTTTTATCTATGGAAGCAAAGAAAGAGCCTATTTTTTCTTGTTCTTGTAATGTAGGTAAGAGGATATCAACTTTCTCTAAGTTACTTTTACTTATTCCAAAAACTGAAATTCCTGTTCCTATCCTATACATATATCTTTTATATTCATTTGACTGACTATAATAGAGAAAATATAAAGGTTTAATATTCTTTCTATGTCTTAATGCAAATGTATGCGATCCAGCAATTAATTTTCTTTGACCTTTATCTAATATCATTACTCCTTTACCTAAGTCTTCATAATTTTCAGATGCATCTGCTATTACAATATCTTCATTTTTTAATTCTATATGTTCACTATTACTCTTAATACTAGGTATATTAGTTTTTTCTGTAATGATCCCATCAAATATTGAATGTATATCCCCATAATGTATATGATGATAAATTCCTTCTCCTTCATCGTTCCTTGAGTAAGAATATCGTTTTATAAAATTAAACATTTTCCCTAGCCTCTTCTCTTCCCATTCCCCACTAAACTCTGGAAATCTTAGTTCTGGTATTAGTTTTTCTGTCACTACTTTCACCCCTTATAGTCCTAGTTCTTCTAGGTACTTGTTTATCTCTCTATCTATTTCTTCCATTTCTTGGTCTATTTCTGTTAATCTTTCTTTTACTTGTGATATGTCTACTCTTGGTTCTGGTTCGAATGTGTCTACATATCTTGGGATATTTAGGTTGTAGTCATTTTCTTCTATTTCTTCTAATGGGGCATTATGAGAGTACTTATCTATTCCTTGGCGATCTTCATATGTCTCTATTATTTTATCTATATCTTTAGGCCTTAGGACATTTTTATTTCCTATCTTAGTAAATCCTTTAGATCCATCTATAAATAGTACACTATCATCTATTTGTCTACATTTTTTATATACTAGTATAACTGTTGGAATTCCTGTTCCATAAAATAGATTTTCTGGTAGACCTATTACTGCATCTAGATAGTTTTTATCCTTGATTAAATGTTCTCTAATAACTCCTTCTGCTCCCCCTCTAAATAGGACTCCATGAGGCAATACTACTGCCATAGTTCCATTGTCTGATAGATTGTGGATCATATGTTGGACAAAGACATAGTCTGCCCTAGATTTAGGTGCTAGTCTTCCA
>DATGUA010000005.1:0-5609 GCA_035301545.1 Tissierellaceae bacterium | reverse complement strand
GATCTCCTAACTGTACCGGAAGGCTCTTCTTTTAAGATATTTCTCTACTATATACCAATGTTTTATCAGCTAGTATGTGGGTATTAAATATATAATTATACAAGTAAAATTAAAAGGAGAATTTCTATATGAATATAATAATTTCTAAGGAAGTTGAAAATTTTTTAAGGGCCTGTGGTAAAAGAAATATAACTATATATTCTGAAATCCCTAGTAGCTGTTGAAGTCCTAGGCCAGAAATATTTGTTAGCCTTGAGGAACCGGAGGTTCCAAGTAATTATAAGTTATATAATATGGATAATTTAAATATTTATCTATATAGTGAAGCAAAACTAGAAAACGACACTATTACAATTGATATGTCAGAACGGGTTTCAGATTTGGCAAATAAAGAATTTGATATTCATGGATTAATTCTTGAATAACTTTATTATATATAATTAGGCTTGATAGTTTTTATTTATCTATCAAGCCCTTAATTTTATAATCTTATTTATCTTTTCTAAAATAATCAGATTTAGAAATATAATAATATAAAATCTTAACTTCCTTATTATTAAGCTGTTTTAATTTCTCATCCTTAGTAAATTTATACTTAAATCCAGTTTTTTCAATTACTCTTTTAGAATTAGTATTAAAATTAAAATGTCCACACCAAATTAAATCTAAATCTAATTTTTCAAATCTATATTCTATTACTCTATTAACTGCTTCAGGAATAATTCCTTTTCCCCAATATTTAGGATTTAGGACATAGCCTATTTCCTTCTGTCTTAATTTAGCAACAGTATTATCTAATATATCATCATGAAATCCTATACTGCCAATAACCTTATCCTCAGACTTTAATACAATAGCGTATACGTCACCCTTATCAATAAACATTCTAATTATTTCTTTACTTTCTTTTTCATTATTATGTGGTGTCCATCCAGCATTAGGTCCTACTAATTCGCTTTTAGCATATTCATATAAATCCTTACTATCAGATTCTCTCCATTCCCTCAAAATTAATCTATCAGTTATTAATATATCCATATATTCCTCCATTTTTTAATACTAAAAATTTTTCCGGTTTTTAAGCTTTTATCTTTTCCATTTATATTTTAATTCAATTAATTCTTCAGCCTTACCATTTATTCCGAAATTAAGCATATCTTTCACTATTTTAGTCTGGGTCTCTGTCTCAAAAGCTTTAGAAAAAGTTTTACCAAGGGGAAACTTTATGTGCATCATTCTTGGCGGTCTAACTTTTTTAGCAACCTTTGGAAGATGAACAATTGAAACAGTTCTTATATCACGAGATTCAACTTCTCTTTGAATCAATCCTACAGATTGATGACATATATATCATCCAGGTGATAATAATACCATATCTACTTCATCTTTTACTAAAATATCAGCAATTTTAGGAGCAGAATCATTTATTAATAAATCCATATTAGGAATATATCCCATAAGACCAAAATGCCTAGGAGCTACTTCCTTAATAAATCCCTCAGCCTGTAAATTCCTAAGAATCTCTAAAGGAAAAACACAATTAATATCTTTTAAAGCTTCCTCCTTGTCATAATGATTATGAGTTATTGTTAAATCATTAAAATCAACATCTCCAGGAATAATTCTAAAACTATGATCTCCATTGGTGTCAAATGGTTTATCATTTTTTAAATGGACACCAGCTGTTGTAATAAATGCTATTCTAGAATCCTTTAATTCCTTCTTTACCTCTGCAATATATGGTTTACTATCTATACTGGCTACCATATATTCAGCTATCTTACCAATTATCCTTTGTTTAAAACTAATCTTTGTCATTTTTTTCTCCTTACTAATTAATACCTTCTACAAACTTATCACAATCAATGATCCACTCTCAATACAACAAATGTAAATCTAATAACTAACTTTTTGTTAGTATTTGATCCTTAACTAATCTCATATATTATAATATCACATTAGTAATTTATATCATCTATTTAAAAAAATTCCTATTGTCTAAAAAATTGTAAAATATAATATTTCTATATTGTCCTTCTTATCTTATATACTACCTTATAAACTTAAATAAAGATCATAAACAAGAATATTTTTACAATATTGATATATTCTATACCCTAAGCTAATTAATTTATGCTATCAATACCATCAATCTATCAAAATACTTTCCAAAATCCTTATCCCATCTATCCTTATATTCCAAATATAGTATTTGTAATAATAGAAAAAAGCAAGAATAGAATCTCTTCCATTCTTGCTTTTCATTAATATCTTATTTATCTTCTTTTTTAAAACACATAAACCAATCTAAGCAATACATTCCATCTTCTTCTGCTTCCATTCTTTCTTTAGCTAGTCCAGTAGATTCTGCTGGTGGAACGATTACATCGTCACCTGGTCTCCAGTCAGCTGGTGTAGCACAGTTATCACTATCTGCTTTTTGTAAGGCAACTATTATACGTTTTAATTCATCAAAATTTCTACCAGTAGATAAAGGATAATACAGTATAGTACGAATCTTAGCTTCAGGATCAATTATAAATACAGCTCTTACAGCTTGAGTATCAGATTGTTCTGGTTGGATCATACCATATTTATTTGCTATTTCCATACTAATATCTTCTATTAATGGAAATTCAACTTCAACATCCTTCATTCCATTCCATCCTAATTCTTGAATTTTACGTAACCATGCAATATGTGAATGTAAAGAGTCTACAGATAATCCTATTAATTCTGTATTTATTTCTCTAAATTCATCTGCCATAGTAGCAAATTTCATAAATTCAGTTGTACATACTGGTGTAAAATCTGCTGGATGTGAAAAAAGAATTACCCATTTCCCTTCATAATCTTCTGGAAACTTCATAGTCCCCTTTGTTGTTACAGCTTCAAAACTTGGTGCATCATCACCTATTAAAGGCATTTGATTAACTTTAACTTCTTCCATTATTCTAATCCTCCTATATTTAATATATTTTATTAAGGGTAATTTAAACATTTACCTTTATAATAAACACTATTTTCTTTTTAACAAATAAATTAAGAGTATTATAGATAGAATCTTTGACAACCTTAAAACCCCTATTATTTGTTATGAAAGCTAAATTGTAATCATTACAATTTTATACTAACATCAATTTCTTTATTCGTCAATATGTTTTAGGAAATAAAGTTTTTTTACCATTAAATTTAAATTATTGCCACCATGCTAATGTTGCTAATTCAATACCTTTAATAGCTTTATAAGCTCCTATGAAGATTACTTATAGTTGAACTGACTCTAATAAATTATTTGAATTATTCAATATTTTTAAGTTATTATACAATAGGATTTACACTTATATATTTCTTGAAAACTTATAATATATCTTATAGGAGGACTTAATATGATTAATTTAGATATACCAGGATGGAAATCAATAAGCATCAAAAATATTGTATTTGATTATAATGGAACACTTGCAGTAGATGGAAAGATAAGTAAATCTACTAAAAAAAGAATAAAAAAACTAAAGGATATTCTTAATATTTACATCCTTACTGCTGATACATATGGTACAGTCAAGGAAGAATGTAGGGATTTAGGTGTGGGTATCAAAACATTTCCCCAAGAAAATGCAGGTAGGGAAAAGAAAAGGATTATTCAAGAATTAGGAAATAATATAACCATATCTGTAGGTAATGGATTTAATGATATCCCTATGTCAGAAGAAAGTATTTTATCTATTGGAATTATTGGAGAAGAAGGAGCTTGTGGACAAATTTTTAACTCTTGTGATATTGTGGTAAACAATCTTGAGAATGTTTTTGATATATTAGATAATACAGATCGTATTAAGGCAACATTAAGAAATTAAGATCCTAAATACTATCAAATAAAAAATATAGGCCTACACATAAGCCTATATTTTTATTATCAATATAAAATTTATATCATATTAAACTTTATCCTTAAATTTTCTTCCTCTACATCCTGAAATACTTCAATTATAGCTTCACCATATTCACCTAGATATTCTATTAACCTCTCTTTACATATTAACTCTATCTCTATTTCTTCATTATAAGTACTTAATATATCCCATAAAGCATCTAAGTTTTCTCCATAATATTCTGGTAAATCTAATTTATCTTTTATATATTTATGAGCTATATCTTTAGTCTTCATTTTTTCCCCATTTAATATAATCTTCATAGTTTATTCATCTCCATATAATAAAGTAAATGAATTATAATGATCATCAGTATAATATATTAATCCATCATTAGAATATACTAATCTCTCAGCACCTCTATATCCACCTTCATAATTTATATCACATTCATAATATTGTCTACCTCCTGCTGTAGGTAATTTTCCTTCTCGATTTCCAAATTTATCTCCACCAATGCTTTTTTCATCACTTACATCCCATAGATTTCCTTCACTAGATTCCCATCCTAAATCTCTAGCTTTACTTTTTGTAATATAATTATCTGGAAGTTTATCATAAGTATAAATATATAATGCTACATCTTCTTTACTAGTATAATGACCATCTTCGTCAATCTCTTTATTAACCTCTTCAGTACTATCATCACTACCTATCTCTATATCTATATCTTCTAAGATAGAATCTATACTAGAACAGGCAACTAATGTAAAACTCAGTAGTAGTATTAATAATAATTTTAATGTTTTCTTCATTTCAATTCTCCTTACTCAACTATTAAATTTCATTATAGCATAATTTATAAATCAGTAGTATCTATTAGAATAATTATAATTATTCGGTTTATTAATTAACACTAAGGGTAAAGATTTAAATAGGAAGTTAATAAAAATTTTGCTTATAATAATTATTAGAAAGTGTGATTATATGAAAAAAAGTTTAAATACTGCTCGATGGATATCTTTATTTCTAGGAATTTTATTATTTGCTCTTGGGTTTATGTTTTTTGCAAATCCAAAAGAATCTTTAATAACTTTATCTACCTGGATAGCTTTTATATTTATCTTGGCAGGTGTACTAAGAATTATTAGATACTTTACAGATGGTGTATTCCATACTGGTTCCTTTTTAATTACATCTATATTAGATATAGTTTTAGGAATCTTAATGATCGCTAGTAATCCATCAACTGCATTAGCTTTAGGAACCTTAATAAGCTTTTGGATAACATTTTCTAGTATTGCAGAAATTGCTATATCTATCGATTTAAAAAAGGTAGGTGTATCTACTTGGTGGATAGGCTTATTAACCGGAATACTAGGAATAATATTAGGTATAAGTATGATTAGGGACCCATTATTATCTTCTATATATATTGGTTCCTATATAGTTTTATATGGTGTAACATTTATAACAACATTTTTCGGAATAACATCTATAACAAAAAGATTCTAAATATAAAAACACTCTTTTAAAAGAGTGTTTTTATAATAAACCTATAATGTTATTTTATTCAAATTTAACTATTTCTACTTTCTCCATTACAACTGGTTCTACTGGTTTATCCATTAAACCTGTTTCTACATTAGCTATCTTGTCTACTATATCCATTCCTTCATATACATGACCAAATACAGTATGTTTGAAGTCTAACCAAGGTGTTCCACCTAATTC
>DATGUA010000004.1:0-77894 GCA_035301545.1 Tissierellaceae bacterium | reverse complement strand
ATATATGTTACAATAATGGTAATAGATATAAAAAGGAATGATAGGTGATTAAATGGATTTATTTACTATGTCAATGGAAGATAAACTGAAAAAGAATGCTCCCTTAGCTGATAGAATGAGACCAGAAACTATAAATGAATTTGTTGGGCAAGAACATATATTAGGGGAAAATAAATTTTTAAATAGATCTATAAAAGCCGATAGAATAACTTCTATGGTTTTTTATGGACCACCAGGAACTGGAAAAACCACATTAGCAATGATTATTGCTAATACAACTAATATGTTATTTGAAAAATTATCTGCAGTTACATCAGGAATAAAAGATATACGAAGAGTAATACATGAAGCAGAGGAAAATTTAAAATTATATAGTAAAAGAAGTATATTATTTATTGATGAGATTCATAGATTTAATAAATCTCAACAAGATGCTCTATTACCTTTTGTAGAAAGGGGCATAATAACTTTAATAGGAGCAACAACGGAAAATCCTTATTTTGAAGTTAATAAAGCATTATTATCTAGAGCGATGGTATTAAAATTAGAATCATTAAGAAGAAAAGACCTACTAAACTTACTTAAAAGAGCTCTAAAGGATAAAGAAAAAGGTTTAGGGAATCTAAATATAGATATTAGCAAAGAAGCAATAGATTATCTTGTTACTATATCTGAAGGTGATGGAAGGACTTTATTAAACTCTTTGGAGATAGGAGCCTTGTCTACTCCAGAAAGTGAAGATGGGAAAATTATAATAGATTTAGAAACTATTAAAAATTCTATTATGCTTAAGACGGCTAAATATGATAAAGGTGGGGATGAGCATTATGATACTGTTTCTGCTTTTATTAAAAGTATGAGAGGTTCTGATCCTGATGCTACCCTATATTGGTTAGCTAAGATGATAAATGCAGGAGAGGATCCTAAGTTTATAGGTAGAAGAATAATTATTGCTGCATCTGAAGAGGTTGGGAATGCAGATTCTAATGCGTTAGTAGTCGCTAATGCAGCTTTTGAAGCAGTAAACAATATAGGTATGCCTGAAGGACGAATAATCTTAGCGCAAGCAGCCTTATATGTAGCTACAGCTCCTAAAAGTAATTCAGCATATATAGGAATAGATAGAGCATTAGATGATATTAGAAATGAAAAAATAGGTGAGGTTCCTATTCATCTAAAAGATAATCATTACGGAGGAGCTAATAAGCTAGGTCATGGAAAGGGATATAAATATCCACACGATTATAAAGATGGTTTTGTAGATCAAGAATATCTACCTATAAGTGGGAGTAAAAAAGTTTATTATAAGCCTACAGATTCTGGTTATGAAAAAAGAATAAAAGAAAGATTAAATAAATTAAGAAAAAAGGATTAAACTAATTATTATGAATATTAAAGGAGGTAGAATTATGTATGAAATCAATAAGGTTTATCATGGATTTAAATTAGAGGAAGAGGAAGAAATAGATGAAATCCAATCAATTGCTAGGGTCTTTAAACATGAAAAGTCTGGTGCTCGACTTCTGCATTTAGAAAATGATGATAATAATAAGGTGTTTTCTATAGGTTTTAGAACACCACCAACAGATAGTACAGGTTTACCACATATTTTAGAACATTGTGTATTAGCAGGATCTGAGAAATACACTACAAAAGAACCCTTTATGGATATGGTAAAAGGTTCTTTACAAACTTTTATAAATGCGATGACTTTTAGTGATAAAACCTTATATCCAGTAGCAAGTAGGAACGAGAAAGACTTTTTTAATTTAATGGATGTATATTTAGATGCAGTTTTTTATCCTAAGATCTATGATATACCTGAAATTTTTATGCAAGAAGGATGGCATCATGAAATCTTTAATAAAGAAGATGATATTACTTACAAAGGTGTAGTATACAATGAGATGAAAGGTGCTTATTCCTCACCTGAAAGAATATTACAAGAAAATATATCTAAATCTTTATTTCCAGATACATGTTATCAATATTCTTCTGGTGGAAATCCTGATGTAATTCCTGAATTGAATTATGAGGACTTTTTAGATTTTCATAAAAAACTATATCATCCTACTAATAGTTATATATTTCTTTATGGAAATGGTGATATTGACAAACAGCTTTCACATATTAATGAAGAATATTTAGAAAGATTTAATGATCAAGAAATAGATTCTCATATTGAGAGACAAAGAGCTTTCTCATCAATTAATGAGAGAACAGATTACTATCATATTTCAGTAGATGATAATGAGGAAAATAAAACGTATTTGAGTTTGAATTTTGTATTAGGAGATAATACTAATTTAGAAGATTATTTAATGAATGATATAATTTCAGAAATATTAATAGGAGCAGAATCAGCACCTTTAAAGAAAGTATTAATTGCTAAGGAAATAGGTGAAGATATATTACCGACTTCGGCTGGAGGATTACAACATGGATTTGGAATTGTTGCAAAAAACAGCTCTCTAGATAAAAAAGATGAATTTAAAAAGATTATATTTAATACTTTAGAGGAAATTATTAAAGAAGGATTAGATAAAAATCTAATTAGAGCAAGTATTAATAGAGTTGAGTATGATTTAAGAGAAGCATCAGGTTTTCCTACTAAAGGTATTATTTATAATATATTAGCTTTAGAAAGTTGGTTATATGATGGTAGTCCATTATCTCATTTTAAATATGGAAATACTATAAATAAATTAAGAGAAATGGTAGATAGTGACTATTTTGAAAAATATATTGAAAATAATATTATTAATAATCCACATAGCTCATTAGTAATTATTGAACCAAAAAAAGGTTTAAATGATAAGAAAGAAAAGGAAATACAAGAAAAATTAAAAGCTTATAAAGAATCATTAAATGAGGAAGAATTAGAAAAATTAATAGGAGAAAATAAAAATCTTAAAAAAATCCAGATGTCTAGTGATACTGAAAAAGATAAAGCTACAATACCTAAATTAGAAATATCTGATGTAAATCCTAAAATAGAAGCTATTCCCCAAGAAGTAATAAATGATAAAGAGTTAACATTATTATTTCAAGATATATTCACTAGTAAGATAGGATATTTAGACTTATATTTTGATACTTCAATGGTTAAAAAAGAGGATATACCATATGTAAATCTTTTAGCTAGTATATTAGGAAAATTAGATACAGAAGATAAAACTTATAGCGAATTGTACAATGATATCCATGTTCATACTGGAGGAATTAGTTTTAGTCCAGTTGCATTAGTAGAAGATAATGATGATAATAAATTTAAAACTAAAATGATTTTAAAAGGAAAAGCAATAGAAAAGAATATTCCTAAGTTAATTAAATTAATGAAAGAATTAATAAATAATACTAGAATAGATAATTCAACTCGTATCAAAGAATTGCTATTTCAAATGAAATCTAGAATGGAGATGCAAATTTTTAATAAAGGAAATGTAATAGCAGCTGGTAGAGTAAGGTCTTATTTTTCACCTTATTGGAATTATATTGAAAAACTCAAAGGTCTAGACTTTTATTGGTTTATATCTGATTTAATTAAAAGATTTGATAAAGATAAAGAAGAAATAATATCGAATCTCGATAAAATTTATAAGACTATTTTTAATAAAAATAATTTAATAATTAGTTTTACAGGAGATAAAGATGGTTTTAAAATAGTGAAAGAAAACATGAAGAGCTTAACTCAAAATCTTAATAAAGAAGAATTTACGGTTCAAAAATATGATTTTAAAGAAAACAAATTAAATGAAGGTATAATTTCCACTTCTGATGTTCAATATGTATCTAAAGGCTATAATTTCAAAAAATTAGGGTACGAGTATGAAGGTAGTATGAGAGTATTAGCAACTATATTAAATGGAGATTATTTGCATAATGAAGTAAGAGCTCAGGGAGGAGCTTATGGAGCAGGAATATCATTCGAGAAATCTGGAAATTTGTCTACATTTTCCTATCGAGATCCTAATTTAAAAAATACTCTTGATGTATATGATAATATACCAAATTTTATTAACAAATTTAGTTTAACAGAAGTAGAATTGACTCAGTATATAATAGGAACAATTGCAAGATTAGAACCAGCTATGACTCCTTATATGAAAGGACAATTGTCTACAAGAAGATATATATCAAATATTACTCATGAAGAAGTTCAAGAAACAAAAAATGAAGTTTTAAAAACAAAGCTTAATGATATTAAATCTCTTGAAAAATTAATAGATGATACAATGCAAGAAAATTACATTTGTGTCTTAGGTAATGAAAGTAAAATAAAAGAAAATGAGAAAATATTTAATAATCTAGTAAAATTAATAGAATAAGGTTCTAAAGACAAAGGTAATTGGCCTAGGCTAATTACCTTTTTGGTCGAGATCTTTCTGATATAAAAACTGGAATTACTATTATGATAGAGTTAATGGAAGAAAACTCAAATATATTGAGAAATATATGTAATAATACATTTTAAATTTAGTAATGAAATTAATAAATAACCAATAAGTTTTCATATATTGATAAATAAATGAAAAAAAGATATAATAAGGAAGATATTAGTTTAAATGATATGGAGGGGAATTTATGACAACGACGGTAAAGTCCATTTATAGAGATACAGATAATTATATAGACAAAGAAATTATATTAGAGGGTTGGATTAGAAATATTAGATCAACAAAAAATGTTGGATTTATTGAATTAAATGATGGTACATTTTTTAATAGTGTACAGATAGTATTTAGTAAGGATATAGAAAATTTTAAAGAGATTAAAAAATTAAGCTTAAGTACATCTATTAAGATAAAAGGTATTTTAGTATCTACTCCAGATGCAAAACAAGATTTTGAAGTTCAAGCAAAAGAAATAAAAGTAGAAGGCTATTCAAGCTCAGATTATCCTTTACAAAATAAAAGACATACATTTGAGTATTTAAGAAGTATAGCTCATTTAAGACCTAGAAGTAATACTTTTAATGCAGTTTTTAGAGTTAGGTCTATACTATCATTTGCTATACATAAATTCTTCTATGAAAGGGATTTTGTATATGTGCATACACCAATCATAACATCCAGTGATGCAGAAGGTGCTGGGGAAATGTTTAACGTAAGTACCCTAGACTACAAAAAGATACCTTTAAATGAAGATGGGGAAGTAGATTTTACTAAGGATTTTTTTAATAAATCTACATTTTTGACTGTAAGTGGACAATTGGAGGCAGAAGCCTATGCATTGGCATTTAAGGATGTTTATACATTTGGTCCTACATTTAGATCAGAAAACTCTAATACTTCAAGACATGCCGCAGAGTTCTGGATGATGGAACCTGAGATAGCTTTTGCAGATTTAAAAGATAATATGGATTTAGCAGAAGATATGATGAAGTATATTATATCTTATGTATTAGATGAAGCTAAAGAAGAAATGGAATTTTTTAATAGATTTATTGATAAAGGACTAATGAAAAGATTAAAAAATATTGTTGACTCAGACTTTGAACGTATAACATATACTAAAGCCATAGAAATATTAAAAGATTCTAATAAGGAATTTGAATATCCAGTAGAATGGGGTATAGATTTACAAACAGAGCATGAGAGATATATAAGTGAAGAAGTTTATAAAAAACCTGTATTTGTAACTGATTATCCAAAAGAGATAAAGGCATTTTATATGAGATTAAATGATGATAATAAGACTGTTGCAGCTATGGATCTATTAGTTCCAGGTATAGGAGAAATAGTTGGTGGTAGTCAGAGAGAAGAGAGGTTAGATATATTAGAACAAAGAATTCTAGATAATAGTATGGATAAAGAAGATTATTGGTGGTATTTAGAATTAAGAAAATATGGTGGTACTAAGCATGCAGGATTTGGTTTAGGTTTTGAAAGAGCTTTAATGTATATTACAGGTATGACTAATATAAGAGATGTAATTCCATTTCCAAGAACTGTAGGCTCAGCAGAATTTTAAATAAATATAGTTTTATTCGATTTAAGGAGGAAGAAAATGAAAGAGTATAATCCACATAATATTGAAAAGAAGTGGCAAGATATATGGGATGAAAAGGAAATATATAAAACATCTATTGATAGTAAAAAACCAAAATTTTATGGATTAGTAGAATTTCCATACCCATCTGGTGATGGACTTCATGTTGGACATGCAAGACCTTATACAGCATTAGACATAGTGTCTAGAAAACGTAGATATGAAGGATATAATGTATTATTTCCTATGGGATGGGATGCATTTGGATTACCTACAGAAAATTATGCTATTAAACACAAAATACATCCTAAAAAAGTAACGGAAAAGAATATAGCAATGTTTAAAAAACAATTAAAATCTATAGGATTTTCTTTTGATTGGTCTAAAGAAATAAACACTACAGATCCAAATTATTATAAGTGGACTCAATGGATATTTTTAAAACTATTTGAAAAAGGATTAGCATATAAAAAAGAGATGTCTATAAATTGGTGTACATCTTGTAAGATAGGATTAGCAAATGAAGAAGTAGTTAATGGTGTTTGTGAGAGATGTGGTGGAGAAGTAGTACAAAAGACTAAAAACCAATGGATGTTAAAAATAACTGAATATGCAGATAGATTAATAGATGATTTAGATGAGGTTAATTTTATAGAAAGAATAAATATCCAACAAAAAAACTGGATTGGAAGATCTGAAGGAATGGAAATAGACTTCCAAGTGGCAGACAAAGAAGATAAATTGAAAGTATTTACTACTAGACCAGATACTATTTATGGAGCTAGTTATATGGTAATTGCTGTAGAACATCCCTTAATTAAAAAATATAAAAAAGAAATCACAAATATTAAAGAAGTATTAGATTATAAAGATGAAATTAGCAAAAAGTCTGATTTTGAACGTACAGAATTATCTACAGATAAAACTGGAATAGAATTAAAAGGGTTAAAGGCTATTAATCCAGCTACTGGTAAAGAAATTCCTATTTGGATTTCTGATTATGTTCTTATGAGTTATGGGACAGGAGCCATAATGGCAGTACCAGGTCATGATAAAAGGGACTGGGAGTTTGCATATAAATTTGATTTACCAATAATTGAAGTAATTGAAGGTGGAGATATTACTAAAGAAGCTTATACAGATATTAATCAAGGTAAATTAGTAAATTCCGACTTTTTAAATGGTATGGGTGTAGCAGAAGCTATAGAGGCTATGTCTAAATATTTAAAAGATAAAAAATTAGGTATAAAAAAAGTAAACTTCAAATTAAGAGATTGGGTATTTTCTAGACAAAGATATTGGGGTGAACCTATTCCACTAGTTTATTGTGATAAATGTGGGTGGGTAGCAGTGCCAGAATCAGATTTACCAGTAGAGCTACCAAATGTAAAGAATTATGAACCAACAGATACAGGAGAATCACCTTTAGCAAAGATTACAGATTGGGTAAATACTACTTGTCCACAATGTAATGGTGATGCTAGAAGAGAAACAGATACAATGCCAAATTGGGCAGGGTCTTCTTGGTATTTCCTAAGATATATTGACCCAAATAATGATGAGGAATTTGCGTCAAAGGAGAAACTTGATTATTGGCTGCCTGTAGACTGGTATAATGGTGGAATGGAACATACTACTTTGCACTTATTATATTCAAGATTTTGGCATAAATTTTTATATGATTTAAATTTAGTCTCTACTTCTGAACCTTATGCAAAACGGACTTCACATGGAATGATCTTAGGTGAAAATAGTGAAAAAATGTCTAAGTCTAGAGGAAATGTTGTTAATCCAGATGATATAGTAAATAAGTTTGGGGCAGATACATTAAGGACTTATGAAATGTTTATAGGTGATTTTGAACAATCAGCACCATGGATAGAAGATGGGGTTCGTGGTTGTAGAAGGTTTTTAGATAGAGTTTGGAAATTACAAGATATAGTAGTAGATGGTGACAAATATACTAAAGAGTTAGAAACTAGTATTCATAAAGCAATTAAAAAGGTGTCTAATGATTATGAAACACTAAAGTTTAATACTGGGGTAGCTACATTGATGTCTTTAGTAAATGAGTTTAATGATTATGGGAAAATATCAAAAAAGGATTTAGAGACTTATTTAATATTATTAAATCCAGTAGCTCCTCATATAACTGAGGAAATTTGGGAGTTAGTAGGGCTTAAAGGATATTTACATGAAAGTATGTGGCCAGAATACGACGAAGAAAAAACGAAAGACCAAGTAATACAATTACCAGTTCAAGTAAATGGAAAAGTGAGAGGAACCATAGAAATAGGTATAGGAAATGGTCAAGATGTAGCAAGAGAAAAGGCATTAGATGATGAAAATATAAACAAATTTATAGATGGAAAAGACATAATAAAAGAAATTTTTATACCAGGACGAATTTATAATATTGTAGTAAAATAATTAATTATAATGCTAGTACCATTTAAATGGTACTAGCATTATAATTAAGGGGAGATTTAAATATTATGACAAAAATAAAAATAATTACTAATAGTACTAGTCATATTTCTAAAGAATACATAGAAGAAGATATTACAGTTTTCCAAATACTTCACAACCCTCAACTGGTGACTTTTATAAAGTATTTGAAGAATCACTTAAGGAGTATGATGAAATAATAGCTATACTTTTATCTTCAAAGATAAGTGGTACATTTAATAGTGCTGTATTGGCAAAAAATATGTTGAATAAAAAAATCACTGTTATAGATTCAAAAAACGCAGTTGCCAATTTGCGATTTTTAGTAGAAGATGCAATTAATATGATTAAAGATAATAGAAGTTCTAAAGAAATAACAGCTTATATAAAAAAGAAAAGAGATCAAGTAAATATTTATTTAACTACGGACACCTTAGAATACTTAAAGAAAAGATTAGTATATGTTATACATTAAACTTTGAAGAAGCTAATAAGCTAAAAGAAAAATTGAAAAATAAGTTTCCAAGAGCTAAAATAAGTATATATAATTTAGGACCTGTAATTGGAGCACATTTAGGACCAAGAGCTTTAGGTGTATGTTTCTATTAAACTATAGTTGTTATATAAAAAAGGTATTTTCAATAATATTATTGAAAATACCTTTTTTATATAAGTATTGGATAATATGCCCAAATCATTGTTGACAATAATACTATGATATAATATACTTATTTTGAAAACCAACTAAGTTATGCAAATTAAAAGAGGTGAGTAAATGAGATTATCGACAAAAGGTAGGTATGGTTTGATGGCTATGTTTCAATTAGCACAGGAATATGGTAAAGGACCAGTTTCTTTAAGAGAAATTGCAGAAACACAAAAGTTATCAAATAGTTATTTAGAACAATTATTTGCTGTTCTTAGGAAAGATGGTCTGATTAAAAGCGTAAGAGGTGCACAAGGAGGATATTTGTTGTCGGATGAACCTGGTAATATAACGGTTGGAAAAATACTAAGATCATTAGAAGGTGATTTATCACCCTCAGAATGTACAAGTGACAATACTATTGATTGTACAAAAGAAGATGATTGTGCTACTAAATTAGTATTAGTAAAGATTAAAGATAGTATAGATGAAGTAGTAGATTCTATTACTTTAAGAGATATGATTTTAGATATGAAAAATGTAAATTCAAATTCATAGGGGGAAAATAATGAGCAGAAAAGTTTATTTGGATAATGCAGCAACAACAAAGATTAAGAAAGAAGTATTAGAAGAAATGTTGCCGTTTTTTACTGAAAATTATGGAAATCCATCTAGTATTTATTCTTTAGGCTCTACTTCTAAAGTAGCAATAGAAAAATCTAGAGATCAAATAGCAAAAGTAATTGGAGCAGACACAAGGGAAATATTTTTTACTGGTAGTGGATCTGAATCAGATAATTGGGCTATAAAAGGTGTTGCATATTCTAATAAGAAAAAAGGTAATCATATAATAACATCAAAAATTGAACATCACGCAGTGCTACACACATGTGAATCCTTAGAGAAAGAAGGATTTGAAGTTACTTACTTAGATGTAGATGAAAATGGAACAGTGGATTTGCAACAATTAAAAGATTCTATTAGGGATACTACTATACTAATAACAATTATGTATGCTAATAATGAAATTGGAACGATTCAACCTATAGAAGAAATAGGTAAAATCGCTAAAGAAAATGATATAGTATTTCATACGGATAGTATTCAAGTAATAGGAAATACTAGTATTAATGTAGATGAGTTGAATATAGATTTATTATCTATATCTGCTCATAAATTTCACGGACCAAAAGGTGTAGGAGCTCTGTATATTCGACGTGGAGTTAGAATAGATAACTTTATTTCTGGTGGTGCCCAAGAAAGAAATAGAAGAGCGGGAACAGAAAATGTACCAGGAATTGTAGGTATGGGTAAAGCTATAGAGCTTGCATATGAAAACTTAGAAGAACATAGAAATAAAATGATAGAATTAAGAGATTATGCAATTGAAAAGATAGAATCTAGTATAGATCATGTTAAATTAAATGGTCATAGAACTAATAGACTAGTTAATAATGCAAATATAAGTTTTGAATATATAGAAGGTGAATCTTTATTATTAAGTTTAGATATGAAAGGAATTGCTGCATCAAGTGGATCAGCTTGTACCTCCGGTTCTTTAGATCCTTCACATGTATTGATGGCTATTGGATTGACCCATGAGATTGCTCATGGTTCATTAAGATTATCATTTAGTGACTTCAATACTAAAGAAGATGTAGATTATCTTGTAGAAAATCTAATTGTAATAGTAGAGAGATTAAGAAAAATGTCACCATTGTATAATAAAATTTAGGGGGAGAATAATATGTATTCAGAAAAAGTAATAGACCATTTTACTAATCCAAGAAATGTTGGAGAAATGGAAAATGCAGATGGAATAGGAGAAGTCGGGAATGTCAAATGTGGAGATATAATGAGAATGTATTTGAAAATAAATGATAATATTATTGAGGATATTAAGTTCATGACATATGGTTGTGGATCTGCCATAGCTTCATCAAGTATGGCAACAGAACTAGTAAAGGGAATGACTATAGAAGAAGCTATGAATCTTAATAATAGAGAGGTGATAGAAGCTTTAGGTGGATTACCACCAGTTAAAATTCATTGCTCAGTATTAGCAGAGCAAGCTATTAAAGCTGCACTGTTAGATTATTCAGAAAAGAACGATGTATATATTGAAGGATTAGAAGATATAGATTTTGAAGAAGATCATCATGATCATATATAGGATGAATAAGATTAATATTTAATAGGCAGCTTTTAGCTGTCTATTAAATATATAATGAGGTGAATATATGGTATTAAATAGCGTTTCTGATTTTATTCTAAAAGGTATTTTAGTCTTGTTAATATTATTATTATCTTTGATTATTTATTATTTAGTAAATATAGGGAATAAACATGTAGAAGATAGAAAGAAAATAAATTTAAATAAAAGAATCATATTGTTTTCATTAGTAGGAATAATTCTAATATATTTTTTATATGCTCTATTTCAAAAATATGAATTTTTATCTGATATGATATTCACCATCATTATGTCTTTAATAATTTCTTATGCTTTAAATCCAATTATAAACTATTTAGAAACAAAAAATATAAACAGATTAAATGGAGTTTTAATAGTTTATTTATCAATAGTAGGGATAATAACTATATTAGCTTTTTCAGTAATACCGAGATCTGGTGAGGAAATAAGGAGACTTAGTACTGATTTACCTAAATATTTTGATCAATTGTCTAAAATAGTAGATAGTATTTATACTAAGTATTATTCTACTTTAGGTGGTTTACCCCCTGTATTTCAAGGTATTGAAACTGTAATTATGGATAATATTGTTAAATTAGAAAATGCTATATCTAATGGATTAGAAAATTTTGTAACAGGAATAATAGATATAGCTACAAAGGTAGTGAGCATAGTTCTAACTCCAATACTTACTTTATATTTTCTAGCAGATAAAAATTATTTCAAAGAAAAAATTATTAATTTGATTCCTGGAGATTATAGAGATGATATGGTATATTTAGCATCTATAATAAATATTTCATTAACTAAGTTTATTAGGGGACGATTATTAATGTCATTATACGTAGGTATAAGTGTTACATTATTATTGTTAATAATGGGGATTGAGTTTGCAGTTGTTATTGGTTTTATAACAGGTTTGTTTGATATTATTCCTTACATAGGTCCTTTTATAGGATTTGTTCCTGCTGTTCTCTTTGCTTTTATATCTAAGCCTATAAAAGCAGTTTGGGTTAGTATAATATTTTTATTAATTCAGTGGACAGAAAATAATATTTTAGCACCAAAAATTATTGGTGAAAATATGGGGATGCATCCTATGGTGATTTTATTATCTATTATAGTAGGCGGAGGTATATTTGGAGTTTTAGGAATGATAATATCTATCCCAGTAGTATCTATAACTCGTACCATATTTATATTTGTTTTAGACAAAAGAAAAGAAAAGTTAAGAAGACATCAATAGTAACAGACTAATAGATTGACAAAAAAATTATATTAAATTATAATTCAATAGAGAGTATCTATCTCCTCCCAAATAAGGAGGAGGTTTTTTAATAGAGTTTATTTAATTATAAAGAGGTGGATTTATGAAACGAATAGGATTACATGAAATTAGAAAAGAATTTTTAGAGTTTTTTGAAGAAAAAGAGCATCTTGTGGTTCCGAGTTATTCACTTATACCTAAAGATGATGAGTCACTTTTATTAATAGGGGCTGGAATGGCACCAATTAAAAAATACTTTACAGGAGAAGTTAAGGCGCCAAGTAAGAGAATGGCTAATTGTCAAAAATGTATTAGAACCGGAGATATAGAAAATGTAGGAAAAACAGCTAGACATGCTACATTTTTTGAAATGTTAGGAAATTTTTCTTTTGGTGATTATTTTAAATTAGAAGCTATTGAATGGGCATGGGAGTTTTTAAATGAGAGGCTTGAAATACCTAAGGAACAATTATGGATATCAGTATATAAAGATGATGACGAAGCCTTTAAATTATGGAATGAAAAGATTAAAGTTCCTAAGGAGAGAATTGTACGTTTAGGTAAAGAGGATAATTTTTGGGAATTAGAAGTGGGTCCTTCAGGTCCAAGCTCTGAGATATATGTAGATAGGGGTATAGAATATGGATGTAAATCTGATAATTGCCAACCTGGTTGTGAATGTGATAGATTTGTAGAAGTGTGGAATTTAGTTTTTACTCAATTTGATAAAGATAAAGAAGGAAGATATCATCCATTAGAACATCCGAATATAGATACAGGTATGGGATTAGAAAGAATAGCTGCAATCTTAGAAGATGTAGATAATATATTTGAAGTCGAAGCAATAAAAGCTATAGTAAATGAAGTTGCAAAGCTTTGTGAATATGAATATGGGCTTGACGAAGGTAAGGATGAATCGATTAGAGTAATAACAGACCATACTAGAGCTGCGGTATTTTTAGTATCGGATGGAGTACTACCAGGTAATGAAGGAAGAGGTTATATATTACGGAGATTAATTAGAAGAGCCGCACGTCATGGGAAATTGTTAGATATCCAAGGTGAATTTTTAACGGAGATATCAAATAAGGTAATTGATTCATGGAAAATTGAATATCAGGATATAGAAGATAAAAGGAAAGAGATAAATAAAATTATTAGGATTGAAGAATCTAAATTTCAAAAAACTATAGATCAGGGGATTTATATATTAGAATCTTATATTAAAGAGATGGAAGAAAACAAAGAAGAAATATTTAGTGGAGAGAAAGCTTTCAAATTATATGATACTTATGGGTTCCCTTTAGATTTAACAAAGGAAATATTAGAAGAAAAAGATTTAAAGGTAGATGAAGAATCTTTTAATGAAAATATGGAAGAACAAAGGAATAGGGCACGAAATGCAAGAGAGGGTAAAGAGAATAGCAGTGGTTGGGGTAGTAATATAAATACAGGACTATTTAAAGGATTAGAATCTGTATTTATTGGATATGAAGAGTATAGGACAGATACTAATGTATTAGGATTGTTTAAAGAAATGGAGAAAGTTAAGGAATTAAAAAAAGATGATGAGGGTATAATTATATTGAAAGAGACTCCATTTTATGCTGAATCTGGTGGACAAGTTGGAGATATTGGAATTATAGAAAATGATCATTTTAGAGCTGAAGTATTAGATACACAGAATACAGATGAGGACTCAATTATTCATATTATAAAAGTATTAGGTGGAACTGTTAAAGTAGATGATCAGGTAGTAGCTATAATCAAAAAAGGTAGAAGAGAAGATTTAAAAAGAAACCATACTGCTACTCATTTACTTCATAAGGCTTTAAATGAAGTACTAGGTGATCATGTTAAACAAGCTGGTTCAATTGTATTGCCTGATAGATTAAGATTTGATTTTTCCCATTATGGAAGTTTGTCAAATGATGAAATATTAGAAATAGAGAGAATAGTAAATAACAAAATATTAGAGAGTTTAGATATTAATTCAACAGAGACTTCTCTAGAAGATGCAAAAGCAAGAGGTGCTGTAGGATTATTTGAAGATAAATATGGAGATGTAGTAAGAGTAGTAGAAATAGGGGACTATTCTAAAGAATTATGCGGAGGAACCCATGTAAACAATACTGCAAATATAGGCTTGTTTAAAATATTATCAGAAAGTGGGATAGCTTCGGGTGTTAGAAGAATAGAAGCAATTACTGGACGTGGTGTATATGAATATATGAATAATATAGAATATGAGATTGAAAAGGTAAGTAATACCCTTAAAACAAATAAACAAAATTTAATTGAAAAAGCTAATTCTATATTAGATGAAATTAAAGAAAAGGATCAAACTATAGAGATATTGAGACGAAATTTATCTAAAGACATCGTAACTGAAATATTAAATTCAGTCAAAGATATAAATGGTATTAATTATATAAATTATAAAGTAGAAGATATGGATATGGAGAATCTAAGGAATTTGGGAGACCAATTGAGAGATAGATTAGGCTCTGGTGTAATTGTTTTAGCTTCTACATTTAATAATAAATTAACATTTTTATCTATGGTAACTAAAGATTTAAACTCTCAAGGAATAAAAGCTGGAAATATAGTTAAAGAAGTAGCAAAAATCACAGGAGGAAATGGTGGAGGAAGGCCTGATATGGCACAAGCAGGAGGTAAAGATATTACTAAACTTGATAAGGCTTTAGATATGGTACCTAATTTAATTAAAGCACAAAGTAAATAATATTAGTCCAAGAGTTAGAATATATGATACAATATAAATAATTGGAGGTGTAAAGGTGAGCAAGGATTATAATGAAACAGTAATGTTTAATGTATCTGATGAAAAACCAATTGAGTCTAGAGAGGTGTTATTAACAGTCTTTGAAGCCTTAAACGAAAAAGGGTATGATCCTATCAATCAAATTATAGGTTATATTCTTTCAGGAGATCCAACTTATATCACTAGTCATAATAATGCTAGGTCTCTTATTCGAAAGTTTGAAAGAGATGAATTATTAGAGGAGATTCTACAAACTTATTTAAAGAGTCATCAATAATAACACATTGATGGATAGATTAAGTAATACTATCCATCTTTATATTTTAATATTAATATTAAAATGTAATAAAAAACATATATAGTACTATATATGTTTTTTATTACATAGATTGGAAACTATACATATTAAGTAGTATATTTAATTATATAAAATGAATTTAAATAAAAAATATTGGAGAGATAAATGAAAAGAATATTAGGTTTAGATGTTGGTGATAAAACCATAGGTGTAGCAATAAGTGATTTATTAAAAATTACAGCTCAAGGAGTTACTACAATTAGAAGAGTAGGAAGAAAAAAGGATTTATCTACCTTGCAAGATATTATTGATGAATATGGGGTAGGAAAGATAGTAGTTGGATTACCTAAAAATATGAATGGAACTATTGGACCACAAGGGGAAAAAGTAATAAAATTTGCTGAAAATATAAAAAATAAATTTGGTTTAGAAATTATATATATAGATGAACGATTGACTACAGTATCAGCTGAACGAGTATTAATTGAAGCAGATGTTAGCAGACAAAACAGGAAAAAGGTTATAGACAAAGTTGCAGCTACCTATATATTACAGTCTTATTTAGATGGATTAGGAGGGGAGTTATAAAAATGGGTGAAAAACATTTATTTTATGATGAATTAGGAAATGAGATAGAATTTCTAATAAAAGGGAAATTTACATTAGACAATACTGATTATGTAGCTTTATTACCAGCAGATGATTTGGAATCTAGTACTTATATTTTAAAGATACAAATAGATGATAATGGAAATGAAATATTAGTTGGTATAGATGAAAATGAATTAAATGAAGCTAAAAAAGCTTATGAAGAATTACTAAAAGAAAACTTGCAATAATTGACAATAATTGTTTTTTAAGATAAGATTAAATAATGGGATATGAACGGGTGAATGTGATGAAGATGAATATTGAAGATTATAAAGAAATATTAAAAAAAGAAGGTTATAAATTAACTTATCAGAGAAAGATAATATTAAATACCATAATTGAGCACCATTCTGAACATTTAAGTTGCGACGATATATTTAATATAGTAAGGAAAAAGCATTTAGAAATAGGTATAGCAACTATCTACCGGACTTTACAGTTATTTGAAGAATTAAAAATAGTTCATAGAGTAAATTTTGATGATGGGTTTAGCAGATATGAATTAATTCGTGGAACGGAAGATCACCACCATCATTTAGTATGCTTAGAATGTGGGAAAGTAATAGAAGTAAAATTGGATTTATTGGAGGCATTAGAAAAAGAAATTGAAAAAGAAGAAGATTTTGATATTGTGGACCATAATGTACAATTTTATGGATATTGTAATGACTGTGGATAAAACCTCAGGCTTTCCTATTGCTCAGAATTAAATGTTTAATATAGGACAATAATATAAAAAGAAGAACAATAGGAGTGATTTAATGAGTAAATCGAATAGGTTAAAAATTATCCCGTTAGGAGGGTTAGGAGAAGTAGGTAAAAATATTACTTTATTAGAATATAAAGATGAGATTATTGTAATAGATTGTGGTATGACCTTTCCAGAAGATGAAATGTTAGGGGTAGATATAGTAATACCAGATATAACATATCTATTACAAAATAAGAAGAAAATCAAAGGTATAGTAGTAACCCATGGTCATGAAGATCATATAGGAGCTATTCCATATGCATTAAAGAAAATTAATGTACCGGTATATGGAACTAAATTAACTTTAGGACTTTTACGAAACAAATTAAAAGAATATAGATTAGGTGAAGTAGATTTAAATGTAGTAAAACATGGTGACGAAGTTAATCTTGGTAAAATGAAAGTAGAATTTATTAGAGCAGGACATAGTATTCCAGATGCAGCTGCATTAGCTATTCATACACCAGTGGGAACTGTGGTTCATACTGGAGACTTTAAAATAGATTTTACACCAATATCGGGAGAGGTTACAGATTTGCACAGATTTGCAGAATTAGGAAGCAAAGGTGTATTAGCTTTATTAGGAGATAGTACAAATGCAGAAAGACCTGGTTATACTGTTAGTGAGAGAACGGTAGGGGATACATTTAGAAATTTGTTTTCAACTGCAAAAGGAAGAATAATAGTTGCAACTTTTGCATCGAATGTAGATAGAATTCAACAGGTTATAAATGCTGCAGAATTGAACAAAAGAAAAGTAGTAGTATCTGGCCGTTCAATGTTGAATACTACCAGTGTAGCTTCTGAATTAGGATATTTAGATATTCAAGATGGTACATTAATAGATATAAATGATATGAATAAATATAATGATAATGAATTAGTGCTTATAACCACAGGATCTCAAGGTGAGCCTATGTCAGCATTATCTAGAATAGCATCTTCTGAACATAGGAAGATTAGCTTATTACCAAATGACTTGGTAATATTATCTGCATCACCTATTCCAGGAAATGAAAAAACTATTTCAGCTGTAATAAATAAACTAATTGAAAGTGGTGTTGAGGTAATATATGAGGCATTAGCGGATGTTCATGTATCAGGCCATGCTAATCAAGAAGAATTAAAATTAGTTCATACTTTATTAAAACCAAAATACTTTATTCCAACTCATGGAGAGTATAGACATCTGAAAAGTCATGCTAATCTAGCTAAATCTTTAGGAATGTCTGATGAAAATATATTTATTATGGAAAATGGCCAAACTTTAAATTTATCTAGAAATAAAGCTAATTTTGGATCACCTGTAGCATCAGGAAATATATTAGTTGATGGATTAGGTGTGGGAGATGTAGGAAATATTGTATTAAGAGATAGAAAGCATCTTTCTGAGGATGGACTTATAGTAGTTGTAGTTACTATGAGTAAGAAAAGTGGAAAAGTAATAGCAGGACCTGATATTATATCTAGAGGATTTGTTTATGTAAGAGAGTCTGAAGATTTAATGGCTGAAGCTAGGAAAGTAGTACGTAAGGCTTTATCTGAATGTGAAAGAAAAAATATTACTGATTGGGCTACATTAAAATTAGAAACAAGAGATTCATTAAGAGGGTTCTTATATCATAAGATAAAAAGGAATCCTATGATTTTACCAATTATAATGGAAGTTTAATAAATCCTTGGTATAGTAGAAACTATACCAAGGATTTACTTTGTAATATTAATAAATATGATATAATATAAAAGATATTTATTACATTAGTAAGGAAGTGAAAATAATATGAATACGAGATATTTAACTAAAGCAAGTTTAATAGCTGCCATCTATATAGTGCTTATTATATTACAAATGTTAGTATTACCAGTAGGTAATCTAACATTTGGGCCTATACAATTAAGACTAGCTGAAGGATTGGCACTATTGCCTTTAGTTGAGCCTGCTGCTATTCCAGGATTATTTGTTGGTGTTTTATTATCGAATTTAATCTTAGTTTCATCTTCGGGCTTTGGTATCATAGATATTATAGGCGGAAGTTTAGTTACATTAGTAGCTGCTTATTTTACTTTTAAGATGAAAAGTAGGATTACAGCTATGATTCCACTTGTAGCCTTAAATGGATTAATTGTATCTATTTGGGTATCTTATTTTACAAAGGTTCCTTATGTATACACTGCTTTAGGAATAGCATTAGGAGAATTAGCTTCTTTAATCTTATTTGGAAACTTAATATTATATGTATATAAAAGTGCAGCTAATTTTAGAGAATATTAATATAAATTATAAGAAGTAGGATGATAAAATGAATAATATAAATAAAGATTATATAATAGATTATATAAATGAATTAATACCTAATAAAGATGAAAATATTAAGATTATAGAAGCTTATGGCCAAAGACATAATATTCCTATAATTGAACCTGAAGTTGCCCAATTTATTAAAACTTTATTAAAAATTCATAAACCTAAAAATATTTTAGAAATTGGTACTGCAATAGGATATTCATCCCTGATAATGGCAGATGCATTAAATGGAGATTGTAAAATTACTAGTATTGAAAGAAGAGAGGATATGCTAGAATTAGCTAAAAAGAATATATACACAAGTCCTTATAAAGACAATATAAATTTAATTTTAGGAGAAGCTGAAGAGGTAATTCCAAATATTGATGAAAAATTTGATTTTATTTTTATTGATGCAGCGAAAGGTCAATATTTAAAATTCTTTAATATATGTATTGATTATCTAGATTCAAATGGAGTTATCCTCTCTGATAATGTACTATTCAAAGGAATGGTAGCAACGAATAAGTTAGTAGTACGAAGAAATAAAACAATAGTAAAAAGATTAAGAGAGTTTTTAGAATATATAAATACAATAGATGGTTACACTACTTCTGTTATCCCAATAGGAGATGGTGTTGCCTTAACATATAAAGAGGTGTGATGTAGAAATGGAAAAGATCGAACTTTTAGCTCCTGCAGGAGACTTGGAGAAACTTAAAATGGCCATTAACTATGGAGCAGATGCAGTATATCTCGGTGGAGAAGCTTTTGGTTTAAGAAAAGCATCTAAAAATTTCACCCTTGAAGATATTGAGCAGGGAATAAAATTTGCTCATGAAAATAATAGAAAGATTTATGTTACCTTAAATATAGTACCTCATAATGAGGATTTAGTTGGATTAGAGGAATATGTAACCAATTTATATAATATGAATGTAGATGGAGTAATAGTATCAGACCCAGGTATATTTTCCATTATTAAAAGAACAGTACCCAATCTCCCAATCCACATAAGTACTCAGGCTAGTGTAACTAATTATGAGACTATTATGTTTTGGTATGAATTAGGAGTAAGAAGAGTAGTATTAGCTAGAGAATTATCCCTAAATGAGATAAAAGAAATTACTACAAGAGTTCCTAAAGACTTGGAAATAGAAGGCTTTGTACACGGAGCAATGTGTATGTCTTATTCTGGAAGATGTTTATTAAGTAACTATATGACTGGTAGAGATGCTAATAGAGGAGATTGTGCTCATCCCTGTAGATATAAATATAATTTAGTAGAAGAGAGAAGACCAGGACAATATTTTCCTATATATGAGGAAGATGACGGGACATTTATATTTAATTCAAAGGATCTTTGTATGATTGAACATATACCAGAATTAATTAAAGCTGGTATTAATAGTTTTAAAATAGAAGGTAGAGTGAAGAGTTCTTATTATGTAGCAACAGTTATTAGAGCTTATAGAATGGCTTTAGATGAGTACTATATGGATCCTAGAAGCTATGAGTTTAAAGATAAATGGATAGATGAAATAAAAAAAGTAAGTCACAGGAAATTTACTACTGGTTTTTACTTTAACAAACTTGGTAAAGATGGACAAGTTTATGATACTAGTTCTTATACAAGAAATTATGATTTTATAGGAATGGTATTAGACTATGATCATAATAGTAAAATAGCTACTGTTGAGCAAAGAAATAGATTTTTCTTAAAGGATGATATAGAAATATTCGGTCCTAATATTGAACATTTTAATCAAAGAATAAATTCAATGTGGGATGAAGAAGGAAATGAAATTGATGTAGCTCCTCATCCTCAACAAATCATTCAAATTTTAGTAGACAAGCCAGTAGAAAAATTTTATCTATTAAGACGAAGAAAGGAAAGATAAAGTGACGAAACCTATTTTAATTGGAATTACTGGAGGGACAGGTTCCGGTAAATCAACTGTATCCAAAGAAATATTTAAATCCATTAATGAAACAGATATTACTATAATTGAACAGGATTCTTATTATAAAGATCAAAGTGAACTTTCATTAGATGAAAGAATAAAAACTAATTATGATCATCCTTTTGCCTTTGATAATAAATTATTAGTTAAACATTTGAATAATCTTATATGTGGAAAACCTATAGATAAACCGATATATGATTTTGAAAGACATAATAGGAAAGAAGAAACAATATTAGTAGAACCTAAAAAAGTGATTATACTCGAAGGGATTTTAATATTATTTGAAAAAGAAATAAGAGATTTATTGGATATTAAAATATTTGTAGATACAGATTCAGATGTAAGAGTGATTAGGAGAATATTAAGAGATATTAATGATAGAGGAAGAACTTTAGATTCTGTGATAAATCAATATATGGAGACTGTTAGACCAGCTCACTTACAGTTCATAGAATCAACTAAAAAACATGCTGATATTATAATTCCTGAAGGAGGATATAATAAGGTAGCAATAGATGTAATGGTAGCAAAAATAAATTCTATACTTAATTTTCAAAATATATGATAAATAACTGAAGTTTAATACGATAATATACCTATTATCGTATTTTTATGTAAAGTAAATTGTATATTTTTCAAATTGAATGTTCATAATATCTTTGGAGGGTATTATATGGACATGAATTATAGAAAAAAATTTAAAAAAAGATATATGGTATTATCCGGGTTTATAGTAATAATATTTATTTGCCTAACTTTACGATTATATTACTTACAAATATATAGTTATGATGAACTATCTTCTAAAGCAATAAATCAAAGAGGTGAAGAGATATCTTTAGATCCTAAAAGAGGCATAATATTTGATAGAAATAGAGTACCTCTTACTAATAATGAAATTGTACAAATAGCCATAGTAGAGAGATCATATGTAGAAAGCAATACAGAATTGTTTAATGAATTGAGAAATAATACATTATTATCAGTAGAAGAATTTTATAAATTAATAGATTCTAAGGAGAGATTATTAAAGATACCTTTAAAAGATGATAATTTATTAAAAAAACATAAAAACAATCTATTTATAGTAAATACTATACATAGATATGATAAAAACAATTTATTGTCCCATGTAATAGGTTATACAAATAGATCAGATAATACAGGTCAAGCTGGTATTGAAAAGATATATGATGAATACTTAAGAAAAAATGATCAAAATTCTTTTATAGTTGAATATGATAGAAGCAGATCTTTAATTTTAGATGGAGATTATTATGTAAACCAAAATATTGATTCATATGAACCTTCTGGTGTAAAACTTACTATCGATTATAGAATACAAAGTGTTATCGAAGAGATTATGGATGAGAAGGAGGTAGATGGTGCAGTTATTGTTACAGAGGCTGATTCTGGTGAAATATTAGGAATGGCTTCAAGACCTAATTATGATCAAGAAAAAGTAGAAAAAAGTCATTCAAGCAAGAATATGGCTTTTTATAATAAAGCTATTGGAGTAGGATACCCTCCAGGATCTGTATTTAAAGTTGTAGTATTATTAGCAGCCTTGGAAGAAGAACCAGATATATTAGATAATAATTATTTCTGTAAGGGATACGAAGAGGTAAATGGTAATAAACCTACAAAATGTAGTGGCCAACACGGATGGATATCTATTGAAGAAGGATTTGCGGTATCATGTAATTCCGTATTTATACAAATAGCCAAACAAATAGGTGGAGAAAAAATTATAGATACTGCTAAAAAGGTTGGATTCGGAGATAAGATTAATATAGGATTATTAGAAGAGAAAGAAGGTAATTTACCTAATAAAGAAGAAGTAAAAGGTGCAGAAATAGGTAATATAGCTATTGGACAGGGTGCATTAGATGTAACACCTTTACAGATAAGTAATTTGATGAGTATAATAGTTAATAAAGGAATTAAAAAGCCTATATCCTTAGTTAAGGGCATTACAAATAAGGATGGTTATATGATAAAGGATATTATATTAGATGAAGAAGAGCAAATTATATCAAAAGAATCAGCTAAATATGCTCAAGATTTACTTGGTTCTGTAGTTACAAAAGGTACAGCAAAGTCTATAGATTTACAAGATATTGGAGGGGCAGGTGGAAAAACTGGATCTGCAGAAGCAGTACTGAATGGAAAGTCAGTTGTTCATGGATGGTTTTCAGGTTTTTTCCCTTTTGATAATCCTGAATATACAATATCTGTACTAATAGAAGATTCAAATTTAGGATCTAGAGATGCAACACCAATATTTGAAGAAATAGTTAAAGAAATATATTATTTAAATAGATAGTACTAGCACACAGCAACACCTCTAATCATATACTAAGTATATAGTTGGAGGTGTTGTTGTGAAAAATACTATATTATATTTATTAAGTATAATATTTAAACCATTTATAATACTATGTGGATATATGATGAATACGAACTCATTTCCCCAACCTTTAGACAAGGAAGAGGAAGCAAAGTATCTTAAGTTATATGAACAAGGTGATAAAAAGGCTAAAGATATTCTGATAGAAAGAAATTTAAGACTAGTAGCTCATGTTGTTAAAAAATATCATAATACGGGAAAAGATATAGATGATTTGATCTCAATTGGTACAATTGGACTGATTAAAGGAATTAATACATATAATCCTAATAAAGGAGCTAGATTATCTACTTATGCAGCTCGTTGTATAGATAACGAAATATTGATGAGTATAAGATCTAACAAGAAAATAAATTTAGAACAATCTTTACATGATCCAATTGGTTCTGATAAAGAAGGAAATGAGATCAATCTATTGGATATCTTAGGTACAGACATTGATGAGATATTAAATGAGGTAGATTTAAAATTACAGACTAGAGAACTTTATAATCAAATTAATGAGGAGTTAGATGATAGGGAAAAAAGTATAATTAAGTCAAGATATGGCCTAAATAATCAAGCTACTAAAACTCAAAGAGAAATAGCCGATCAATTAGGAATTTCAAGATCCTATGTATCAAGAATAGAAAATAAAGTTATAAAAAAATTAAGTAAAATTATTAATAAACAATAACTCGATCTTAAAAGATCGAGTTATTGTTTATTAATTTGTTATCTGTTATTTCCATTAGTATTTATATTAAGTGTTATTTTATTAATTAAATCTCTTATATCATCAGAAAACTCTTCAATTGGATGTTCATCAGAGATTCTATTAAACATGTCATCTATCTCACTGTATAATTTAGGTTCTGTAGTTATAGAAATATTATCGACATTAGCTTCATTATTTACTATATCCTCTATTTTTTGTCTTAATGAAGTAGTCATAGTACCTTGAGTATCTCCTCTTAATTTACAACCTACTAAAGCTGTTTCCTCAGTTAATATAACTCTAGCTTTTTCTACTTCAGATAAATCAGTTATTTTTTTAGCTATATTATTTGACTGATCTTTAAAATTGTTTGTTTTGTTAGAAGAACTATTTTTTGGTCTAGTCATACCATCATTTAAATTATCATCTGTATCACGATTGCTTCTAGATTTGTCATTCCTAATACCATCGTCAACTGGATTAAGATCATCTATATTGTCATTTATATCATCTCTACTTAAATCATTTGTGTTACGTCTATTGTTATTTTGATTTCTTCTAGTTTCATTAGGTCTTGTTTGTGTCGATAAATTTCTATTTCTATTGTTGTTCATATTCGGATCATTAGTAGTACAAGCTGTAATGGATAGAATTCCTACTAACAAAAGAGCTAAAAAACTAAATTTTTTAATTTTCATATCATCCACCTCCTATAAATAGTCTTGCACAAAAAATATATATTATTAGAGCTAAAATTTAATTAATTTGTATAAAAAATCCAACATATATCATAATAAATCTTATCATAAATGATAAATAGTTAATATAATTAATAAACTACTATAAATTATGCAAATATTTATAAATACTAAAGAAAAAAGAAGGATTTGAATATTTTATGTAGAATATATAATTATATCAACTATTTATTTATGGGGTGATTGATATTAATACAAAAATAGACAAAATATTAATAGCAATAAGTAAAATAACTAATAAAGAATTTAAGTCATCTATTAAAAATCAAAAAATATTTAGAAAGAAATCTACAAATTTATTATTAAATAACGATTCAGAATCATCAAAAGATATTCTTAATGCAAATAAATATAATATTGATATAAATTGTGTTAATATATTACCAAAATCATTAGCAAAAAGATATAATACAATTGTAATAAACCAAAAAAATAATATATTAATAGTTGCTATGTCAGATATCTCAAATTTCACAGCTATAAACGACATAGAACTATACACTAATATGGAAATAAAACCTATCCAATTAAGTAATCAAGAAATATCTAAACTTTTAAATAAATATTATAATATTAAATCTTCAACTAATGCATTAGAATCATTATCAGAATATAACCCTATAAATAATAGTGAACAAATAGAAAAGGAAACATCATTAAAAGTTATATCTGAACCGATAGTTAAAATGATTAATTCTATTATTGAACAAGCTATTATTAACAAAGCATCAGATATCCACATTGAACCAATGAAAGAATCAATTAGAATTAGATTTAGAATAAACGGTGATCTAAAAAATTGGATGAATCTATCTCGAGAAGATCACTCAAGAATAGTTACGAGAATAAAAGTAATGGGAAAAATGAATATTGCAGAAAAGAGACTATCTCAAGACGGCCGAATAGAGACTATAATAAATAATAAAAAAATTGATATGCGAATATCAACTTTACCAATAGTATATGGAGAAAAAATAGTTATTAGGTTATTAGATCGTGACAATTTTGACTTTACAAAAGAATCTTTAGGATTTGACGAATATAATTTAAATCTATTTAATCAAATATTAAAACAACCTCATGGAATGATATTAGTTACAGGACCTACTGGAAGTGGTAAAACTACCACATTATATACAGTACTAAAGGAGTTTAACCAAATGGAGAATAATATTATAACAATAGAAGATCCTGTAGAATATAAGTTAGATGGTATTAATCAAGTGCAAATAAATGATAAATCTGGTCTGAATTTTTATACCGGGCTTAGATCCATTCTTAGGCAAGATCCAGATATTATAATGATAGGCGAAATTAGAGATATAGATACCGCAAAAATATCAATTCGAGCATCTATTACAGGCCACTTAGTACTTTCAACTCTTCATACAAATGATAGTGTTTCAGCTATTACTAGATTAATAGATATGGGTATAGCTCCTTATTTAATTGCTTCTTCTATAACAGGGGTTATATCACAAAGATTAGTAAAGGTCTTATGCTGTCAGTGTAAAACAAAATATGAAGCTAATTATGATCAAAAACTATTATTAAAATTAAACCCTGACAACAAAGTATTTCTCTATAAGGCAAAAGGATGTCAAGATTGTCATGAAGGATATATAGGAAGAACCGCCATTTATGAAGTAATGCCTATGATAGAAGATATAAAAAAATTAATAGAGTACAAGCCTGATAATAATTCAATTAGAAAATGTGCTATAACTAATGGTATGCATACATTATTAGACTCAGCTATCAATCTTGCCATAGATGGTATCATTTCATATGAAGAGTTAACACGGGTGGGATTTACTTTAGAATAGGAGAAGATAAAATGAAAATGAAAGACTTAACTAATATAGCCTATAATAAAAAAGCTTCGGATATTCATATATCAGTAAATGCACCTATCTTATTTAGAATTGATGGTAGTTTAATACCGTTAAACAATAAAATCTTAAACGAAGAGGATACAAAGCAATTAGTTGAAGAAATATTAAGTATTGAACTTATTAAAGAATTAGAAACTAAAGGTGAATTAGATTTTTCATATTCTAATTCAAACACAGGACGTTATAGAGTCAATATCTTTAAACAAAAAGGGACTTTCAGTATAGTGCTACGACTTATTCCGTTTGAGATTCCATCAATGCAATCTTTAGGATTACCTAAAATATCAAAAGATTTAGCCATGTTAAAACAAGGATTAATATTAGTTACAGGACCTACCGGCAGTGGTAAAACTACAACCTTAGCTTCAATGATTAATTTTATTAACCAGGAAAAAAGTTGTCACATATTAACATTAGAAGACCCAATTGAGTATATTCATAATCACAATAAATCACTAATAAACCAAAGAGAAATAGGAAAAGATACTGAGAGTTTTTCTGGATCTATAAGATCAGCTTTACGGCAAGATCCAGATATTATTTTAATAGGAGAGTTAAGAGATTTAGAGACTATATCAATTGCCCTAACCGCAGCGGAAACAGGCCATTTAGTACTATCAACTCTTCATACATCTGGTTCTTATCAAACTATAAATCGAATTATTGACATATTTCCATACCATCAACAACAACAAATAAGAACACAATTATCTGAAGTGTTAAAAGGGATCATCTCCCAAGTATTAATACCAAAGGCAAGTACTAGTGGTAGAGTTGCTGCTTTTGAAACTATGATTGTTACTAGAGCTATTAAAAATCTAATAAGAGAAGATAAAATACATCAAATAAGTGGTATTATAGAAACGGGATCTAGATATGGAATGCAAACTTTAGACAATTCATTGTTAAATTTGTGTCGTGATGGAATTATCAATAAAAAAGATATCCATTTTAATTCCATTAATAATCAATAAATATAATATATTAGAGGGATGTTATGATATATAAATACAAGGCAATTTCTAAAAAAGGAGAAAAAATAAAAGGATATTATGAAGCAAATAATAAATCAGAAGTACTAAATATGTTGAAGGATAAGAGTTATTTAGCTATTTCAATAAAAGAAGATATAAAAAGTAAAAAGAGAATATATTCATTTGAAAACAAAGTAAAGAAAAAGGATTTCGCAATATTTTGCCGTCAATTTTATACTATGATTAATGCAGGTATTAGCATGGTAAATTCTTTAAAAATTATAGAAAAACAAACTGAAAATCAAAGATTAAAAAGAGCTATAAATTTTGTCTATCAAGATATCCAAAAAGGCTACACACTTTCACAAGCTATGAAGAAAAGAAATAACATATTTCCATCTATTTTAATTCACATGGTTGAAGCAGGTGAGGTAAGTGGAACTTTGGATATTATATTGGAAAGAATGGCTATTCATTTTGAGAATGAAAATAAACTTGAAAATAAAATAAGGTCAGCTATGACTTATCCTATAATACTAGCAGTTACTTCAATAATTGTGACAATTTTTATGCTAATAGCAGTCTTACCTACATTTGTAGAGGTTTTTTCCAATGATGGGATAGTACTGCCATGGCCTACTCGATTTATTTTAAATATAAGTTTATTTTTACAAAAATATTGGTATATAATATTAGGCCTATTTGGGTCTACTATAATAGCATATATATATTATAGTAAAACATTTTCTGGAGGTAAAAATATTGATAATCTTAAAATTAATATGCCAGGTATAAAAACAACCTATAGAAAGATTATTACATCAAGATTTACAAGAACTTTAGCTATACTTATATCATCTGGTATACCATTATTATATGCCTTAGACATAGTTGGAAAAGCTATCAATAATAAAGAAATAAATGATAGACTAACTAAAGAAATTGATTCTATAAGTCAGGGTATAAATCTTTCTACCGCAATAATGAATGTTGGAATATTTCCTCCTATGGTGGAGGCTATGGTCAGTGTAGGAGAGGAATCTGGATCTTTAGATCAAATGTTATATAAGACTGCCGAATTTTATGACACAGAAGTAGAAGATAGTCTACATAGAATGATAACGCTAGTAGAACCTATATTGCTTATATTTATGGCTTTAATAATTGGATTCATTGTTATATCTATCACATTACCAATGTTTGATATGATATATATTATTTAATTAAGCTTTAATAAAATTAATATAATTAAAAATTAGGGGGAATGCCAATGTTTACACAGTTTAAAAAAGCAAGAAATCAACAAGGATTTACTTTGGTAGAACTAGTTATAGTCATAGCTATACTAGGAATTTTAGCTACAATCGCTATACCTAAATTAACAGGATTCAGGGATAATGCAATCTTGGCGGCAGATAAAGCATCAGCTGCAACGATTGCTAAAGCAGCAGAATTACACGCTACAGCGAGTGATTTAAGTGAAGAAGATAAGTCTAAACTCACTATTAAAGAGTTAGAAAACAAAGATCTCATAGACAAAGATACGAAGCCTCAACACAAGGATCATAAACTTTTTCATTTGAATTATACAAAAAGCAATGGCATATTCACTGTATCTTATGGAGAAGATTCTGAAAAAACACTTTATCCAGATAATATGAAGTAAAAGGAATAATATTACAATCTAAGGAGAAAAAATATGATAAAAATAGTATTTATATATGGACTAATAATAGGATCTTTTTTAAATGTATGTATTTATAGAATACCTATACAAAAAAATATTGCTTTTCCAAGTTCATACTGTCCTAAATGTAATGTACACATAAGATGGTATGATAACATACCAATACTTTCATATTTAATCTTATTAGGTCAATGTAGATATTGTGGGGATAGAATTTCCCTACAATATCCTATAATTGAATTGTTAAATGCTATCATATATAGTGTCTTATATTATAAATTTCAATTTTCCTTGGACTTTTTATTCTTTAGCATCATATCATCTATCCTAATTATTATAAGTTTTATAGATTTAAAATATATGATTATTCCTGATGTTTTAGTGAGTATTATATTTATATCTACGATTATACATAAAATACTAAGTCATTCTATGTATAATGAATCTATAAACTTTTTAAACGGTTTAGCAGGATTTATTATATCAGGAGTCTTGTTTTTAGCTATAGTCATATTGTCTAAAGGAGGTATGGGTGGAGGAGATGTCACTTTAATCTCTACATTAGGATTTATTCTAGGAATTAAACTTATTTTATTAAATATTTTTTTATCTTTCCTTTTAGGCGCATGTATTTCTGTAATTTTATTATCACTTAAAATGAAAACTAAGAAAGATCCAATACCTTTTGGTCCTTTTATAATCCTATCTTTTTTTATCGTACTATTATATGGAAACAACATTTTAAGTTGGTACTATAACAAATTTATTCTATAAAGTTTTAATGTAATTTAGTCAAGATGCTAAAAAATTTTAATATATAATATTTTGATTTTAAAATGACAAATAAACAATTATTTGAAATCAAAATATTTAGATAAATTTAAATCTGATTGGAGAAATTAATATGAGACAAAGAGGCTATACTTTAATAGAAACCTTACTAGTAATAGCTTTAATCTCTATTGTTTTAGGAATAACACTTCCTAAAACTAATTATTTTATGGATATTAAAGAACTTAGAGAACTAGAAAATTTTAAACGAGATTTAATGTTTACAAGAAATAGGGCAATAATGGAATCTAAAAATTATACAGTTCAGTTTAATGTTTCTCAAAATAGCTATAGTGTCCGCCCTGAAAATAATATTCACAAAAGAATAACTACAAAATTTGCATCTGGGATTAGAATTGATGATTTAAATAATGTTACATCATTTACATTTATGTATAATGGGACTACAAAAGATAGTGGAACATTATATCTAAGAAATCGCAAAAATAAAAAATATAAAGTAAGTGTTAGTCCTGTAACAGGTAGAATCAACCTCGATACAAAAAATTCTAAATAGGAGCAATAATATGAATAAAAATGGATTTGTATTTTGGGAAATTATAATTTCAATATTTTTAATGGGTTTAACTATAACATTTATATTACCTCTATTTAATAATAACATTATGACTGTGAAAACTATAGAATCAAGAAAAGAAATGAATTATTTAGGAGAATATATATTCGAGAGATTAAAATCTAAAGATAAATATTCATCTAAACTCTTAGAGCAACTAAAAGATGAAATAGAATTTACTGATTTAGATCCAGAATACATTAAAAAATACAAATGCAAATTAATTAACTTGGAAAATGAAGAATATCTATGGAACCTTAAAGTAGTTATTAAACCTATAATAACAGAAGGAGTAATAGAAAATGTGGAGATTTATGGTACAATTCCAAAATAAGAATGGATTTACTTTAATTGAGTTTATATTGGGAATTACATTGATCTCTATGCTAATACTAACTATATTTTCTATTTTTACATTTGTTGATAGTTCTGTAAAAATTTCTGAAGAGAATAATGATATCTTTTTAAATGGACAATATGGATTAGAGTATATAAAAAATGAAATACTAATTTCTGATAAAATAATATCATCATCGAAATTCTCAGATTTAAATAAAGATTTTCCAACTAATATTGGTTTTGTATTAATGGTACGAAATAAAAATAAATTGAAATTTATAACTTATTATATAGAAAATAATAACTTAGTAAGGATAGCTTGTGAGGTAGATAAGTATATTTATCCCAATTCAGTTAATTTTAAAGGATTTAATCAAATATGTACTAATTTAAGTTCTTTTACAGGTACAAATATAGACTTAAAAAATAAAATATTACATTTAAAGATAAATATGGTGAATAATCAAACAAGCTCCCTTAACTTCAAATCTACCATTTTATTAAGACCTGATATAGAGTTTTAGAAAGGATAAAATTATGAAAAGAACTGGATTTATATCTATAATAATCTTACAAATTATGAGTATTATTCTTATATTTGGTATATCTATAACCTACAATAATATTAGTATGTTATCTATTTCATCATCAGAAACTAAAACTTTACAATTAAATACTTTGAGCGAAAGTATTTTAAATAGATTAATATACAATCCTTACTATATTAAAAAATATATCTACCCATACTTGAAAAAAGAATGTAAAGATAACTTCAAAAAAGATATGTATAAAGTAAAACTTAATGAAGATCTATTTAAAGATATTAAAGGACAATATATAAATATAAAATTTGATGATATCAACAATAGAAAATATCTAAATATTAAAACAGAAATTCTTTACCAAAATGTTTCAAGTAATATTTCTTGCTCTGGACCTATAATAAATGATCTTTTTGAATTAGGAAATCCCTATATAAATTATTCTCAATTAGAAGCTGAAGAGATTGAAAGTTTTGACTTTTTACTAGATTCAATAAAAAATGAAATGAAGGATTACAGAAAAGATTTAAGTTCAAAATTTGCTAGTATATTTTTAAAAGATGATTCTCTTACTATAACTCGCTCCAATAATAATGAACTAATAACTAATTTTAATGATAAAAAATTAAATACTAAGCATAATTTCCTGTTTATTGAAAAGGATAAAAATAAAAACTTAGAATTAATAATAGGTGAAGAAGATCATATTAATGACAAGAAAATCAATCTATCAGGAATTATATTTATAGAAGGTAATTTTGTAGTTAATCAGGATTTGGATTTTAAAGGAATATTAATAGTACAAGACGGAGAATTCATAATAAATAAAGATGTAGATCTCAATGTTGAAGGAATTATAATACATAAAGGATATATTAATAAATTTCCTCAGCTGAATTTATCATATAACAAAAACTATATATATTATTATGGTATAGAATTGCCTGGTTTTATGAATCTTTATCCAGAACTAATTAAAAAATATTAATACAAGTAAATATATCCACATATATTTTACTTGTAGTCAATTCTAGATATTGATATACTATTTATGTATTAAAATTGTATGAAATCTGTAATTTATATAAATGGAGGTGAACTTATGATTTCAGCTGGAGAATTTCGAAGAGGAATAACTTTTGAAAAAGATGGAGATGTATATCAAATACTTGAATTTCAACATGTAAAGACTGGTAGGGGTGGAGCTTTTGTAAGAACGAAGATCAAAAGTGTACTTACTGGAATAATAAAAGATGAAACATTTAACTCAACAGAAAAATTTAAAAGAGCTCATATAGAAACACGTGAAATGCAATATTTATATGCAGATGATTCATTATATTATTTTATGGATCCAGATACTTATGAACAATTACCTATAGATAATAAAATTGCTCATGATGCTATTCAGTATTTAGAGGAAGGAGATAATGCTACTGTTAGATTTTATGAAGGTAGAATTTTTGAAGTAGAATCTCCAAATTTCGTAGAATTAGAGATTACATCTACTGAACCTGGTATAAAAGGTGATACTACCTCAGGTGCTACTAAACCAGCTACGGTATCAACAGGACTTACTTTAAATGTTCCTCTATTTGTAGATAATGGAGATATTATTAAAATTGATACTAGAACTGGGGAATATATGTCAAGAATTTAATATGTCAAATGATATGAAAAATAAATATATCATAGGCAAAAAGGAAAGTTTCAAGTTATATAACTTGAAACTTTCCTTTTTTTATTTTTAAGGCATATTTTTTATATAGCATCATAAGATTTATATAAAGGAGGGACATGTTATGTTGAAAGAAATAAATACTTTTAATAATGTAATTAAATATCTTAGCTCTGATTTAAAAATTCTCCTTTCAAATATTCCTGAAAATTATAAGGAGCAAATTGAAGAAATAAGGATTAGAAATGGGAAACCTTTAAATATCTATCTTCAAGGCCAAGACTATTTTTTATGTAAGACTGGAAAGGTTACTAAAGAGCCTAGAAATGTTTATATGATAAATGATAAGCAACTTGGTCATACATTTCAATTATTAACAAATCATTCTTTATATGCATTTTCAGAAGAAATAAGAAAAGGGTTTATCACAATTTCTGGTGGACATAGAGTAGGTATAGGTGGAGAAATAATCTATGGCCAAGACGGGATAGAGAGTATTAAAAACTTATCTTCACTTAATATTAGAATTGCTAGAGAAAAAAAAGGAATTTCAGATTCTATAATTCCATATTTTTTTGATGATAATAAAGAATTTTATAATACGATGATAATATCACCACCACAATGTGGGAAAACTACGTTACTTAGGGATATCATTAGAAATTTAAGTAATGGATTTGGCAGTCAAGCAGGATTAAAAGTTAGTCTAGTAGATGAAAGATCTGAGATTGCCGGAATGTATCAAGGAATAGCCCAAAAAGATGTAGGGATAAGAACTGATATCTTAGATGGATGTTTGAAATCTCATGGCATAATGATGTTAATCAGATCTATGTCTCCTGATATTATTGCGGTAGATGAAATAGGAGGCATCGATGATATACAAGCTATATCTGAAGGACTTAGAGCTGGAATTAAATTTATAACAACTATACACGGAGATGGCTTAAAAGATATTAAAGACAGACGAAATATCCATAGTTTAATTAAAGATAGAATTTTTGAACGATTTATTATATTAGATCGATCTAAAGGTGTAGGAACTATTAAATCAATTATTGATGGCCAATCCTTTATAAATATTATAAAAAAGGACAAACATTAAATGAGTATATTAACAATTATATTTTATACAATTATACTATTAAGTTCGTCTGTTATAGGGTTTCTATATGCTAATACATTTAGCAAAAGAGCTAAAAATATTATGGATCTAGAATACTGTATAAGAATATTAGAAACTGAAATTTTAGCAGGGAATACTCCTTTGCCAGAAGCTTTAAATAACGTGTATTCGAAGGGTAAAGGTGATATTGCACAAATATTCTATGATATAAATCAAGACCTCTTAAATGAAAAAAGAGGAGATATTTATGACAGTTTTTTATCTTTAGAAATACAGTTAAAAAATAATTATTCTTTCGAACAAGAAGATATAGAAACTATATTGTTTTTAGGAAAAATATTAGGCAAAACTAATAGATTAGACCAAGAAAAGAATTTCAATTTTATCAAGGAACAAATCAACGAATTAGCAGTACAAGCTAATTTAGAAAAAGAAAAAAATGAAAAACTCTATCGTTCCTTAGGTGTGGTTATGGGAGTAGGTATTATCATTATATTGGTATAGGAGAGATGTATATGGAAGTTGATTTAATATTTAAAATTGCAGGAATAGGAATGGTGACAGCCATACTTAACATAGTTTTAGATAAATCAGGCAAAGAAGAATATGCTTATTTAATAACTTTGGTAGGAGTAATTATAGTATTGGGGGTAGTAATAAATCTGGTAAGTCAATTATTTGATAATATAAGGACCTTATTTAAATTATATTGAGGTGAAAGAAATGGAAATATTCCAAATTGCAAGCTTAGGAATAATAGCTACAACTCTGATTATCCTATTAAAAAATTCTAGACCAGAATTTACTATATACATTTCTATAATTACAGGAGTAATAATATTTTCCATAATATTGAAACATCTAGTATATGTTATAGATGTGTTAAGAGATTTAACAATTAAAGCTAATATAGAAATAACTTTCTTTACTGTCATTTTAAAAATAATAGGAACTGCATATATAGTAGAATTTAGCTCACAAATATGCAGAGATGCCGGAGAAAATTCTATAGCAATGAAAATAGAATTAGCAGGTAAAATAATAATTATGATACTAGCTATGCCTATACTCCTAGCTTTAGTAGATCTAATTACACAAATCTTACCATAAGGATGAGTAAAATGAAAAAAGTATTATTAATTTTATTATGTATAGGGGTTTTCATACTTGTATTTAGTCCTTCAATTTATGCTGAGGAACAAATCATAGAATCAATAATTAATAAACAACTAGATCTAAATAATAGTGAAGAAATAGATAGACTTTTACAAGAATTAATGGCAGAAAATGAAATATATTTAGGAAAGGATGTAAAGGATATTGTTTTAAAGCTATTAAGGGGTGAACAAATACTAGAAAATAAAAATGTAATGAAAAGTATAAAAAAAATATTTATAAATGAGCTATCTATATCTTTAACACTGTTATCCAAAGTTTTAATTATAACTATAATGTCAGCTATTTTAACCAATTTACAAAATAGCTTTGAAGAATCATCTATTAGTCAGTTTGCTAATTATTTTGCATATATGACTATCGCAATATTAATAATCACAAATTTTTCTCAGATAATGAAAACAACCCAATTATCGGTAAATAGAATGATTAATTTTATGCAGATCTTATTACCAATATTGTTAACTTTGATGGTTTTAACAGGTGGACCTAGTAGTCGAATGATATTTCATCCAATAATACTAGGAAGCGTTAATATTATGGGAACAATTATTAAAAATATAATATTTCCGTTAATTTATTTTTCTTTTATCTTAAATATATTATCTAATTTATCTAACAGGACTGAATTAAGCAAATTATCTGAATTAGGTCGTAAAATAATAATATTTATTATTTCAGCAGTATTTACAATTTTTATAGGAATATTAACAATATATGGCTTATCAACAAAAATGGATGGATTAACTATTCGAACTGCAAAATTTGCTATTGATAGTTTCTTACCTATAGTAGGAGGATTTTTATCTGATTCTATAGATGCTGTTATTGGATCATCTGCCATACTTAAGAATGGAATTGGAATAGTTGGATTAATAATATTAGTAATGATTATACTTATTCCATTAATCAAGATTACTGTATTATTACTTATATATTCTATAACAGCAGCAATAATTGAACCTATTGCATCAAAAAATATAGTTGAATTTTTTGGAAATACTTCTAAAACCTTATTATTAATCCTCATTAGCATGGTTGCAATTGGAATTATGTTTTTTATAACGATAACAGTAGTTGTTGATACAAGTAATAACCTTTTAATGTTGAGGTAGGTGTTATTATGAAAATTAGTAATTTTATATACTCTTGGTTAAAAGATTTAGTAATATTGTTTTCTATTATTTCTTTAATTGATTTGATTATGCCAAAAAGCAGTATTAAAAAACACATTAACTTTGTAATAGGATTATTAATAATATTTACAGTTATAAACCCATTTATTAATATAAGTAAAGTTAATTTTAATCTAGACAAAGGGGTGTTAAATAATCTAAATGACACTGTCTCTACTACTAATATTGACAACCTAAATAATAATATACTAGATAAACAACAAAAGCAGATTGATGAAGTATATAAAGAAAAAATAACAGAAGAGATCTCTAAAACCATTCAAGAATCTGATAATTACAGGGTTTATGATATAAACATTAAAGTTGATTATTCTGAAGAAAATTATGGATATATTGAGACTCTAGATATTGTACTTAGTGAAAATAAAGAAAATAATATTAATATTGGGGTTGACACAATCAATTTTAAAGATTTTAAAAACCAAAATGAAAGTGAAAAGAACTTTTCTCAATTAAAAGATCATTTAAGCCAAGTATTAGAAGTAGATCCAAAAAATATAAATATCTATATAAAAGAATAAGGAGGGTTATCATGGAAGAGATTATAAAAAAAATTCAACATTATCTTAGTAATATTAACAACAAGAAGTTTATAAATCGTTTATTTCTAGTTTTAATATTTTCTGTATTATTGTTAATATTAATAAACGGATTTACATCTAAGGATGAAGATAAGGAATCTACGGTTATAAATGATAAAGATAGTGAATATACTAATGTAGTAGAAACAGAGGATTATTCAATATTATTAGAAAACAAACTAACAGAAATTCTTGAGAAGTTTCAAGGAGTGGATAAAGTACATGTAATGGTTACATTAGAGGATAGCTCCGAGAAAATTCCAGCTACAGATAATACAAAATCAACAGAGACTACAGATGAAATAGATTCAGAAGGAGGGGAAAGAAAAATACAAAGAGAAGATGAAAAGACACAACTGTTAAATTCTTCTGATGATATTGTTGTATTAAAAGAAATTCAACCTAATATTAAAGGAGTCATTGTAGTAGTAGAGGAAGTTGAAGACAGTTTAATATTAGAAAATATTTATGAAGCTGTTAAAACAGTATTAGGAATATCTGCTAACAAAATTCAAGTGTTTACAAATATATAAAGAAAAATAAGGGGGATACTATGTTTAAGATTAAGAGGCCAGCTGTCATAGGATTATTAGTAGTTTTATTAGTTTTCACAGGATATATAAATCATCAATTAACTCAACAAGCTATAAAAAAAACATCTAAAGAATACCAAGATCACGAAGTTAAGGAAAAAGAAAAATATCTCAGTGAAAATAATATATTAGAAGCCCAAGGTGATGATGAAACAGAAATGGAGATTGAATTAAATGATGATCAAAAAAACGAAGAAAAAAATAATGATGAGGACAATACAAAAGATGAGAAGGAGAATGAAGTAAAAAAAGAAAATGAAGATGAAAAAGAAAATGAAGATGTAGATAATATACTAGAATCTAATAATAAAAAAACTGAAGATATAATTAGCCAAGAAGCATCAGCAACAAATAGGAATTATTTTGTGGAATATAGACTCTCTAGAGATAAACTAAGGGCAAATTCAATAGACAGATTAAATCAAATTATTGATAACAACAAAACAAATGAAAAAATGATATCTGAAGCACAAGAAGGAGTAATTAAAATAGGAAAAACATCTGAAAAAGAGCTTCAGATCGAAGGTCTAATAAAATCTAAAGGATTTGATGATGCATTGGTATTTTTAACTGATGAAGATGTAAAAGTAATAGTTTCTGCAGATGAATTAAAAGAAGAGGATACAGTTAGAATTCTAGATATTTTAAAATCTGAAACAAAATATGATATGAATAATATTAAGATTATGAAAAAACAATAGGGTTATTGTAAATTATATATTACTTTGATATAATCATTATAGAATATAGGGGACATGGAGGTGTTATAATGTCAGAAAACATTATAAACGAGGGAAAAGAATACGGCAATGTAAATATATCAGATGACGTAGTAGCTATAATAGCTGGGGTCGCTGCCACAGAAATATCAGGAGTAGCAGGGATGAGTGGTGGTATTACTGGTGGTATTACTGAAATGCTAGGAATGAAAAATTTATCTAAAGGTGTTAAAGTTGAACTTAGGAATGATGAAACTATCTTAGATATTTTTATTATAGTAGAGTATGGATCAAACATAAGCACAATTGGAAAAAAAGTTCAAAGAAATGTTAAGGATTCTATTGAAACTATGACAGGATTAAATGTTTCAAAGGTCAATATAAATGTCCAAGGTGTTAATACTAAAAAAGAAACTGAAGACCAAGACGATTTACAATAAACTTAAAATTACCCTCTGTTAACAGAGGGTAATTTTAAGTTTATTATTGATTAATAATATTTTTAATGAGATAATATTATTAAATAAAAATTCTTCCTTCTGATAGAAGAGTTTAAGATTCTACAATATAATTTAGGAGGATATATAAATGGGAAGAAAACAAGCAAGAGAAGGAACAATGCAATTATTATTTCAAATGGAAACTATTAATGACTTTTCAGAAGAAGTATTAAATACCTTTCTTGATAATTTTACTTTTGATGAGATGGAATCCAAGTATATCAATCATTCTATATACAAAATTAAAGAAAATTTAAATATAATTGATAGATATATAGAGCAAAATTTAAAAGGGTGGTCTATCGATAGATTAGCCAGTGTAGATTTAGCTGTTTTAAGAATAGCTATATATGAAATTTTATATAGGCAAGATATCCCTATAGAAGTATCTATTAATGAAGCTATCGAAATAGTTAAAAAATTTAGTAATGATGATTCATTTAAATTTATTAATGGTGTTCTAGGTGGGGTCGTAAATAGTTTGAAAAAGTAATTGTAAAATAAGACGTTCTAATCTGGAGGTGATGAGGGTGAAACCTCTTAAAGTTAGTGAAGTAAATAGCTACATTAAAAGGTTGTTTTCTAGTGATATGATCCTATCAAATATAGAAGTTCAAGGTGAAATTTCCAATTATAAACGGCATTATAGTGGACATTTATATTTTTCTTTAAAAGATGAAACAGGTAAAATAAAATGTGTTATGTTTCGTAATAATGCTAAAAAACTTAATGGGAATTTAATCGAGGGGCAAAAGGTAATTGCTAAAGGATATATTTCTATATATGAGAGAAATGGTGAGTACCAGTTATATGTTAGTGAAGTAGATAGTCAAGGAGTCGGTGAACTCTATAGAAAATATGAAATATTAAAAAATAAACTAGAAAAAGAAGGTTTATTTAATACAAAATTTAAAAAAGAAATACCATTTATGCCTAATAAAATAGGGATAGTAACTTCTGCTACTGGAGCAGCTATTAAAGATATGTTAACAGTTATAGATAGAAGATATCCTATCTGTGATATACTAATATATCCATCATTAGTACAGGGAATAAATGCACCTTCAAATTTAATAAAAGCTATAAACTATTTAGATAATAGAAGTGATATTGATTTAATTATATTTGGAAGAGGTGGGGGATCTATAGATGAATTATTTGCTTTTAATGATGAAGATCTAGCTAGATCTATATTTAATTGTGAAACCCCTGTTATATCAGCTGTAGGTCATGAAACCGACTTTACTACAACTGATTTTGTGTCAGATTTAAGAGCAGCAACCCCTTCTGCTGCAGCAGAATTAGCTGTTCCAAATATTATAGATTTAATCGACAATTTAAACAACAAATATAATGAATTGATTTATTATAATAATATAAATATTAAAACAAGCAAAGCACAATTAGATATACTATCTAGAGAATTAAAATATAATAACCCTTCATTTAAAATAGGAGAAAAAAAGCAAGATTTAGATATATTATTTCAAGAGATAAACAAAAAACTTAAAGATTTAATTAATAATCAAGGTAAAAAATTATTAGGATTAGAAAATAGATTGCAATTATTAGATCCATCTATATCTTTAAAAGATGGAAATGGAATTTTACTAAATGAAAATGGATGCTTAGTAAAATCTATTAAAGAACTCTCTCTTAATGACAATTTAAAAGTTATTATGAAAGATGGTTCTATTGATGCTGTAGTTCAAAATGTAAATAAGGAGGAAAAATTTCATGAAAATTGATGAATTATCTTATGAAGAGGCATTAGACAAGCTACAAATGATATTGGCTAAATTAGAGAAAGATGAAACTACATTAGACCAATCTTTGAAATTGTTTCAAAAGGGAGTAGAACTTTATAAATATTGTAATAAAATTTTAACAAGAGCTGAAAGTGAAATAAAATTATTACTAGATGAAGATAATCTTATAAAAGAGGTAGATTATATTCAGGAGGAAGATGACAATTATTGAAAATAAAATAATAGAAAATCGTAAAATTATAGATAAAGCCATAAAAAATTATCTCAATATTAATTCTATCTATCAAGATAAAATATTAGAATCTATGGAATATAGTTTATTCACAGGAGGCAAACGCCTAAGACCTATAATAGCATTAGAAGTCTTTAAAATGTTTAATGATAATTTAAATATTATTATTCCTTATGCATCATCTATAGAGATGATACATACATATTCCTTGATTCATGATGATTTACCTTCCATGGATAATGATAAAATTAGACGGGGCAAACCTACTAATCATATTGTGTTTGGAGAAGCAATGGCTATTTTAACTGGTGATGCTCTACTAAACTATGCTTTTGAAATTATATCTACAGATATGTATAAGAATAGTCATTCTCTGGAAGAATATAAAAACAAAAGTAGAGCAATAATGGAAATTAGTAGATATTCTGGACTTCATGGCATGATAGGAGGACAAGTAGTTGATTTGTTTAGTAGCCACCAATCTATCGATGAAAAAACATTATTATTTATGTATAAAGCTAAAACAGCAGCTTTATTTCAAGCATCAATAGTTTCTAGTGCAATTATAGGAGGAGCATCTGATGAAGAAATAGATATTTTACGTGAATTTGCTCTATATATGGGAATATCTTATCAAATTCAAGACGATCTTTTAGATGCTGAAGAGGATTCTAAAATTGGAAAATTTACATATCTAAATCATTTTAATGAAAAGGAATCAATAAAAGATATGATAAAGTATACTGATAAATCAAAAAAGTTGTTAAAAAAACTAAAAAATAAGGATACAACATTTTTACAGGAATTAATTAATATACTTATAAATAGGAAACGATAATAGTATAATTGAATATTTTTTAATAATATGTTATAATTATATTAGCCTAGAGTGGTGCAGTATTCTAGTCAGCACAACTATCCTAGAAGGCGGGGCTAAAAATCCGTCGAAGGGCAAAATCGATGAAGTTTCTTGTTGGAGCTTGCGACGCCCAGTCGTGGGCTTTTTCAGGAAGTAAGAGAGATGGGGCGATCTACAATGGCATGTAGGCGTAGACCCTACTCTCGTGGAGACATGATATATAATTACCCTATATCATGATAAACCTGCATTATAAAGGGGCAGAGTAGCCTGCCTTGAGTGAAGTATGGCGGATGATATGTACAAAATTTAAAATTCAAGGGCCCAAACATTTTAAATTTTGATATCGAAATCTACTTTGCAAAAGAGGCTAAGGGATAGAATGACTGTTGGGGAAAACTCCTAGACTGTTCAATTTAAGAAATAATTTGAGGATTAAAGTGCGGACTAAGTGGTAATCCAGCTCTATATTTGGTGACAAATAGTGATAGAATTAAAGGGAAACCGCTATTATGGTGACAGATAGTTTTTATCAGGGAAATCCTGCTGGACCTAAAGCCGTAAAATTTACTCAAATTATTATCACTTCATTGCTGATAGCTAATTGCTATCAGCTTTTTCTATAATTGGAGGTATTTTATATGGAAAGAAAAGATGGTTCTAAATTCTTTAATAAATATAATATAAAATGGGTATTAACTATCACTATATGGACCTTCATTTTAGCTATTATTTTTAGCATTCTATCAGAAAACTTAGTTAAAAACTTAAATCTGTTATTTGCCTTTTTTACTTTAAACATTATTATTATTATTGGAATTATATTTGATATTATAGGTATCGCAATAACGAGAGCAGAAGAAAAGCCTTTCCATTCTATGGCATCAAAACGTATTAAAGAAGCTAGAATAGCTATATATTTAATACGTAATGCAGGGCCTGTGTCTAATTTTTGTAATGATGTGGTTGGTGATATTAGTGGAATTATATCTGGAGCAATAGGAGCTAATTTAATCTATAAATTAATTAGGATTTATAATTTTAAAAATTCTACTCTTTTGAGTATTTTAATCACTGCTTCCACAGCTGCTCTAACTGTAGGAGGGAAAGCATTAGGAAAATCTATTGCATTAATACATTATGAAACCATAATTATTAAGTTATCTCAATTTATTAATTTGATTGAAAATACGTTTAAAATTAACTTAGTTAAAAATAAAAAAAATAAAAAATAAAGGAGAGTCTATGGCTAAAAAACGAGCGGATATTTTACTTTATGAAAAAGGATTAACAAGTTCAAGAGAGAAAGCTAAAAGAATTATTATGGAGGGAACAGTTTTTATTGGAGATATGAGAATTGATAAGCCAGGTGAAAAATATAGTGAAGATGTGGATATATATATAAAGACAAACCCTTTAAAATATGTAAGTAGAGGTGGATATAAACTAGAAAAAGCAATTGAAAAATTTAATCTTAATTTATCTGGAAATATAGCAATGGATATTGGTGCTTCTACCGGTGGATTTACAGACTGTATGTTAAAAAATGGAGTAGAAAAAGTTTATGCTATAGATGTAGGATATGGTCAATTAGATTGGAATTTAAGAAACGATGATAGGGTTATTGTCATGGAAAGAACAAATATAAGACATGTTACTAAAGAAAAAATAAACAATGAAATAGACTTTATATCTATAGATGTATCTTTTATATCATTAAGATTAGTTTTACCAGTGGCTCAACATCTTCTTAAGGAAAATGGAGAAATTGTTGCACTTATAAAACCACAATTTGAAACTAGTCCAGATAAAGTAGGTAAAAATGGAATTATTAGAAATAAAGATGTTCATCTAGAGGTACTGAGAAATATAATAAACTATATTAATTCTTTAAACTTAGGAGTATTAAATTTGTCATTTTCTCCAATAACAGGAGCTAAAGGGAACATTGAATTTCTAATTCATCTTAAAAATAACATTAGAGATAGATTCTCAGATGATATAATTACAGATATAGTAAATAAAGCACATTCTACTTTTAAATAATATATTATCTTGGAGGTTTATATGTTATTAGAATTAAATATAAAGAATTTTGCAATTATAGACGATCTAACAGTTTCTTTTACTAAAGGTTTAAACTTATTAACTGGAGAGACTGGAGCAGGTAAATCAATTATTATAGAGGCTTTAGGTATTATTCTAGGTAACAGAGGTCATAAAAATTTAATAAGAGTAAACGAAAATACTGCTATTTTACAAGCTCTTTTTCTGGTTGATGACTTACCAGATATAGAACCTTTATTAAATGAATATGGTATAGATATTGATGAAGATAAATTACTTATAATCACAAGAGAGATTTCCTTAAATAAACCTAGTATTTCTAGAATTAACGATAAAATTGTAACTTTGTCTGTGCTAAATAAAATCTCCTCTAATTTAGTAGATATATTCGCCCAACATGAGCATCAATCTTTGCTAAACGTAAAAAATCATAAATTATTAGTAGATTCTTTTGGTGATAATAATTTTTTAATTCTTAAAAATCAAATTAAATCTTTATATAAAAATTATATAGTAGAGAAAAGAAAATTGGAAGAGATGAGTAAAAATCCAAGAGAAAGAGAGCGTGAGATTGCTTTACTAGAGTTCCAAGTTGAGGAAATAACCAAAGCTCAGTTAGAAAAAACTAATGAGTCAAGTATTGAAAATGAATATAAAAAGATATCAAACATTAAAGAAATAAGCTTCGGACTAGATAGAATTATAGAATCTTTTAGGAGTTCTCATTATGAAAATCCTTCTATCTTAGATCTCATCAATAAAAATATTAGTATTTTAAACAATTTAACTAAATTTGATAATAATTTAGATAAGTATCTAAATAGACTAAATGAAACATATTATGAATTAGAAGATTTATATAATGATATTATTAATTATATTGATACAATATATATAGATAATACTAAATTAAATTTATTATCTGAACGTCTAGATGAAATTAATAATTTAAAAAGAAAGTATGGTCATTCTATCGAAGCAATTTTAGAGTATAAAGATGAAATTAATTCTGAGCTAGATAGATTAAAGGATTACGATAACAAGATTAAAGAGATAAAAAGTAACATATCAAAACAAGAACATGAATTATACCAACTATCTAATAAATTAAGCAAAAAAAGAAAGAATATAGCTAATATGGTGGAAAAACAAATTATAAAAGAAATTAGAGATTTGAATATGGAGGATATTGATTTTAAAATTGTCTTCAGTAAAACAAGTACTTTAGGTTCAGATGGGATTGATTATATAGAATTTCTTATATCTACTAATTCTGCTGGTAAATTAAAGCCACTTTCTGAAATAGTTTCAGGAGGAGAAATGTCAAGAATAATGTTAGCTTTTAAAAGTGTTTTAGCTAATTATGATAGAATTCCAACTATGATATTCGATGAAATTGATACTGGAATAAGTGGTAGAACTGCTCAAGTTGTAGGTGAAAAAATTGAGCATATTTCTAATAATCACCAAATTATATCAATTACACATCTACCACAAATAGCTGCACTAGCTGATAGTCATTATCTTATTTTTAAAAAAACTATAAATGATGAAACATTTACTAGTATAAAAAAATTAAATGAACAAGAGCGAGTCCATGAAATGGCACGATTACTCGGTGGAGTCGATATTACTTCCACAACCTTACATCACGCTCAAGAAATGATTGAAATGTCTAAAAAAGTAAAAGATAAAAAACAAACTACCAAAAGCTAATAACTTTTGGTAGTTTGTTTTTTATTAGAAAATTTATAAAAATTTGTGAAGCATAAATATTTAAAAAAAGGCTAAATTATAAGTGTACTAAATTTTATTTGTGGAGGTGAATTCTTAATAAAAAGGAGAGTGATAATTAATCAAACCTAAATCTAATCTAAAGAAATCTGTGTTATTCTCTATAATTATAATACTATTATTAATTTTTAATTTACAATTAAATCATGTTCTAACTCAGTCTTCAGAACTTAAAATAATTAAAGGCCAAAATAAAAATTTAGATGTCTTATTTCCTTTTTCCTTAGAATATAATAATGAAAATGATATGGTCGAGACAATTTACAACGAAAATGAAAGTAACTTGAAAAAATCTTATAATCTAAATGGAAACAATATTGGAAATGCCCAATTACAACTTAAACTTCTAGGCTTATTCTCGGTAAAAAATTATAACGTCAATGTAGTTAATAGACCAACATTAATACCTGGAGGTAACTCTATTGGAGTTAGACTAAATACTAAAGGTGTATTGATAGTAGCTATAACTGATGTAGTAGATGTTGATGGGGAGAGGAGTAGTCCAGCTAAAGATGCAGGGCTAAAAGTTGGGGATAGTATTATTGCTATCAATGACAAAGAAATTAAAAATGCAGAGCAGGTAGTTAAAATATTAAATGAGGTTAAAGAGGAAGAAATAAATATTACTATAATGAGAAATAAAGGTGAATTTACTACCCAGTCTATTCCAATCCAATGTATTCAGGATAATTCTTATAGATTAGGAATATGGGTCCGAGATAAAACTACAGGAATAGGAACTTTAACTTATTTTAATCCTAAAAGCAATGCCTTTGCTGCACTAGGACACGGAATCACTGATATAGACACTGGAAAACTCCTTAATGTAGATAATGGCTTAATAATGAATTCTAAAGTATCGAGTATAGAACAAGGCAAAAAAGGAGTTCCTGGGGAAATAAAAGGAGCATTTTATAAAACAGATGAAACACTAGGTAATATTAGTCTTAACAATGAATTCGGAATATATGGAAATTTAAAAAAAGACTTTTTAAAAACAAATGATTTAAAACCAATCTCAATTGCTTTTAAAAGTGAAGTAGAAGAAGGAAAAGCTCATATATTAACTACTTTAGACGATAATAAAATAGAGAAGTTTGAGGTCGAAATTTTAAAGACTGAATCTCAAAACACAGAAAATCAAAAAAGTATGATTATTAAGATTACAGATGATGAGCTATTAGATAAAACTGGTGGAATTGTTCAAGGTATGAGCGGTAGTCCAATAATTCAAAAAGGTAAATTAGTAGGTGCAGTAACTCATGTCTTTGTAAATGATCCAACTAAAGGATATGGATTGTATATTGAATGGATGTTAAATCAGGAGAATAAATTTTAATTTATTCTCCTTTTTTCATAATTAAAGTTTAAAAAGAAGGTTTTTTGAATCTTATGTCGAAATACTTTATTAAGGGGTTATTATTATATAGGGGGAGATTTAGTTGAATAAGTTGAAAGTAGTAATAGCAGAAGATAATAGGGAATTTAGTCAAATAATTGCCAAATTTATATCTTCTAGAGAAGAGTTTAATATTGTAGGGATAGCAAAAGATGGTGAAGAGGCTTTAAAAATAATCAATGATAAAAGACCGGATATTTTAATATTAGATATCATAATGCCACATTTAGATGGATTAGGTGTCTTAGAAAAATTAAATAAATCTGAAGATAATTATTTCCCAAAAGTAATGATATTATCTGCTGTAGGACAAGATAAGATTACTCAACAAGCTATAAGATTAGGAGCCGACTACTATATGGTTAAGCCATTTGATTTTAATGTCTTTATCAGTAGATTATTACAAATAGCTGAGTTAGATCGTTCTTATAATGATATAGATCCTACTCAATTCATTTCTAAAAACGAAAAATCTGTAACAATAGATAAAGATAAAGATTTAGAAACAAGAATAACTAAAATAATTCAAGAAATTGGAATACCTGCACATATTAAGGGATATTTATACTTAAGGGAAGCTATAACTATAGTGATAGGCGATATGGATTACTTGGGGGCAATAACTAAAGAGTTATATCCAGCTGTTGCAGATAAATTTGATACTACACCTAGCAGAGTAGAAAGAGCAATTAGGCATGCTATAGAGGTTGCATGGAATAGAGGTAAAATTGATACTATTGAAGAAATTTTTGGATATACTATAAATAATAATAAAGGTAAACCTACTAATAGTGAATTTATAGCACTTATAGCAGATAAAATTAGACTGGAACAAGAATCATTCCAACAATTAATATAATGTGATATAATATAATAAAATAATACATTATTTTATTATAAAATGGAATATTAAATTTTGGAGGTAACAATATATGATTTATGAAGAAAAAACTATGAAGTCTGATAAGATTTATGAAGGAAAAATTTTAAATTTAAGAATTGATACAATTGAATTACCTGATAAAAAATACTCTAAAAGGGAAATCATTGAACATCCAGGAAGTGTTGGCATAATTGCTATTACCGATGACAATTGTCTAATACTAGTTAAACAGTATAGAAAAGCTGCAGAGGACTTTTTATATGAAATACCTGCTGGAAAACTAGAGGTAAATGAGGAACCAAGAGAAACCGCTATTAGAGAATTAAGAGAAGAAACTTCATATGAAGCTAATAAATTAAACTATATATCTGAATTTTATACTTCGCCAGGGTATTGTAATGAAAAAATCCATTTATTTTTAGCTGAAGATATCTATATAACAGATCTTGATCCTGAACCAGATGAATTTATTGAGACCGTAGAATTCAATATTAATGAGCTTATTAACATGATAAATAAAGGAGAAATCATAGATAGTAAGACTATTATAGGAATATACTATGTAAAAGATTATTTAAACAAAGTTTAAGAGGTTATAAAGTCCTCCTATTTAGCATACAATTTCTAAAAGGTTTGTATACAAAGGAGGATTTTATATTAATGTTTAGACAATTACTTAAATCAATAAAAAAACATATTAAGTACAACTTCTTATTTTATTTTATTTTATCTATAATATTTATTTTGGGAACCATTCTAGGACCTTTAGTTGTTAAAAAATTTAGTTCCACTGTTCAAAAAACAGTTTTGAAATTATCTCATCCATATTTTAAAAATGTTTATTTAGGAGAATATGATGGACTATCAATATTAAAAACTTCATTTTTCAATAATGTATTAATTGTGATTCTTATAGGAGTATTAGGATTAATAAATGTAGGAATCATATTTATTCCAATGATAGTCTTTATTAAATCTATATTTATAGGATTCAGTGTATCAATTTTAGTTTATAAATTTGGAATTAGAGGATTTTTAGCATCCTTATTAGGTATATATCCTCAAAACTTATTTATAATTATTGGTCTTATTGGAGCAGGAGCTATAGCTATGACTATGTCATCTAGCTTAACAAACCTTTTTAGAAATAAAAGTACCCGAAATCCAAATTTTAATATTCAAGAATATATTGTTCTAATATCTACATTTACAACTATCACACTAGTTGGAGGATTAATTGAAGGTATCTTATCACCCATTATAATGAGATTAATAATAAATCAATTTATATAAATAATAATAGAATAAATACTTAAAATTTAATAAACTTATTTAGAATATCAAGAAAGGAAATTAATATGAATTATATTAAAAAAATCAATGAAAGTGTAGCTTATATAAACAATAAAATTTCTAAATCACCAACAATAGGTGTAATCTTAGGATCAGGATTAGGAGGATTAGTAAAATTAATTCAAGATCCTATTACCATTCCTTATGAAGATATACCAAACTTCCCATTATCAACCGTTGAAGGACATGCCGGTCATTTAGTAATCGGAAAATTAGGTGATAAGACTGTGGTCACAATGCAAGGGAGATTTCATTTTTATGAAGGATATCCACTATCCAAAGTAACCTTTCCAATACGGACATTAATTTCTTTAGGAATTCAAAAATTAATAGTTACAAATGCTGCTGGAGGTGTTAACGAATCCTTTGTACCTGGAGATTTGATGATAATAAATGATCATATAAATTTTTCAGGAACCAACCCTCTCATTGGTCCTAATTTAGAATCCAAAGGTCCTAGGTTTTTAGATATGACAGAAGCTTATAGTAAAGAGTTAATAGAATTAGCACAAAATGTTGGAAAAAATTTAGATATTAATTTAAAAGAAGGAGTATATATGTGGTTTACAGGTCCAAGCTATGAAACACCATCAGAAATTAAACTAGCTTCTACTTTAGGTGCTGATGCAGTTGGTATGTCTACTGTTCCTGAAGTAATAATTGCAAATCATGAATCTCTAGATGTATTAGGCATTTCTTGTATAACAAATATGGCTGCTGGTATTCTTGATAAGCCATTAAACCATGAAGAAGTTGTTGAAACATCTCTTAAGGTAAAAGATAAATTTGAACGTTTAGTAATAGAAATTATAAGATTAATGTAAAGGATGTTAAATTTGAATATATATGATATTATTAGCAAAAAGCGAGACGGCAAAACACTTACTAAAAAAGAAATAGATTATTCTATAGAAAAATACACTAATGGTGATATTCCAGATTATCAAATGTCAGCATTTTTGATGACAATATTTTTAAATAATATGAATGATACAGAAACTTTGAATTTAACAAAATCTATGATGGAGTCTGGCGATACTGTCGATCTATCAAGTATCAAGGGACTTAAGGTAGATAAACATTCAACAGGTGGTGTAGGTGATAGTGTTACATTATTATTGGGACCAATGATAGCTTCTTGCGATGTTCCTTTTGTCAAAATGTCAGGTCATGGATTAGGACATACAGGCGGAACATTAGATAAATTAGAATCTATTAAAAATTTTAAAATAAACTTATCTATGGACCAATTTATTAAGAATGCTAACTCCATCAATCTTGCTATATCCAGTCAAACTGCTGATATTACTCCTGCTGATAAGAAAATCTATGCTTTAAGAGATGTTACCGCTACAGTAGATAGTCTTCCATTAATAGCTAGCAGTATAATGAGTAAAAAATTAGCTGTTCAATCAGATGGAATTATTTTGGATGTTAAAGTAGGTAGTGGAGCCTTTATGAAAGATCTTAAATCTGCAGAAAAATTAGCTCAAAAAATGGTTACTATAGGTAATAATTTCGGAAGAAAAACAATGGCTGTGGTTACTAACATGGATCAACCTCTTGGTAATGCTATAGGTAATGCTTTAGAAGTTAAAGAAATTATAGATACACTTAAAGGCAAAGGTCCTAAAGATCTCTATGAATTATCTTTATCATTAGGTTCTAAACTTTTAATTTTAGCGAAGAAAGTTCAAACTGAAAAAATAGGAAGAAAAATGCTAATTGATAATATTAAATCTGGAAAAGCATATAATAAATTATTAGATATGGTAGAATTACAAGATGGAGATACCGAAGTAATTAAAAATCCTAACTTACTCCCAACATCAAATTATATTATAGAGGCAAAAAGTAATACTGAAGGTTATATTAAATCAATTAATGCAGAAAGTATAGGTAAATGTGCTTTCGAACTAGGTGCAGGTAGAGAAACATTAGATAGTAAAATAGATTTGAGTACAGGGATCGTATTAAATAAAAAGATTGATGATTATGTGGAAGTCAATGAGACTCTAGCATATATTCATACTAATAATATGGAAATCGGTGAGAAAATAAAAAGAAAAATTCCTTACATATATATAATAGGATCAAAAAATAAGTATAAACAAAAATTAATCTTAAAAGAAATTCATAACTAATATATAAAAACAAATAAATAAATAATTAATTCATTAGAATATTAAACATATAATTGGATACTATAAAAGTAAATATAATGTTGGAGGTATTATATTGAAAAAGAAGCTAGTATCAATAAGTTTAATAATTTTAACAATATTAACATCGATTACAGTTTATGGAGATGGGGATATAGAAATAAATTCTGATTCTGCACTTCTTATGGACTATAATTCTGGTGAAATTATTTATGAAAAAAATATGGATCAAAAAGTAAACCCTGCTAGTATTACAAAAGTTATGACCTTATTATTAACTATGGAAGCTTTAGATAGTAATAAGATAAAGTTATCAGATAAAGTAAATATAAGTGAGTATGCTTCTTCCATGGGAGGTACACAACTGTATTTAGATGTTGGAGAAACACAATCTGTTGAATCTTTAATTAAGGCTATATCTATCAGATCTGCAAATGATGCAGCAGTTGCTTTAGGAGAGTTTATAGCAGGTTCTAATGAATCATTTATTAAGATGATGAATAACAGAGCACAAGAATTAGGAATGAAAAGTACTAATTTTACCAATTCAACAGGTTTACCTAAAGAAAATCATTATACTACTGCTTATGATATTGCTATTATGTCTAAAGAATTACTTAAACATGAAGATATACATGATTATCTCTCCACATATATGGAAGAAATTGATGTTGGGAAAAATAAGAAAAGTACTCAAACTATGGTTAATACCAATAAATTAATAAAAAGTTATGATGGTATCACTGGAATAAAAACAGGTTTTACAAACAAATCCAAACATTGTATATCCGCATCAGCTAAAAGAGATGAATTACATCTCATAGCTGTGGTGATGGGAGCCGAAAGTTCAGAAATTAGATTCACTTCTGCAGAGAAACTCTTAGACTATGGATTTTCTAACTATAAATCTGTATCCATCGGACAAAAGGGAGATACTATTTCTACAATCCCAGTAGAAAAAGGAAATGTTAATTCTGTAGAAATTGTAATGGAGGAATCAAGCTCTATATTGCTACCAAAGGATGATGATTACAATATAGATAAGGTTATAGACCATCCAAAATATATCAAAGCTCCTACCAATCGTAATCATGTTGTTGGTAAATTAAAAATTTTAGTTAATAACAAAGTTGTAGATAGTGTAAACTTAATTACTAAGAACAGTGTACAAGAGAACAAGCTTATAGACATGGTTAACAAATCAGTTCAAAATTTTCTTTTTAATAAATAAATAATAGAACCTCGGCAGGAATGCCGAGGTTCTATTATTTATAACTAGTATTATAAATTAAACCTTAGTATATAAGCTGTAAAATAAAATATCAATAAAAATAAAAAAACATAGTCATTCTCTGATATAATAAATTTAATCAGAATCTAAGAAAGGAAAACAACTATGTTTCATAATAATAATAATATCAGAAAAAGAGAGAGAGGAACTATATAGCTAAAAGATTCAGAATAGAGATATTATAAGGTTTATGATGCTAAGTATGGCCAAAATAAATATGAAGAGAATCAAGGTAAAAAAGCGGCTAAAATAGTTGTAGGAAAAAATATATGTATGATATAATAGATTATTAAACAAATTTAATTTAGTATTTTTAAATAATTTAAGACATATGTTAATATTCATTATAAGAAAATTATCATAACACTAATACAATTAACAAACTAATTAAAAATAGGAGATGAAATATGGAGTATAAAGTTAAACTAGATTCTTTTGAGGGTCCTTTAGACTTATTATTAAATTTAATAGAAAAAGCTAAAATTGATATTTACGATATACCTATAAATCTAATTACAGAACAATATATGAATTATATTTATCAAATGGAATATTTAAATATGAAAATTGCTAGTGAATTCATTCTTATGGCTGCGACTTTGCTACAAATTAAATCTAGAATGCTTTTACCAAATGATTCTAAAGATACAACAGAGGAAGAAATAGTAGACCCTAGAGAAGAATTGGTTTTACAACTAAAAACTTATAAAAAGTATAAGATCGTTGCAGAAAATTTTAAAAGGTATGAAAAACCTGGATTAAAATCATATTACAAACCTAGAGAAGATTTAAGTACATTAAATTCAGAAGAAGTCAATTTAAAGTCAATGGATTTAAAACATTTATTAAGATCAATTAACAAAATTATTTCTAGTCAAAGTTTATCTAAAAAAATAGATATACATCAAATTCAAAAAAACAGATATTCGGTTAACGAATGTTCTGATAACATAATTAATCTATTAAATATAAGACATAGTATAACATTTACCGAACTATTAAGTGCGGAAACTAATATATCTGAGATAGTCACGTATTTCTTATCTATATTAGAATTAACGAAGCTTCAATTAGTATTGGTACAACAAAATGAAAACCATACAAATTTAACTATAACTAGTAGAGAAGTGGGTGAACCTTAAATTATGGATAAAAAAAAAGTTAAAGCAATTATAGAAGCCTTGCTTTTTACTTGGGGAGATCCTTTAAGTCTAAATGATATTTCTGAAATAATGCATATAGATATGGAAGAGTTAGCTAAAATTATGAAAGAAATGATTGATGACTTTAATTATGAACAAAGAGGCTTAAGAATCATAAGAATAAATAATAGTTATCAAATTGGCACACGTCCAGAGTATTATGATTGGATAAAACAATTACAAAAGCAGGATCCACCTAAAAGCTTAACTAATGCTGCTTTAGAAACCTTAGCTATAATAGCTTACAAACAACCTGTAATTAAATCTGATATTGATTATATCAGAGGTGTTAAATCTGACCGTGCACTTCAAACATTAACAGAAAGAGGCCTAATTAAAGAATTAGGACGACTTGATAGACCTGGAAGACCTATAATTTATGGAACTACTAAAGAATTTTTAAAATTGTTTTCTCTCGAATCTTTAGATGAATTACCAGATTTAGACAGAATTGAAGAAGAACTAAAAAAACTTGAAAAATAATAATATATTTGTATTATATTACTTTATTTTGGAAAGATAAGATTATTATCTTAGGAGGTGTAGATTTGAAAAAAAGAATCATATCTTTCTTAATTATTATTTTTACATTGTTTTCTAATCCTAATCCTTTAGTATCTAAGGATATGGTCTTATCAGGAGAAAGTTATATATTAATAGAGGAAAACTCTGGTAGAGTATTAGCTTCCCAAGACGAGCATAAAAAAATGCCTATAGCTAGTACAACAAAAATCATGACGGCTCTTATCGCTTTAGAAAATGGTAATTTGCAAGATCAAATAAAAATCAATGATGATTGTATTGATATAGAAGGATCAAGTATTTATTTAGAAAGAAAAGAGATAATTAATTTAAAAGACTTATTATATGGTTTGATGTTAAGATCAGGTAATGATGCTGCTATTGCAATTAGCCAAAATATATCAAATAATCAAAATGAATTTATAAAAATGATGAATAATAAAGCTAAGTCTATAAATGCAAATAATACTAATTTTACAAATCCTCATGGTTTGAATCACGATAAACATTATTCTACAGCTTATGATTTAGCCTTAATTACAAAAGAAGCTTTTAAATATCAAGCTTTTGAAGAAATTGTAAAAACAAAATCCTATACCGCTGATAGAAAAAATAACAATAATTTTATAAATAAAAATAAGACTTTATGGGAATATGAAGACGGTGATGGAGTAAAAACTGGATATACTATGAAATCAGGTAGATGTTTAGTATCAAGTGCTACAAAAAATAATATGCGATTAATCGCTGTAAGTTTAAATGCTAAAAACTGGTTTAATGACAATTATCAACTCCTTGATTATGGATTCGAAAATTTTACAAATCACTTAATTTATGATAAAAATCAATTTATAACAAATGTAGATATTAAGGATGGTAAAGAACAATTAAAAGTAGTTACAAAACAAGATTTTATATATCCATTAAACCCTACTGAAAAAAAACAAATTAAATTTAAAATTACTTTAGATGAAAATATAACTACTCCTATATATAAAGGGGATGTCGTTGGAAATATAAATACTTATTTAAATGGAGTATTAATAAAAAAAGATGAATTAATTGGGGGTAATAATGTAAATAAACTAAACTTTATTCATAATTTATTAAAATAACAATTATATATTTGAAATTTATATTTGAGTATAAAGGGGGAAGTTTTATGCGTCTACAAAAATTTATGGCTCAATGTGGTGTAGCTTCAAGAAGAAAATCTGAATCAATAATACTAGAAGGTAATGTTAAAATTAATGGACGGATAGTGACCAAATTAGGTACAAAAATTGATCCTAAGAAAGATACAGTCTGTGTTAATAATCAAATTATAAAAATAGAATCTAAGAATGTATACATAATGCTCAATAAACCAAAAGGATATGTTACAACATTAAAAGATGAAAAATGCAGAAAAATAGTTACAGATTTAATATCAAATATTAATGAAAGAATATATCCTGTAGGTCGATTAGATAAAGACACGACTGGATTATTATTACTGACAAATGATGGCGATTTAACCTATGTACTGACTCATCCCAGTAAAGAAATTATAAAAAGATACATCGCTAGGGTAGAAGGGGTTCCAAATAAATCTCAATTACATCAATTTCGTACTGGCTTGAAAATCGACGGTCAATTAACTTCTCCAGCCAAAGTAAATATAATCAAACAATACAAACATAGAAATGAAGTATTGTTAGATATTAGAATACATGAAGGTAAAAATAGACAGGTGAGGAAGATGTGCCAATCTATTGGACATCCAGTTAAAAGGTTAAAGCGTATTAGTATAGAACAATTAGAATTAGGAGACCTTAAAGTAGGTGATTGGAGGCATCTTACATTAACAGAGATAAATTATTTAAAATCTTTATAGAGGTGAATTCAATTGAATTATAGCAAAATAAATAATGTTTTAAGTATAGGACGAAATCTTATGAAAGATTATATTGAGAAAGGTGACACAGTCCTAGATTGTACTGTAGGTAATGGTCAGGACACTTTATTATTAGCTCAGCTAGTAGGGGAAGGGGGTAAAGTTTATGGATTTGATATCCAAAAAGATGCAATTATGAACACTCGTAGACTTTTGTTAAAAAATAAATTAAATACTAATGTAGAATTGTTTTTAGATAGTCATGAATATATTGATAATTATATTTATGAAAAACTAGATCTAATAGTATACAATTTAGGATATTTACCTGGAGGCAATAAAAAAATTACAACATTAGCAAATACAAGTATAGAAAGTATTAATAAAGCATTGAATTTATTAATACCCAATGGCATATTGTTAATTACTAGCTATGTAGGACATACTGGTAGTATGAAAGAACGAAATGCTATAGATAATTTACTAATTAATTTAAACCAAAAACATTTTAATGTGCTAAAATATGAATTTATTAATCAAATAAATTATCCTCCCATATTATATCTCATAGAAAAGTCTAAGAACAATACTAGTACAATTAATTAGCATTTTAGTATTGCTGAACATAATTAAATCAATTATAGATATAATTATTAAATAATAATCTGGAGGTCATAATCAATGGAAGGATATCCAAAACTAATAAAACATATCAATAACAATTATAGTGAATTAAGTAAAAGCCAGAAATTAATAGCTGACTTTATTATTGAAAATTATGATCAGGCAGCATTTATGACTGCTGCAAAATTAGGCAAATCTATAAATGTTAGTGAATCAACAGTAGTTAGATTTTCTGATAGACTAGGGTATCAAGGATATAGAGATTTACAAAACGATTTACAAGAACTAGTTAAAAACAAATTAACTACTGTACAAAGAATACATCTTCAAGAACATAATTATAAAAATAAAGAAAATTTATTAACTGAAATTATGGAAAAAGATATGGATAATATTAAAAAGACTATTAATGAAATAAATTTTTCTGATTTTCAACAAGCAGTAAAATTAGTACTTGAAGCAAAAACCATGTATATCATAGGATTAAGAAGTTCATCATTTTTGGCTGGATATTTAGGATTCTATTTTAATTTCTTGTTTGATAATGTCAATGTAATTAATACGGGACCTAATGATATATTCGAACAATTATTAAATGTTTCATCTAATGATCTAATCATTATAATCACCTATCCAAGGTATTCTAAAAGAACTATAGATGTTTTAAAATATGCTAAAGAAAAAAATACTTCTATAATAACAATCACAGATAGTTTTTCTTCTCCAGTGGCCTCTGAGGCAGATGTGTCCTTAATTGCTAATAGTGAAATGTTTTCTTTTGTGGACTCATTAGTAGCTCCTATGAGTTTAATAAATTCATTTATTATTGCTGTAGGTAACGAAAAAAAAGATAATTTAAATAGATATTTTGAAAATTTAGAAAAGGTTTGGAAAACCTATAATATATATGATTATTATGATTATTACGATCTTTAGTAATAAATATTCCATGTAATAGAAGATATAGAAATGACGAATATTAAAGAAAAAATAGGCATAATTGCAGCTGATATAGCTACTTTAAATAATAAGAATATAATATTAATTAACATGATTAATCAAATTGAAAAAATTATCAATTACTAAAAAGAGAGGTAATATAACTATTTCATCTCCAATAGACTATTTCTTCAAAAATATTATTACTAATAAATTCCTTTTATACAGTGGTTTGTTAAATCTTATCATTCTAATTAAGGATGTATCTCTAAAATACTATAATTATAAATAATTAATCCATTATACTAGGAATTTTTAGCACAAATTCTAACAAATTATTTGAAATGGATTAACTAATCTATTTAATCAACGACTTGTTAATATAATTATATAATTATTAAAGATAGATAATAATAAGTCTATTTATCAAATTACAAAAGAAGATAGATGAATATAATTAATATAATTAAAACAGTTTAATAGATTTAGGTCTATGTAAGAAGTAATTATAACCTTTGGTAGAGATATATATTACAGGGGTTTAATCCTTCTACTATGAAATCCGAGATGATACCTAATTTATACTTTGCTGGATAGGTAATAAATATCGATACACTAACTGGAGGATATAATTTGCAGATTATATTTTCTACTGGTTATATATCAGAAATAAATCTTTAAAATAATGTTCGCAAATGTTATGAATAACTTGTATAGTAAACATTATTAATATATAATTAATAAAGGAGTGTTTGTTATGATTTCTATAAGAGGTGCTATTACTGTAGAAAATAATACAAAAACTGAAATTATAAATGCCACTAAAAGACTAATAAAAACTATTGAAAGTACCAATAATTTAAATCAAGATAAAGTAATTAGTATGATTTTTAGCTGTACAAATGATTTAAATAAAGTAGCACCTTCTAAAGCAGCAAGAGATTTAGATTATACACACATTGGTCTTATGAATTTCAATGAAATGCAAGTCGATAATGGATTGCAAAAATGTATACGGGTTATGATTTTATATGATTCGGACAAGCAGCAAAATGAAATAAAACATATTTACTTAAAAAAGGCAGTTAAATTAAGACCAGATTTAGTACCAAAAGATAAACAAAAATGAAAGAATTAAGAGTTGATGGATTCTTAATGGTAGGAGGTATTGAATGACTCATAATAGTTATTATTCAATTGCTATAGATGGTCCAGCAGGATCTGGGAAAAGTACCATAGCAAAGCAAGTATCTAAAAAATTAAATATAGAATATATAGATACTGGAGCTATGTATCGTGCATTTACTTTGAAATTATTAAATAATAATATAGATCCGTTTAATACTAATATGATTTTAAAAGAAATTAAAAATACTAATATCGATTTTGTAAATAACAATATTTATCTTGATGGTAGAATTGTAAATGATGATATTAGAGAAAGTTATATCAGTCAAAATGTGTCGCTTATAGCTAAAATAAAAGAAGTACGAGAAATGATGTTAAACCTACAAAAAAATATGTCTAAAAATAAAAATGTAATAATGGATGGTAGAGATATTGGATCTGTAGTTTTACCTGATTCGAAATTTAAATTTTTTATAACAGCTACACCTGAAGAAAGAGCATACAGAAGATATAAAGAACTTAAACATAGAAATAATATAGATATTGTTTTTAAAGATATATTATTAGATATCAAAAAGCGTGATTATATAGATCAAAATCGAGAGATTGCTCCATTAAAACAATCTAAAGATTCATATGTAATAGATACTACTGATAAAACCATAGAAGAGACTGTGAATTATATAGTATCTGTTGTTCTAGGAGGTAAATAAAATTGTTTTATAATATAGTGAAATCTATTGTCGGCATTATATTAAAACCATTTTATCCTATTCAAGTTCATGGAATAGAAAATATATCTAGTAATGGAAAGCTTTTATTATGCTCGAATCATGTAAGTAAATTAGATCCTATATTAATTACTATAGGATTTCCTCGCCAAATAAATTGGATGGCTAAATCAGAGCTTTTTAAAAATAAAATTTTGTCATTTATAATAACAAAATTAAAAGCATTCCCGGTCAATCGAAAAGAGACTGATATAAATGCTATTAAAAACGCTTTAAGGGTACTAAAAAAGAATGAAGTTTTAGGAATATTTCCTGAAGGAACTAGAGTGAAAGAATTTAATTTAAAAAATGCAAAATCTGGAGCTGCTCTTATAAGTCTTAGATCTAGGGCACCTATTTTACCAGTGTATATAGAAGAAGATTATAAGATGTTTACAAAGGTCAACATTTATATAGGAAAACCCATAAGATACTATGAAACCTTTAATAAGAAGGTTAGTCCAGAAGACTATAAGTTTATTAGTGAAGATCTTTTAAAAAGAATATATAGTCTAAAAATTTAACTTTTAAAAAATAATCAAATTTTGTTGTATAAATCAAGTGTACTACACCTGATTGGATAACTAGGAGGTATTTAATAATGGATAATTTAAATAATAATGAAATGATGGAAGCAATTGAAAGTTCGTTTACACAAATTCATAAAGGAGATATAATTCAAGGTGAAGTAATTTTTGTAACTGAAGATGAAGTTATGGTTAATATTCATTATACATCTGATGGGATTATTACAAAGGATGAATTATATGGAGATGCAGATGTTAATTTAAAAGATGATTTTAAAGAAGGTGATCAAATTGAAGTATATGTCGTTAAAGTTGACGACGGCGAAGGTAATGTAGTATTATCTGTAAAAAAAGTAGATGAGATGAAAAAGTGGGAACTATTAGAACAAAAGTATGCAGATTCAGAAGCCATAGAGGTTCAGGTTTCACGTGCTGTAAAAGGTGGACTTATAGCCTTTTATGAAGGTATAAGTGGATTTATACCTGCATCCCATGTTTCAGCTAGATACGTAACAGATTTAGAACAATTTAAAGATCGAATTTTTAAAGTCAAATTATTAGATTTTGATAAACGAAAAAGAAGAATTATATTTTCTAGAAAAAAAGTAGAGCAAGAGGAATTAAACCAACTTAAAAAAGACTTCTGGGAAAACATTGAAATTAATAGCATTATAAAGGGTACTGTTCAAAGATTAACGAATTTTGGAGCCTTTGTTGATTTAGGTGGAGTTGATGGTCTTATACACATATCAGACCTTTCTTGGAATAGAATAACCCATCCTTCAGAAATAGTAAACCCAGGTGATGAGGTTGAAGTTAAAGTGTTAGATTTTGATAAAGATAAAAATCGTATATCTCTTGGACTTAAGCAAACTACGGAGGAGCCTTGGGAAATTTTCAAAAAAAATGTAGAGATTGGTGATATAGTTAAGGGCACTATAGTTAACCTTCTTGATTTTGGTGCATTTATAAGATTAGAGGAAGGTGTAGATGGATTATTACATGTTTCAGAAATTTCAAAAGACCATATAAATAAGCCATCTGATGTATTAGAAATTGGTGAAGAAATAATAGTAAAAGTTATAGATATAAATTATAATGAAAAACGAATTAGTTTAAGTAAAAAAGAAGCTGAATCTGATGAAGAAAATACAATTAATGCTGAAAATAATAAAAAAAATGATAATGAGGATACTAAAGAGTAATATCTATACTAGAATACTAGAGTTCTAATAACTCTAGTATTCTATTTTTCTTTTATTTTAATTTTGATTTGATCTAATTTAAACTTTAGTCATTTTACCTATAAAAATACTTATTAATGTAAATTTATGTATAAAAATGTATTAAATTTTCCCATAATAAATAGAGGACTTCCATGCATTTTTATAGAAACAATATATAATTAGTATTTTAAAAGGAGGGGACTAGTTTTGTTAGACTTTAATAAAGAGTATTCAATATCCGAAGCAGCTGAAATTACAGGCTATGCTCCTCATGTTCTCAGATATTATGAAAAAGAATTTAATATGGATATTCCTAGAAAGAATTCAAATCATAGATATTATACCTATAAGGAAATTGAATTACTTCAATATATAAAAGATTTAAAAGATAAAGGTTTTAATAATAAACAAATTAATTTAATAATTAATTCTCCAGAAGAACTTATGTCTAATGAATCAAATAATAGTTTAAATGTACTTAATGATAATATTGATACTTCGAGTATAGGAATAGAAATATCTAAGGTCATAGAGGATAGATTCTTCGAAAAATTATCTAAATATTTATCTATGAGAAATGAAGATACTGAAGATGTCATAGACAGTTTAAAAGATGAAATAATAGCCCTCAGAACAGAAATTAATTCAAAAGAGAGAGACGTTTTAATATGTGAAAATGCTAAACTTAAAATGAAAATAAAAGAAAAAACTTATGAGAATATAAGTCTAAAAAATGACGTAGATAAATTAAAAGAAAAGAATCAAGGTTTTTTTAAAAGATTATTTAAAAAATAATAAAAGAGATATCTCTTTTATTATTTTTTAATATAATTAATTTTATGATATAATATAATATATAATAATTTATTATATATTATATTATATAATTTTATAATTTAAAGAAAGGATTTACTTTAATATGAAGAAATATACGATTCAAACTTATGGTTGTCAGATGAATGAACATGACTCTGAAAAGATCGCTTGGATGCTAGAACAAATGGGTTATGTTTTTACTAATAATAAAGAGAGTAGTGACCTAATAATATATAACACTTGTGCCATAAGGCAAACTGCGGAAGATAAAGTTTACGGACAATTAGGATCATTAAAGGAACTAAAACGAAATAATCCTGATCTAATCATATGTGTATGTGGGTGTATGACGCAGATAGAAAGGTCAAGGAATATAATTAATTCTAAATATAAGCATGTTGATATAATATTTGGGACAAACAATATTCATAAATTACCTCAGCTAATTATGGCTCATGAACAAACTGGGGATATGATTATAGATGTCATTGAAGAAAGTAGAGAGATTAACGAAAATATTAAATCTAACCGAACTCATCAGCATAAAGCATATGTAAACATAATGTATGGTTGTAATAATTATTGTAGTTACTGCATAGTTCCATATGCTAGAGGTCAGGAAAAAAGTCGAGAACCTGAAAATATAATACAAGAAATTAATAAACTATCAGCCTCTGGATACAGAGAAATTACTCTACTTGGTCAAAATGTAAATTCCTATGGAAAAACACTGCAACAAAATTATAATTTCGTTGATTTATTAAAAGATATAAATACAATTGAAGGAATTGATAGAATACGATTTATGACCTCCCACCCTAAAGATATTTCTGATGAATTAATAGAGGCATATGGAGAACTAGATAAACTATGTAATCATCTTCATTTACCTATACAATCAGGAAGCAATAAGGTATTAAGAAATATGAATAGGAAATATACACGTGAAGAATATTTAAATAAAATTAGAAAAATTCGTAAAGTCGTACCAGATATATCAATTACTACCGATATAATAGTAGGCTTTCCTGGAGAAAGTGAAAAAGACTTTCGAGATACTTTAAATTTAGTGGAGGAAGTAAAGTTTGATTCTGCATATACCTTTCTATATTCGATTAGAAGTGGTACACCTGCGTCTAAAATGAAAGATCAAATAGATTATACAACTAAACATAATAGATTCCAAAAACTTTTAAACACTTTAAACCGAATCAGTTTGGATAAGAATCAAAGTCTTATAAATAAAGACAAAAAGGTACTTATTGATGGAATCAGTAAGAATGATTCTAAAATTCTAATAGGACGTACAGAAAGTTCTAAATTAGTACATTTAAAAGGAAAAAAAGATTTAATTGGCAAAATAGTAAATGTAAGAATAAATGATGCTAATACCTTTACATTAAAAGGGCAACAAATTTAATTAATAGAATACGGAGGTTTTAGTTTGGAAAATTTAACTCCTATGATGAAACAATATATGAAGTTAAAAAAACAGAATGAAGATTCTATTTTATTTTTTAGATTAGGAGATTTCTATGAAATGTTTTTTGAAGATGCAATAATTGCTGCAAAAGAGTTAGAAATTGCTCTTACACAACGTGATTGTGGGATGGAGGAAAAAGCTCCTATGTGTGGTGTTCCACATCATGTAGCTGATACTTATATATCCAAATTAGTTAGCAGAGGATATAAGGTAGCAATAGGTGAACAGGTACAGAATCCTGCAGAAGCAAAAGGAATCGTAAAGCGTGAAGTAGTTAGAGTTATTACACCAGGAACTATAACTGACACACAGGTACTAGATGAAAAAACAAATAATTTTCTTTCTTCTATTTATATGGATGAATCAGGGGTAGGATTAAGTTATGTAGACAATTCTACTGGTGAAATGTTTACTACCGAATTTTCTGATAATGAGGATAGAATGTATCAATTTATTATAGATGAATTAGGTAAAGTTTTACCTTCTGAAGTTATTTGCAATACAAAATTTATGGAAAACCAAAAATATATAGATATTATTATAAATAGGATTAATCCCTATTTTAATATTTACGATGATATTAACAAGGAAGAAAATGTTAAATATCAAATGATATTAGATTTTTTTAAAGTTGAAAATTTAAATTCTCTAGGAATCGATGGATGTATGTATTCAATATTATCAATAAATAAGCTTTTTCAATATCTATTTGATACACAAAAAAACACTTTAGATCATATAAATAATCTTTCATATTATGAAGCTAATAACTATATGATTATGGATATCAACACTAGAACTAATTTAGAAATACATGAAACTATTCTAACACGAGAAAAAAAAGGGTCTTTAGTTAGTATTATAGATAAAACATGTACAGCTATGGGTGGAAGATTATTAAGAAACTGGATCGAAAAACCTTTAGTTGACATGAAAGAAATAGATAAAAGATTAAATATGGTGGATTTTTTTGTACAGAATATTAGGATGAAAGACGATATTAAAGAAAAGTTAGATCGTATATATGATATTGAAAGACTTTCAGTAAAGATTTCCAATGGTAATTGTAACGCTAGAGATCTTATATCATTAAAAAATTCCATAGAAGTGTTACCAGAATTTAAAAATTTATTAACTTCTTATAATAATAAAGAATTAAAAAATATTGGTCAATTAATAGACCCTCTAAATGACTTATTTTATTTAATAGATAACTCTATACATGATAATCCCCCTATTTCTATCACGGAAGGTAACTTGATTAAAGAAGGATACAATAAAGAATTAGATGATATAAAAGCCAATAGTACTAAAGGGAAAAAATGGTTAACTGATCTAGAATCTAAAGAGCAAGAAAAAACAGGTATCAAAAATTTAAGGGTTGGATATAACAAAGTCGCTGGATATTTTATAGAAGTAACTAAGTCTAATATACCTATGGTACCTGAATATTTTATTAGAAGACAAACTCTTACAAATTCTGAAAGATATTATACAGAAGAATTAAAATCTATGGAATCTAAAATAATAGGTGCTGAAGAACAATCTCTAGAATTAGAATATCAATTATTTCAATCAATTAGAGATGATATTAAACAAGAAATTATAAGACTTCAATATGTAAGTAAACTAATCTCAATTATAGATGTTATAGTATCATTTTCTACAGTAGCTAATGAGAACAATTTTGTAAGACCTGTTTTAAATAATAAAGGATATATAAAAATTAACGAAGGAAGACATCCAGTAATAGAAAAAATGATTAATAATGAATTATTTGTCCCAAATGATACTTATTTAGATAGAGATGAATATATGATTCAGATTATTACAGGTCCTAATATGTCGGGAAAATCAACCTATATGAGACAAGTTGCTATCATAACTCTTATGGCCCAAATTGGTTCCTTCGTGCCTGCTACAAATGCTAAAATAGGAATTGTAGATAGAATATTTACCCGTATAGGTGCATCAGATAATCTGTCACAGGGTGAAAGTACCTTTATGGTGGAAATGAACGAAGTAGCTAACATTATGAAAAATGCAACGAAAAATAGTTTAATAATACTTGATGAAATAGGTAGAGGAACAAGTACCTATGATGGCCTAAGCATCGCATGGGCTGTTATAGAAGAAATTGCAAATAATATTCATGCCAAAACCTTATTTGCAACTCATTACCATGAACTAACTCAATTAGAGGAAAACTTTGATCAAATTAAGAACATGAATATCTCAGCCAAAGAGAAAGGTGATGATATAATTTTCTTAAGAAAAATAATTAAAGGTAGTACAAATAAGAGTTATGGAATACAGGTAGCAAGATTAGCTGGAATAGATAATAATATTATAAAGCGTTCAAAAGAAGTGTTAAACATTATCGAAAATTCACATGAAATAAGTCTTAATGATACAGAGCAAAAGGATAAACAACAATTTAATATAGTCGATTATAGGAAAGAATATTTTATTAACAAAATAAAAAATATTAATATTGATAAACTAACCCCTATAGAGTCAATGACTATATTAAATGAATTAATAAGAGATGCATCGGAGTTTAAGGAGAATGAATAAATATGGCTAAGATTCAAATACTTGATAATTTAACTATCCAAAAAATTGCGGCAGGGGAAGTAATAGAAAATCCTGCTTCAATAGTAAAAGAATTAATAGAAAATTCCATAGATGCTAATTCTAATAACATTATTATTGAAATTAAAAATGGTGGAAAAGACTATATTAGAATTACTGATAATGGTGATGGTATACCTACAGAAGATTTGGATATGGCTTTCAAAAGACATTCTACATCTAAATTAACGAATATAGAAGATATATATAGCATTATGTCACTAGGCTTTAGAGGTGAAGCGTTATCGAGTATCTCTAATGTTGCTAAGGTTGAAGTCTTATCTAAAATTAAAGATTCATCGGCAGGTATTCATGCTTTTGTGGAAGAAGGTAAGATACTATCAATGGATAATATTGGATGTCCTAAAGGTACTACTATGATAATTCGAGATTTGTTTTATAATTTACCAGTAAGACAAAAATTTTTAAAAAGCAGTAGATCGGAATCTAATACAGTCAATGATATAATAAATAAATTAGCATTAGGTCATAATGAAATATCTTTCAGATTTATAAAAGATAATAGAACAATGCTTCAAACTAATAAAACTAAGAATCTACTAGATACTATATACGCTATATTAGGAAAAGAGTTCTCTGATAATCTGATACCTATAAATTTTGAAGATAATTATATTAAAATTAATGGTTTTATATCAAATAATAAGTTATATAGAGGAAATAGAAGTCACCAGTATTTATATATAAATAAGCGTAATATCAAAAACTATGATATTTCTAAAGCTATAGAAAGTAAATATAAATCCTTAATACCTTTAAATAGATTTCCTATATTTGTATTAGATATCGAACTAGATCCTAAGGAATTGGATATCAATATACATCCAACTAAACAAGAAATAAAATTTATAGATAAAGATAGAGTTATAAAATCAATTATTAATGTTATCAATTATAATCTTTTTTCAAATATTGATATACCGAATATAAAATTTAAAAAAGAAAAAAAAGTTACAAAAGAAGAGGTACCTAAATTATTTGAACTTAGCCAAGAATCCAAACAAAGTAATTCACCAAAGGATTTTATAATTAAAGATTTTATAGTAACTGACTTTACTAATATAAAACCTACTGATAATCTTAAAAAAGAGGATATGTATATAAAAAATACAGAAAATCCTAATATTAAACAAAGTATTAACAATCAAAGAAAGCAAATCCAGAATAAGGTACCTAAAAAAACCAATGAAGAACAAAAAATCAGGGATTATTTATTAGATATTTTCCCCATAGGTAAGATATTTAATACTTATATAATTGCAGAAAGTAAAACTGATGAAAAGGTATTTTTTATAGACCAACATGCTGCCCATGAAAGAATTATGTATGAAAAATATAAAAAGGAATATGAGGAAGAAGAAATAATTGTACAGCAGTTGATATCTCCAGAGATTATTGAAGTAACTAATACAGAAATATCTAAATTCAAAAATCACATGGATATTTTTATACGATTAGGTTTTGATGTAGAAGAGTTTGGGTCTAATAGTATTGCACTAAGAGGAGTTCCTTTGATTTTTGGGATTCCTAGTGGTAAAACTTTATTTTTAGATGTTTTAGATAATATAGATAATATAAATACTAAGATAAATAGTGGTTATGATACTAAAATAGATAAAATAATGAAAATAGCATGTACAAACTCTATAAAAAGTGGTGACCAAATTAATAATATTGAAATATTAGAACTATTTAAAAATTTACACAAATGTCTTAACCCATATACATGTCCTCATGGAAGACCTACTATGATTGAAATAACTAAAAAAGACATAGAAAAGGAATTTTTACGTATAATGTAATAAAGGATGATTTAATGAAAGAAAACTTACTAGTATTAATGGGACCTACTGCTGTAGGAAAAACTAAAGTATCAATCAATTTAGCTAAAACATTAAATGGTGAAATTATTTCAGCAGATTCTATGCAAATTTATAAATACATGAATATTGGTACAGCTAAGATTACTAAGTTAGAAATGGAAAATATACCTCACCATCTATTAGATTTTATAAACCCAGATCAAGAATATACCGTATCAGACTATCAACGAGATGCATCTAAACACATTACAGAAATTAATGAAAAAGATAAATTACCTATAGTTGTGGGAGGTACAGGACTTTATATAAATTCATTAGTATATAAATTGAACTTTGCAAGAATACCACCAAATTATTTAATAAGAGATAAATATGAATCATTAGCTGATAAACATGGTAATGTATACATTCACAATAAACTTAAAAAAATAGATGAGGATAGTAGCCATAGAATTCATATAAATGATAAAAAAAGAATTATTCGTGCTTTGGAGATATATGAATTAACAGGTAAGACTATGTCCGAATATAATGAAAGCTTTAGACAAAAAAATAATAAATATAATTTATCTATGATATGTCTTAATATGGATAGATCCAGGTTATATGAGAGAATTAATCAAAGGGTTGATAAAATGATAAATATGGGTCTAATTGAGGAGGTACAAAACTTATTAAATTTAGGATATCAAAAAAATTCAATCGCACTCCAAGGTATTGGATATAAAGAAATTGTTGATTATTTAGAAGGAGATATTAATTTAGATTATGCAATTGAAAAAATTAAACAGGGAAGCAGAAATTATGCTAAACGACAATTGACATGGTTTCGTAGAGATGAAAGAATTAAATGGATAGATGTAGACGAATTTAATCAGATAAGTGATTTAAGTTCCTATATTAAAAATTATATAAAATCACAATTTTAAAAGTTTGATTATAAATATTTAAAAATAATAATACTAAAATGCATCCTATTCATAGGATGCATTTTAGTATTATTATATTCTTCTAAACAAACCTATTACTTTACCTAAAATGCTTATATCACAAGTATATATAGGATCCATAAATTGATTTTCTGGTTGTAATCTAATTCTGTTTTCTTCTTTAAAAAACCTTTTAATAGTAGCTTCTTCTTCTAGAAGGGCTACTACAATATCACCATTATTGGCACTTGTTTGTTCTTTTACTAATACTAGATCTTCATCTAATATACCCACATCAATCATACTCTCTCCTTGAACCTTTAATAAAAATACATCGTGTCCTTCAACTAAATCTAAGGGGACTGGATAAGTATCTTCAATATTTTCAACAGCTAAAATAGGTTCTCCCGCTGTTACTTTACCAACAATAGGTATATCAACAGTTTTTTTCTTTATGAGTAGAAAATCATCCTCTTTATCTAAAATCTCTATGGCTCTTGGTTTAGTTGGATCTTTTCTAATATACCCTTTTGATTCTAATTTTTCTAAATGACTATGAACTGTAGATGTAGACTTTAAACTTACTCCTTTACATATCTCTCTTACAGCCGGTGGATATCCCTGTCTTTGGATTTCATTTTTTATATATAGTAATATTTCTATTTGCTTTTGAGATAAGTCTTCATACATATGTATAACACCTCACCTTATATTTTTTTAATTAAGATAATTATATCATAGGAACAAAAATTATTCAAACAAGAGTTCTTTTTTTAAAAAAACTATTGACAATAAACAAATGTTTGTGTAGAATATATTTAGAACAATTGTTCAGAACAAATGTGTGAGGTGGAATATGAAAAAATATAGGGTAGTAAACAAAAACAGGTTTTATTTATTTATTACATCACTTCTAATTATTATACTTATTATCAGTACTTCATTTATATCATCACTTAAAGCTCATGGTATGGTTTTAAAAGAAAACTATAAAGAGTACACAGTTTATCCAGGTGACACCTTATGGAACATAGCTTTAAAATATAAACCTAATAATTATGATGTCCGAGATATGGTTTATGAAATAAGAGATTTCAATGATATGAATACTTTTTATATTACTCCTGGTGAAATACTAAAAGTTCCCGTAATAGAAAATTAAGATAAAAAATAAGAAGATATTTAGCTAAATATCCTCTTATTTTTTATTATTCTAATTATTTTTTCTATTAGCTAAGGGGTTTTGCTCAATGGCATTTCTAAGTCTATCATCATCAGTATGCGTATATATTTGAGTAGTAGACACAGATTCATGCCCTAAGATCTCTTGTAATGCTCTAATATCTACATTACCATGTTTGTACATAAGAGTAGCTGCAGTATGTCTTAATTTATGAACTGAATAAACCTTTGTATCTAATCCAGCTTTGTCTAAATATTTATCTACCATATGTTGAATAGCTCGATTACTCATTCTATTTTTCTGTTGGCTTATAAACAAAGCTTTTGGATCATTAACCTTTTTTGGTCTAACTTCTTGATAATCTTTAAGAGCACTAACACAGGCACTATTTAAGTATATTGTCCTTTCTTTATTACCTTTACCTATAACAGTTAAGCTATCTTCATTATTAATTTTATCAACATCAATACTACTTAACTCAGATAATCTTAATCCACAATTTAAAAATAACATAACTATAGCATAATCTCTTTTCCTATATTCTTCATTCTCATTCCTAAGAATAACATTTAATAAATTTTCTGATTGTCTCAATGTAAGATATACGGGATGTCTTGACTTTACTTTAGGAGACTCTAGACCTTGTGTTGGATTTTCATCTAAAACATTGATAGTGTTGTGTAAGTATCGGAAAAAAGATCTGAGGGAGGCTACTTTTCTTGATTTAGTAGCATTTCCATTATTTCTTTCTCTGTCAGCATGTGCTATATATGCATGTAAGTCTCTAATATTTATTTTTCTAATTAAACTTATTTCCACATCTGATATATTGATGTCTTCAAAAGGTATATTAGAATCAACAAGCTTGTATCTTCGTTTAATAAATTTAAAAAATGTTCGTAAATCAAAATAGTACTCTCTTATAGTACTAGATGATATGCCCCTAACAGATTCCATATAATTTAGATAATCTTCTACAATAACTGGTATACTCAAATTTCATCACTTCTTTCCTAAATTTCTATAAGATGTCACAAAATAGTTATTTTGTGACATCTTATAGACTATTATAACATATATAAATAAATCTTTCTAAGAAATCTTATTTTTATCTCGTATAAGATATACCGTTAAGCATTATATTTTATCAACTTCTTTAAATTCCAAAAAATAATCCCCAGAACTCTTTTTAAAGAGATAATTTATCTATACCTATAGATTACTATTTATACAAAGTAAAATTGAATACGGGTCAATTTTAAGCGTAATTCTACTTTTTCATTAATCATTATTATATATCCTGATTATATATCCTGGCTATAAATGTCTTTTAGCACAGTTTGAATTATAAATAATGAATCATAGAAAGATGATTCATATTGATGTAGCATTGCATTATAGTGATCTATTCCTCTATCTGTAATTTTATATCTTCTAATTGACCTTTTTAAAGGTTCTTCCCACCAACCCTCTATATTCCCATCGGATTCTAATTGTCTTAATAGTGGATATATCATCCCAGGACTTGGAGTCCATTTATTTCCTAACCTATCACTTATTTCTTCTTTAATTTTATTCCCATAATAAACTTTATCTTTTAATAAATGTAAAATATATAATTTAACAAAAGCTGTAGTACTTATAGTTGTTGGGAATTGTCTTTGTCTTTGCCCTTTATTTGATGTCATATTATCATCTCCTTTAATTTTGGCATCTTATTTAAATCAATATAGTATTTTCCTAGCAACAAATCACCTTTAACTATATCCCCGTGGCAATCCGAACCTCCAGTTTCTATTAAATTGTTTCGTAAAGCAATTTTCCTGAATTTTTTAACCTCTTCTTCATTATGTGAAGGATGTATCGATTCCAGTCCATCAATACCACACTGAATACAGTACTCTACAATATTCATATTGTTCAATTGACCTGGATGAGCTAATATAGAGATTCCTCCAACGCTTTTGATAAGTCTTATAGTTTCACTTATACTAAAACTTTCCTTTTCCACATATCCCATCTTTCCTTTAATTAAATATTTATCGAACCCTTCTTCTATAGTACTTACATAGTTATTTTGAATTAAAGCTTTAGCTATAGGTACTCTACCAACGAATTTTTGATTAGAGTTTTTTAATAAATCTTTATAATCTATCATAATCCCTTGTCTATTTAACTTACTTATTATTTTCATCCCTCGTCTCTTTCTAGATTCACTTAAATATTTTATCTTTTTAATCAATTTAGGATGTTTATAATTTTTTATATATCCTAAAATATGAACATCTGACTTATTATACATACAGCTAAATTCTATTCCAGGAATTATGTAAAACTCATTAATATCTTTACCATAGTTTACAGCTCTGTCAATAGATGCTATAGTATCATGATCTGTAATAGATATTCCAGATAAATTCCTACTATAGGCTATATCAATTATCTCTTCTGGACTATATCTACCATCAGAATAATATGAATGTATATGTAAATCAAACCTCATATTAGCACCTCCTATATTATATACACATAAAAACACCAAAAACTATACAAAAAAACCTACTGTACCCTAGGATACAGTAGGTTTTTATTATCTTGGTTCTACAATTAATTTCATCGCTGTTCTCTCTTCACCATCAATTTGAATATCAGTAAATGCTGGAATACAAATCAAATCCATACCACTTGGTGCTACAAACCCCCTAGCTATAGCTACAGCCTTAATCGCTTGATTTAAGGCTCCTGCTCCAATTGCCTGAATTTCAGCCTTGCCTTTTTCTCTCAACACACCCGCAAGTGCTCCAGCAACTGCATTTGGAGTTGAATTTGAAGATACTTTTAATACATCCATTTCATAGCCCCCTTATATACTAATTAAATACATTTATTATTCTATATTTATTCCCATTAATTATTTAGCATATTCAATAGCTCTTGTTTCCCTTATAACATTGATCTTAATTTGACCTGGATAATCCAATTCCGACTCTATTTTTTTAACTATATTTCTTGCAGTATGCACTGTTTGTTTTTCATTAACCTGTTCAGGTTTAACCATAATCCTAATTTCTCTTCCAGCTTGTATAGCAAAAGATTTTTCAACACCTTCCATAGAGTTAGCTATTTCCTCTAATTTTTCTAGCCTCTTAATATAAGCCTCTAGCGTTTCTCTTCTTGCACCCGGTCTAGCAGCAGATATGGCATCAGCAGCTTGTACCAAAACAGCCTCTACAGTAGATGCTTCAACATCTCCATGATGAGCTTCTATTCCATGCAAAACTTCTTTTGATTCCTTATATTTTCTAGCTAGATTAACCCCTATATCAACATGTGGACCTTCAATTTCATGATCAACTGCTTTTCCTAAATCATGTAATAATCCAGCTCTCTTCGCAATCTTAATATTAGCTCCTAATTCAGCAGCCATCATTCCAGCTATATGAGAAACCTCTATTGAATGTTTCAAGACATTCTGCCCATAACTAGTTCTATATTTCAATCTACCTAAAAGCTTAATAATCTCTGGATGTAAATTATGAACTCCAACATCGAAAGCAGACTCTTCACCAGTTTCTTTAATTATAGAATTTATTTCTTCTTTTGCTTTTTCAACCATTTCCTCTATTCTTGCTGGATGAATCCTTCCATCAGTTATTAGTTTTTCTAAAGCTATCCTAGCTATCTCCCTTCTTATAGGATCAAATCCCGACAGGACTACAGCTTCAGGGGTATCATCAATAATTAAATCTATCCCCGTTAAAGTCTCCAATGCTCTTATATTCCTACCCTCTCTACCTATTATTCTACCTTTCATTTCATCATTGGGTAATGAAACGACAGTTACTGTTGTTTCAGCTACATGATCTGCAGCATATCTTTGAATAGATGTAGAAATAATTTCTCTTGCTTTCTTTTCAGCCTCTTGCTTAGCTTCTAATTCCATTTCTCGAATCATAGCAGCTGATTCATAAGATATTTCCTTCTTAATATTATTTAATAAAAGTTCTTTTGCTTCTTTTGAAGTTAGTCCAGAAAGTTTTTCTAATTTTAATAATTGTTTATCATATAGTTCATTAATTGAAGCTCTCTTACTTTCTAACTGTTTGTTTTTTCTAGTTAACAACTCTTCCTTTTTTTCTACAGATGCAGATTTTCTATCTACATTTTCCTCTTTACTTAAAATTCTTTGTTCTAACTGTTGAATCTCAATTCTTCTTTCTCGATTCTCTTTATCTGATTCAGTCCTAAGTTTATGAATTTCTTCTTTAGCTTCTAGCATAAGCTCTTTTTTAAGCGATTCACTTTCTTTTTTTGCATTTTCTTGAATTTGCTCAGATAATAACTCAGCATTTTTTATCTTACCTTCTCCGATATTTTTCCTTATATAATATCCAAGAATAATTCCAATAATTATTGCAAAAATTACATATATAATTTCAGCCAATAATTAACACCTCCACCTATATTAAATTTTCAAGTTCCATACTACACTATTCCATTTTAAACATTTTATAAATTAAATAATTTTTTTAATAAATAAGTATATTACTGTATGGTTAGACATCTTTATTTTATTACTTATCAATAACAATGTCAAGCAATAATTAAAGCTCGATAGTATCTAGGATCTAGAGAAGTCAAACATATGTGACACAGACCCCTGAAACTTCTCTAAATAATGCTTAGATTCTATAAATTTCTAAATGGTTATTTTGTCAAAGGGGAAAGCAAAGCGACCCTCGATTAAATAATCATTTAGAAATACAGTCTTAAGCAGCATTTTTTAGAGTAATATTCCTTAACTATTTCCTTTGGTACTTTGAAATTAAGTATTCTTCTTGATATGTTGTTACATTGTATTATGCCTTTTAAATAATTTCTCCATTTGCTTATAACTACTAAATCGTCTTCTATTGTAGAATAATTTATTGTCTAACCTATGACTACGCTCTACTATTCCGTTTTGCTATAGTGAATAGGAACAAAGTTCTTTTATGCTTTATATCTAGATTTTCCAAATATTTTTCAAATCTAATCTTTTTATTTGTAATATCCTGATCATTAACAAATTCGATTCCATTATCTGTTTGAACCAGTTTTATTTGAAACCCTAATTTATCTTCTAATCGTGTCAGGAAGTTAGATGTACTGGCTGTTATTTGATAGTATCTACTATGGTGACTTGCAAATCCAATGTATTCATTAGGTACATGCTTTACATCTATTTCTACTCGTTCACCTGGATAAATAACTGAAGGTTTATGATAGTTAGATTTAGGGTAACTTTTTCTCTTCTTTAGTTTGTTTAATCCCATATTCCTTATTTATCTACACATAGAATCATAAATTCTTACACAACCTTCATCTTTAAGCTTACGATAGACCTGTGCTAGTCCCTCATGGGAATGGTAGTGATATTTATGCTTGATCAGATTTAGTTCTTCTTCTGTATATTGATTTAGATGGGAGTATGACCTTGTACTTTTATTAGCAAGGAATCTTACAGTTCCATCATATTTTTCCCTTCATCTCTATACTTGCTGTCTGCTAGTATGATATCTTCTGGCTCATTTTGCATTGTTATCATACCTAATTGCATATTCAACTACTCGCTAACGAAATCTCATTTCTTCTGTTATAATTATCTTCATAGGAAAGGTCCTCCGATTTTTGTTTGTTGTGGTAAACAATATTATATCAGAGGCCTTTCCTATTTCTATGTTTCCTTGCCACAAATTTATTATCTCACTTCAAAGCAATAATTAAAGTTCTATAGCAGTTACAACACTTTGAGAACCTTCTAAATCTACTCTATAGCTATTATTACTTAATGCAGATAGATGCTGATTATGGGTAACCATAATTATTTGTCTGTTGAACATGTCACAACTATAATTTAAAAAGTCTCCTACATTAAATATATAATCCTCACTTACATGTTTAGCCGGCTCGTCTAATATAAGCGGACCCTCTATTACAGGTTTATGGATTTCTAAAAAAGCTATTCTTAAAGCTAAAGAAATTATATCTACAATCCCCCCACCTCTTGCTAATTCAGGCTTATTTGTAATAGTAAGTCCATCTACTTTGTTTTCTATATAAAAAGAAGCACTAGCTTTATTTCTTAAATTACCAATTTCTATAATAAATTTCATATCTGATTCAAATATAAATTGTAAACACTTAGTAACTAAATTCTCTATCTGTTCTTTTGCTTGATCCCGAGCAAACTCTGCAGTCTTTTGATACAATATAATAACTTTATCCAATACCTCAATTCGATGATGCAATTCATCACTATTTTTTTTGTATTTATTTAACTGATTTAAAATCTGTTCTTCTTTACCCTTTTCTCTAGAAATAAAGGATGACAATTTTTCTAATCCATCTTCGAGATCCCTAATGTTATCAATCATTATATCACTTCTTTTCTAAAAGATCTTTTGGTAATAACTTATTAGCTTCATTAAATAAGGCTTCAATCTCTTGAGATAAGTTTTCTATCTCATCATCTAATTCATTAGGTTTTATCCCTAGTTCTTTCAACTCATTTATTATATCCTCTTCCTGCCTTTTTAATTGTTCTAATCTAGCTTCGGCTCTATATTTTAGTGATTTGGCTTTTTCCAAATTATTTTTTAAATGATTTAATTCTTTCTCGTAATTCACCTTTTATCCTCCTACTTATAATGTTCGATCTGTAAACTTAAATAAAAATTGAAGACCTCAACCCCTGTATGTTACAATGTTTTTGCTAGAAAACAAATGCCTCTCAGAAAGGGTCAAGTCCTTATGCAAAAAATTGTATCAATTAAGTGTCA
>DATGUA010000003.1:0-3305 GCA_035301545.1 Tissierellaceae bacterium | reverse complement strand
TTATCCCTACCATTAGGCAAGGTGAATCAAAGTATTCCTTTACTTCTTGAGGACTTTTAAATCTGGTATTTTTATTAAGTACCTTATTCCTAAAATTATCATCAAAAGTTTCTATTCCTATCTTAAACACTATTGGAATACCGAAGAAATCTCTCATCTGATCTAAACGATTTTTATAGCACCAGTGACTTTCTAAAAATAGCTTTTCTATCTTCTTCTCCCTAATAATAGATCTTATTCTTTCTAAAGTAGCCTCTGTCATTTCAAAACAGCTGCCAGAGTTTATCACTTCTAAGACCTTATATTTTCCTCTTATATTTTTTAATACTTCAAAATTCACCTTATCTATCTCTTCCTCAGAATTCGAGTTATCTAAAGTATAATCACAAAAACTACATTTATTCCATATACAGGGAAAAGATTTTAAGAGTACTATTTCTCTCTGATTTTTATCGTCTATTATATTATATCTGTCCATTAATAATCTACCAACTTTCCCTTTATTCCTCTAGGAATTTCCGAAGTGACTAGTATGGCAATAGAAACTCCTAAGAATCTATCTATATAGTCCATAATAAATTGTACAAGAAATACACTTGCTATCTTATTAAGACCTAAATTACTTAAAATAGCTACTATATAAGAAGATCCTGAAGATGTTACACCTCCAAATATAAAGGCAGCTATTATAGCTCCGACTATAGATGAGATAATCGATATTATCAATACACCTATAGGTCTCTTTATATTTTGTAAATATCCTTTTTTATACATTAAATATGTAAATACAGCTACAAATATTTGTACTGGTGCAAAATATAATGAATATATATCAAAGGTAATTCCACTTACTATACTACCACCTATCCCTGCAGCTATACCTAAGAATGGTCCTAGCAATATAGAAATGAGAATAGTACCTATAGAGTCTAATAATAAAGGTAGTTGTAATCCATAAGCTATTAATGTACCTATTGTATTTAAGGCTATTCCAAGAGCTACTAGACTTAATTCTAAATTAGATATCTTTCTCATATGTCTCTCCCTTCTATCAATTAATTACATAATAAAACAAAGTATAAACTCCAATTAATATTATACTTTGTTTTTATTATTTTTCAATATTCTTCAATATTTTTCAATTATAATTATATTTAAAATCTAAACCATTTATTTACATCATAGAAGTCTTCCCAATCTATATAATCTATATCATTTTCGATACAATATTCTTTTAGATAATCTTTAGCAAATAGATAGTCTGAGCTATTTGCTACATTAATATCTGTTGTCCCATCTCCTAAAAATATTACTTTATCATATACTTTTTTATAATTTCTTAGAACTTGTAGTTTAAAATCTACATAATCATCTTTATTAATTAAATGTGGAAAATGTTTATCTTCATAATGCTCGACTTTTATATTTCTATTATTAAATATTAATCTATTAGCATGGACTGTTATCTCTTCAAGATTATGTTTGGCTAAAAATGGTTCTATACCCGTCATAAATCCACCACTTACTATTTGAAATGGTATATTGTTTTTCTTTAGATTATTATAGAAAGTTTTAAATCCCTTCTGTAATTTGATCTCTCTTAGCATATAATCTAAATACTCTTCTTTTGTAATACCTAGACCACTGAAGTTTTCATTGTATAATGCTCTTAAATCTATCTCACCTCTATGATACTTTTCTCTATTTTTAGCAATCATTTCTTTATTACCATATATCTCATATAATCTAATATTTGTATCAAATGTAGTAACGGTTCCATCAAAGTCTGACAATATTATTACATTTGATAGCTCTTTTATTTTACTCATTTTTTCCCCCTCTTTTTGTATCTAGATCTTCCTTTAAACCCTAATTATATCTCAAGACTGTATAATACTCAATAATTTACCTCATTAAATTTCTCTTAGGTCAAGTTACAACTACTGTTTTAATGGTTCTATATTTTAGAAAGATACTTTTTGGCCATCCATTTATAGCTACTATAACAGGTTCCATTACAAGACAGACAATTAATATACCTGTCTATTCTTTAATTATGGTTATGTTAATACCTAGAGCTAAAGTTTTAGGCATGCTTAAAAAAACCCTAGACTACATCTAAGAATGTATTCTAGGGTTTATTTATATTACTTATTTTTAAGTTCTTCCTGCATCTCTAATACATATTGAATAAAGAATGCGACTCCATTTTTCATAGCATCTTCATCTACATCAAATTTAGGATTATGATGAGCATAAGATTGATCTTTTTCTTCATTTCTTCCGCCTAAAAATCCAAAGCAACCAGGTACCTTTTGTAAAAACTTAGCAAAGTCTTCTCCACCCATTGTTGCTGGATAATCATACAAATATTCCTCACCTAATGCATTAACTACAGCTCTTTCAGCTACTTTACTTGCCAATTCATTATTTATAGTTGCTGGAGTTCCATAATTATATTTGAATTTATAATCTCCTCTAAATGTCTTAACTGTATTTTCAATAACTCTTTCCATTTTTCCTTCCAATAGATCTCTTACTTCATCATTAAATGTTCTAGTAGTTCCTTCCATTATTACTTTCTCTGGTATAATGTTAGGAACTGTACCTGCATCTAGAGTACACACACTTAATACAAACGTATCCATAGGATTATATTCTCTACTTGCCAATGTTTGTAAATTACTTATTAGTGCAGCAGACATCATTACCGGATCTACACTTCCATGAGGCATTGCTCCATGTCCACCCTTTCCTATTACTTCTATTTCAAAAGTATCTGCTGATGCTAATCTTGGACCACTATTTACCGATATCAAACCTGATTCTATATCACTCCATATATGAAGTGCTACTATACTATCTAAATCTTTTAGTTCATCTAATTCAGACATATATTCTGCTCCTGAGTCCTCTATGAATTCTTCAGCAGGCTGGAATATTAATTTTACTATACAACCTAATTCATCTTTCATTTCTTTAAGTAGTTTTCCAGTTGTTAATAACATAGCTGTATGAGCATCATGTCCACAAGCATGCATTTTCCCTTCATTTTTAGAAGAAAATTCTAATCCTGTTTCTTCATTTACTGGTAATGCATCTATATCTGCTCTTATTCCTATAATTGGTCCTTGTTTATTACCTACTATTGTACCAATTATTCCTGTTTCTAAAACTACTTCATATTCAATACCCATGTCTTCTAATTCCTCTTGGATTTTCTTAGAAGTTTCATATTCTTCCCAACTTAGTTCTGGATTCATATGAAAATATCTTCTCATATCAATTAAATAATCTTCAATTGA
>DATGUA010000002.1:0-37230 GCA_035301545.1 Tissierellaceae bacterium | reverse complement strand
CTCCACCTAATCTGTTGTTTAATACTACTGATATTGCTGCTGTTGTTGTTGTCTTACCATGGTCTACGTGACCTATTGTCCCTATATTAACATGGGGTTTTCCTCTTTCAAATTTTTCCTTAGACATTTCTATTCCTCCTTAATTGTATGACTTCCATGTAAACTTACCCGCGTGTTTCTTTTTTCTTAATATTCATGATGGAGCCCACAACCGGAATTGAACCGGTGACCTCTTGCTTACCATGCAAGTACTCTACCTACTGAGCTATGTGGGCGCTACTTAAATTAGTTTACTACTTTATTTTATTATTGTCAATACAATTTTGAAAACAAATTGCCTAAATCTCCTTCAACCTTTTTTTTTACTCTTTGTAATGCATTATCTATACTTTTTTTATCTCTTATAAGCTCTTCTGCAATTTCTTCATAAGTCTTGCCCTCTATGTAAGCTCGTAATACTTGAGCCTCTAAATCACTTAAAATTCCATATATCCTAGTTTCCATATCCTCCATCTTTTCTTGAATCATAAATTCCTGTACAGGATCCAGAGTTTTCGTTCCTTCTATTACATCTAATAATGTTCGTTCAGATTCCTCTATGTATATAGGTTTGTCCAATGATACATAAGAATTTAAGGGTATATGTTTTTGTCTAGTAGCAGTTTTAATCGCTGTAATTATTTGTCTAGTAATACATATTTCCGCAAAGTATTTAAAGGATGCAGCCTTATCCACATCATAATCTCGAACAGCTTTGTACAATCCAATCATACCTTCTTGAATTATATCATCTCTATCTGCACCAATTAAAAAATAGGTTCTTGCTTTAGACACAACAAAACCTTTATACTGATTTATTATATACTCCGACGCTAAAACATTTCCCTCCTTAGCCATTCTAACTATATCTTCATCATTCATATCATTATCTCTCAATAGGTCTTCACCTTCATAAAATTCTAGTGCCATGAAGCTCCTCCTTCGTTGTGAATAATAAATATAATTATAAATAAGTTGACAAGATCAGTCAATATCAGTCTTTGTCGATTCTTGCCATTTACTTAGCTTATTTAATACATCTTTGTCTAAACGTCCTAATTCCATATTATTTTGATGATTTTTATTGCCTCTTTTTTTATTTAATCTATTTTTTGCATTATAAACTTCTATCTCTAATTCTCTTGCAGAGATTCTAGTACCTCCCCTAGATAAAATAATTTGTTGTTCTAACCAATCAGATGTAGCAACCCTTATCTTTCTCACTCTTCCTAAATCATCTAATTTTCTTTCGATATAATTATCTGCAGTCTCACTTTCTTTGGTATATACAACCTGAATACCCTTATAATAGTATTCCTTTCCATTATTTCCTTGAACCAAATGTGCATCAAATACTATAATTATTTCTATTCCTGAATAATGGTGATATTCAGCTAATACTTCAATTAATTCTTCTCTAGCTTCTTCAAAACTTATTAAAGATTTATCCTTTAAGCTTTTCCAATAATTTATAATATTATATCCATCTACAAATAGATACTCTTTAATTTTATTCTTTTTTCTTTTCATTATTCTGCCTTAAAACCTCATATATTAAAACCGCCGCTGAAGCTGAAGCGTTTAGAGAAGATATTGATCCTAGCATAGGGATCTTTATTAATACATCACATTTTTCTTTAACTATTCGAGAGATTCCTTTACCTTCATTTCCAATTACTAAAGCTACAGCTCCTTTTAGATCTGTATCAAAGTAATAAGATTCGCCATTCATATCTGCACCATAAATCCATAAACCTTCATCTTTTAATTTGCTTATAGTATCTGAGATATTTGTTACATCAGCAATTAACATATGCTCTACAGCACCTGAAGATGATTTATATACTGTTTGATTTACTTGTGCTGATCTTCTTTTAGGAATTATAATTCCATGAACTCCTGCAGCTTCTGCAGTTCTAATTATAGCTCCTAGATTATGTGGATCTTCAATCTGATCTAAAATAATAACAAATGGAGATTGATTATTATTTCTTGCTTTTTCTAATATATCGTCTATACCTGAATACTTAAAGCCACTAACCAACGCTGCAATACCCTGATGAGCACTGCCTTCAGATATAGCGTCTAATCTTGATTTTCCCACTTCTTGAATTAATATATTTTTATCTTTCGCCATTCCTACTATCTTTTTAATTGATCCCTTAGGACTCCCTTTAGCTATAAAAATTTTATCTATTTTTCTATCAGTTTTTAATAATTCTATTATAGGATTTCTACCTGTAACATATATATCTTCCACAATACACCCCTACCTTTGTCCCTTATAATATTTTAAAACGATCTCTCACTTCTTTTATTTTACCACAAGTCATACTACCTTCTGGACATGGTCCACTTATACATCCAGGTCCTGCATTCCCAAATAATATAGGATATACTCCCTTTACTTCTTTTAACATTTGAATTGCTAATTTTCTTATCTCCCATTGAGCTCTATTACAACACCTTAAATTGAAAAAATTTAAAAGGGTTCTTGCATTCATAGTAAATACTACCTTAGTTTCACAAGCATTAGGAAATACATATCTAGCATCTTCAATAGATTCTTTATCTGCTTTATTTCTAGCTTCTTTTTCTTTATATCCTTCCTCTAGATACTTTTCATAATGCTCATTAAATAATATATCTACTAATTCATCATAATGTTTTTGATCTTCTTCCATAGCTTTTACAAACAACTTTTTAGCCTTAGTATTACTTTCTATTGCAGGTGGTATTATGTATTGGAACTGTTCTAATTTAACATATCTTTGAGACTGTTGTGAATAACTTGCAATTCTATGTCTAACTAATTGATGACTTAGAGATCTTGATACTCCTTCTACTCCAAATGTAAAATTCACATGTTCTATAGGACTCTCATGTCCTAAATCTATTAACATCTCTAAAAATTTTTCTACATTTTCACTTTCCATATTTTCTTCTATTTTGTCAATTCCTACTGAAGAATAGCAAAGCTTAGCAGCAGATGCTATTAATTTTTCTCCTTCTGGTGTATATCTTAAAAGTGCAACTTTCATTATTATCTCCTATTCTAAATTTGTATTCCCATAATCTCCTCAAATAACTCAAAAACCCTTTCATCCTCACCCTTGAGATATAAATATCCAAATAAAGATTCAAATCCTGTAGAATGTTTATAATCTATCATATCTGTATTTTTAGGTGTAGTATTAGACTTCGCATTTCTCCCTCTTTTAACTATAGACTTTTCTTTATCTGTTAATATATCTTCTAATTCATGTATGATTTTTGCTTGGGTCTCAGCTTTTACATAATCAGTTGTTGATTTATGAAGATCCTTTACTGACAAATCTCGTTCTAATACAAAGGTCCTAATTAATAATTCATATACTCCATCTCCAATATAAGCTAATTGGAGAGGAGATAACAAAAGTATATCCTCTTCAGTCAATCGATTATTAGCTTTCCTAAAGATATTCCATTTATTTCCCATAATTACACTCTCTTCCATTTAACTCCATCTTGAGTATCTTCTAATATAATTCCTTGCTCTTGTAAAGAATCTCTTATTTCATCGGCTAATTGAAAATCTTTATTTTTTCTAGCTTCACTTCTTTCTTCTATTAGCTTTAAAATTTCTTCTTCTAATATTTCTTCTGTTTTTGACAATATTCCTAATATATTTGATAATTCAGTTAGAGTATTTTGTGCATGGATTATAACTTTTTTATTTGACCTTTCATTTAAGTTTGTATTTGCAAATTTAACTAATTCAAATATAGAAGCAATTCCATCTGCTGTATTTAGATCATCTTCCATAGACTTAATAAACTCTTCTTTATATTTATTAATTTTTTCTAAACTCTTTTCATCTTCTTCATCTAATTCTCTTGACCTTGTTTTATTTATTAGGTATTCTAAGTTATTCTTTCCATTATATAATCTATTTAATCCATTTACAGTTTGTTCCATAGCATCTCTACTAAAATTAATCGGAGATCTATAATGTGCAGACAATAAAAAGAATCTTAATGCTTCTAAACTGTATTCGTCACTAATATCTTTAATAGTAAAGAAATTCCCTTCAGATTTAGCCATCTTTTGGTTGTTTACAGTAATCATCCCATTATGGAGCCAATAATTAGCAAAAGGTTTATCAGCTAATGTTTCAGATTGAGCTATTTCATTTTCATGGTGTGGAAATTGTAAATCTTCTCCTCCTGAATGAATATCAATAGTATCTCCTAATAAGGATTTAGCCATTACAGAACATTCTATATGCCAGCCTGGCCTTCCCTTACCCCAAGGACTTTCCCAATAAGGTTCTTCTGATTTAGCCTTTTTCCACAATGCAAAATCCATAGGATTTTTCTTTTCCTTATTTACTTCTATCCTTGATCCACTTCTTAATTCATCTAAATTTTTTTTAGATAGCTTTCCATAATCTTTAGCACTTTCTATATTAAAGTATACATTCCCATCTACATTGTAAGCAGCACCTTTATCTACTAAGCCCTCAATAAATTTTATCATTTCATTTATAAATTCTGTAGCTCTAGGATTAATCGTTTCATAATCATATAAATTTAGTCCCTCTGCATCCTCCATAAACGCATCTATGTATCTTTCTGATATAGCTTTTAATGTGGTATTTTCCTTATTAGCTTTCTCGATTATTTTATCATCTACATCTGTGAAATTAACTACAAATTTTACATCATAACCTTTATAAATGAAAAATCTTCTTAATGTATCAAAAACTACTAAAGGCCTTGCATTACCTACATGTATAAAATCATAAACTGTAGGTCCACAATTATACATACTTATTTCATCCTTTTTTATAGGAAGAAATTCTTCTTTCTTTCTAGTTAAGGTATTATATAGCTTCATAAAATCACTCCTTTATATTTTTAATTAATATTTTAAAATAATTATAAAGTTTCATATCTTTAAAATGGCCCTTCATCTCAATCTAGAGACAAAGGGCCATTTTTGTGATTCCACTCTAATAAGCTTATAAACTAAGCCCACTCAAAAGCAAATAACGCTGCTAAACGATAAACTTTAAAAATCCAAGTCTATAGTTCAAAGGTTCACTTCAATTTATCAATTACTTAGAATTTTCTCAGCCTAAGAAAACTCCTTTCTTTAAGATTGAATAAATCTACTTTCCTTATCATTACATTTAATATATTTTCACCTTATAACTCTTCTTTCTCTCTGTCTATTTCTTTTATTAAAACTATAAATAATTCTCTTTTATATAATCTATTCTCTCAAGTATATTTTCTTTACCTAATAAATAAATTATTTTAGTAAATTCTGGTCCATGTAGACTTCCTGATAGGGCAACTCTTGAAGGCATGAATAGGTTTTTCCCTTTAACTCCAGTAGAACTTTGTATTTTCTTCATTAAAGTATTAGATAATTTCTCATCTATCTCATCTACTTTCTCCAATTCTTCTTTCATAGCATCTAATATAGTTTTTGTCTGTTCTCCTTGCAATACTTCCAGAGCTTTTTCATCTTCTATATTTAATTTATTATTAAACATAAATTCAACTCTACCTACTACCTCTGACATATAATGCATACCTTCTCTAACCATGTCCACTAATATTTCTAACCATTCTCTGTTATTTTCAGCAAAATCCTCATCTATTAATTCCGCTTCTATTAAATATGGTATTGCTAAATCCGTTATTCTAGATAAAGGCTCTGTTCTAATATAGTGTCCATTTACCCAATCGAGTTTACCTTCATCGAAAATTCCGCCTGTCTTAGCTACTCTTTCAAAGCTAAATTTTTCGATCATATCATCCATAGATAATATCTCTTCATTGTCTTCAGGACTCCAACCTACTAATGCTAGGTAATTATTTAATCCTTCTGGTAAATAACCTTTCTTTCTAAAATCACCTACAGCTACATCACCATGTCTCTTACTTAATTTTTGTCTTTCTTTGTTTAACACTGTTGGTAAATGAACATATACTGGTTTTTCCCAACCTAAAGCATCATATAGATATATATGTTTTGGAGTTGAGGCTAACCATTCTTCACCTCTAACTACATGACTTATTTTCATTAAATGATCATCTATTACTACTGCCATATGATATGTTGGATATCCGTCAGATTTTAATAATACTTGATCATCTGTATCATCTGTATTTATAGTTATTTCTCCTCTTACCAAGTCATGAAAAGATATTTCTTTGTTAGGGGCAAGTTTTAATCTAACTACATATTCTTCCCCAGCATCTATTCTTTCTCTCGCCTCTTCTAATGATAAGCTTCTACAGAAACCATCATACTTAGGGATCATTCCTTTTATTTTTTGTTCCTCTCTAACAGAATCTAATCTTTCTTTTGAACAGAAACAATAATATGCATCTCCAGAATCAATTAATTTATCTATATATTTTCTATATATATCTAATCTTTCAGACTGGATATATGGTCCATAATCACCTTTTTGAACTATTTCTCCCTCTTCTATAAACACTCCTTCATCATATTCTATCCCTGACCATGCTAATTCATCTATTAGATTTTCTATAGCCCCTTCTACAAATCTAGTCTGATCTGTATCCTCTATCCTTAATATAAATTTCCCATCATTATTTTCAGAAAAAAAATAATTGTATAATGCCGTTCTTAATCCTCCTATATGCAGATATCCAGTCGGACTAGGAGCAAATCTTAATCTTACGTCTTTCAATTCCTGCACCTCCATCTTTATTTATCTTCTTTTAATAATTATATATAATTATACGGTAAGTATCAACTATCTAACGATTTATACTAATCTGATTTATACTAATCCTATATTATATTTAAACCTTGATCTTCAATTTTTTCTTTATCTCATTTAATATCTCATCTTTATGAATATCCTTATTTTTTCCATCTTTTCTTAGTGAAAACTCTACTACAGATTCTGAAGCTCTTTTTCCTACAGTCATTCTAATAGGTATACCTATTAAATCTCTATCATTGAATTTTACACCAGCTCTTTCTTTTCTATCATCTAATAATACTTCTATACCATTTTTTTGTAACATTTCATATAATTCTTCTCCTAATGCTAATTGCTTTTCATTTTTAGTATTAATAATAGTTATAATAGCATGATAAGGAGCTGTATTTAATGGCCATATTATACCATTATCATCATGATATTGCTCTATGATAGCAGCTACTGTACGAGTTATACCTACTCCATAAGATCCCATTAAAAATGATTTCTCTTTTCCATTTTCATCTAAAAAGCCTGCTCCTAGAGCATTGGAATACTTACTTCCTAATTGGAATATATGTCCTATCTCTATACCTCTATCTATTTTTAATACACCATTACATTTAGGGCATTTGTCCCCTTCTTCTACAAGAAGTAAATCATCTACAACTTCTCCTTGAAAATCTCTTCCATAGTTAGCATTTTTTATATGATAATCAGTTTCATTTCCTCCTACTACTAAATTCTTCATCTTAGTAATTCTTGAATCTATTATTAATCTAGTTTCTTCTTTTAATCCTATAGGACCAGTAAACCCTTGGTCAGCATTGCTAACATCATATATCAGTTCTTCATCTGCCATCTCCATATCATGAATTGATATTTCTAAGTAATTACATAGTTTTACTTCGTTTAGTTCTCTATCTCCTGGAATAATTGCTACTACCTTTTCATCATTTGCATTATATACTAACGCTTTGGCAAATTTAGATTCATCCATATTAAAGTGTTTTACTAAATCCTCTATAGTCTTTAAATTTGGGGTATAAACTTTTTCTAGTTCTTTTTCTTCCACCCCTTCATTTTCAATATCATATACTACATATGCTTTTTCATCTGTAGCAGCATATTCACATTCATTACAATAGGCTATTAGCCCTTCCCCTGAATCAGACATAGCGACAAATTCATGAGATGCATTTCCACCCATAGTTCCACTATCACCTTGAACTACTTTATAATCTAATTCTAATCTGGTAAATATAGCATCATAGGCTTTCCACATAATTTTATATGACTCTTCCATAGCTTCTTCATTTACATCAAAGCTATAAGCATCTTTCATTATAAACTCTCTACTTCTCATAAGTCCAAATCTAGGTCTCTTTTCATCTCTATATTTAGTCTGAATTTGGTACAAGTTTAATGGCAACTGTTTATAAGACTTTATTTCATCTTTAATTAAATTTGTAAAGTATTCTTCGTGAGTAGGACCTAAACAAAACTCCCTAGAATGTCTGTCATTTAATTTCCACATTTCAGGTCCAAAACTATCCCATCTTCCTGAACCCTCCCATAATTCTTTAGGTTGTATTGCTGACATTAATAATTCCTGAGAACCTGATTTATCCATCTCTTCTCTTACGATTTCTTCTACTTTTCGTATAGTCCTATATCCTAATGGTAAGTAGGAATAGACTCCACTTACTAATCTTCTAATCATACCTGCTCTAAGTAATAGTTTATGACTAGATATTTCCGCTTCTGATGGGTCTTCTCTTAAAGTAGGCATGTACATCCTCGACATTCTCATATAAAACTTCCTCCTATATTTATTAAAATTAATTTAATATTACACATTATATCAAATACAGTAATATATACATTTATTTATCATTCAATCTAATATTATAGCATAAATCGACAATTATAAAAAAATCTATTTATTCTGGTAAAAAGAAAAGGCCTTTATAGGCCTTATACTGCTTTATTTATCATAGATTTAGGCTTAGCAAATATCATTCTTCCCGCAGAAGTTTGTAACACACTTGTAACTACTACTTCTATCGTTTTATCTATAAATTTTTTTCCTGATTCTACTACTATCATAGTTCCATCATCTAAATAAGCTAAACCTTGTCCTGCCTCTTTACCATCTTTCACTACTAAAACAACCATCTCTTCACCAGGTAATACTACTGGTTTAACTGCATTTGCTAATTCATTTATATTTAAAACCTTAATACCTTGAACTTCCGCAACTTTATTTAAATTATAATCATTTGTTATGATTCGCCCCTGTAAAAGCTGAGTTAATTTTAACAGCTTTGAATCTACTTCTTGAATATCCTCGAATTTTTTATCATGTATAATTATTTCCATATCTAATCCATTTTGCATCTTTTTTAAAATATCTAAACCTCTTCGTCCTCTATTTCGTTTCAAACTATTTGCAGAGTCTGCAATGTGTTGTAATTCTTCAAGTACAAATTCTGGAATAATTAAAGGACCTTCTATAAAATCAGTTTGACATATATCAGCTATTCTTCCATCTATAATTACACTAGTATCTAAAATTTTTGGGTAGCTTTTATCTTCTCTTTTATCTTCACTTTCATTTTTGTCTTTATTAACCTTTCTTTTAAAATCCATATCTCGCATAACAGAAGTTATATCTTCCTTTTTCCTAGTTGCAACCTTTACTCCTAAATACCCAAAAAACCCAAATAATATTATCTGTCCAATAAATCCAATATAAGGTATTCCTATTCCTTCTAAAGGCTTACTGAAAAAAAAGGCTATAACTAAGCCTACAATTAATCCTAGCGATCCAAGAACAATATCTGAGGTTGGAAACTTTTGTAATTCATTTTCTATAATTTCAGTAACTCTTTTACCCTTCCGTATAATTTTTGGGGATAATATAAAGAATAAAATTCCAAATAATACTGCTAATCCAATAGAGACTACTAAAGACAGTAATTCACTACTACCAAGATTTAGAAAATCTAAAGCTGTGAAAATAGATGATATTCCAACACCTAAGAACATCCCTGATATACTGATAATAGCTCTTATTATCTTGTCAATCATTTGACCACCTCCTACTATAATTATGACCATAATTATTTATAATATAAGTACGTTTCATAAATAGAGGATATTGTTATTTAGATCTATTATTCATCATCACTTTTATCAAAATTTATAGTCTTTATAATCAAATCTTCTACCTCTTCAATAGTTAAATCACAAACTAGTACCATTTCAGAAACTAGCATTTGCTTTGCATCATTTAACATTTTTCTTTCACCAGTAGATAGAGTTTTTTCTTCATCACGTAACATTAGATTTTTAACTACTCCAGCTATCTCTAATATATCTCCAGATTTAATCCTATCCATATTGGCTCTAAATCTTCGATTCCAATTACTTGACATCTCTGTTTTATCTCTTCCAAGTACTTCCATTACCTTTTCCATTTCTTCTTTACTTATAACTTCCCTAACTCCTACTTCGTCTACATTATCTACAGGCACCATAACTTTCATTTCTCCTATAGGCATTTTCATTATAAAATAACTTCTTTTTTCTCCCAAAATCTCTTTCTCTTCAATATTTTCTATAATTCCCGCTCCGTGCATCGGATACACAATTTTATCGCCTATTTTAAACATATTATAGCCTCCCTATTAATATAATACCATTCTAATTATACACTAAGAAAGCCCATTTGTAAAGCTTTCATCTTATCATAAATTGTTTTGTTTTGTCAACTATTAATTTTAATATATTAATCTTTAGAATCATTTGACAATTGCTCGTCCATAAAAGTATAATAAATGTACAGTATTATTTTGACAGGAGGAGACTATGAGTAAAAAATCAAAATTAGAAGAACAAGATTCTTTATTAAAAAATTTTCAATCTCAAGCTTCAAAATCTTTAATAAGACATAGAAGTGTTCTAGATATAATTACTAAATTAGATGAATATAATTCTCGAATAAATAGGGCTGTAGCTAAATCAGTAACAAATTGTGGTTGTATTTCTGTAAATGCAAAGAAGCAAGTCTTTGATGGTGAATCTTATGACGAATTAGCAGACACAGTGGAAAACCATTTACATGGTGATATATGTAATCATTGTAAAGAGATTATCGAATCTGAAATAGGTAATTATGTGTTCTATCTAGCTTCTTTATGTAATACTTTAGATTTAAATCTATCTGATATAACTGAAAAGGAATATAATGTAAGTAAAACACTTGGTGTATTCTCTTTAAAATAAAAGCTAAGGTTTTCCTTAGCTTTTATTTTAAACCTTTATTTATAAAAAATATCTATTTATTACATCTTTTAAGGTCTTACACTCTTCTATTTGTAGGCCCATATCTAAATTTTTTCTAAGACTATTAGGAGGAATAAATGCCTTTCTAAAACCCATTCTATCTACCTCACGAAGTCTAGCTTCTAAAGATGGAACTCTCTTTAATTCACCAGTAAGTCCAACATCAGCTATAAATACTATATCACTAGGAATTCCTACATTATATACAGATGATGCTATACTCATTAAAACTGCTAAATTTGATGCCTGTTCTGTAAGCTGAATCCCACCTGTTGTTTTTATAACTACATTTTGATCATAAAGTCTTATACTACCTCTCTGTTCTAATATAGATACAAGAGTATTTAACTGCTCCCTTCTCAGACATTCACCTATTCTAGATGGGTAGGGAGTGAAAGAATCAGATACTAAAGATTCAATCTCTAATATTATGGGTCTAGTCCCCTCTCTTACTACAGTGATAGCATTTCCAGATATTAAATCCTCTTGTTCTCTTTCAGTCATAAAATATTCAGATGGATTATCTATTGAGACCATACCGTCTTCAGTCATATTGAAAAAACCCATTTCTCCAGTAGAACCATATCTATTTTTACTAGCTAATAATGTTCTTAATTCTTCGCCACTTTCTCCTTCAATAATTAAAACTGTATCCACTAAATGCTCTAAGGCCCTCACTCCCGCTAATTCATCTGCCTTTGTCATTTGCCCTACTATAAATATAGATCTTGGTTTTTTAGAATTTTTTGCAATTTTTACTAATTCATGAGCACATTCCATTGTCTGAGTAGGAGATCCAGCTCTAGAATTTGAGAACTTAGCTAATGTAAAAGTTTGTATACTATCTACTATTATAAAATCAGGATCTATTTCATCTATATTTTCTAATATGTTATCTAAACTATTATCTGAAACTACCCACAAATTTTTATCAATATCTTCTAGTATTCTATCAGCTCTAGATTTAATTTGTGTTTCAGATTCTTCTCCTGATGCATATAATACAACATATCCTATATTTGATAAATTATTAGCTACTTGTAATAGTAATGTTGATTTACCTGCTCCAGGCTTGGCTGATAATATAGAAACTGAATCTTTTACTATACCCCCACCCATAACCCTATTAAACTCATTTATAGTAGTTACTATTCTATCACTATTTGTAGACTCTACATCTTCTAATTTTGTTACAGCCTTTTTATCAAATAAATTTGCTATATTCCCTTTCTTATTCCTATTAACTGATACTGTAGTTTCTTCTAAAGTATTCCATGAATTACATTCTGGACATTTTCCCATATATCCTATAGTTTCATAATTACAATTATTACATATAAATACTGTTTTCTTTTTCATAATTTATCACCCTTGTTCAAAAGGGCTTAATTAAGCCCTTTTGAATACTAGTTCACCATCTTTAGAGTCAACTATTATCTCATCATCTTTAGACAGCTCTCCTTTTAATATTTCTTCTGCTAATTGATCTTCTATCATTCTTCTAATAGTTCTCTCTAAAGGTCTTGCTCCATATACTGAATCAAATCCTTGTTTACTAATTTCCTCTTTAGTCTTTTCTGTAACTTGAATATCTATATCTATATTTTTCATTCTCTTCTCTAAATCATTAACCATAATATCTACTATTTCTTTTACTTGATCTTCTTTTAATGAATGGAATACTATAACCTCATCTAATCTATTTAAAAACTCTGGTCTAAATGTCTTCTTTAATTCTTCTGTTATAGTTTCTTTCATTCTTTCATATTCTTCTTGATCCTCATCTTCCACAGTAGCAAATCCTAAAATATTTTGTTTTTTAATAGAAGTAGCTCCTACATTAGATGTCATAATTATCACTGTGTTTTTAAAGTCTACAGTTCTACCTTTAGAATCAGTTAGTCTACCATCATCTAATATTTGTAACATCATATTAAATACATCTGGATGAGCTTTTTCTATCTCATCAAATAGTATTACTGAATAAGGCTTTCTTCTTACTGCTTCAGTTAATTGTCCACCTTCATCATATCCAACATATCCTGGAGGTGAACCTACTAGTCTAGACACTGAATGTTTTTCCATATACTCACTCATATCTATTCTAATCATATCATCTTCATCACCAAATAGGGACTCAGACAACACCTTAGCTACATGTGTTTTTCCTACTCCTGTAGGCCCTACAAATATAAAACTACCTACTGGCTTATTAGGATCTTTTAAACCTACTCTAGCACGTCTTACAGACCTTGATAGAGCTTCTACTGCTGGTTCTTGACCTACCACTCTTTCGTGTAATGTCTTTTCTAAGTCTAGAAGTCTTTCTGATTCTTCAGTAGTCATTCTACTTACTGGAACACCAGTCCAATCTGAAACTACCTTTGCTATTTCTTCATAACCAACAGACATATTTGAACTCTGTTTTTCTTGTTTCCATTCTTCTTTAGTATTTTCTAATTGTTCTTTCTTTTGTTTTTCTAAATCTCTTATTTCTGCGGCTTTTTCATAATTTTGAGTATTAATAGCTTCTTCTTTTTCTTGTTGCAGTTCTTCTAATCTTTCTTCTATAGTTTTTAACTCATTAGGTGCAGTATAAGAATTTACTCTAATCATAGAGGCAGCTTCATCTATTAAATCAATAGCTTTATCAGGTAAAAATCTATCTGTTATATATCTATCTGATAATTCTGCTGCTGCTTTAATAGCTTCATCAGTTATTTCAACTCCATGATGAGCTTCATATCTATCTCTTAATCCACCTAAAATCTTAATACTATCTTCCACATTTGGCTGTTCAACCATTATAGGTTGAAGCCTTCTTTCAAATGCTGCATCCTTTTCTATATGTTTTCTATATTCATCTATAGTAGTCGCACCTATCATTTGAAGATTTCCTCTTGCTAATACAGGTTTTAATATATTTGACGCATCTACTGCACCTTCTGCAGCTCCAGCACCAATTATAGTGTGTAATTCATCTATAAATAGTAAAACATCTCCTGCTTCTTGTAATTCATTCATTACAGATTTAAGTCTTTCTTCAAATTCACCTCTATACTTTGCTCCTGCTAACATTCCTGGCAAATCTAAAGCTACTATTTTTTTATCTTTAATTAGTTCTGGTACATTTCCTTCTACTATCTTTTGTGCTAAACCTTCTGCTATTGCTGTTTTACCTACACCTGGTTCACCTATTAAAACTGGATTGTTTTTAGTTCTTCTACTTAATATTTGAACTACTCTTTCTATCTCTTTACCTCTTCCAATTACAGGATCTACTTCTCCTTCTTCAGCTAATTTATTTAAATCCATACTATATTTTTCTAAATTAGGAGTTTCTTGATTTTCCTGTTCCGGAGACTGTGTTCCTCTCTTAGAAGATTCTGTTACTCTACTTACAATACTCTCTGCTAATTTAGATATATTTACATCTAAATGTTTCAGAATAGAATTAGCTACACCTTCGCCTTCAGACAGTAATCCTAATAGTAAATGTTCTGTCCCAATATAGCTATGACCTAAATTTCTAGCTTGTAGAAAACTAAGTTCAAATATCTTTTTAGTTCTTGGTGTAAATCCTACAATTTCTGATTTAACTTCTCCTTTTCCGATTACCTTTTCTACTTCAGCTCTAACTTTGTCTATATCTACTCCAGCTTCTTTTAAAGCTAACGCTCCAGCACCTGTACCTTCTGCAATTATACCAAGTAGTATATGTTCAGTTCCTACATAATTATGTTTTAATCCTTTAGCTTCTTCCTGTGACAACATAATAGCTTTCTGAGCTTTTTCAGTAAATCTTCCAAACATTGCCATACCTTATCCCTCCATATTCGATATATATTCTCTTATTACATTAGCTCTCGCTGTATCTCTTTCTTGTTCATTCATATCTTTATCATATCTTATTTGAATATTAGCTGGTTGAATATCCATCATTAATTTAATCACATCTTTAAAATCACCAGTTTCCAATATTTCCATTTCTAATCCTAATCTAATATTAGAAAGATGTACTGTCGCTTCTTTAGATGTTAAGATTCTAGCATATCTTAATATTCCTGAAGATCTATACACTTTATCTTCTAATTCTAACAATTTATATTCTTTTAAATGCTTGCGTGTATTTCTTTCTTTATTTATAATCTGTTGTACAACTTTATTTAACTTTTCGATTATCTCTTCTTCTGACTGTCCTAATGTAGTTTGATTAGAGATTTGATATAAATTCCCTAATGCTTTAGATCCTTCACCATATAGTCCCCTTACAGTAATCCCTATACTTCCAAGACCTTCTATTAAAGAATTCATATTGTTAGTCATTGTAATACATGGTAAATGTAACATTACAGAGGCTCTCAATCCAGTGCCTACATTAGTTGGGCAAGAGGTTAAATATCCTAAATCTTTATCATAAGCATATTTTAAATTTTCTTCTAATCTATCATCTATATTAGAACATAACTCCCATGCTTTCTCTAAATTAGATCCTGGAAATAAAGTTTGAACTCTTATATGATCTTCTTCATTAATCATAATAGAGGCTTTTTCATCATTTCTTAATAAAAAACTACTTTTATTCTTTTCTTGAATCAAACCAGGACTTATTAAATGTTTTTCAACATATACTAATTGCTCCCTATCCGATAGATCTCTAGTTCGAAAGAATTGATAATTCGAATCTAACACTTCTTTCATCTTTACCAAAACTTCATCAGTTAATTCATCAGATTCATTAATAGATAGTAAGGATGGAAATTTATATTTGTCTAAATTACGAGCAATACGAACTCTAGTGCTTACAACTACATCTTCATCTAATGAAGGCTCATCTAACCATTTAGTCATAATCCTATACCTCCTTATACCTATTCAATTTACCTTTTAAAGCTTTTAATTCATCTCTCAGTAGTGCAGCTTCTTCAAATTCTTCTTTTTCTACTGCATCATTTAATTTTCTTTTTAATTTTTCTTCTTCTCTCATAAGTCCTATCTCTTCATCTACATTTTGAGGCATTTTACCTCTGTGAATATTATGTCCATGTAATCCTTCAATTAATGGATAAAGATTATTTTTAAAAGTTTTATAACAATTGCTACAACCGAATTTTCCATCTTTTTTAAATTGCCTATAACTTAATCCACAATTATCACATTTTAATTCTTTTCTTTTCTTTTTATCTTCTTGTATATTATCTATCAATCCAGTAAAAATTTTATTCATAGAAAATGGATTTTCAAAATCTAAATTATAATCTTCACTTGCACATTCTTCACAAAGATGTCTTTCTTCCATTTTTCCATCAATTATCTGTGTATAATGTACACTAGCTTCATTCTTTTTGCAGGATTCACATAACATAGCCTACACCTCCTACATAATTAGGGTGAGAAGAATATTTTTTAAAATATTAGCTCTCAGGATATTTTTCTCTTCATTACTACCAATTAAAGTCCTATTTGCTATAGCTATTTTAATAATTCTTTCTTCTCTTTTATTTATTAGATCCTCTTCATATAATCCTTCAATTATATTATATGCTTTACTTTTTGTAATAGAGTTTCCAATTGTATCTACTATTATATTATAGATCTCTTCATTATTTTCAATACTTACCTTTATTATTTTTATATACCCACCGCCACCTCTTCTACTCTCAATATAATATCCTTTATAAGGAGTAAAGCGAGTTGACAATACATAATTGATCTGTGATGGAGAGCATTCAAACTGCTCTGCCATCTCATTTCTTTGTATTTCTATAGTATCGTTTTCGGCAGTTTTTAATAACTCTTTTATAAAATCTTCTATTATATTACTTAGTCCAGCCATAATGTTTCCTCCATTTCTGACTTTGACTTTCTTTGTCCTTTAATAATTAAGTTATCATATCTAAATAAAAAAATCAAGAGTAAAATAAAAAGACATTGAATTTTTATAAAAATTCAATGTCTTTATTACGATTATACTACTTTTGATTCTTCTATTATCTTTTCTGCTATTTCTTTTGGAACTTCTTCATATCTTATAAATTCCATTTCAAATTCTCCTCTAGCTTGTGTCATACTTCTTAGATCTATTGCATATTGAAATAATTCTGCATGAGGAGCTTCAGCTATTACCAATTGAGATCCGTCTTCTTGAGGTTCAATACCTAATATTCGGCCTCTACGTTTATTCATATCACCCATTATATCACCCATATAATCTTCTGGAACCTTTATCTCTACTTTCATTATTGGTTCTAAAAGTATTGGATCTGCTTCCTTTATTCCTTTTTTAAATGCTAAAGATGCTGCCATCTTAAATGCCATTTCATTAGAATCTACCGGATGATGTGATCCATCAAACAATACTGCTTTTAAATTAACTACTGGGTATCCTGCTAGTATTCCATTTTCTAAGGACTCTACCAATCCTTTTTCTACTGCTGGGAAGAAGTTTCTAGGAACTGCTCCACCAAATACCTCTTCTTCAAATTCGAAATCTTCATTAGTAGGTTCAAATCTTATATGAACATCGCCATATTGTCCAGCTCCACCAGATTGTTTTTTATGTCTACCTTGAACTGTTGAAGTTTTCTTTATAGTTTCCCTATATGCAATCTTTGGATCAGATAATACTATTTCTACATCAAACATATTCTTCAATTTATCAGTGATCACAGTTAATTGCACATTTCCTTGCCCGCCAATTAATAATTGTTTTGTTTCAGCATTTCTTTCTAAAACAAATGTCGGATCTTCCTCAGTTAATCTTTGTAAAGAAGACCCTATCTTCTCTTCATCTCCTTTAGATTTCGGCTCTACTGCTCTATATAATGTAGGTTTAGGATAGGCTATGCCTTCATACTGTGTATAATCATCTTTATCTGATAGACTATCTCCGGTCTCAGTATATTGTAGTTTTGATGTAGCACCTATATCACCTGCTACAACCTCATCTACATCTATTTGCTCTTTTCCTCTTAATAAAAACAGTTCACCTAATTTTTCTGTTTGATCTTTATTAGGATTGTATATACTCATATCTTTACTTGCTTTTCCAGATAAAACTTTAAATAAAGATAATTTACCTACAAATGGATCTACTATAGTTTTAAACACTATAGCTGAGAAAGGCTCTTTAATATCTACTTTTCTTTCAAACTCTTCATCATTTTTATAAGCTTTTACTAGATCTCCCTCTTTTGGATCTGGTATATATCTTCTAATAGCTCTTAATAAGTAATCTACTCCAATATTTTTTTCTGCTGACCCTAAAAATACTGGCACTAATTCCCCTGCACCAAATGCAGTAGTTATACCTGTAGCAATCTCCTCTGTCGTAAATTCTTCACCATCAAAGTATTTTTCTAAAAGTTCTTCATCAGATTCTGCTACTATTTCCATCATTGCTTCTCTTATATCTGATATTTCTTCTTTCTCTTCTTCATATAATGGTATTTCTTTTGGTTCTCCACTCTTATAATTATAAGCTACTTCATCCCTAACATTTACAAAACCATGAAAATCTTCAGCTTTTCCTATAGGCAATGCAAATGGAAATATTTTTCTTCCAAATTTTTCTTTTAATTTATCTATTAATTCATCAAAATCCACATTTTCTTTATCCATTTTATTTAAAAATATAAATCTAGGTCTTTTATGCTTTTCAAGGATCTGCCATGCTTTTTCAGTACCCACTTCTACACCAGAGGATGCGTCTACTACTATAACTGCTCCTTCACTAGCTCTAAGAGCCCCATATGTTTCACCAACAAAATCAAAATAACCAGGTGTATCTATAATATTAATCTTAGTATCATCCCATTCTACAGGTATTGATGTAGTTCCTATTGATACTTGTCTATCAATTTCTTCTTTACCAAAGTCAGAAATCGTATTCCCATCTGATATAGATCCTTGCCTTTTTATAGCTCCTGTTGTTGCCAAAGCTGCTTCAGCTATTGTTGTTTTGCCACTATCACTATGTCCTATTAAAGTTACATTTCTAATTTGTTCAGTTACGTATGTCTTCATTATATACACTGCCTCCTTAGACCATATATTTATTAATAGCTTTTAGAATGTTGGACTCAAAAGCGTTTTAAACTTTTGTATAAACTTAATTTTCTGAAGATTGTTATATATTAGTTATTATATCATGAATTCTTATAATATCATAGTATCTTTTATATCAATAATTCTACAAAAAAGTTAAAAAAAGGCCAGATAACTGGCCTTTAAATTTGACCCATTAGATTTTGGGCCCCGAAGGAAACTATCACTACTAATAATGAAATTAAAAAACCATGTAGCATAGGTAAATATCCAGATTTAGATACTTCTCTAAAATTCGTTTTTAACCCTATTGATCCTAATGCCATAACCATAAAGAATTTACTAATATCCGATATATTATTACTTAAATTATCTGATATTAATCCGAGACTTTTTATCCCTACAGCTAGTAAAAATAATATTATAAACCATGGGAATATATTTTTTATACTTATTTTTTCTCTTTTAACACTGTTATCTTTATTGTCTTTTAATTTAACCTTTTCATTAATATATGAAAAGATTAATACTATAGGAACTACAGATAAAGTTCTAGTTAATTTTACTATAATTGCAAAGCTACCTGCAACATCAGAAAATGCATATCCAGCAGCTACAACAGAGGAAGTATCATTTACTGCAGTACCTGTCCATAACCCAAATCCTAAATCACTCATCCCAAAATATTTTCCTGCTATCGGAAAAAGCACAATCATAACTATATCAAATATAAATGTGGCAGATATAGAATATGCGATATCTTTAGGTTCTGCTTCAATAGTAGGAGCTATAGCTCCTATAGCAGATGCTCCACATATTCCAGTTCCTGCTGATATTAAACTTGATAACTTCCAGTTCATACCGAATAACTTCCCTAGATAATATCCTCCACCAAAAGCTGCAACTAATGTAAAACTCATTACAAATAGAGAATACTTACCCACTTCTAATACCTGGGTGAAACTTAAGGTAGCACCTAGTAATATTATAGCTAGTTTTAATACACGTCTTGTTATAAATGATAAACCTTGATCATATCGTTTATCCCTAGAGATAAAAGGATTTATTATCATTCCAAACAACAAAGCAAAAACTGCTGCTCCTATAACATTACCTGGAATTAAATTACTAATATATATAGATATTATAGCAACTATTACAGATAATAAAATTCCTGGTGAATAATCTTTTATCACATCAAATTCCTCCTTAATTCATTTACTATATTGATTTTATCAATAGTATAGTATAACATCAAATTATCATTTATTATATATATATAAACTATACTTATAGATAAGGAGAATATTATGTTAGATTTTAGATTAAAAACTTTTTTCATATTATGTAAAGTATTAAACTATACTACCACAGCAAAACTACTTCACATAACTCAGCCTGCTGTATCTCAACATATTAAATATTTAGAAAAAGAGTATAATGTAAAACTTTTTAATTATAAGGGGAAAAATTTATCTTTAACTAAGGAAGGTGAAACATTATATAGATTTGTTGCGGGAATAGAGTCTAGTTCCCAAAAAATAAAAGAAAGACTTAGTTCCTCATCAGATTCTAATACAAATATAAAATTTGGTACTACTCTAACTATTGGTGAATATACTATGCCTAAAATATTAACTAATTTAATTAAGGATTATCCTAATATTCATATCAATATGGAAGTAAACAACACAAAAACCTTACTTCAGAAATTAGAAGATGGAGATATAGATTTTGCATTATTAGAAGGACATTTTAATAAAGATAAGTACAATACTATTAGATTTTCAAAAGAAGAATTTATAGGTATATGTTCTCCATTAAACTCTTTAGCTAATAAAGAGAGTTCTTTTAAAGAGATTTCAAAAGAAAATTTAATAATTAGAGAAACAGGATCTGGTAGTCGTGAAATATTCGAACAAATCTTATATGAAAATAATTTTACTATTAATAGATTTAAACAAATCCATGAAATTGGTAGTATAAGTACTATTAAAGATTTAATAATAGAGAATTTAGGAATTACATTTCTATATAAAAATGCTGTTGTAGAAGAATTAAAGTCCGGAAAATTAAATCAGCTTTATATTGAAGACTTTAATATAGAACGGGAATATAATTTTGTATTTTTACAACATAATCTTAATTCTGAAAATTATATAGACTGGTTTAAGTATTTTTGCCAATTCAAATAAAGAAGTGGAGATTTTATAATTAATTATAAAATCTCCACTTCTTTATTTTTCTATTCCACTACGTGCTTCTACACCTTGAGTATAATAATGTTTTACTTCTTTCATCTCTGTTACTAGATCTGCTATTTCAATTATTTTATCAGCTGCATACCTACCTGTTATTATTACTTCTACATGAGATGCTCTATTATTTATAATCTCTATAACTTCATCTATATCAAAGAGCTCATAAAGTAGCGCAATATTTAACTCATCTAATACTACTAGATCATACTCTCCCTGTTTAAGTATTTCCCTTAATTTATTTAATCCTTCTCTAGCACATTTTATATCTTCTTCAGTTGGTTCATTATATATAAAGCAATCTCTACCAAATTGCTCTATAACTAAATCTGGTATAAAATTCACACATTCTAATTCACTATATTTCATCCCTTTAATAAATTGACCAAAGAATACCTTTTTTCCTGCACATACAGCTCTTAATGATAAACCTAATGCTGCTGTAGTTTTTCCTTTCCCATTTCCAGTATAAACATGTATATACCCTTTTTCCATAATAGCATATTTCCCCCTTTATTATTTATAATAATCTTTTGTATCTTTAGGTAACCCCTTTTTCTCTAGTTTATTTTCTACTATATCTTTAATAATAGAATATATTAATACAAATAAAGGTACACCTATTATTAATCCTACAAAGCCTAATATTTTTCCAGCTACTAATAAAGAGAATAATATCCAAAAAGCTGATATACCTAAAGAGTCACCTAATATCTTTGGACCTATAATATTTCCATCAATTTGTTGGATAACTAGTATTATCAGTAAAAACCATAATGCTTTTACTGGAGATACAAACACAATTATAAAAAATGATGGGACTGCTCCTATAAATGGTCCAAAAAATGGAATAATATTAGTTATACCAATAATAAATGATATTAAAGTAGTATAAGGCATTTTAAATATACTTAATATTATAAAAGTTAAAATTCCGACTATAAATGAATCTAATATCTTCCCACTTAAAAACCTTCCAAAAATATGATCACTTCTTCGCATTAATCTCATTATACGATCTGCAGTCTCTTTTGTAAATGTAGCATTTACTACTTTCCTACCTAAGGCTAAGAACTTTTCTTTATCAATTAATAAATAAATAGAAACTATTAATCCTAATACTATATTCCAAATACTAGATAATATATTCTTTGCAAAATTTCCAAGCTTAGGAATTAAATCTGTTGCAAACTCTAAAATATAATTAACAAACTCATTCCACTTTTCTAATATAAAATTATAATATTCTTGTTCTATATTTAATTGTGATACTATATCAGTAATTTCTCTACTTATATTTGTTACATAATGAGGTATATCATTTGCTAATCCTACTATTGAAGATATTAGCTGTGGTAAAACAAAATTTAAAAATAAGTATAGTAATAAAAATACAGTTACATAAGTAAGAATAATAGCTATAATTCTATAGCTCTTTTTGTTTTTTCTTTTATCTGTTAGTCTATATATTATATTATCCTCATAGAACTCTAATATAAAATTAAATATATAAGCCATTACAAAACCGATTATAATAGGTTGTAAAGTACTAATATATTTTCCTACTTGTATTTTAAATAAATTTACCTCTGATGCTATAAGATAAAATAATATACTTAGAATACTAATTATAAGTGCATATATTGCTATAGTATTATATTTTTTATTCCAATTAATCTTCATAGTTCCCCTCCTTTACATAATATTCTATTACCCTTTACCCACCAATTTAAATTTTAATTTTATTTTCTCGATACATATGGATTATCCTTTATATAAAATCTTAATAACCAATCCTTGCTTTCAGCATAATCTATATTTACTCTTGTAGTCTCAACTATATCCTCTTTTGCCAATTTAGGGCTATCTTCTACCCATATACTAGGGTCTGTAACTAAGTCTAATCCATAGAAATCCTTTTTATTAATCCCATAAGCCATTACAAACTTTGCCGGACCATTAGTCAAATTGATCAATTCTCTTTTTCTAGGATTATCATAAGTCTTTTTATATCTATTTTTATACATACTTTCTATACCTTTTATAGGTTCTATACCTCGTATTAAAACTCCCCCATGAATATTCTTTTCTTCTGCTATAATATTAAAACATTCATACATTCCATATATAGTAAACATATAAATATGTCCACCTTCTTCTGATACCACCCTAGTCCTATCAGTTAAACCTCCACTAAAATGTGCTGCATCATCATTATCATTTATATAGGCTTCTGTTTCTACTATCCGCCCTTTATATATTACATCATCAGTTTTATATACTAGGATCTTTCCTAATAATTCTCGAGCTACTATTTCTGTATTCCTAATAAAAAATTCTCTTCCTAATCTCATGTCTAGATTCACATCCTATCTACCCTGTTTAATTTTTTAATAATTAGTCCATATGTGAAGTATCTCCTTCTACTATAAATTTTATTTCCTTTTCCTTTACTCTACATATATTTAATGCAGTACCTTCATATATAGGAATATTATACAATTCTTTTAAAGGAATATCTTTTATAATAGCAGTCAAAACCTTAATTGTAACACCATGGGATACTATAAATACATTATCTCCGCCATTATTTATTATATCTGTAAGAGATTTTCTTACTCTTTTAAATATATCTTCAAAAGATTCTCCATCTATAGGCTCATATAAATGAGGTCTATTTAGATATGTTTCAAACTTATCTCCAAATTTAGAATTAATAGTATCTATATCCATTCCTTCCCAAGTTCCAAAACCAATCTCTTTTAATCCATCTAATATATTTATATCTATATCTTTATCCCTTTTAATTATATTTGCTGTATCTATAGCTCTTTCTTGGGGGCTAGAATAGATATAATCAAATTCAATATCTTTTAGTCTATAGGATAGGTTTTCAGTATTTTTCATTCCTTGTTTTGTTAAATTAGAATTTTTCCATCCTTGTAATCTTTTTTGTACATTCCACTCTGTTTGTCCATGCCTAATTATATATAGATTCAAATTATAACTTCCTCCAATAATATTTTTCTATAAAATTTATTTAAATATTCATTTTATATTCTCTATATGTTTTATATATCAATGTATTAACAATTGCTTATATTGCTCATTAATTTCTATTTAATTATATCATAGATTTATAATAAATAAGACTAATTCATATCTAAAAACAATAACACACCTCATCTATTAAGATAAAATATGGTAAAATTTAATCTACAATATTTTTAGTTATTCTCCCTATAATATCATTTGGTATTGCTTTAGTAATAATTAAAATAAGTAGATATGATAGAAAAGCTATTCCTAATATAAATATAAAGTTAAATATACTTATATTAGGTAAGTTCTTTATATCATAAGTCGATAACTGTATATATCCTATCATAAATATAGATCCTATTAATGGCTTACCTAAGATGTCAAAACAATTAAATTTTACATCTACAGATCTCTTTAAACTTATAATATCTAATATGAGGATAAGGATATTAGACATATAAAAGGCTATAAAAAATCCATATATATGAAGCTTTGGATCTCCTACTAAAAAATATATAAGTATCACTCTTAAAATTAAACCAAGCAATCTATTTCTAGTAGCGTCTACCTCTTTTCCTATCCCAAACAGTATACCTGAAAGAGTATATTGTAATGCTGATAATACAGTTCCATATCCTAGAATTCTAATATATTCTCCGACTTGAGGGTCATTATATAAAAATATAGATAATGTTTTAGAAAAAACAATAAGTAAGCTCATTAAAGGTAAAGAAATCAATAATGTCACTTTAATAGTAAGTTGAATATCGCTTTTTATTTTATTAAAATTTTTTAATACCATATCTCTAGATAAACTAGTTATTAGATTAATCACTACTGCCGAGGTTACCATAAATGGTAAATGTATTAAAGGCATTGCCATCCCTGTAATTCTTCCGAATACTTCCATTGCTGATTTATTAGTATATCCTGCAATCATAAGTCTTGATGGAATCATTATAGTATTTATAAATTTTAATATGATACTAAAGAAACCAGATGCCATTAATGGTAAAGACATAAATAAAATCTTAGCTGCAAACCTTATGCTAAAACCACTAAATATATTTTCTTTAGATCTACTTATTCGAGTTTTATTTTTTGATAATAAGGACCATATTAAATCACATAATTCTCCTATACTAATTCCTAATATAGCTATCATCGCTCCATATATAGGATTAGTATTAGAAAAGTAATAAAATATAGTTGTAATAATTATAAGTCTAGCTGTAGATTCAATTATTTCAGCAATACTAGGGATAATCATATTTTTCATTCCATAAAAGAATGACTCTAATACACGAGTTATAGACATTATTATTAATGCAGGAACTAAGAGATATACTCCATAAATCATTTCTTTATTTTTAAATATATTAATAGCAATAAAATCTGAAAATAATACTATTACTATACTAAGAAGTATAGAAATACACAAATTTAAAAGAATAGTAGTACTATATATTGTTTCTACATTTTTATGATTTCTTTTTGCATTTTCCTCTGCTACTAGCTTAGTAACAGACATAGGAATACCAGAAGTAGTAATAGACAGAAAAACCATAAGAGTAGTTGTCGATATCTGAAATAGACCTATTCCTTCTGGACCTAGAAATTTTGATAAAACAACCTCATAGGCAAAATCTATTATCCGTACAAAAATATTTACTAAAATCATTATAATAGAATCATAAATAAATCTTGTTCTAACCAAATAACCACCTCTAAACCTATATAGTATAATCTATTCATATGTGAGGTAAATTATATAAATGAGATTATAAATGAATTATTAAAAATCTAATAATATTAGTAAGAGATGGTGAAAATTTGATTAAATCATTTAGAAATTTTTTTAAAAATATTTTAATAGTATTAATTGCTATATTATATATAACATTTTTATATACAGATATCTCTGAAAAGAAACTCTTTCTTTCATCAAATATCATGAAATTTATAAGTATATTTTTATGTTTCTTACTTGCTATAGTAAATCATAAATCGAGGAAGTATAAACTTAATAGTAAATTATTAATTACGGGACTCTTCTTTACATTAATTGCCGATTATTTATTTTTAATTTATAATAACTTTTTTCCAGTAGCTATCGGCTCTTTTTGTATTGTTCAAATATTATATATATTAAGATATAATAAACAAAACATTAGAAAAAACATATTATACATCATCTTTAGCCTTTTAATCATATTTATAGTTTACGGCTATATCTATAATTCTATTAAAAAGATAGATTTAATACTTCCTATAGGCTTGTTTTATAGTAGTTGCTTGTTTATAAGTCTTAAAGAAGCAATTTACCAGTATAGATACGAACTATTCCCAAGTCCTAATAAAGAAATGATATTGTTAGGAATGATTCTTTTTGTTTTATGTGATATTAATGTGGCTATATATAATACTATAGGTAAAACAAGTGATATAGCATCTATTGCTATGTGGTTATTTTATTTACCTTCTCAACTATTATTAGCCTTAAGTGGTAATTAAATATAGAAGGATTAAGGAGAGATAATATGAGTAAATATAATTTTAAAGTTAATATTAATCCAAAAGAAGCATTTGAATTAGTTAAATCATACCAAAATGCAGATTTAGTACATGAAGAGTTTATAAATTTAGAAAATAATAGATCAATAGGAACTTTAATATTTGAAAAGTATTATATTCGAGCAGAAAATAGAGCTGCATTAGTAGTTATTATAGATAATATTAAAGGGGATACAGATGTAAGAGTAATTTCTACAGGAAGTTCTAAAGGTTTTATTTTTAATTTCGATTGGGGAGCTAGTGAAGATTTTGCTTATAGTGTGAAAAAAGGTTTAAGACCGTATATTATAGAATAAAACATGAAATTTATCAATACATCCTATATAATAAATGTAAGGATGTGATTAAAATTCCTATTTATAATACTTTAAAGACTTATTTTGGTTATGATGAATTTAAAGAAGGACAAGAAGAAATTATCAAAGGAATAGTAAATGAAAATCAAGATGCTATCGGTATAATGCCTACTGGAGGAGGTAAATCTTTATGCTATCAGCTTCCAGCTATATTATTAGATGGTGTCACCATAGTAATATCTCCCTTAATCTCTTTAATGAAAGATCAAGTAGACTCTCTAAATGAAATGGGGGTTGCAGCAACATTTATAAATAGTACTTTAGATAATAATGAATTAAACAAAAGATTTCAAGATATTAAAGAGTATAAATATAAATTAGTGTATCTAGCTCCAGAAAGATTAAATACTTTTTCATTTATAGATATAATTCGACAAATAGACATCTCTATGATAGCTATAGATGAGGCACACTGTATCAGTCAATGGGGCCATGATTTTAGACCATCTTATGTAGAAATACCTAGATTTATTAATTCTATACCTAATAGACCTATAGTTGCTGCCTACACCGCAACAGCTACTAAAGAAGTAGTTAAGGAAATTAAAAATTTAATCGGACTTATTGACCCTATTGAGTCTATTATTGGATTTGATAGATCTAATCTATTCTATGAAGTTGCAAAAATTAGTGATAAATCATCTTATATAATAGATTTTATAAATAAAAATTATCCCGATCAATCTGGGATAATTTATTGTGCTACTAGAAAATCTGTAGAATCTCTTACAGATAAACTTAATGATCATGGATTTAAAGCCTTAGGATATCATGGAGGTATGGATTCTAATACCCGACAAAAGAATCAAGATGCTTTTATATTTGATAAAGTTCAAATAATAGTAGCAACTAATGCATTTGGTATGGGTATTGATAAACCTGATATACGATTTGTTATTCATTACAATATGCCTCAAAATATGGAAGCTTATTATCAAGAAGCAGGGAGAGCAGGTCGTGATGGTGAAGTTAGTCATTGTATATTATTATATTCTCCTTCCGACATAGTTAAACAAAAACTTCTAATACAAAATAATTCAGTCTCAGATAAAAGAGAAACTATATTATATAAAAATTTACAATATCTTATCGATTATTGTCATACTCATAATTGTTTAAGAAAGGACATATTAAAATATTTTGACGAAACACCTAATTATGATAAATGTAATAATTGTGGAAATTGTTTAGATAATTCGGAAATGGTAGATATTACTATTGAATCTCAGAAAATATTATCATGTATATATAGAGTAGGAGAACGATATGGTATAACTGTAATAACCCAAGTCTTAAAAGGATCAAAAAATAAAAGGATCTTAGATTTTGGATTAGATAAAATTTCCACCTATAATATTATGGGAGATTCAGACACTGATTCTATTAAAGAAATGATTATGGCTTTAATATCAAAGGGCTATATTCATATAACAGCTGATAGATTTCCTGTATTAAAATTATCAGCTAAGGCTGGTGAAGTATTAAAAGGAGAGGTAAAAGTTAATCATAAGAAAGATTTAGTAGAAAAACAAAAAAGTACTAAAATTCAAAGTAAAACGACTGATGAACTTCCAGATAGTTTTGACGAAGATCTATTCCTAAAACTAAGAGAATTAAGATATAATATATCTCAAGATAAAAACCTAGCTCCTTTTATGATATTTCATGATTCTACATTAAAAGAAATAGCCTCCTATTTTCCACAGGATAAAAAATCATTACTTACTATTAAAGGGGTAGGATTAAAAAAGTACGAATCATATGGTGAATCTTTTATTGAATTAGTAAAAGATTATTGTAATGAAAATGAAATAGAGCCTATTGATCTTATAAGCAACCAAAAGATGAATAAGTCTTTAAAAGAGAATTTAACAAATAGATATGAAATTACTTATAATTATTATCTCAACGATTTATCTTTAGAAGAAATAGCAGTTGAAAGAGAATTTACAACTAATACTATAATCAATCATTTGTCAAAGTGTGAAGAACAAGGAAAAGAAGTTAATTGGAATAAATTTATAGATAATCCTAATATAGAGAGTCAAATATTAAATTCTATTAATAAATTAGGTTTAGAGAAATTAAAACCTATTAAAGAGTCTTTACCAGAAAGTATTACCTACCAAGACATTCACCTTGTAATAGCTAAAAATAATCTTAGATAAAAAATGTGGATAAATTTATCCACATTTTTTATTACATAAATTCATCTGGTTTCTTTACTTCTCCAGCAAAGAAATAAGTTTCTGCTGATTTACCAATAGCATAAGTACCACTTGCAGCTATAGCTCCTGAACCTACCCAACCTGCAATTGGAATTAGCTTTGTTAATTGATGGGCCACTGTTCTCAATCCGAAAGCTGCTCCTAAATTTATTCCTGCTGCTGTTAAATATTCATTAGCTGTGTCTTTATTAAACTCTCTACAAGATAATCCACCAATTATAGATATCATCAATAATTGTATCGGTGTTAAAACTAATATATCTGCTATAGGTATAGGAGATGCTCCTATGGTTCCTGCTATAGTTGAAAACTTATTTATTATAGATGTAGATAATCTTTTTAATTGTTCTCTTCTTTCCTGAGCCTGAAAAAAATCTATTAATGCTTCATCTGGTAAATTTTCTCCAATAAAATCAGATAAGACTTCTATGTTCCATAAATCTCCTTTTAGACTACATATAGGGATGATTCCTATATAGGAATCACTATAAATCTTATAACCTTTAATATTTTTATTTAAATCTATTCTTGTAAATTTATCAATACTTAGTACACCCTCTACCATATAATCTAAAGCATCTTTTATTAAACCACTTTTCTCTACACTTTCCTCTGGTGGCCAATCTCTTGGATTTCCTAAGGTATCTACCTTATTTAATGCAATAATAGTAGGAACTTTTACACCAGTTTCTTTTCTAATTGTAGTAGTAATATCATTAAAAACCTTTAAATCATTTGACAAATTACGTATTTCTGAAGCATTTATTACATGAAGAATAATATCAGGTTTATATTTTATTATATCCTTCTTTAATATTTCTATTGCATCTACTCCTAATGCTCCATCTGGCTTTGTAGTTTCAAATATTCCTCTTGTATCTATAACGGACCAATTAGCATATCTATCTTTGAAATTTATTTCATAAGCTACAGATTCAGGAGTTGTAGGTTTTATATCTCCTACCTCAGCTACTTTACTATTAGCTAGAGCATTTAATAAAGAAGATTTTCCATGACCTGATCTTCCCATTAAAAATAATACTGGTGGTCTACTTTCTTCTATTAGTTTTCTAACTTCATCAAATACAGGTCCCATAACCTTCTTTTTTAAGAATTTTTTAGTTTCTTTAGGTAGTGGTTTTGAAATTGAATCAAATAATTTATCTATATCATCTATTAATTCTCTAGTCTTATCTTTATCAATTGCCATATAATAAGCCTCCTCTCTAGTTAATTAGAGTATAATATATTTAATATTATATCCTATTAATATAAACTTAAATTGATTGTTAGAGTTTTTATAATTAAATTATATAAAAATCAGACAAATAATTTTATTATTTGTCTGATTCATAATTTATATTATTCTATTTTTTCTAGTCTTATACCTGTCATTTCTCCATTTAAATCTTGTTCTTCTAAGTCTTCTTCATCCACCTTTTCTACTGACCTTGCTAATGTTTCTGATTTAATAAATTCTTCATATTGGTCTATAGCCTCTTTTATTTCATCTGAACCATTATAGTAAATATTAATATTATCTAATACTTCATATCTATTATGTTTTCTCATTTGTTGTATTTTAGATACAAATTCTCTTGCATATCCTTCATTTACTAATTCTGAAGTTAAAGTAGTATCTAGAATTACAAATAGATTGTTTTCCATAATTACATCAAATCCTTCTTTAGAAGATGTATTTACTTCAACAAAATTTTCTCCTATTTCCATTTCCTCTCCATCTAGATTTAGTCTTAATTTCTCTCCATTTTCTAACTTTTCTACTACCTCTCGAGCATCTAATTGATTTAAAGCTTGACTAAAAGCTTTAATCTTAGAGCCAAGTACAGGTCCTGCTTCTCTGAAATTTGGTTTTAATGAAAAATTCATAAATTGAGATAGGTCTTTTTCAAATACTACATTTTTAACATTCAGTTCTTCCATGATTAAAGGTACTAAATCATGAATCTGTTCTTCATACTTACCATCTATTACTACTTCATTTAATGGTTGACGAACTTTAATTCTTACAGTTTCTCTAGAAGCCCTACCTAAGCCTACTAAATCTCTAACTAAATCCATTTTTTCTTCTAATTTATTATCAATTAATTCTTCATTAGTTTCTGGATAGTAATCTAAATGAACTGATTCTCCATCAGTTAATTTTTGGTATAATTCCTCTGCTATATAAGGAACAAATGGTGCTATAATTTTACTTAAACCTAATAATATTTCATAGGTAGTATTATACACCGCTTTTTTATCATCATCTAATTCTGTTGACCAAAATCTCCTTCTATTTCTTCTAATATACCAATTAGATAAATCTTCTATAATAAAGTTTTGGATATCTCTTGCTGCTCTTGTTAATTCAAATTCATCCATATTTGATTTAGTATTTTTAATTAAATTATTATATTTTGAAAGTATCCATCTATCTATTTCTGGTCTATCTTTATATTCTATAAAGAATTTTTTAGGGTTAATCTCATCAGTATTTGCATATAATGAGAAGAAATTATATATATTTCTTGTAGTTCTAAAGAATTTAGATTGTACCTCTCTTAGCCCATCCTCATCAAACCTAGTTGGAGTCCAAGGTGGTGATACATGTACTAAATACCATCTTAAAACATCTGCACCATACTTATCAAATAATTCAAATGGATCTACAGTATTACCTCTAGACTTAGACATTTTCTTTCCTTCTTTATCTAGCACTAAATCATTTACTAATACATTTTTATAAGGTGCCTTTCCTGTTACAAATGTAGATATAGCTAATAATGAATAGAACCATCCTCTAGTTTGGTCTATACCTTCATTTATAAAATCTGCTGGGAATATTTGATCAAAGTTTTCTTTGTTTTCAAATGGATAATGATGTTGTGCAAATGGCATAGCACCGCTGTCAAACCAAACATCTATAACATCCTCACTTCTAGTCATGGTTCCCTCACATTTATCACATTTTAAATGTACATTATCTACATATGGTTTATGAAGTTCTATATCCATGTCTATATCTTCTATAGCTCTCTCGACTAACTCTTCTCTTGAACCTACACTATCAGTATAATCACAATCATCACATTTCCATACTGGGAATGGAGTACCCCAATACCTACTTCTAGAAATTGCCCAATCATTTAGATTTTCTAACCAATTTCCAAATCTTCTTTCTCCTACATAATCTGGATACCAATTTACATTTTTATTGTTTTCCATTAATTTATCTTTTAGTTTTGTCATTTCAATATACCAAGATGGCTTAGCATAATATAATAATGGCGTATCACATCTCCAACAATGTGGGTAATTATGTTTCATTCTTTGCTTCCTATACAATTTACCATTACCTCTTAACCATTCTATAATTTCTGGATCTGCATCCATTACAAATTGGCCTTCCCAAATCGTATCAGTAAATTCACCTTCTTCTGATACTGGCTGTATAACTGGTAGGCCATATTCTAGTCCTAAAGTATAGTCATCTTCACCAAAAGCTGGAGCAGAATGTACTATTCCGGTACCATCTTCCATAGTTACATAATCTGCTAAGGTCACATAGAATGCCTTTTTATCAACATTTACAAAAGGAATTAATTGTTCATACTCTATATATTCTAATTCTTTACCTTGTATTTCCTCTAATATCTCATACTCTTCTCCTAATACTTGATTAGCTAGAACTTTCGCTAGATAATATATTTCCTTATCTTGCTTTACTCTTACATATATTTCTTCAGGATTTACTGTTAAAGATACATTAGATGGTAATGTCCAAGGAGTAGTAGTCCAAGCTAAAAAATATTCATTTTTATCTTTTAATTTAAACTTTACTATTGCTGTCTCTGATGTTATCTCTTTATATCCTTGGGCTACCTCATGTGATGCTAATCCTGTTCCACATCTTGAACAATATGGCAATATTTTATGTCCTTCATAAACATATCCTTCTTGGAAAAACTTATCTAATATCCACCACACTGATTCTATATAATCATTTTCTAAAGTAATATAAGGATTATCTAAATCAATTAGATAAGCCATTCTCTCAGTCATATCTCTCCAAAGTTTTTCATATTGAAATACAGAATTTCTACATTCTTCATTAAACTTTTCTATACCATATTTTTCAATATCCTGTTTATCTTTCAATCCTAATCTTTTTTCAACTTCAATTTCTACAGGTAGACCATGAGTATCCCAACCTGCTTTTCTTTTTACTTGATAACCTTCCATTGTTTTATATCTACAAGTTAAATCTTTTAATGTTCTAGCCATAACATGATGTATTCCTGGTCTTCCATTTGCTGTTGGTGGACCTTCATAGAATACAAATGACTTTTCTGAATCTCTACTTTCTACAGATTTATGAAGTAAATCTATTTCCTTCCAGTATTCAGAAAGATCATGTTCTCTTTGTTTCACAGGCTTATTTGATAATTCCTCAAACCTTTCCACTTTCCATCCTCCTCTAAAGTTATATAAATCTCAAAATAGAGTTGCTGCATTTGACCTCCTAAAACTCTCTGCTATTCCTTAAGTTAGATCATAAAAAAATCCTAAGTCATTTTGACTTAGGACGAATTATCGCGGTACCACCCAAATTATAGATTATAAAATTATAATCTATCTCTCATAAGGGGTAAGGACCTTTAATCCTAATACCTTACTATAATTCAGGTATTATGCTTCAAGGTGATATTCATAAAATTATTTATAATAATCTTTCAGCCAATGGATTATTTCTCTTTAATAAATTAAATTTTATTACTATCCTTTTTAACGCATATATCTATACTTATACTACAATATACACTAATTAGCCCATATTTGTCAAGGATTTTAAATCATTTACTAGAATTCAATCCTGCTATATATCCTGAAGACCAGGCCCATTGTAAATTAAATCCTCCACAGTCTCCATCTATATCCAATAATTCTCCTACTATATATAATCCTTCAACTAATTTCGATTGAAAAGTTTGTCCATCTATCTCCTTAGTATTTACACCTCCTGCTGTTACCTGTGCTTGATGCCATCCTTGAGATCCTGTTATCTTGAATTTCCAAGATATTAAGATTTTTCCAAGCTTATGAATTTCTTTTTTAGATAGATTAGATACATTTTTATCTTTATCTAATTTTATTTCCTTTAGTATAGTATTAATTAATCTTTTGTTTATAAGCCCTATCAAAGCTTCTTCTATAGTTTTTCTTTGCATAAATAAAAATCTTTCTTCTAAATACTCTATTATCTCTTCTTCTGTCTTATTGTAAATAATAGAAACCTTTAGTTCTATATCTTTTTCCTTTCTTAGGTAATCTAAAGCTGTTCTACTAATTTGTAAGATAGGTGGACCAGATATTCCATATTTAGTAAATAATACATCTCCCATATCTTCTATTAATAATTTATTATTTGAATAAAGTTTAACCATACCTGGAAATTTTACTCCTGCTATTTGTCTAAATATATTTCCCTCTAAATTAAGTTGTACTAATCCTGGAAAACTATCTATAATACTGTGACCTAATTTTTTTGCTAAATTATATCCATTACCATCAGATCCACTATTAGGCATAGCTTTTCCTCCTGTAGCTAATATAACTTTATCTCCTTTAATTTCTTTTCCATTGTTAGATTTTATTATAAATTTATTTTTCTTCTTTCTTATTTCCTTTACATAGGCTCCTGTAATAAGATCTATACCTAGGTCTTTTATTTCATATCTAAGCAGGTCTAACACACTAGAGCTCTGTAGAGAGAAAGGGAATACTCTTCCATCATCTTCTATAGTTGGAGTTATCCCTATTCTTTCAAAGAAATTTATAGTTTGGTTTACATCAAACTTAGATAATCCACTATATGCAAATTTATGATTCTTTCCATGATAATTATTTATACTTAAGTTTATATTTGTATAATTACATCTACCATTCCCTGTAGCTAATAACTTTTTACCTACTCTATCATTTCTCTCAAGAATTATAACATCCCCACCAGCCTTTTTAGCCGATATTGCCGCCATCATTCCAGCAGCTCCTCCACCTATTACAATAATTTTATTTGACATATTTCTACCCCTTTTTAAATACTCTTACTCTAGTTTATATCTTAAATGTGAATTTGTCTATAAAAAAACTGTGAACAACATGTTAAAGTTATTCACAGTCACCTATATTAAACAAACTTATTTTCTGTTCTTATCCACAATCTTTCCACTTATTGATATTATCATATTTAGTATTATAGCTACTAATGCAGCGAAGCTTAATCCTGAAATTGATACTGTATCATTTATATTAATACCTATATTTATATTAAATAATTGGCCTAGATAATCACTAGCTAGACCTAATATTAAAATAGTTCCCATAACTAATATATTTCTAAAATTAAATTTTACATTCTCATCTTTAATAGTTTTAACTCCTATTAATGATATCATACTAAATAACATTAATGAGATTCCACCCATTACTGATTCTGGAATAGATGATAATATTCCACCTATCTTTGCTACAAATCCTAAAATAACTGCAAATATAGCAGCTAATCTTAAAACTGAAGGATCATAATTTTTAGTTATAGCTAAAACTCCTGTATTTTCTCCATAGGTAGTATTAGCAGGTCCTCCTACTAAAGAAGCAAACATTGTAGCTAATCCATCTCCTAATAACGTTCTATTTAATCCTGGATCTTCTATAAAGTTTTCACCTACTACCTGACCATTAGTAGTAATATCACCTAAATGTTCCATAAATACTGCTAATACTACTGGTACAGTTATTGCTATTGCACCAATATCAAATTTAGGCAATTGAAATGATGGTAATGCAAAAACTGGACTATTTTTTATTGCTGTTAAATCTACTAAATTCATATTTAATGCTAGGAAATATCCTACTAATACTGCTATTAAAATTGATAACTGCTTTATAAATCCTTTACCTTTAAAGTTTATTAGTAATGCTGTCCCTAAAGTAACTCCAGCAATAATAAAGTTTTCGCTAGCCATTTTTAATGCTGTCGGGATTAAATCTAAGCCTATTACTATGATCATCGGTCCTACAATATGTGGAGGAAGACATTTTTTTATCCTGTCTAGTCCTATAGTTTTAACTAAGAAAGATAAAAGTACATAAACTAAACCTGATATCATTATGCCACCTTGTGCATAAGCCAGATCCCCATTATATAATTCTTTTATTGTTAGTATAATTGGAATAAAAGCGAAGGAGGATCCAAGAAATGCTGGAACTTTACCTTTCGTAACTAAATGGAATATAAGAGTCCCAACACCTGCTGTAAATAAAGCTATTGAAGGATCAAAACCGGTAAGAATTGGTACTAATACTGTAGCACCAAACATTGCGATTAGATGTTGTAAAGCTAATACTGATTTTTGTACACCTTTTAATGCTATGGAACTATATACCATAGACTTTTTAATAACATTCTCTGTCATTTAATATTCTCCTTTCCAGCCTCACAGGACTGATTTAAAGTTTTATATTTAGTTTTCTTCTAAGTATTATACCATTATTAAATACTATATACAAGATTATTTCAGAAAATAAGCAAGAGAAGTAAAATT
>DATGUA010000001.1:0-2216 GCA_035301545.1 Tissierellaceae bacterium | reverse complement strand
TTTTCATTTATTGATGATAGTATTTTAAGGTAAATTAGTTAATATTTGAATTATTATATAAAATTATTTCTTAAGATTTAGTTAAAATATGGAGGGAAAGTCGTGAATATTAAACATAGTGTAGACCTAATTGAGTCTTACCTAAATTTAGACAGAAAACCTGTCGGAATAAAGTTTTTCTTTGATATGGAAGAATTTAAAAATTTTGAGGTACCCCAAAGAGATCGTAAGGTGACCTATTGTAATTCAGTGCAGCTTGCAAGTAAGGGACAAGCCATGAAGCTTACCAAAGAAAATCAAGCATGCCCTAATGGTGCTATGGCATTAAGAATGAAAGAAACACCTGAACCAATGGCAAATGGGAAAGGTAGATTTAGTAAAAATATTTATGATAGTGTAGAAACATCAAAAACCATTAGTGATGATATGCTATTTTTAGAAGAAGAACCAGCTGGTATAGCTGTTATGCCACTTGAAGATTATCAAGAAGATCCAGACATTGTAATTCTTGTCGGCAGTTCCTATAATGTAATGAGAATGATACAAGGTCATGGTTACTCTAATGGATATACATCTAATTTAAGAACTGTTGGACTACAAGCAGTTTGTCAGGATTTAACTACATATCCTTATAACACTCAAGATATTAATATTACTTTATTATGTCCAGGAACCCGTTTAGTTGCAAATTGGAAACCTGACGAAATTGGAATTGGTATTCCTTTTTCAAAATGGTATGAAGTTGTAGAAGGCGTTAAAGAAACAGCTAATCCTTTTGAGAGAAATAAAGAAAAAGAAGGTATTGAGAGTAGATTAAAAGAGCGTGGATTAGACGCTAGTAATATTAAATTTAATGAAAATTATGATGATGGATCCTATACTGGTGGAAAAGTTGAAATTGAAAGACAAACTGTAAAAAACATATAATATAAACCTGAGATGGATAATTGAGACCTTGTCTCAATTATCCATCTTTATATATTAAAGCTAATATTTCGGACAAATTGATCTGTCCATATCTACTCCTACTTTTTCTTGTTAAAATATCTGTCCAATTTATTACTGAGGCATAAATTTTTATAAATAATTTATCTTCTTAATAATACTAATAATAAAATAATAATTTCTTATACCAAAAAAAGCAGATCCAAAAGATAATACTTTCAAATCTGCTCTTTAGTACATTATTTAATCTTAATTGTGTTTATTTATTATTATCTAATATCAAAAGCTGATTCTGGTAATATTTGTCCTCCGTCAACTGTAATAGTTTGGCCCGTAATATATTTAGATTCGTCAGAAGCTAAATATATCATTGCATATGCTATATCCTTTGGGTCCCCCAGTTTATCTAAAGGTATCACAGATTTTTGCTTCTCAATATATTCATCCCCTAAAGAATCTTTCATTCCTGGGGTCATAATATTCCCTGGTTCTACCCCATTTATCGTAATATTATACGGAGCTAATTCTAAAGCAGCAGTCTTTATAAAACCATTTATACCAGCTTTAGCTGCTGAATAATGAGCTAATTCTGGATTTCCAACTTTATTTCCTGTAATAGATGATGTTATTACAATTCTACCTCCATTTTTTTTCATATATGGTATAACCTCTTTAGTAAATATAAAATTACTTTTCAGATTTATATCTACTACTTGATCCCATTGATCTATTTCCATATCTTCTATACTTGTCTCAGGAAATACTCCTGCATTTAATATAAGAATATCTATAGATCCTAGTTTTTCATTTGCATATTTAAATAACTCTTTAGTCTTATCAAAATCTAAAACATCTGCTTTATAAAATTCAGCACTAAGATTTTCAGCCTCTAAGTTATTTTCAGCTTTTCTACCATCCTCTTCATTTCTTCCAGTAAATATTACATTTGCTCCTTCTTCAGCGAAAACATTTGTTATACCATAACCAATACCTTTACTTCCTCCTGTTACAATAACGTTTTTATCTTTCATTGAAAAAGCCATAATATCTCCTCCCTCAACTAGAGTATACCCACACTTCCTATAAATAAATCTTTCAATTAACAAAATCTTACATTTATAAAGTATGACTTATTTAATATTAACTCTCATATACACAGATTTACAAGTTTAATTATTCTAATTTCCCATCAAAAAACGGAACTTATTTTACTTAAAATAAGTTCCGTTTTTTCTATCTCTTCTATAGCACTGCTTGTGCAGCCGTAATTA